>JANMPT010000077.1:0-147245 GCA_031370005.1 Bdellovibrionales bacterium | reverse complement strand
CTTCCACATCATAATCATCCTGCAAGCCCAACCAGAATTTTGGAGAATTACCAAAATACGTACTCAGCCTTAAAGCAGTATCAGCAGTAATTCGCCGGTTTCCTTTCAGAATAGCAGCCACCCTGGTTTGCGGAATATGAATATCCTTGGCCAGTTTATAAGCAGTAATATTCATAGGTATTAAGAATTCTTCCTGCAGCACTTCACCGGGGTGTATATTTTTTATACGTTTCATAGTCATAACTTATTTAATGATAGTCTGTAATTTTCACTTCCGTGGCATTGCCACTAACCCATTTAAAAATAATTCTCCACTGATCATTTATACTAACGCTCCAAAAATCTTTGAGATTTCCTTTCAACTTATGCAGTCTATTACTAGGAGGAGCCTTCAAGTCGTCAATTCTTGTAATAGCATTAATAGCATCAAGAAGATCTCGAGCTCGCTCATGAAGCTCGCTTGGAACTTTACGAGCTGCTTTGGTGTTCAATCCATCGAATATATCCTGAGTTGCTTTACCCTTGATGTTTTTAATCACTATATGAATATACCGTATATCGGTATAAATTGAAAGAAATAAAAAAGAGTTTGCTTCTTGGGTAAACTCTAATAATTTCAAATACTTTGTGCAACCCGAGAGATGGGTAACACTTTAGACGTTTTCGAAAAAAATCGAAAAAAGTACCGTCCGATCCGCAATTTGATGACGATTCCTGGGATTAGTATAATCCGCGCCAATATTATTGCAGCGATTGTTTGCCAGCCTGCCAGATTTGAGAACAAACACAGGTTCTGGGGATACTGTATGTTGGTTCGCCATATCCAGGAATCAGGCGGAAAAATTTATGGGAACAAGAGATTTTTTGGCAGGCGCGAGCTTCGCAATGTTTTCATTGGCGCCGCTGAAAATGTGATGCGTTTGGATGGTGAATTAAGGGATCGATATGATGCCCTTCGAGCCAAGGGTGTGGACCACAAGGATGCCAAACTGAATTTAGCTCGGCAGATAGCATCGATATCTTTATGTCTTTTGAAAAATAATGACAAGTACAACGAAAACTACGGTGAGTACTTAAAGGAGCGCAAAAAAACGCAAAAAGAATTTTTTGAATCAAGTTTATAGCTAATAGCCCTCGGACATTCGAATAACACATGGAAGTGATGCAGAGGTAAGTTCCTTTTTCATGCTGACAATAGCCGAAACAGAAAATTTCTTTCTATAAGAAAAGGAAGTCGGATGTCGCGACGACATCAATTACTTCTGAGCTGAGTGTTAGGTTGCACAAGTTTTGCCTTAGCTGTGTGCTACTACAGGAGTCAGCAGGCCCTATCGGTCGACCAACCGGTGCAGATTCATGAAAAGATCGCCTGGATATTGAGAGGTTTGTTAGAAAAGTAGTTTTATACGAACAAAAGGCCTTGCCCAAAATCAAGTGGGCAAGGGCGATTACAGGTTAGATTACATATTCTTTAAATCAAAACGATCTAAGAGCATGACTTTGTTCCATGCGTTTGCAAAGTCTTTTGCAAACTTTTGCTTACCATCTTCAGAGGCGTACACCTCAGCAATGGCTCGCAACTCAGAGTGAGATCCAAATATCAAATCAACGGGCGTCGCCGTCCATCTGAGATCCCCTGTTTTGCGATCAAGGCCTTTATAAACACCCACTGTGTTGGCAGATTTTTGCCATTTCGTGGACATATCGAGAAGATTTACAAAGAAATCATTACTTAGTTTGCCAGGGCGTTTAGTCAACACGCCATTTTTTGAGTGGTCCGCATTAGCATCGAGAACGCGTAATCCTCCCACTAGCGCCGTCATTTCCGGAACAGTCAAGGTAAGCATATTTGCTCGGTCGACAAGCATCTCTAAAGGTGGCAAATAGTTTCCTTCTCCGTAATAGTTACGGAAACCATCGGCTTTGGGCTCAAGCATAGCGATGGATTTTACATCTGTCTGATCTTGAGTGGCATCCATGCGTCCTGGTGTGAAAGGGACTTTAATGTTGTATCCACCTGATTTGGCAGCTTGCTCTACGGCGGCTGTTCCCCCCAAAACAATCAGATCTGCCAGTGAAATTTTCTTACCATCTTTGGCTGACTTGTTAAAATCAGACTGGATTGCTTCAAGTTTTGCGAGCACTTTAGACAACTCCTCTGGATTGTTAACAGACCAATCCTTCTGTGGAGCCAGTCGAACGCGTGCACCGTTGGCTCCGCCACGCTTGTCCGTGCCACGAAAAGTTGCAGCAGATGCCCAAGCTGTGCGGATTAACTCTGAACTTGTCAGCCCTGAGGTCAGAAGTTTTTTCTTCAGCGCAGCGATGTCACCATTGTTTACAAGTTTATGATTAACTGCCGGAATAGGATCTTGCCAGCTTAAAGCCTCTTTAGGAACTTCGCTACCTAGATACCGAGCGCGCGGCCCCATATCACGATGAGTGAGTTTAAACCAAGCCCTGGCAAATGCCATTTCAAATTCCTTTGGGTTTTCCAAGAATCGCTTAGAAATTTTGTTAAAGTCTGGGTCCTCTTTTAGAGCGATGTCAGTTGTAAACATGATCGGCGCATGGCGGAGGTTAGGATCGTGTGCGTCTGGCACCAAGTTGGCCCCTGCGCCATTTTTTGGAATCCATTGGGTAGCACCCGCTGGACTTTTTGTTTTCTCCCAATCGAAATTGAAAAGATTCGCCAAGTACAACATGGAGAAATGGGTTGGAGTTGCAGTCCAAGCTCCCTCAAGGCCGCTTGAAATCGTATCTTTTCCGTTACCAGTGCCACAAGAATTTTTCCAGCCAAGGCCTTGTTCTTCAATGGGAGCACCTGTAGGAGCATTGCCAACACATTTTGAAGGGTCAGCAGCTCCGTGAGCTTTACCAAAGGAGTGTCCACCAGCGATCAAAGCAACGATTTCTTCGTCATTCATTGCCATTCGGTTAAACGCATCTCGGATATCTTTTGCGGCCAACAGGGGATCAGGCACGCCATTAGGCCCTTCTGGGTTCACATAAATAAGACCCATCTGAACAGCTGCTAGAGGTGTTTTATTGAGCTTGCCATTGTCATGTCGTTCATCAGCAAGCCACTTCTTTTCAGTTCCCCAGAAGACCATATCCGCTTGCCATTGATCTTGTCGGCCACCAGCAAAACCAAAAGTCTTAAAGCCCATGGATTCCAAAGAAACATTGCCAGTAAGAACCATTAAATCGGCCCAAGAAATGCTCTTTCCATATTTTTGTTTGATTGGCCAAAGCAGACGACGAGCTTTATCCAAATTGACGTTATCCGGCCAGCTATTGAGCGGCTCAAAACGTTGTTGACCTCCACCTGCGCCACCGCGACCATCGCCTACTCGATAGGTACCAGCACTGTGCCAAGCCATACGGATGAAGAAAGGGCCGTAATTGCCGTAATCAGCAGGCCACCAATCTTGAGAGGTTGTAAGAACTTTAGCGATGTCTTTTTTTACAGCTTTTATATCAAGCTTTTTAAATTCTTTTGCATAATTGAAATCCTTATCCATCGGATTGGATTCAAATGAGTGCTGACGAAGTGGTGCGAGATCAAGTCGCTCCGGCCACCAAAACTGATTGGTGGTTGCCTGCGGACTCGACATTTCCTTGTCGGTTGCTTTCGACTCAGCAGTAAGTCCCAGCTGAGAGTATGTGGTCAGTGCAACAAGGGCCACACTCATTATTGTTTTCCTAAACATGAATTTCTCCTCTTTTAATAATAGTAATAGTTAAACTTTCAATTAATATTTGACCTTCCTCACTATGTTTCATAAAAGTAATTGAAATGTATATTCGATAGTTTCAATCAATGTATAGTTTAAAGCTATTAAAACACGCGGAGTCGGCATGCCAAGTTTAGTCCAGTTGGAGTATATTGTTGCGGTAGCTGATTTAAGACATTTCGGCAAGGCGGCAGCGGCTTGTCATATTTCTCAGCCTACTTTGAGCCAGCAAGTGAGAAAAGTAGAAGAAACTTTAGATACCGTGATTTTTGATCGTGTCAAGAAACCTCTCGTAGTGACAGCGGAGGGCGAAGCTCTTCTAAAGCAAGCAAGGCTGATACTGAAAGAACACAAGAAGCTTAAAGATATTGCACATCAAAAGTCTGATGAGATCGCCGGTGAGTTTCGGCTTGGTGTTATACCAACTCTAGCAAGCACTCTGATACCGCATTTCCTTCACCAGTTTTCTAAATCACATCCTCAAGTTACTCTTATTGTTGACGAACTAAAAACTGGCGCAATTTTAAAGGCGCTAGAAGAGGATCGCCTTGATGCCGCATTGATGGTGACTCCTCTGGAGTTGGGGCATCTCGTAGAGGAACCTCTCTTTTATGAACCTTTTTATATCTACGCATCCAAAGGACATAAATTGCTGAAGAACAAGAATTGCTTGGTTAGAGACCTAGACGCATCAGACCTCTGGCTTTTACAAGATGGACATTGTTTTAAGGACCAGATTGCTCAAATTTGCTCGTTGGAGCCAAATGAATTGGGACGAATGCCCAAAGTAAAATTTCAAGGTGGCAATTTAGATACCTTGCTTCGACTCATCAGGAAAGGGACTGGCTACACGCTTTTGCCCGCCTTCATGATTCATCAAATGTCTCAGGCCGAAGTTCAAGCACATGTTCGTGGTTTTAAAATTCCTTCACCGGGTCGCGAGGTCAGCCTTGTTGGACGACGAACCCAGTGGCGAAGAAAAATGGCTGCGGCTATCAAAGAGGCTATTTTAAAAAATCTTCCCCCAGAACTGCATAGGGAAAAGTGCCAAGAGATGGATGTTTTAAAAATTTGTTAAATCTGGATTTATTTTAACGGGTCTACATCAATAACGGGGGCAGTCCCGACTTTGTACCGACCTAGACTAAATCATATGGATTTGTTCGGTGTGGGTAAAGGAAAGGCGAAGGGCCTCTTTCTCGACCGATTTCGCTTCAGCTGGATTTTCTTTGAGATAGAAAATCCAATGCGGCGGGTTCTCGTCGATTGCCATCAGCCTTTCGGAGTTCATGTGCATTATGATGGTGGACAGCAAGAGCCGGTTGAAGCTGAAACGCTAGAAGACGTTCGCGACTTTTTTGCCGGCGCGATTAAGAAACACTTCGGTGCAAGTGTGGAGGTATAGATGAAAACGTTTACATTTCGTTACGATCCAAAGGCGACGGTGAAAGGTTCGATGGATCAAATGCTCAAGGCTGCAAAGTCCGGCAAACCCCATATTGAAAAAGATGAGATCAGATCGTCTTCGCTAAAAGCACTTCTTACGGTTGCGACTGAAAATCGTCTGCACCTCTTTCGCCTCATCCACGAGGAACATCCAGAGTCAGTCTATGACCTTGCGAAACTTTTCGATCGCGATTTGAGTTACGTTTCAAAAGAAGTCCGAGTGCTTGAAAGCCTTGGTCTCATTAAGCTGCAGAAAAAATTAGTGCAAGGACGCGAGCGGTTGAAGCCGATGGCACTCTACGATCGAATTCTTGTGGATTTTGATTTGGCAGATAAGCGGGTTTCTTGAAGTGAAGATTAAGCCCGGACGAGATGATTTTAAGAAATGGATTGCGTGTGTTCATCAGACTGGAGATCTCGTTTTTCTTTCCAAGGATAAGGCGGATCTATTTGCTAACTCTCCGTTCGATGTCTTGACGCGAGAGCAGGTTAAAAACCAGGGGCTAGAAGAATAGGGCTTGTTGGATGATAGGGATTTTGCGTAAGTCGCTCATTCAGCATTTCATACCATGATATTTCCTCTCTGGCCAGGAGTTCAGTGGAACTCTGAGGGTAAGGATGGAGTCCGTGTCTTTTAGTGCTAGTGAACGAGATCGTAATTCGTTAATATGGCATATTAAGGTGTAGATCATCATCTAGGTGTCCCTAATAAAGGCCATAGCAGAACTTATGGGTCACCTAAATTTATTTGATTTGAGTTTCAGGCCCAAACGTCGATAATAGGGAATCATGTGCCGATATTTACCTTTCTTTTATTCTAGCGCCTTTCAAACCACCCCATAGGGGTCCATAGATCGTTTTGTCCCGAGCACGGGACCAACAAATATTATTTTTTGGCGAAATTTATTTTTGATTGATGCGTTTAATCTTTTTTTGGATTTGCATCTGAAGGGAATTCTTATGTCTTATCAGTTTGATCATCGGCAGTTGGCCGATGAAATGGAGATTTGTTTCTTTGACGAGGAGATCGGCGCGGGCTTGCCGGTGTGGCTGCCAAATGGAGTCGCCATTCGTGACCAGTTAGAGATTTTTGTTAAAGAACTTGAGCGTCAGGGGGGATACCAGAGAGTGGTGAGTCCACATCTTGGGCGTCAAGACCTTTACGAGAAGTCGGGTCACTTAAGTTGTTTTAATGAAAACATGTATCCGCCGATTCATTGGCAAAAAGAAGGAGATGAGGACAAAAAAAGTTTCTATCTGAAGCCGATGAACTGTCCCCATCATCACAAGGTTTTTTCTGCGCTGCCAAGAAGCTACCGTCATTTGCCGTTAAGAATTGCTGAGTACGGCCAAGTTTACAGATTTGAGCCGAGTGGCTCACTTCGTGGGCTAAGTCGTGTGCGCGGGCTTTGTCAAAACGACGCCCATATTTATGTTGATCCAGGGGACTCGTTAAAAGAAGTGCTCTGTGTCTTGGATTTGCACGAAGAGTGTTACAAAAAGTTGGGCCTGAAGGGATATCGCTATCGTCTGTCGCTTCGGGACCCGTCAAGGCCAAATGACTTTCAAGGGGAGGACTGCAAATGGATCGAGGCAGAATCTATTTTAAGAAAGGCATTATTAGAGCGAGGACTTGAATTTTTTGAGGACGTCGGAGAGGCCGCATTTTATGGACCGAAAATTGATGTGCAAATGAAAATGGGTTCGGGCCAAGAGGAATCTATTGCCAGTGTTCAGCTTGATTTTTTGTCAGCAGAGAGATTCGGTCTCGCCTATTCGGCAAGATCTGGCGAACAAGTGCGTCCGTGGATCATTCATCGAGCCCCCCTGGGCAGTCACGAGAGATTTGTTGCTCTGCTATTGGAGTATTTTGACGGCCAACTGCCCGGGTGGCTTTCGCCAATTCAAGTGATGCTGTTGCCTTTGTCTGATCGAGAAAGTGACGAGTGTCGAAAAATTCATAAGGCGCTTATGAAAGCTGGGATTCGGGCCAAGGTTGACGAAAGTCAAGGCTCTCTATCAAAGCGGGTCTTGTTTGCGCATAAGTATCGGCCCTTTGCCAAATTAATTGTCGGTCCAAAGGAGATCAGTTCTGGCATTTTAAAACTCGAATTCAGAGATGGCAAAAAGGAGGGTGATATTAATAGTATTATCGACATTCTAAAGGATTCTTGTTCGGTGCCATGAGTGGGTCATCTGCGACGAGGCTAAAAGAGTTTGTCCGCCAATCTTACCCAAACCTAGTAACTGGGTAAGATTGGTATAATTTTGGGTATGAAACACTCTGGAAGGCGCTTCGAGTAGAAGTTTCGAAGCCTTTGGTGAAATTAAGGTTTATTCGCCGCTTTTCCAAGTTTACACAATATACATAGAATTTATGTATATTGTGTAAAGGTATCTATCCTTGATGCAGAGAAACGCCATTAATGCGAATTCCGATGTCATCCCATTTGAACCCATGCTTTTGTTCAAAGTTTTGAATTTCCGCAAAGTAAGCTTCTTTGTGCAAAGTCTTTAAAACCGCCGTTTGCTTCGTAAACTTGGCAAAAGCAATGGCATGGGGGAGGCAGAAGGCCCACTTACTTTCCTCACCTACGAGTTCAACAACTTGCTTGGGCGCAATTTTTTGGAACTCAATCCAGTTCGCGTCCTGATTACGTTGAGCGATTTTATTTTTATTCATGCAAGCTCGTCGGAGGGAGTTGCTTCTCGCAAAATCCCACCCCGTATATTCGGATACTATTTTTAAGATATCTTCATGATAAATGATGACCCCATAATTTGGCTTCAACCAAGCTTCGATTTTTTCTGAAAGAAAGTCATAAGAAAACGGTTTCGCTTTGGCTTCGCGGTACAGATTAATTCTGTCTACAATTTCTTGCGAATGCGGACGCCAAAGTGCGGTGATATTGATAATGTCTCTGAAGTTGAAAACCCGCTGGCCTTTAAAGCACTCGGTAATTTTATTAAGCCCCCGGTATTCAGGCAAAAATCGCTCGTAATTCATAACGAGAGCGTCTTCTGAAAAGTCGAACTGAAATATCTTTTCTAGATCGCCATTTTTGAAGGGACTCAAAACTGTCTCCGAGTCGTCCTCAATCGCATCGTAATTAATGATTTTGCCAATAGCTCTGTGGGTATTTTGGACGACATCGATCAATGGCATTTTGAATGCCTGAATTTCTCCATAAGTCAGTGACTTATTCATTTCACGGCAAAAATCGACGAATTCTTGTCCGCGTTCATACTCGACATCGATATGAAAGAAAGGAGCCTGAGTTGAAAGTCTCTCAGGAATCATTTCATATTTTAAGGGATCAACGAGTGAGAAGCCGAGTCCAAAAAAGGACATGCTAGCTGGCGAACTTCCTCGTGCTGTTCCTAACGTGAGTTTTTTGCTTTTCGCAAAATCCATACATTTTTTAACGGCCTCGATAAATTCTCCTACTTGAGGGTGAATATCGAGCCATGTATCTCGCTTTAAATAAGCGACCGCTAAATCCGTGACCTCATTGTAGCGACTGCGCAAGCCGCTCATGACTTCTTCTCTTATACTGTCCATGTAGAGATTCCTTTCCGATGCGGTGAGAGTTTCACCTGTTTCAATTTTATTTGAGACGGAAAGGAGATTCTTCACACGCTCTCGGCGCTCTTCGAGGTTTTCAATTTCCTGTTCTATTTCCAAAAGTCGCCCATCAAGACGAACCTTTAATTCAGAATCCGAAAAGTTGATGATTATCTTGATGTCTTCAAGACTAAATCCCAAGCTTTGCAGATCTCGAATGCGGTTCATCCGTTCAAGCCATTTTTGGTCGTAGCGGCGATAATTGTTTTCGCTACGAGAGGATATTGGCAAAAGCCCGATAGACTCGTAATGCCTTACGGTGCGCGCAGAGACTTTGGCTGATTTTGCGAAATTTCCAATCGAGAGCATCTTTGAATTCCTTCCCATTGATTTCATCATGGGGCTTGACGTAACGGCAAGGTCAACAGGGCTAGATGATAAACTTGCGATCTATTTTGCGTTGAGAGCGAGCAGAGCTTCTGCGTCGTGCGGCATTGGCGGGTAAGCGTGAACCATCGCTTAAGAGTTTTGTCATACTTGGCGCGATGTCCTAAACTCTATTGCGAGAAATCTTCAAATCCCCACCTTGACATCTTTTCCACCTGGTTCACATTTGCCATGGTTACGACCATAGCCGCCGTGGAGAGCAAAGGGGCAGCGCCGAGGCGGTTCTCCGGAGGTAGAACAGTTCTCCCTGTTCTACCGAAATTATGCCTCCGTAGCCTCTCCTAACGAATCCGATGAAAATATTGACATATACATACAAAGTATGGCATAGTAAACTATGCCTCGGATTGAGTATCTATTAAACATACTTTCTGGATTAACGGCCTACCTCTACTACAAAGATCATGGGCATCCCCATCTTGTTGTGCGGAAAGGTTCAGGAAAACGGCCCGAGGCTGAAGTAAAAGTGCGCATCGATAATTTTGAAGTTCTAGACGGTTTTGGATTCAGCGAAAAAGCCGTGAATGAAATCATTAAGTCTTTACGCCCTTATCAAAAGAGACTTTTGGAGGATTGGTATGAAACGCAAAGCAAGTAAGATAAAATACGGGAAAGTCGAAGTTCCCGAGAACCCATTCGACCCGAAGACAACAAAGATAAAAGTGACCTCGTGGTTTGATGCAGATTTAATTTTGATGTTGAAGGATAAAGCGGATCAAGAAGGCGCAAAGTATCAAACTTTGATGAACCATCTTTTGCGCGAAGCCGTCATGAAACACGAGAGTCTTGAACAAAGACTTGAGAAAGTGGAAAGAGCTTTGAAGGTCAAAACGGATTAGAAAGGTATTGCTTCTCATGATCATATTGTTAAATGGAACTTCAAGCTCCGGAAAGACGACAACAGCGAAGGCGCTTTTAAATCAGCTTCCCGAGCCTTATTTCTATTTCAGCGTTGATCAGTTTTTGGAATCGTCGATGCCGCTCACCATTAATATGGATCGCCCCGCAGACCTTGCGCTGATCGACCGAGCGATATCAGGATTCTGTAATCTTGCTGACAAACCCTCGGAGGGCGCTGTCAGCGAGTTATGTGGGAGCAGTATAAAAGCCCTCCAGAGAGGGGCGAGACGCTTTAGAAACTTTGTAAACTATCGTTTGAAAACACTAAACGCTTGTTTTTACTAGAATGCGCTTCGTGATAAACTGTTAAGTGAGAAGAGCCAAAGTGGAAAAAGATCGAAGAGTAATTTGGCGTTCCCAAGGGGATTCGAACCCCTGTATCCTCCGTGAAAGAGCATCCCATAGGCATTTTTAACGATTTAACTAAGTCACAAAAACGACCCGTATTTTCGCGCTTAATCTATTTATTTCAGTAGGTTAGTGTTTTCAGCTTGGTCCGTTTTGTTGGTTCTTGATCTGGGCTGTTTTGGGAAAGTGTGGATACCAGTGGATACTGGAAATTGGGCTGATATTTTCCGAAACGCGGAGATTTCAGGGGAATTTCCTTAGGGGTTGCGTATACGCAACCACCTGTGGTAGTATAGGGCATGGAAGTAATGAAAGAGTTAAGTACCGCTATTGAAAGAATCGGGGTTAAGGAGATTGCCCGCAGAACAGGGCTATCGCCATCGACCATCAGTCGCGTGAATTCCGGAGCGATAAGCCCGAGCTTTGAAGTCGTAGAGAAGATTTCAAAGGCCGCCGGCTTTAAGCTCGAAATCTTACCTGACTTAATTCCCTCTCAAGCGCCAAGGCTTTCCTTTGCAAAAGATGTTTTGGGTCGTTTGCGCAAAGAGCTAAAGGGCATGGGTGTACGCCACGTTTTCATTTTTGGTTCAGTGGCAAGGAAAGAGGATAAAGAGGGCTCTGACATTGACGTCTATTTGGACTTTGCAGAAAAGCCAAGGGCTTCAAATCTTTTAAAAGCTGAAGGTCGGGTGATTGAAGCCTTTGGTGAAATTAAGGTTGACGTAGTAAGCTGGCTCGAATCGGAAAAAGGCCGTCGATTGATGGCCGAGATTGAAAAGGATGGAGTCCGTGTCTTTTAGTACTAGTGAACGAGATCGTGAATACTATCGCAATATTTCAGAAGCACATGGTTTTGTTGAAAGATATTTAACTGATATTTCTCAAGCTGAATTTATGGTGGATCCAAAAACTCAAGATGCAGTAGCGATGCGTTTGCAGCAAATTTTAGAATGCGCTTCTAAATTATCCACAGAGGCCAGGGGTAAGTTAGAGATCAATTGGTCGGCATTGGTTGCAATGAGAAATAAGATCTCGCATTCCTATATTGACGTCGATGTCGCCATTGTCTGGGAAGTCATCAATGACTTTGAAGAGTTTGAAAAGCTTATCGAGTGGGCGAGGAAGAATAGCTGATTGAGACAAAGTGGCCTTTGGTATACTGAGAGAGATCGTATTCATTGATGTCGATTATTTACTTATTAAAGTGCACGCGCCGGTTTAAAAAAGAGGCCATTTTCATAGGATTACTGGAAATTGAGCTGACATTTTCCCAAATGGTTAGATTACATGGAAATTTCTTGGGTGGAGTTGCATATATGCAACCCATGTAATGAAACCCATAGCCGAGCTTATGGGTCACCTAAATTTATTTGATTTGAGTTTCAGGCCCAAACGTCGATAATAGGGAATCATGTGCCGATCTTTACCTTTTGAAAAATCCAATCATGTGCTCAATCTTTGCTTTTATTTCGGTAGGCACTTGTACAGCGTCAATCAGTCCCATTGCTAAACCACGCGCCACTGCTGCTTCAGGTTGGTTCCGCATTTGGTAGAAGGCATAGAGTTGTTTGCGTGGACCAGAATAATAGGCGTGGACTTGCTCATCTAAGTCAAAGACGGTGATTTTGCCATCACGCCATGTCTTAAATGCAGCTTCAAGTTTGGCGACTTCTTTCTCCATCTCAGCTTTGTAAGCGTCGCCAGCCAGACGGCGCAACTCTCGTTTTTCAGACTTGGTAAATTCGATCATGGCAGTTCCCGTTAAGCGCCTTTTTTACTCTTAGCCAGGCCCTCTGTGATGAACTTGCGCATGAGGGTCTGGTAAGGGACCTCCAGCTGCAAGGCCAACGCCTTAAGACCCGTGATAACTTCTTCGGGCAGGTTGACGCTCGTAGGGTGTTTGCGCTTGGTCTTAGCCTTGGAATAGGCATCCTTGACAGCCTTGGCGTTAAACTTGACGCTTGCATAGCCTTTTTCATTCTTTACATAGTTCGGCATAAAGACTCCTCTCCTTCTTGTTCATTTTCCGAATGTGGATGAATCGGATTCCAGAGCCACGGATCGTAAAACAGACGAAAACATGCTTTAGGGTGCCAGTAAGACCAAGTATTCCGTATCTTGGCTCATTCGCCTTGGGGCTTACCTGCTCACCCAGCGCCCTGATGGCCTCTGGCTGGTTAAATACCGACTCAGCCTCTTCAATGGTGATCTCGTGCTTGATGAAGTTCTTGGTGCGATTGCCGAGGTCCCATTCAAACGCAAAATAGGGCTGACTTTCAATCCAATCTACAAGCCACTGAATGAACTTAAAAGCCGCCATAGTGATTCACACTATATTACACTATTATTCACTATGTCAAGAATTCGTTTTCGGGCCACGCTTTAGGAGTGGCTTGGTAATTTAAGGTAAAAGTGAGTCTACAGCCGACTCGGCCCCAAACCAAGACATCTTAAGTCGCTATCTGGGCTGTTTTGGGAAAGTGTGGATACCAATGGATACTGGAAATTGGGGTGATATTTTCCCAAATGCGGAGATTTCACAGTTAGACTTTGCAGAAAAGCCAAAGGCCTCAAATCTTTTAAAAGCTGAATTATTGGTGGATCCAAAAACTCAAGATGTAGTTGCAATGCGTTTGCAGCAAATCTTAGAATGCACTTTAAAATTATCCCAGAGGCCAGAGCTTATTTGGTTGGAGTTTCTGGGGGCGGTTAAAATCCCAATAGAAACCGCATGAATTGGTTCGAAAAACTATGTTATATTACTAGCTGAAAACTACGACGGAGATATTCAAATGTATACCCTAAAGGCCTGTCTCAATGTGAGAAATATGCTTAAAAACAAGTATGATTATTATGTAAGTTACTGAAAGTACAATATATTAATATATAAATTGCGCATTTTTCAGCAATCTGATAAAGTAGAGGGTGTATTATGTCGATAGATAAACGTGTTAACGTAATACAGGATGTAATTAAGGCACTTGAATCCGGTAACTTAGTTCCTTCAAATCACGCACAAGAACAGATGGAAAGGCGTAATGTGCAAATGAGCGATGTCGAGGAAATGATCTACCGGGCTCAAAGGGAAGAGGCAAAAGACAGTCTGACTAAAGATAAAAAAGACTGGAAATATTCCTTGCGAGGCTTGAACGATAGTGGAGAAAAGGACATTAGAATTATTGTTGTTTTCAATGCCCCCGACACTGTGATCGTAACTGTAATTGATAAGAACAAGAAGGAGGACTAGAGCATGAAAATATTAAAGACTTACACATTCAAAGGCTTTGGATTCGACATCATTCTTAAAGACGTTTCTATCAAATCAGTTGATGGTGAAGAGTACCCAAACATCAATATGAATGAATTAAAAACTGATACTGCGAAAGCTTTATTAACCAGCAAGCAGCGTCTTACCGGACACCAGCTCAAATTTTTGCGTACCTATTTAAAGATGTCGTTTGATGAGGTTTCTGAAAAAATTCATATTCCAGCTTCAACTCTTCGTTCGTGGGAAAATAAGGGTGGTGATTTTACTGGTCTAAGTTTAGAGCAGGAAAAGGCTTTTCGAATTCTTGCTATCAATCAGATTTTAGAGAAAGAAAAGAGTAAGTTTAATATCGAAGTGACTTTGGTTAAAGAATTTCAAGCTCCGTCAAAAGTTGCCGCACTTGATATTTCATCTACTTCAGACTCTTTTGTTGTAAATGGGTAAACTCAGACATGAAAAAATCAGTTTTTTCAAATAGCTCATTCGGTTTTTTATCAAGAAAAAAATCGCCCGTGTCTGCCTTTAAAATTCCAAAAGGAATGCAAAACCGATAAAAAAAACGGACCATCAAGCAACGACACAATTCTTCTCTTAAATCTTGATCCGTGTTTTTAATTTTTTCAGCGAACACTTTATCAAATATTTGATCTGCCGTGACTGTTTGTGACGGTGATTCAAGTAGCGTTTCTATGAGGTGCTCTGCTGACTGTTGAATAAATTCATAATCAGGGTAACGGTAGAGAGAACTCTAGAAGAATTGGCTTTATACTTTCGTCAGACAGGTCGAAGAGACGCAACACTATTCTGGAACCTTGTTGAGCCTAAAATTAAAGAGCTGAGTTTGGCTTTTAGATCGACAACTGCAACAGCAATGCAAAAAATTAAAGGTATACCTGAAGCACAAAAACTGCGCATCTTCGACAGATTTGCTCAGCTGGGTAATAAAGACCGTCGCGGTTTGGGACTTGGCTTGTACATCTCAAAGACTTTGGTTGAATCTCACCATGGAAAAATTTGGGCTACTTCAAAGCCGGGCGAAGGCAGCATTTTCTGTTTTACTTTACCTAAGCGATAGGGCGGCTCTACGCCGGAGAAATTGGCGTCCCCAACAGCATTTTTGTAGAACTCAGACTTCGATTTTGGAACGCTCTTCGGCTGTCAAAACTATCGGTGCGACAATGGCTTCACCGTTATTAAAAAATGGTGAATGTTTCGCTTTCCCTAAAATTTTGCCTTTGATGATAAATGGCAAGACGGTGATCATCCCTTTGAAATCAAATGTTTGCGGGGTTCCCACGGGTGGTGTGCCTTTGGCGTATTTTCCCATAATGCTGCTTTTTACAGGACCAAGTTCTCGATCAAGTATCGTTGAGTCTTTGGTTATGTACATGCGGCGATTAATTCCTGCCCAGGGCCGCGTTGGATCCGTATTTGCTATTGGAGTGAGGCAGCATGAAGTAAAAAATCGATACATTCCCTGAGGATGAAGACGAACACATTTTACAACGTCTTGAGCTGCGATAATTTTAATATCTGCCGGATATGCAGGAATAATTTCAGTTCCACCATTTTCATCCAATAATTCGGGGCGCTTTAAATAATGTAAAAAGGCTTGGCAATCGTCGCAGTAACAAATCAATCGGCCAGGAGTATTTTTGGGGAACTGAGTCAGCTCAGCGCGGAATTTTCCGCAGTCACATTGTATTTCCATTCCTGGATTTTAGTGTAGCGATCTGAATATTGCAACACTTCAGAAGGAGAGGCCTAGAATCAGAGATCAACCTGAATTTGGGTTCTACACGAGAGAAATTTGGCGTTCCCAAGGGGATTCGAACCCCTGTATCCTCCGTGAAAGGGAGGTGTCCTAGGCCCCTAGACGATGGGAACGTACCCGGAACTGAAAAAAGAGAAAAAAATGGTGGCTCGCGATGGATTCGAACCATCGACCCCTTCATTAAAAGTGAAGTGCTCTACCAGCTGAGCTAGCGAACCACAGCGATCATAAGGATTGCCAATCTCGTAGAAAGCGCTCTTTAAGTCAACTCGAATTGTTAGCCAAAATTAAAAATAATAACGAAAATTCCTGAAGTTGATGATGTGATAAAAAATAACTCATCTTAAGGCTAAGCATGCTTAATTATTAAGCTTTGGAAAGCTTTATTTTGTGAAAAGCGGTTTGGCCCACAGAGTTTGATCACGGCCAGGGCCGATGGAGATTACATCAACAGGAGTTCCCAATTGAGTGACAATGTAATCTATAAAATTCATTGTTGCTCTTGGCAAATCTTTCAAAGTCGTGAGTTTTGAAATGTCTTCTTTCCAGCCTGGAAGATACTCGATGATGGGTTCTACCCTCTCAAGTTCATATGAGTTCGGCGGAAGTTCACTGATAAGCTCGCCATTGAGTTTGTAGCCCGTGCAGAGGCCCAGGCGCTCATGGCCAGAGAGTATATCTAGTTTCATCAATGCAAGATTGGTAATGCCATTCACGCGGATGGCATACTTCAAGGCGACAAGATCCAACCAGCCACATCGGCGGGAACGCCCTGTGGTGGAGCCGAACTCATTGCCATCCATTTGGATTTTTTTTCCAATTTCATCGGTGAGCTCTGTAGGAAAAGGACCTGAGCCGACGCGGGTAGTGTAGGCCTTAAAGACACCGATTACCTTTTGAATATGAGTCGGACCAATGCCAGCACCGACACAGGCGGAGCCCGCCAAAGTCGAAGAGCTTGTGACATAAGGATAAGTTCCGTGGATCAAATCTAGCATTGCTCCTTGAGCACCTTCAAATAAAACACGTTTGCCATTTTTAAAGGCTTTTGCAATTACTGCAGAAGTGTCGCGACAGCGGTATGGCAGAAGTTCTTTTGCCACACTTTCGAGTTGGTCCATTAGGTCATCAGCTTTGAAGGGCTGGCCTTTGTAGTATTTTTCAATTAAAAAGTTTTTTTCCTTGAGGCCGAGCTCTAATTTTTTTTTCAAAGAATCTCTGTCATAAAGATCACCTACAAGGATTGCGCGGCGAGAGGCTCGGTCTTCGTAGGCAGGGCCAATGCCACGACCCGTGGTGCCGATTTTTTCATCATCTAGATCGACTTCACGAGCGGCATCGATGGCTTTGTGATAAGGCAGAATTGCAGTGGCAGAGTCAGAAATCAAAAGTTGTTTAGGGTTTTGCAAATGACCATTTGCCTTGAGCTTTTTAATCTCTTCCAAGATTCCAAAGACGTCTACCACCACGCCGGAAGTAACTAAGCAAGTGGTTCCAGGGTGAAGAATTCCAGAGGGCACTAAATGTAAAATAGTTTTTACGCCATTGACTACGAGAGTATGGCCAGCATTGGCTCCGCCCTGGTAGCGGACAACAAAATCTGCGTTAGCGGCAAAGACGTCGACAAGCTTCCCTTTGCCTTCATCGCCCCATTGAGCACCGACTACGACTGTTCCAGACACTTGGTACCTCTTAATTTAATGTATAAGAAATTCAGAAAAAGGTTCGCTCATCGCTAGTAACAAGGCAAGAATCTAATGCTCAGACGAAAAGGGTGTTGCGCCATACCAGGGAACTTGGGGGGGTAAAACATCTGAGGTGGAGCCATCTAAGAAAAATCCGATTAACTTTTGAGCAGCAATATTCGATGCCTTGTAAAAGGCATCCTCAGTACAGGCTCCAATGTGTGGCGTTAAAATAACATTTTGATAAACTAAGAGTTTCGAGGTCCGAGGCAGAGGTTCTTTTTCAAAAACATCCAAGCCTACAGCTTGAATATAGCCCTTTTCGATGGCCTCACACAAATCAGATTCATTAATTACTGAGCCTCGGGAGGTATTAACAAGAATGACCCCTCTATGAATATACTCAAAGTGAGAGCGATTAAGCATCGAGTCTGTTTCTAAAGTTTTAGGTACATGGAAACTTAAAAAATCCGCAGTTCTTAAAACCTCTTCATAGCTCAAGCGTTGAACTTTATATTTCTCAAAGTGCGCGCTGTCCTGGTAGGGGTCGAAGGCAATTACGTTCATGCCAAAAGCCTGGGCGAGTTGAGCCACCCGCGTTCCAATGCGACCTAAGCCAATTATTCCGTGGGTGCGGCCACTGAGCTCAATACCAGTGAGGCTTTCACGGCTCCAGCTTCCGGCCTTCATCATTTTATGAGCTTCTATGAGCTTCGTTGCACAAGAAAGAATCAATGTCAGGGTGAGTTGTGCGGCACTTTCAATGTTTGCTGTCGGTGTATGCATTACGGTGACACCCCACTTTTGCGTCTGCGTGAGGTCAATGTGGTCAAATCCACTAGTGGCAGTGATAATCACCTGAAGATTGCGTGCTTTCTTTAGAAGTTCTTCGTTGATCTGTGTGCCACTGCGGATAATTAAAGCATGGGCGTTCATAATATGTTCTAAAGGCAAATGCACTGGAGAGTCAGCTCGCACCACCTCAAACTGTGACTGCTGTTGCAAATAGAGATACACATCCTGGGCAAAGCGATCAGTAATAAGGATTTTTTTTTTCATTAGTGAGTCCCCAGCCAGAGTTTAAGTTCAGAGGCCGCGTCTTGAATTTTTTGAGTTGATATAAAGTTTGGATCGAAGTGCTGAAGACTGAGGCCTAGACTGTTTATTAGGCGCCATACTTCTGCATCTTGGATGTATCCCATATGGCCAATGCGAATGATTTTACCCTTAGCCTGATCTTGTCCACCCATGATGGTGATATTATATTTTTCCTCTAGGTGAAGACGGATTTTTTGACCATCCATTCCTGAAGGCACTGTAAGTGCTGTGACTGAATCGCTAGGGGCCTTTGCATAAAGCTCGAATCCTAATTTCTGCGCAAAAATACGAGTGGCCTCGGCACGGCGGTGAATGGTGGCGAAAAGTTGATCTAAGCCCTGCTGTTCAATGAAACTCAAGACAACATCCAAAGCTCTGACAAGGCTGACAGAGGAGCTAAAGAAAGTCTCGCCGTTTGCGTTGGCTTTTTTCTCGCGGCGAATATCATAGTAATATCTGGGGCAAGTGGCCTTTTCAAAAAAACCTTCGGCTTTTTTTGAAAAGGCGACAAAGCTAAGGCCAGTTGGCAACATCAGTGCTTTTTGAGAGCCCGCCACGATACCATCAATTTTCCATTCGTCCATGGGAAGCGGAAAAGCGCCAAGTGCAGTGATGGCATCGACTAAAAATAAAATATTTTCCCTTTTTGCTGTGAGCTTCGCCAACTCGCGAATAGGGTGAACCACAGCAGTGCTCGTTTCGCAGGCTTGGCAAAGAAGTGCTCGTGTATCCGGATGTAGTTCTAAAAGGCGTTCAACGTCTGCGATTTTGACAGCCTCACCCCAGGCCACATTGTGAGTGATTACTTTGGCTCCGAAAGCTTCTGCCATTTGTGCCCAGCGCTCTCCAAATTTTCCAGAAACAATCGCAATCACCTTGTCGCCTGGGCTTAAAACATTTACTAAAAGTGACTCCATTCCACCGCTGCCCGTGGAGGAGTGCATATAAACATTTTGCTTTGTTTGAAAAATATTTTTTAAGCCCATAAAGACGCGAGTTAAAATCTTATCGAACTCTGGCGTACGATGATGGATCATAGGTAAAGCCAGAGCTTTGCGAACCTCAGGATGCAGATTTACTGGGCCCGGTGCAAGAAGGCTATAATCTTGGGCTGGATCGAGTTTTAGTTCTTGTTGTGGCTGGTCATGAGAGTTCATTTCTAGCTCTTTCGGTCATTTCTTGCTTGAATGTTCAACTCTGCTATACTCAACTAATCCTGTGAATACTTCAAGATTTTTGATATTAGGTTTATTATTACTGAGTGGTTGCGCCTATCGAATTGGCACATCAAGCCGCAGTCTTCCTGGCGGTGGTTATAAGTATTTATCTATTCCAATTTTTAAAAATAGCACTCAAGAAACCGGTATTGAGGTGGGCTTCACCAATGCTTTAATTCAAGAATTTGAACGCTCAAAGGTCGGGAAGGTTACGTCCGAAAACCTTTCAGATGTAAAAATCATTGGAGTAGTGGAATCCATTCAGTATCTTCCTGGAACAAAGCGTACAGCGGGTGAGTCATCAGCCCCCTATCTTCCGAGAGGTGCTGTGCTGGCATCAGACTATCGTATTCTTGTCTCTGTGAAAGTAAGTATTGTTCGCCAATCTGATAACACCCAAATTTGGTCCGGTGGTTTTACTGGAGAGCGCACTTACAATGCCCCTCTTGTCACGCTTGCTGGTGTTAATTCCGTGAATCCACTTTACAATCTTTCGGCGCGTAGGCAAAATATTGACTCTGTTGCCAGCGATATGATGGCTGAAGCTCATGATCGAATTACTGAGAACTTCTAAGTATGTGTTATATTAGCAGCAAGTTTACAGGGAATATCAAGTGGCTTTAATTGATGCTCAAAAGTTTTATAGTAAACTGGAGAAGGGTCAGCTCTCTCCGTTATACTTCTTATTTGGGGATGAGCCTTATCTTCTCAATCAATGCGTCGATCGTTTTAAGTATGCAGTCCTTGCCGAGGGCGATATCGATTTCAACTATTCTTTGTTCTATGCATCAGACGCAGATATTTCGGATGTTCGTAATGCAGTTGAAACTTTGCCTATGATGGTACCAAGGCGTTTGGTGATCTTGAAGGAAGCACAAGAGCTTACGGATCGTGAGTGGTCAGATTTAGATAGTTTAATCACGACTCCTGTGGATAGCACTGTCTTCGTGCTTCTTGCTTCGCGTATTGATAAACGTAAAAAACAAATTCGTTTAATGCTTGAAACTGCCGACTGCGTAGAGTTCAAAAAACCTTATGATAATCAGATTCCGGGTTGGGTGAAACACATTGCTGAAACCTTGGGGCTAGATATTGCAGAAGACGCTGTTTTGCTTTTAGCAAAGCTTGCCGGCAGTCATCTTTCTGAGATTGAAACAGAGCTTCGCAAGCTTGCCAATTTTGTCGGAGCTAGAAAGCGCATTGAGATCAGCGATGTGGCACAAGTGGTTTCTCGCTCAAAAGAAGAGAATGTTTTTGATTTTACCCGCGCCATTGGCGAAAACAATCGCGTACGAGCTTTGGAACACTTGGTTCATTTATTGGATCAAGGCCAGAGTGAAATCGGGATTGTATCTTTGTTAGCTCGTCATATTCGCTTGCTACTTACAATAAAGCGGGGACTTGAACAGGGCCTTACTGGAACGAAGCTTGCTCAGGCGGCGCAGGTGTCCCCTTATTTCTTGGATAACTATGTGATGCAAAGTCGATTGTGGGCAGTAAAGAAGCTTGAACATACCTTGTTGATTTTAGCAGAGACGGATAAAGCTTTGAAATCGTCTCCTTTATCCTCTCATATTTGGCTTGAAAACCTGGTGCTAAAGGCATGCAGCCAAACAGGCTTAGAAAGCGACTGGCTCAAGATCTAGGCTTATGTTTTCAGATCAAAAAGCCGATACGTCCAGTATGACAGGCTTTGATGACAAGGGCGGTTTCCGACGAAGATTTCCACGACGAACACTAGAAAAAAAGGTGGGCGTGCTTTTCGGCGGAAAATATTTTATTTGCAACTCAGGCGAAATTGGCGAAGGCGGGATGTCCATTCTCAGCGATTATGCCTTAACTGAGGGGCGTGAGCTTGTTTTGTGTTTCCAAATTCCGAAGGGGACCTTTGTGACTTTGCGCGGACTAGTTAAGTCTGTGAACGCCAAACAGGGTGTGGTCGTTCATGGGATTTCTTTTGGAGAGGTTCCATTGACCTTTAAACGACAAATCCGAGCCTTTGTATCAGCTCGGACTATATCGTTAAAAATATAAAACTAAATAAAAACTATTACTTCGACATGAGGGCTTGAACGCGGGCAGAGAGACGGCCGATTTTACGTGAAGCTGTGTTTTTTCCGAAAACACCCTTTTGAGCAGCGCGAGTCAATTTACTAGTTAAAGCGCTCAACAAGCTTGGAAGCTCTTTGATGTTTTTTGCATCTAGTGCCTTAACGAGTTTTTTTTCTTCTGTACGAACAGTGCCCTTACGTTTGCTGTTAACAGCCGTTCTACGAGTTGTTTGACGGGCTCTTTTTGCTGCAGACTTATGATTTGCCAAGGGATAACCTCCACACTAAGCTTTTTAAACGAACACAGGTGATAACACATGGCTTCCGCTGTTTCAAGCAAAGAAGTATCGAAAAAAGTGGCTCGTCATGCTTTAAGCATGGCCTTGGGTACTTTTTCAAGCCGAATTTTGGGGCTATTGCGTGATATGGCACTTGCTGCACTCTTCAGCCCCACAATTACTGACGCATGGACGGCTGCCTTTCGACTTCCCAATCTTTTCAGGAGGTTACTTAGCGAGGGGTCTCTGGCAGGGAGTTTTATTCCCGTCTTTGTAGAGGCGCGAATAGACTCTCAAGAGCGGGCTCAGAACTTGGCAAATGGTTTTTATACTCTTCTATTGGTTTTTTTAGCAACTATAACGGGTTTGGGAGTTCTTTTTGTCGATCCGATTATGAGGCTCCTTTTGGACGCTGATTATGGGCCTGAGCGATTTGCAATCACAGTTCGCATGGCTCGGATCATGTTTGGCTTTATCTTTTTTATCTCGACCTATGCCTACTTTATGGGGATTTTAAACGCCCTAGGGAAATTTGCTTTGTCGGCTATGGCCCCGACACTTTTTAACCTATCCATGATAACCTCAACTCTGATTCCAGGTCTTTATTTTCCTGCTGAAGGAGATGGCCTTGCTTGGGGTGTCTTAGTGGGTGGGGTCTTACAGGTGGGCATTCTGGTTCCTGCCTTGATCAAACTTGGGGCAATGCCGCGTTTTGTGTGGCGTGGATTGAATGAAGATATTCGCCGGGTGCTTCGCAATATGTTACCGGGGCTTCTCGGGATGGGCCTTTTGCAATTTACATCCATTGTGAATTTAAAATATGCCAGTGGCCTTGCTGTAGGTGCAATTTCCTATATTTACTGGGCGGATCGCCTGTTGGAGCTACCGCTTTCATTAATTTCAGTTAGCCTGGGGACAGCCTTGTTGCCAATTTTGTCCATGCTTTGGAGTCACGGGCACCGGGAGCAAATGTCAGAGACACTAAACTCTTATTTGCGGTTGAATCTTTTTGTCACCATTCCGGCGGCATTTGGTTTATATTTCTTAGCTGGGCCGATTATAGAAGTTCTCTTTTTGCATGGCAGATTCACTAATGAGGATGTCGAGGCGACGGCTTCGATTTTAAGAATTTACTCCGGACTTTTGATTTCTACAAGTTGTGCGCGGGTCCTCGTTCCGGCCTACTATGCGGCTAAAAACACCTGGCTCCCCGCCATTGCTTCGATCCTATCGTTGATGACCCACGTAGGCTTAGCCCCTTTACTTATGAAAAATTTGGGGCTTGAGGGCTTGGTTCTATCTTCTTTCATTAGCGCCACATTGAATATTGCTTTGCTGTTAAGCCTTTATCCAAAGTGGGTAGGCTTTTTTGATTATTCCATTCTAGTAAAACAGGCTTGGAAATTTATAATATCAGGCCTTGTGATGGTTTTAGTTGTACAAATTTATTCTCCGTCACTGGCTTTTTTTGGTGAAAAACCTATAATTAAAAGTCTGGTTCTGACTGCTACTATTTTATTAGGAGTCTTGTCCTATGTTGTGATGAATTTAGCTCTCAAGGTGGATGAGGCCAGGGTTTTGATCAGATGGTTACGTCATTTTTTAAGCGGCAGAATCCAATGAAATGGATCTGGAGATGTTCCACGTTGAATGGAATTGATTTGATTATAGAGTTCCAGGCTTAAAGGTCCATTTTCGTTATTATTGATGATCCACTCTTTGTTTTTGTATGATAGTACACCAATCGGTGAAATCACTGCTGCAGTTCCTGTTCCAAATGCTTCGCGCAGTTTTCCGGCTTGAAGTTTGTCGATGACCTCTGTGATGGTGACTCGTCGTTCAACAATGGGAAGTTTTTTTGATTTTAAAATATGAATGATTGCATCGCGAGTTCCACCTGACAAAATGCTGCCATTCAGAGCCGGCGTCACAATCTCATTATCAAAGACAAAGAATACATTCATGGTGCCGACTTCTTCAATACCCTCGTGGTCTACATCGAGCCATAAAACTTGGGAATAACCTTTCTCTTTGCTTTCATATGCCGCTTTAAGGCTAGAGGCATAGTTCGCGCCGGCCTTCACCGCGCCCAAGCCTCCAGGAGCTGCACGCAGATATTTTTCCTCAGTCCAAATTTTAATCGGCTGAGTTCCCTCACTATAATATGAACCTACGGGAGAAAGTAATATAAAGAAAGTGGTCTCGTGGGAAGGTCGTACGCCGAGGAAGGCTTCAGTTCCAATCAAAGTCGGGCGAATATACAAAGACGTATTTGTCGCGTTTGGGATCCATCTTTCGTCCACAGACACAAGCTCCTGGATAGCTTGCATGAAAAGTTCTTTAGGTGGAGCTTCGAGGCAAAGGCGTTCTGCTCCATCCACCAAGCGTTTATGATTGAACTCTGGACGGAAGAATACAATTTTTTCATCACTTTGGCGGAAGGCTTTCATTCCCTCAAACAAAGCTTGGCCGTAGTGGAAAACCGAAGCGGCAGGATCCAGATTTAGTGGCCCATAAGGTTGAATTTTTGCCTCATACCAGCCCTGACCTTGGCGAAACTTTGCCACAAACATATGGTCAGTAAAAAATTGGCCAAAACCCAATTTATCAGAGGGCGGAAGGGGCTTCAGTGAGGTTGCAAGAGTTTTTTGGATGTTCATTTTTTTGAAGACTCGAAGTCTGGCTCAAAAATTAAACAGTCCGTTGCCGTTTTGTTTTGTGGGGCATACAAAATTAAGTTATCAGTGCCATCGCCTTTTTGGAAACGAATTGTTTGAGTCTCTTGGCCGTTGAGCACAACAAGCTCTGGTAACTGAATAAAGGATTGAGCCATGGCATTTATCGAAATTTTTTGCCATAGAGTTTCTTGTTTTCCCAAGTAATCATCATACTCGATAATGCCAGCGTCTTGGTGGGTGGCGGAAATTTTTATATTCAACTCGTTCGTACTTGTCATGGTCAGCTGGGAAATATTCGCTTCAATGATTGCTAAAGTGGACCCGTCAACAACTTGCATTGTTCTTTGATCAAGTATCGCCTTCGTATAGTCCTCTTTAACATCTTTCGCCTTACCGGTAATATCAACTTCAAACTGGCGGCGTATTTCGCGTGCCTTATTGGCGTTTAAAAGCAAGCTTACGAAAGTATCCCCAGCTAATCCTGGAAGACGTGACATTGGTGCGCCGACAATTTCTTGATCAACTTGATGATCGTTGTTGTTATCGATTTGAACATTCACTTCACAGGTGTTCCAAGTGGTCATGGGCTCATAGAGTTTTACAGCCACTTGTAAGATATGACTGCCGTCTTTTTCAATAATACGATAGCCAGCAGATTGCATATCGCAATTACGATTGCTTGCCAGTGCATCTGGCAGACTTGGTTTTTTGGCAGCATCATTGCCCAATAGATTAAACAGGTAAGCTGCACCTTTGTTGAGCCCTGTATTTTGGATTGTGATCTCAGCCATGTTATTTGTATGTATGAGTAAGGACTTTGCGCTAATTTGAGATATCTGGCGGGCAATGATTAGCACCGGAATTTGTATCGCAGCTTCATTGTCTGCATTTTCGTCATCTATATTGAACTTTACAAAGCCATCCAATTCGTCATTGGTACTTTTTATTTCGGAGGCAAGGACTTTCATGGTCACTGAAATAGTTTTTGATTCGCCTGGAGCTAAAGTTAGGCTATTTGCAGAAAATATCAATTCCGCAGTGCCATTCCACTCTGGTTTTAGAGAGAGGCTTTCTTTGCTGATGTTTTTCAAAGTGATATCTTTACTGATAGTTTTTTGATTTTCTATATCCACGATTCCAAAGGAAAGACTTGCCGGAAGGCTGACGAGTTTAGCATCGATAGAACTCGCAATTTGTACACGCCCAGCTCCTTGGCGGCTGACTGAGTATGCTTTCCTATCTGTATCAGAAATCACTTTGCCATGACCCATAAGGAGGGATTTCAACTCTTGGGTCGAGAGCTCCCTGTGTTTTTGTTTTAAAAGGGCCATCGCTCCAGCAATGTGCGGACTGGACATCGAAGTACCAGACATTGAAATGCTTTTCTCGCCGCTGCCAAATGCCGCTGAAATAATATTAGAGCCTGGAGCAGTGATTTCAGGCTTGATCATGCCATCTTCAGAACGGGGGCCCCGGGAGGAGAACTCGGAGATCGTGTCGATCAACCATGGCTTTTCCATCATAGCAGCGGATTTCATATCAACGAAGACGAGGCCTGCCGCTAATTTGATTTTAAGTGTGGCCCCGGCCGACTGAGTGATCATGACTGCTGGGATATCGAATTTACCTTCTCCGCCCATGGCGATGGGGTCACCATCTACATTGTTGATAACTATGACGCCGATTGCTCCGGCTTCTTGGGCTCTTTTAATCTTATCTGAGAAACCCACTATGCCCCGATCAATCAAAGCCACATTGCCTTTGAT
Organism: Bdellovibrionales bacterium; assembly: GCA_031370005.1. Lineage (GTDB taxonomy): Bacteria > Bdellovibrionota > Bdellovibrionia > Bdellovibrionales > Bdellovibrionaceae > JACMRP01. The sequence continues at coordinate 120,987 of JANMPT010000077.1, read as the reverse complement.
TTGATCTTTGAGGGCTTGCTCAAAGTCAGTGTCAGCAAAGCCAAGAGCGATGACTTTAGCCTTCAGCGTGGTGACTTCTATTAATGGCTTTGTAACAAGTCCCTCAACTATTTCGGCGTTCAAAACCTCATTCGCACTGTCCACACTGTTTACAAAGCTAAACTGCGCCGTTGCGAAAAGGATATTTTGATTCATGTTATCAATGCTAGAAGCCACGGAGATGGCCTCATCTATCACTGCGGGGGCTCCCGTGATATAACTTTTATTGCCAGAGTTGCCGGCAGAAGCCACTACGACGGTGCCACTGCGAGATAAGTTTCTCACGGCCTGGTTATACATTGTGTGAGAGCTGCCATAACCGCTTCCCAAAGAAAGGTTCACAACATCCAATTGCTCTTTAAAGCTCAGGTCTGCGCTAGGGTCAGCGGCATATTCAAGGGCAGCGATTACAACCTCATCACTGGTAGAGCCTCTAGCTCCGAAAACTTTAATTGCATAGAGTTCAGCACCAGGAGCTACGCCACTATATGTGTTTATATTATCGCCAATACCGGCCACAGTGCCAGCAACATGAGTACCGTGTCCGGCCTCATCAAGCGGGTTTAAATCAGGAACGGGGATGTGCTTGGCAAAGTTCGGTGAGTTCGTGTCATATTCTGTTCCAACAAGATCAATGCCGCCGACGACTTTCTGGTTGGGGAAGCCTGCATTCGGCAGGGCAGGCTTATTGTTTTGGTAGGCAAGCTTCGTACCTTCACCTAAAAATATTTTATGTGTATAATCAATCCCAGTGTCGATGATGCCGACTCTCATGCCCTCGCCATGAATATTTTGTGCATATGCAGCCTCAGTGCCGATAAACTTTACAGAGGTATTTGCTGCAAAATTGGTTTTAACAACAGCTGCTTGTCCTTCAGCAGAGAAGAGCGGCTGAGGGCTAGCGAAGTTCCCGGATTTTTCTGATGCAATAACATTCGTAAGTGTTTTGATTTTATCCATTGCCTCCGCAGGTGCCAAGATTGTTAGGGCGTTAAGCACTAATCTAAAACGTATAAGCACTTTGATTTCCGGAGAAATTTTTTGCAATTCAATGATAGTTGCCATTTGCTCATTTTGAATAGCTTGGGCGAGCTCTTTATCGATAGAGAGAACTCCATTTTGTCTTTCTGCGGTTTCAAGCAAAGCCGGATTTTTTAACTTAAGAGTAGTGATCAAGGGATTGGTGGTTTGTGGCCGAGTGGCGTAGATCCCCTCCATAAAGCCAAATTTCGAGAATTCGTTATGAGAGGGAGCTGAGACCGTGCAGCCCGCAGTGAAAAAGATAGAAAGTGTGTATGTAAAAACTTCCTTAGGGTACTTTAGAACGGTCTTTAGAATACCAAAGTTGAGTCGACTCATCTTCCCCCTCATTCAAAAAAACAGTGTATGCAGTATCACATCAATGTTGATTTTGCAAGACTTGCAAGAAGCACGAGTATCTCACGGTGGTGATTTAACTTTTTTTCTTGTTCATTTAGAAAATTTTAAGATGATTCTGCCCAGTTCATTTGCCTCAACTGGTTTGGCCATATGTGCTTGAAAGCCCGCATTGAGTGCACGTTTGGCATCTTCGGCAGTTGCATAGGCGGTGAGGGCCAAGGCGGGGGTATCTCCTCCTTGGTCACGGCTTAAGGTTCTGATTTTTTTTATTAAGCTATAGCCATCCTCACCGGGCATGGCGATGTCACTGACTAAAATATTTGGTTTAAAGCCTGAGATTTTTTCAAAAGCTTCCCGGGCTGAGGCGACAGTCATAACTTCAGCACCTAAGGACTTAAGATAAATAGTAATAGCTTCGCGTGTGCCTTCATCATCATCAACAAGGAGGATGCGTAAGTCGTCGAGCTTCGGTGGGCTTATTGTTTTGTTGTATGTATTTTCAAAGTTTGCATTCTTGCTCTCAATCTCAGTATGAATAATTGCAGCTTTGGGCAATGAAGAAACCGGGAAGCTTACAGTGAAGATTGCCCCTGTTCCCTCAAGGGCATTTTCTGCACTGACACGTCCATTTTGGAGCTGCACGAGATTGTGCACAATGGAAAGTCCAAGGCCGAGACCTCCATGCAATCGAGTTGATGCGCTATCAGCCTGGCTAAATTGATTAAATATTTGCGGAAGAAACTCCGGAGGAATGCCTTTTCCACGGTCAGATACTTTTATCTGCGCAAAACGCTGAGCGTGTTCTTCAATATATCTGAGCTGTATGTTGATGCTGCTCTCTTTTGGAGAAAACTTGATGGCATTGGTGAGCAGGTTCCAAATGATTTGTTGTAATCGCACCGGATCTGCATTGATTATCATTGTTTCAGAGCAAAGATTGGACTCAATCTGAATGGATCTTTTTTCAGCTATTGGACGAACAGACTCAATTGCTAAATGAATGATTGCTCTAGGATCCACTGGCTTTATATCTAGGGAGAGCTTACCAGCAGTGATTCGGGAAATATCAAGAAGGTCATCAATGAGCTGACTTTGAGTTTTTGCACTGTGCTCAATGACGGCTGCTCCTTGCTTGGCTTTTTCAAAGTCGACTTTTCCATGGGAAATGAGTTGCGCCCAGGTAAGGATTGAGGAAAGTGGGGTTCTGAGTTCGTGTGAAAGTGTTGCTAGAAATATATCTTTCGTTCGATTCGCATTTTCTGCTTCATGGCGTGCTTCTTGCTCTTTTTTAAGTAAGAGCTTCCGCTCCACTTCGAGCTGCCTTTGCTCCGTGACATCCACAAAACTGAAAAGGAAAGCCGCTCTCTCAGCCCCTATCCAGCGAATTTTTCCCCCGGAGAGAAGAATTTTACGAGTGCCAAGCTGTGGGACCTCACATTCTATTTCAAAATCAGTAAATGGTTTATTTTCTTTCATGGTTTCCGGAAGCGATTCACGCAAACTTTGTAAATAGGGTTCGCACACTTCTAGAATTGTAAGAATATCTTTGCCAATTGGTTTGTCGGATACCTGAAAATATTTGTAAAAAGAGTCATTGGCGGACTGGAATTGCAATAAATGGTTTACGACGGCAAGGGGAAGGGGCACGGTCTCGGCGACTGAGGTGATGTAGTCAAGAGTTTCAGTTGTTCTTATTTCCTTTTGCTTAAGCGCATCGATGTTAGTCAATGTAATAATTGTGCCATCAATTTTATTATCAACTGTTCGATAAGGCCGAATTTGGACTCGGGACCAAACTCCATTGGTATCTTGAACCTCTATTTCTTTTGGACTCAACTTCGCGACAACCTCTGACATTAAATTGTCTAAATCCAAATTGAAATCTGGTTTGATATCACTGATTGAACGGCCAATGTCTGCGGGAATTAGGTTGAATGCATTTTTAGTTTCAGGCGAATACCGACGAACACGATGGTTGCCCCCCAATATCAAGATTGGCATTTCTATACTGGACAATATATTACTCAGATCGCCGCTAAGAACAGTAAGATCAGTATTCCGTGCCTGTAATTCATCGTTGACTGTTACAAGCTCCTCATTAGTGGCTTGAAGCTCTTCCTTAGTCGTCTCAATCTCTTCATTGGTGCTGAGGAGCTCCTCATTAGTGCTTTGCAATTCCTCAGTAGTCGAGGTGAGCTCTTCCTGAGCGGTTTCATATTGCTCTACAATGGATTGCTGATAATTTTTGATTTCCAAAAGTTCTTTTTCGAGTTCACGAATCCGCTCGGCGCGGTGGTCCATGTCCCGAGCTGACACAGTTTTTTTGGTTTTATTTTTTTTGTTTCCACGTTGTTTTTCTTTATTTGTTGTGTCTTTAAATAAAATTAAAAAAGTGCGATTTTTAACTGTGGTTAGCGGACTGATAGGGAGCACTTCGATGTCCACGGTGATAAGCTTGCCGTCGGCTTCAAAGCGCAGTCCATGTTTGATAGCCGGCATGTTTTCATTTTTAACGGATTGGATTACTTCGTGAAGACTTGTCAATAATTCGGGACGGACCATTTTTAGTAGCTTAAGGCTTGGTTGTCCAGTGGGGGGCTCAAGAAATGGAACGGTCCGACCACGAAACTGCAAAATTTCTAGATCCTCATTAATGATGACACCCGGGGGGGCAAATTTGGACAGAAGAAGTTTGTCGGCATCTTTCTGAAAGTCGACAGCATGCTTAGTGAAGACTTGTTCTTTTTTTGGCACTTCTGGAGATTCTTGTGAGTGTCTGATTGGAACGTTGAAGTTAATTGGATTTTGTACGTTCGATCTAGAATAGATCTTATTTTCCTTGTCTAAGAAATTAAATAGTTTTGAAGACTCCCCTGGATTTTCAGATTTACCAAGCCATATATAGCCTTCAGGATTTAGGGCGTAGTGAAAGGCTTGAAGAATTCTTTTTTGCATGACCGCCTTAAAATATATCAGAACATTGCGGCAGGAAATAAGATCTAGTCTCGCAAATGGTGGGTCATTGCTTACATCATGTTTTGAAAACACACAGAGGTCGCGGACCATTTTGTGGATTTTATAACCTCGTTCGACTTTATCAAAAAAATACTTAAGACGCTCCTCGGATAGATTTTTAATTTGCTTTTCGGAATATTGACCTATACGGGCTTTTTGGATAGCGGGCTCACTAATATCGGTTGCAAAAATCTGAATTGGATATTGTTTCCCGGTTTCGGACAAAAACTCAATTAGGGAGATTGCAATTGAATATGCCTCTTCGCCCGTTGAGCACCCAGGTACCCATATGCGAATGGGCATTCCCGTAGGTCTGTTTTTTATCATCGACGGAAAGACATGGCTTCTGAGTGCCTTAAAGGATTCTGGATCACGAAAAAAATCGGTTACATTTATAAGTAGGTCATTGTAAAGAGCAAGGACCTCTTCTTTATGAGTCTGCAGGTATTCAGCATAGTTTTCTGTGCTTTTGGTTTGTAGCACTGCCATTCGTCGTTGGATACGACGCTTGATGGTGGCGTCTTTGTAGTCCGAAAAATCGATTTTTGTTTTAGTTCGTAGTAAATTAAATATTTTTCGAAGGGCCGGTTCAGGATAAGTTGCCATTATGACAAGTTCTTTAGCGATGTCTTCTGGTCGTAAAATTAAGTTTGCGGCCTTAGAGTCAATAGCGCTTTGAGGCATTCCTCCATATTTTGCCGATTTTGGATCCTCAACGAAGGTGGCCCCACCCTGAGCTTTAATTGCCGTTAGGCCCTTTGTTCCGTCTGTACCAGTTCCCGAAAGGACGACGCCAATGGCTTTATTTTTTTCAGATTGGGCCAGTGACTGTAAGAAAAAATCAATGACCATTTGGCCGGGAGCTTCGCTGCGTGCTGATAGACTTAAAACGCCGTCAAGAATTCCCATTATATAGTTTGGAGGAATAACATAGACATGATTGGGTTGAACCTGTGTTCCGTCCTTAACCTCTTCAGTTTTCAAAGCTATAGCTCGAGAAATAATTTCGGCGGCCAAACTGGGATGTTTGGGATCTAAATGCTGTATTAGAACAAAGGCCATGCCTGTATCAGTTGGTATTTTTGTGAGAAGCTCTATAAAGGCTTCCAGTCCACCAGCGGAAGCGCCAATGCCTACTATTGGAAAGCTATTGCTACGGCGAACTTTGCTAATAGATTTCATTGCAATACCTTCTGGCTCTGTGGACGCGAGTGCGACCAGGAACGTGTTTAATGACGTTTATTGAGCGATAAAGCCATGTACTGCTGAAAGAAACTTATCCATGTCTGCTGGCTTACGGATGAATCCCACTGCGTTGCTTTTGGGAACCTCATCCATTCCAGTCAGAAAAACGACGGGAACTATTTCAATGATTTCAGGTCTTGTTTTTTCGAGAATGTTTAAAAAATCAATCCCAGTCATATCCCCCATCTGCATATCAAGAAGAATTAAATTTGGTTGCTTAATTTTAGAAAGAAGTGCAAGTCCTTCCGTGCCGCTTTGTGCTGTGAATACTTTAAAGCCTTCTGACTCAAGCATAATTCTTTGGAGAAGGAGTGTATCGGGGCTATCGTCAATAACGAGGATTGCTTGTTGTTGCAAAACAGTATTTTTAGGTTTGAGCAATTGAGTGGGAGGTGAATTTTCTGAAAACTTTTTCATGGCCATCAACTACCATCAAAACAAAGCGAAGTCCAGCAATGTGATATTACCTTTAGGTTACCTAGTCGTGATACTATTTCAAACTTGTCACTTAAAAAACAAAAAAGAACAAAAGATGTTTCATGTAAACGAAAAATTTCTGCCCATATCTACGTCAGTGCTTCTGACTGCGGCCGCCGGTATGAGCTGAAAGGTACGCCCCTCAAGCAGAGGATCAGGCAGCGCCCTTGATTTTTACCTTATCAGCACTCTCAGCTTCATAATCTGAATAAGGAGTTTTAACCTCAATGCGTTCGCCATTTTCCACATAACCGCGAACTTTGTACATCTTGATGGCCTCTGAGCGGCCTTTCACCTCAGCTGCGCCAGCATAATCTAAAATAAAGCTTTCGCCGACTTTCGAGATGACGTCATCAGTGACCAATAAATCAGCTCCGAAAGCTTTCGTTGAGGCCTCTATGCGCGACGCTGTATTTACTGTATTTCCGATCACCGTGTACTCCATACGTTCATCGGACCCGATGGTTCCAGAAATTGCAGTTCCAGCATGCAAACCCATGCCTATCATGAGAGGTGGTTCGTTGCGCAGGATTCGTTTTTCATTAAGCTCAGCAAGGCCCTTGCGCATTTCAATACATGCACGAAGTGCCATGCGAGGATCGTCTGCAGAGCTTTTTGGAGCACCCCAGATTGCCATGATGGCGTCCCCAATAAATTTATCCACGACGCCTCCGTGGCGATTGATGATTCCCACCATTACGGCAAAGTATTCATTGAGCATAGCGACGACTTGTTCAGGACTGCGGTTTTCAGAGAACGCAGTAAAACCACGAATATCGCTAAAGAACACCACGACTTCTTTAGATTGTCCCCCTACGCCGATATCTTTATTGATCAAATCCTCTGCTACCGATGATCCATGGAATTTGCTAAATAAATTTTTCACCTTATCCCGTTCTTTTAAGCCATCAGTCATATGGTCAAAGGCGATAGCCAAGTCGCCCACTTCGTCGTGGGATTTAACTAGTGAGGTTGCCTTCACATTGAAGTTTCCTTTAGAGACCATTTCGATAAGGCCGGCGAGTTTTTCAATCGGAGAGGTGAGTGTCATCGAGAACAAGAAGATAAAGAAGAGTGCACCTGATAAAACTAGGCCGGTGATGAAGAAGGCTTGTCGTTTTGCATCCTGTGCGGGCTCAAGAACCAGTTCTTCAGGAATTTGTGATATCACGGTGACGCCAAAAGAGGTTTTATTATAAGCACCAATCAAATAAGATCCGTTGTCTGGATCTTGAAAACGCATTTGACGACGAGGAGTCTCTTCGCTGATAGATTTTTTCACTAGCGGATAAAAAGACATATTCAATCTTGCAATGGCTTTTTGTTCGTCTTGATGGGCTATTAGCTCGCCGTTGCGATCAATCAAATAGAAAGTTCTTTCTGATTTTGCATTAAAAGGTTTTTGCAAAACTGAAAGATCAACGTCAACAAGTGCCACGTGAGTGATGCGTCCCTGTTGATCTTTTACTAGCGGAAGCCCAATGGTAAACATTGCGGGGCCTTTTGTAAAAGAGGCATTGCGAATTTCCACGGAACCCTGGGCCACCGAGCGGATCGGGAACTTTTGTTGATCCCTCACTCGACTCATATAATCCGGCCCCACATGAAATGTTGTTTTTAAAAAGTCGTCTTTCGTTCGACGAGTTAGAAGCTGCACTGTCGTCCCTTGAAGTTTTAAAATTTCCATCGAAATAAAACGTTTGTCTTTTAAAAAGTTCATTTCGAACTCATCATTAGAAATGATCGATGGATTCGTGACGCTTTTATAAAGAATCGAAGCGGAAGTTTTAGATTTATCGACGATGGATGAAAGAATATTCTCGACCTCGGTCGCCCGGGAGGCCGCGAATGCTTGATTGCTATATTCCTCTCTTTGAAGCGAGCTCTTCGCAAAGATTTGTGAAGTTCGAAGTGCGATTGGTATTGTCGCAGCAAGAAGAACCAAGACCGTTAGTATTACTAGTTTAGTAGAAATCGGTATTCTCATTTGCATCATCTCCTAAAATCCATATTCTGCGTAAAAACTTAAATATTGTCCTGTAATACGGCTGTCGTCGTAATTTCCCGACCCCTCAATGGGTGCTCCGGTTTTATTTGCACGATAGGCAATTTGATCCATACGTTGTGTGAGGCCCATTAGGCCTGTTAAACGATTGTTGAAGCGATAACTTCCCATAAGTCCAAGTTGATAGGATATGCGCGGCTCAACGTTATTTCCATTCGGAGAATTCATCGTCAAAAGGCTATAGTACAAATGGGCATTTGCTTGAAAACCCAGCTTCGGAGACAATGAATGCCAGTACTCGGCTCCTACATGGGGGCCCACAACGGCGGATTGAAAGAAGCTGACTTGGCCACTATTTGTCAGACTTGGCACACCAAATAACTGTGGAAATTCTTTATAATAGATTCCAGCTATAAGTCGGCCTTCCCCGAGGTCTCCTATGATGTGGCGTGAAATTCCGCTAACTTCGACAGAGGAGTAAGTATAGTTGTTGCCAGAAATAACGAAGCCACTCATGTCGACTATACCGAGGAGGCCCCACTTGCTATTGGCACTAAAAAAACCAGCGCCCACACGGCCAGTTCCACCAAGAGCGGTCGTGGTTGTTAGGCCTCCAGTCTCTGGAGTTTCGCCATGATAGTTGATTTGTGTAACCAAATAACTGGCTACGCCATACCAGCCCGTTAAGCGATCAATTGATTTTCTAACTAGAGCCGTATATTCAGCAGCTGGTGAGCGATTGCCATTAATAACTTTGAAATAAATTTTAGAGGAATCTGAATCATCACGCATATGTCCTGTGGCTTTAACCTGCAAACTATAGGTGCCACCTGGGTGATTTGAGTCAAAGTTGAAGCTATCGCTTTGGATATTTTCTTGAGTGAGGACTTTTTCCCATTTTTTAGTCTGCGGATTAAGGCGATTCAGGGCAAGATTATATTTCTCCGCGTTGTCGGGTCTTGACCATTTTATTTCCCGAACAAATTCAGTTTCAGGCGTTGTTATTTTTGGCGCATTGATCTTCTTGCCAATCACCGAAAAGCCTGCGGCCAGGGAGGAGTCACTTTGAACGGAGTTGGGCCCCAGGCCTGTGACCTTCCATGTATAATCATGGGCTACTGGAATTTTCACGGCGTAGCTGAGCCCTTTGATATTTTCAACCACTTGAGTTTTTCCATCTTCTGATGAAAGCTCAAAGCGATACTCATTGGCACCATGAACGGGCTCCCATTCAAACTTTTGAAAAATCTTTTGTTCATCATTGGCTTTGATTTGTTCTTGTGCCACCGGGTATTTTGCTTTGACCGAGTCCAAGTGCACGTCGAATTCACTTGGGGGGCTCCATTCACCCGGGACACCTCGGGCATCTCTTGAACGTAGCGACATAACATATTTTCCGGGAACAAGTTTTCCGGTCCATACAGCTTTTTTTGTTTTAAAGGTCAGGGCTTTGCTAGAGCCTTCTTTGTTAGCTGAACGAATTTCGACGTCATATGTTTTTGCACCAGGAACTTCTTCCCACTCAAAACTGACTTCGCGACGGTAAGTCGCCGCCAAGGCGACAGAGGCGCTGGCTGGAAGTGTGAGTGTGAAAATGATCCCGAGCAATAAACGCATTAATTAACCTTAATCTTTTTAAGAGTGGGTGCCTTTAGGTTGCTTTTATCTGGCACGACTAGACTTCGAGTCGTTCTGCCATCACTGCTTCGCCCATATTGATCTATGGCAGTAAGGGTGAGTTGGTACTCACCGGGCATTAAATTTTTCAAAGCAGTTTGGTTGCTTGCATATCTCAAAGATTTAAGTTCCTTGCCTTCTTTGTTTGAGATTGTGAGTATATACTCTTTGGCCCCGTCGATTTTTTCCCATTGAAGCTCTGTGCGGCCATCAGCTTGAGCCGATAAAATCCCATCTAGGGGCAAAAGTTTTGGAGGCGGCAATAATGGCAGTGGAGCCACTGCAATTTTTCGATGAGCAGAGGTGCCGATGACATTTCCCTCTTTGTCTATAGCTTCTAGTGAGGCAATATAGCGACCTGACTTTTCAACCGTGGTCTCGGCTTTGGTGTCCTTCACCTCGAGAGTCTGTACTTTAGAGGGATCAGCGCCCTCCTCAAAATATTTTAAGCGCCAAGAAGCAACGTCTGCAGGGCGATTGACACTCCAGGAAAGACCCAGTTTGGGGCTTTCTAAGTAAAACTGAATCTTGTCTTCTGGAACGGTCCATGAAATTGCCACCGGATCTTTTTGAATCGATTTTTCTTCAAGTTTTGTTACTGTGAATTTCTGTACATTTCCAATAATTGGCTTCTCAGAGCCTTCAAAATATGAACTCATGCGCCAATAGTATTCACCCTCAGTCAGCGCAGGCAGGGTAAAGGAGTCTTCGGTGGTAAAGTTTTTAGTTGCCACTTTTTGTTTCAATGAGGGATCTTTTGCAATCTCAAGGACAACATGAGATGTCTCATCGCCTTTTTGCCATTTAAAGGTCATATCAGAAGAAGTTTTGTTGATAGGAATTTTTGCATCCACCAAGGGAAATATCATGGTAGGCGCATAGCGAGCTTGTATTTCAGTGCGATAAATAGAACTTTCAACAAGAGTTTTGTTGTTTTGAGGATCCTTGGCCACTAATTTCCAATAAGGCTTCCCTAATGGGAGTGCAGTTTTAAAAGAGTTTTCTCCAAGAACGCTGACATTTGTCCACTCCTTCATATCTTTACGACTAAGGCCAACATAGAGAGAAACTTTGAGCCCTCCTGGAAAGCCTTTCCATTTAAAGGTCAGATTTTCTTTATCGTCAGCATCAACATATGCCACTTTGCCAAGAATCGGAGAAATGATTTGTAGCTCGGCTTTGTTAAATTGGGAGCCATTTGCTCCAAAAGCTCCCGTGCTACCAGAAGTAAGAACTTTGTCATTACCACTTTTATCTTTGATGGAAGCAGAGCCCTCTAAGACTTGGACATCGACTTGATGAGCGCTAGTTTTAGAAAGACTTGCAGAGGCTTTACTTAGATCAACTTTGCCGGAGGCCGAGTTTAATACCAAAGCCGTTCCATCGGACTCTGCTCCTGTTTTTCCAGCAGCGACGAAGAGGCTACCTTCCATCAAGTCCAAGGCGATTTCGCCTTTGTTTTGTTGGATCACGATCAAGGATTCAGGTTCTAAATCTAAATATCGGCTGGAGTCTGCAAATTGAATGCGCACTTCGCCATTTTCAGATGTACGAATGGCCTCGCCATTGAACAAAGGATCTCCAGTGCTTACCTGCTGCCAGAGCAGGCGAGTTACCGGGCGTCGCTGAATTTCATCATTAGTTTTACCAACATAGGCAAGGGGCTTTTCAGTGTCATTCTCGTGAAGCTTACTTTTTGTAAGATTGTACCACGTAAATGTTGCAATCAAACAGAGGCTCGATAGCATAGCAGCCCATAACGTACGTTTCCAATGCGATCTCATATGAGACCTCCTAACTGAATATTTCGGCTTAAATAGAGTAATAGTTTAGGATACTTAGACTAAGGGCTATAGGCTAGGGGCTCCTGGGTGACTTTGTGGATCAAAGTCTAGGTAAAACATGATATGACAGAGTGGGGATTTTCCCTATACTAAGTTATAATACTTAAGCTATTGTTTCATCCGATTAATTGAGCGCTCGAATAAAGGGGAAGCTGATGACAAAAATGGCACCGATGATGCTAAGAAATACTGAAATCCGTGTTCCAATTGTACAGGGCGGGATGGGTATTGGTTTATCAAGCTATACTTTGGCTGGGGCAGTGGCTCGCGAAGGTGGCTTAGGCGTTTTATCTAGTGCTGGCCTTGATCGGATTCTTGCTCACCGTCACGGTAGGAAATTCAAGGCTCGTGAGGCCGCAGCTCAGGACGTGCGCGATGCTAAAATTATTGGCAAGGGCGGCGCAATTGGTATGAACATTATGGTGGCTGTTATCAATCAATACGAGGATTCTGTTTTAGGCTCTATGGACGGGGGCGTTGATGCCATTATCAGCGGTGCAGGTCTGCCAATGGCGCTGCCAGAAATTGCTCTTCGGCATGAAAGGCACAATGAGGTGGCCCTGGTTCCGATCGTTTCTTCAGGGCGCGCGATGGAAATTATTTTTAAGCGTTGGAAACGCACTGGCCGTATGCCAGACGCCGTGGTCGTAGAAGGGCCCAGAGCTGGTGGTCATATTGCTTGGAAAAAGATTGAAGAGGCCTTGGCTCCAGAAAATCACCTCGATAATTTAATTAATGAGGTCCTTGCTGTTGTTAAAGACTGGGGGAATATTCCGGTAATTGCTGCTGGCGGTATTTATACACACCAGGATATTTTAAAATATATCGATAAGGGTTGCGCTGGCGTACAAATGGGAACTCGGTTTCTCGCAACACATGAGTCTGGTGCAAATACAGAATACAAAAAAATGTTGGTTGAATGTAAGGAAGATGATATCGAGCTTGCCAGTAGACCGGGATCGCCGTGTGGAATGCTTTTCCACGTGATCAAACAGTCTCCTTTTTATCAACAAGCCTTGGCTCGTGAGCGAGCGCCTAAGTGTGATAAGGGTTATTTGTTGAATAAAGGTCATTGTCCTTCTAAATATGAGAACGAAAAGACTTTTTGTATTTGCAACGGCCTTTTGGCTTCCATTGATCTTAACAACCAGAATGAAAAAAATCTTTATACAGTAGGTGCCAACGCTCATCGGATTGATCGCATCATGAGTGTTAATGAGTTGATGTCGGAGCTTCAAGATATTTCTTTGAGTGAAACCGCGAGGCCCACTGCTGAAGAAATTTCTGCTCAGCAAAGCATTACTGCTTTAGGCTAAATATGGATCAATCAAAAAATTATATAACTCCGTTGGGCATTCAAAAGCTCAAGGCCGAGTACCATGAGTTGATGCACGTCGAGCGTCCGAAGGTGGTCGAAGTCGTAACCTGGGCGGCCGGCAATGGCGATCGTTCTGAGAACGCGGACTATCAATACGGTAAAAAGCGTCTTCGTGAAATCGATAGGCGTGTTCATTTTTTGATTCAAAGAATCGACAAAGCTGAGGTTATTGATCCAAAAACAGTGAAATCTTTGACTGTGGTTTTTGGTGCGACGGTGAAAATTGTAAATGAAGATGGACAAGAGATGACTTACCAAGTTGTGGGCGAGGACGAATTTGAAATTAAACTTGGCAAAGTCTCTTGGAAATCCCCCCTGGCTCGAGCGCTCCTAGGAAAAAGAGTCGGCGATGAAGTAATAATTCATAAGCCGAAGGGCGAAGAACGTGTCACCATCGAAGAAATTCAGTACAAGTAAGTTTTTGTGTCGGCATATTTTTTCTGCAGGCTGCTGAAGTAAAAAAGCCACTCTGTTGAGTGGCTTTTTTAGAAAAATCTAATTTATTTAGCGAATCCAGAGATTCCCTTTTGGGGCAATCGCCTTCAAGGCTTATAAAATTACATTTTCTTTTTATGGCTCATGTGCTTTTTAACGCAAGCTTCTTTGTTAGCTTCTTTTGCGCAAGCTTTTTCTGCTTCTTCTTTAGTCATAACTTTAGTCATAGCTTTAGCTTCTTCGTTAGCCATAGTTGGAGCAGTTTCATGCATAGCAGCTGGTGCTGTTGTGCCATGAGCTGGAGCAGTTGTTGGGTTAGCAAAAGCTGCAACAGCAGACAAAGTAAGCATCGCGGAAAGGATCATTTTCATTGTTTTCTCCTCAGTTTTTTTGTTTTTAAAGAAAAGCCACCATGGCCATTCTTTTTAAAATTTACTAATCTGGACTAGACTATGATTTTTATTGGAAATATCAAGCAAGATATTGCAATATTTACAGTCCTCAGGCGCGCCATGTTAAACATAATGTGTTTTAAGCATTTTTATATTCATTAAATTTTTACTGTTGAAAAAAGCAGGCCTATCAAGGAAAGTCGAGCCACAAAAATCTGGGGGGATTTATGATTAAAAAACTAGCATCAATATTAGGGCTTATTCTTTCTGTAGCTTGTTTCCATTCAAATGCCAGCGAATTTGCTCCATACGGTCGCAGTCATAGCCATATTGTAGGTAATAAAAATGGCAATCAAGATTTCCGTAACAAACATAACTATCCAGAAAAAAATCGTAATCCTGATGAAAATCAACAGGGTGACCCACAAGTATCAGCTGGGGATTCTAAAATAGTTAGCGCAATTCAAGCAAAGCGCCGCCTAGATTTCGTTGAAGGCTCTGGAATGGTTGTCATCCAGCTTCTTCCAGATGATACCAGTGGTCTACAACACCAGAAGTGGATAGTTCGCCTTTCAAATGGTGCGACTATGGAGGCCGTTTACAATATAGATATGTGTGAGCGTGTTCCTTTGCAAATAGGTGACAAGGTCTCCATGGGTGGCCAATTTATATGGACAAACCAAGGAGCACTTCTTCATTGGCTACATTACGATCCACGCCAAAATCGAACAGATGGCTATGTGGAGTTGAATGGTAAGGTTTATTGCGGCAGCGGCAATCGTCATAATTAGTTACTTAATTCCTTGAAAATTTGTGCAAGTCCAAACTGTGAAAATCCTCGCCACCTCCTGGTGGCGATAGGTTTTTAACTCCTCTGGCTTACAGATATCGAACTTAGCCCACTCCATGGGATCAGTAGGATACTTATCGGTGGTTACAAACAAAGCAGTGGAGCCCAGAAGAGTTTCTATCTCTTGTGGAGATTGAGTTACAGTATACTGGCTTTTGGTTTTACTTAGCATATATACTTTTTGCTTTGTTCCAAAGTAAGTCTGCGCTGTGACCTCGTAGCGGTTGCTTGCAAGGAAAGGTCTTTTATCGCTATCAGCGTGAATTTCTCGCTGGCGGCGGTTCACATAGTTTCCAAGTTCTGGCCAACCAGTAAACTCATTGCTAAGATCCCATTTCGGTTGCCACTGAGTATTCGGACTCAAGAGTCGGTGGACTCTAGGAATCCACGGGTAGACGAATGGTAAGTAGATTATCAAGTTCATGGTGATGATAAATCCCAAAATTCCCCAAGTAATTTTTCTATTGAAGGCCTTGAGCTGCTCTTTGCCATGGAAATGGATTCCTTCAGACCAAATTGCTCCGGCCCCCATAGCTAAAAAGAAAAAAGCGGGACCACTCCAGTGCGGCTTGTATTCGGCCCATAATGGTTGGGCATAGAACAATAAAATGCTCGGTGCAGTCATATAGAAGAGCCAGCGCCAGCGAGTATCTTGGCGGTGAATAAAAGAGTAACCAAAAGTAAAAAGCATCAGGCCATAGGCCACGGGTGTATAAAATAAAATCTGTGCTGTGAAAAACTCAAGCCATCGACCGAGGTTAAACTCTGTGGTCGTATGGCGTTCATGGAATTGATATTTAAAACCTGGCCAGTCATAATGCAGGTTCCAAATAAAGATCGGCAGACAAATTAAAGTTGCAATGAGCAGTCCGATCCACGGCCATTTAGATAGTAAATCTTTGCGGCGTTTTGGCGTCATTAACAGGTAAAGCCCAAAACCTGGAGCCAGTAGCGCAATAATAAATTTCGAATTCAGCCCCAGGCCCATAATGACACCGAGATATAGCCAGCTCTTTTTTAAGGGCCACTGCTTGTCGTCTTCCCGTACGCTTTGCCAGAAAACGTAAGCGCCTGCCACCCAGCAAAGCATGAAAGGAGTTTCTGGCGAAGCGACATAGCCGCCAAAGCCCCAGAGTGGAGTCCATAGCATTAAGAATATAGTAAAGTTAGCAGCCCAAATGCCAAAGACATCACGGGCGAGTTTCCAGCCCAGAAGAGCGGTCGCAAGATAACAAAGAAAAGATGGAAGCCGAATACCCCAGCGAGTATCACCAAGGAAAGACGTGCTTGCGGCCTCAAGCCAGGCAATCATTCCTGGGTGATCATAATAGGAAAGGGAAAGGTTTTTTGTCCAACTCCAGTGATAAGCTTCGTCGTCGGCAAGACCTACAAAGGATATGAAAAATATACGAAATAAAATACTCAAACCAAAAAGTATAAAAACTTTTTGTAAAGTATTGGATTGTTTCCAAAAGCTAGCAAGCACGGGATCCCTCTCACTGGTGTTAATACGGGGGTAGCATTACTAAGTACCTAATTCAATGCTTTTTGATTTTTCAACGCGAGTGTGAGGGTGTCGTGGAATTGTGTGACAATGGCTTCACGGAATTCTGGATCGCTCGGGTAGAACATCTCACGAAACAGATGATTAATTTCTTCAGCATCGCCGCTGGATCGTGCTCCGTAATGAAAACCCTGATTTTCACGGACCATGCGATAAAGTGAATCCAAAGATCCGAGAGTTTTTTGACTATTCAATGTACCGAACTCAAAGGTAATGCCGGCATAACGTGATTTGTTTTTAAAAAGATTTGCCGCATAGACAACAAGTCCGCCTGTTGCTTCATAAAAGTTTTGTTTTTGACCAAAATCTAAATCTCGGCCTGCAAAAATTTTTTTCTGATATTCGATGTCCAGGGCGGGGGCGCGGCTAGCAAAGAGGTGAAGGTGACCTCGTTCACCATAGCCTGTGTGTAGATCTACAAGAAGAATTTGTCCATAGCCCTTTGCCTTAGCGAGGAGTTCCTTTTCAAGTAAGTTTTTTTGAGGCTCAAAATGGGTTCCACCGAAAAAGATTCCCTGAGGCTCTTCGTATTGTCCCTTGAGAACCGCGCGGCGAAGTTTGTCCATTGAGTAATGTAAGATCACCCTTGCACATTGAAAATAAAATTTCGTTTGATCTAGAAAACCGCTCTTGGCGGCAGTGGTGGGGTTTAATAAGGGACTGATTTGAAGATAGGCATCGTTTTTAATTTTAAAAAGCTCAGTGCTGGTGTCAAAATTCCGATTGAGATCAACATTGTTTTCAGAGACTCGTCTGGCAAACTTGAAGCCATAGGGATTTATAGAGTGAATAATCAGAATACCAAGGTTCTCGTCTCGCATTTGCCAAAAATTTTCCATTAGAAACATATTTTGAAGAGCACTGCCCACAAAACCTTCAATACCATGAAGACCTGATGTTAAAATTAATAGGCGTTCTTTTTTGCCTGACTTTGGCGGAAGATAGAGGGTGTCCATCACCAAATCTTCTTTTGTTTTTGTTGGGATTTTTATGGCTTGATGCTCAAGTTCTGGATTGTTTTTTTGTAACACCTGAATGTTTGCAAGAAAAAGTGCGCGAAAGCTTTCGTAGCTGTCTTTGAAATAAATCGAAAGCTTTTCCGTATTAGCCTCGGTCTTGCCACTAGAGCTGGCAAAACAAAGAACAGAAAAAATGCCTATGACGAAAGCTTTTTTTACCAAGCGGGAAGACGGCGGCGGTTGCGGCGACGGTTCGAAGGGCGGTCTGACGGGGTTGGCTTTTCAGTTGTGAGCATAGGAGGAGGGGTTTCTTTTTCTGTTATATTTTGTATTGGCTTAGTTTCCATAAAAAAATCCTTTGCACTGTATTCATCCGTGAATAGAGTGGATTTTATCGAGTTCATTCCTTGCCGACAATGGGAATTTAGAGTTTTGCCTTGGCACTCGGTTAGCGTGATGCGTCATGGCCTCAGTGAGTGTCAATTGTCTATTTTGTTGGAACAAAGTCTGTTTTTTCAAAGACCGGCGAGTATAGGCCCACATATTCTCGCTGCCACCATTCTCCCTTTTTAAATAGATTCTGTGTATCTGAAAATCTGTATTTATATTTCACTAGCCGTAGGTAATTAGGCACGTGGGGGAAGGGATTGTTTTTAAGTAGTTTTAAAACATCCTCTGAATTTAAAAAAATCCGCGCCATCAAATTTTGCAGCCATAAATTTTGATTAAAAGTGCCAAGGGCCGCAAACCACATTTGCCAATCAAGTCTGGGTTGGTAAGGAGCTACAATTGGCGGCATTTTTGTCACCGAACTCGGCTTATATTTAAACTCATACTCGACCCAAATCTCAGTATCGTTACTTCCCTGCAATACAAGCTCTGGACGGTCCTTGGTCATCACAGCAAACAAGCCATAGCTTGAGTTGAAGCGATAGTTATAGATAGAACGAATAATGGGGATCAGTGGATTTACAAAACCTGAATTCTCGCGGAAGGCGAGGGCAAACCAAAAGATATTCAGTGGCAACAGAATTGCGGCGATGATGAGTCCCAAGGATTGATACAATAAAGAAGTCTCGTGGCTTGGGCTTAGGGAGGGGAAGATTTTGTTTAAAAAGAGACTCCAAAAAGAATCATCAAACAGGAACAAGCAGAGAGTGATTGTTATTATATTAAAGAAAGCATAGTTGCCCGTGATAAGTATCATGATTTGAAGAAAAATAAAAATTCCAGCACATAGCCAACGCATTTTCCCCGGTAGAAAAATCAAAAATGGGACTCCCAGCTCGATGGCAAACATAAATCGGCAGCTGAGTCTCTGAAACCATTCCGGCAGTTTACTCATGAAATAGGCCAGTGGATTTGGAAGGGGTTGTGTCCAGTAATGATATTTAAGAGCAGAGTAGTCGCGCCATGAGGAATCTTTACTAAGGATCTTCACAGTGCCGGAAAGAAATACAAGTTTGAACAGCAAGAGCCAAAAGAGCCAACGCACAAAAGGACTGGGTTCGAAGGCTATCCAAGGATTCCACATGAGACTCCAGGGACTTAGAAAAAAAGAAAGCAGACCCACTTCCAAAAGCAAGGAGTCCCACTGGAAGCCTAAGAAGTCTTGGCCTGAATTTATAAATGATAAGTAGCAGACCCAGGCCGCAAGTATCATCAGTGGAGGGCAGAACCCCAGTAATGCGAAAATCGAAGTTGCCAAGCCTATAATTGCTACCGTGTTAAGGAAGAAGTCTGACGAATTAATCCAAAATAGTGTTGGAAGTTCGTAATATCTTTGCGGACCCGATTGTTGCTTAAGGACAAACATGAATTGACGAATGGAAAGGATCCCATCTTTTCCATAGAGGCCCATGACCTGTGGTAGTAATGAAAGAAAGGCTATTATAAAACAAAATGCAATGCCCCTTGAGAGAACCCAAGCCGACAGAGCATAGCTGACATCGTTCATTTCAGCACCTCTCGGAGCATTGTAATAAACAGCTTAGGACACAGACAAGTGAATCTTCTGTGATGGACTGTTGACATAAGATAAGCATGTTAAGATCTGCGTTTGCGAGATTGTTCGTGGTGTTCTTTATGCCAGCCTTTTCTTGCTTCGTGCGCCTCCTCACGGGCAATGTGTTTGCTTGGCTGAGGAAGCTTACTGGTTGTGTCACGTAAGAGACCGTGACTCAATATAAAGGGAGCGCCAGATAACATAAGTTTTTGGTAGTTTTTGTTAAAATCAGAGGAGGAGTTTGCGGCAAAAAAAAGTCTTTCGACTTCGGATCGAACAAGGCTTGCTTGCTCTGGAGAAAACACATGGAGTTCCGTTAGAATATCAATGTCAGCCATTAATGAAGTTAGTTCTCGAAGCCAGGCGTAGCGTTGTGCCACCATAATCACTTGTAGCCATTCCCCAGGGCCAACTTGCCGACCGCATTCTTTCTCGAAGGTTTCCTTAAGGTGGCCAAGAAGCTCTTTTTGTAAATTGAATAAAGCATTGCGAAGTTTAAGTGTAGAGTCAAAATGGTCCTGTGCCGTCATCAAAGCCCCCTCCTCCGCAACTTAAAACGTGACACGCATCGTTGTCAACGAGACGAGAGAGGGAGTGCGGCTGGAGGGAGTGCAACTGGTACCTTCTAGTGGGACATTTGGCTGACAATTTCATGAGTTAATTTCTCATTTTTTGCCTTCCGCGCGATATCAGAAAGGCTCACCATACCAACTAGTTTTTTATTTCGATCGATAACAGGGAGTCGGCGCACCTGGACTGAAGCCATTTTGTGTGCGACGGACTCTATGTCCTCGTCTTGATAGCAATAGCTGATTCCTTCTGACATACAATCGATAACATTTGTTTTTTTAGGATCTTTGCCCTTAGAGACAAGACGAATGACGATGTCTCGGTCGGTGATCATGCCAATCATCTTCTCGCTTTTCTCAATAGGCAGACAACCAAAGTTGCCCTTCTCCATTTGCATCGCAGCCTCTTCTACGGAGTGATCAAAATGGATAACTTGTGCTTTATCTTTCATGACTTCTTTGACCAACATAAAATCCTCCTTGTTAATGCTTGCAAGTATAACAAGAGATCGTGTCCACAGGCGCCCTGGTGGTTGGATGTTTTCACGAAATCAGGGCCTATGTATTTTTTCCTTTTTTCTTTTTGCTTTTGTATGGCTGGTCTTCACTTTTTTACTGCGCTTTTTGACACTCGCAACTTTTCTTTTCATCATATATGTGGATGCTTTTGTATAACCCGTTGGTTTTTTACTCTGTCTTTTAATGCTTTTAAGAGTCAGTGCAATTTCAGGTTTGCTTCTTTTTTTTACTTGAGCAAAAGATGAATCAGTTAAAAAAATAAGCGTTATTGACAAGAGGAATGCTGACAACATTTTCAATTGCAAATTCATACTCTATACCCCCTCATATTCTTTCGGCACAAACGCAAACATCTTTAGGTACGCCCTACCTTTTTCGGATGCGTTGCGATACTAAAAAGAAGGCCGTACCTTGGTCTATTTCATGTAAAATGTGTGCGTAGATTTTTGAAAAATTCCGATAGGTATTTATGCGCTATATGCTTGTTTTTATATTATTGTTTGTTTTTGGTTGTGTTTCGAAACCTCGTCAGCCAAATGCAATGGGTAGTGCTTTGGCGACCTTGGAATTAGAGCAGGCTCTTCAGCAAGGGGAAGGTCCGACCCTTGCTTATTTGAAGGCGCAAACTTCGCTGAAAAGTTTCACTGGATTAAACTCCCGAGATCCGGCAATCAATATTCCTAAATCAATAAAAGCGGAAAAACTCTCGCAAGCAACAAAAGAGAAAAGCTTATTGCAAGCATACCTGCGAAAATTTCGTACCTGGAGTCTAGCGAAAAAAACAAAAAAGGGCCACGAGCTAGTGGCTAAATTTGACTGCGGAAAAGCCGTAGAAAGCCAGGCTCTCGGATTTTCCCTAGAGTTAGATTTTCCTGAGATCGAAGCAAGTACAGTATCTCGCGCATTGCATGAGCAAATACTGGTCTGCACAGCCTTTCCAAGACAAGAAAGTCTTTTTCGTTTGGCCGTTTTCTCGATTCAAGGCGGCGAGTGCCCAAGAGCCATGGAGTATCTAAATATGTTTCCGATGACTCCAGAGCGTGGAGTAAGTGATCGGCTTGCTTTTTTGCGCAGTCTTTGCTCAGCAACACCAGTAACGAGTGATAGAAACCCTTGGGGTGGTTATGGCAGTCTGCTCGCTGATGCGAAAAAGCTAGACATGTCAGGCTCCCAAAAACCAAAATGGATTTTAACAACTTCAAGTGGTTCTGAAGATTGGGATCGCCTGCTGGTATCTTTTATTCAACTCAATGAAAATGGCAAAAGCGCCACAATACAATATATTGCTAGTAAATTGAATTATGAAAAATTTCGAAACTTGCCACTGCCATTTCAAACTTCGATGTTAGTGATGATGAGCTTTAGTAGCGCAGATCTCTCGGTATTCCAAACCCTGCATCGTTATCTTTCAGAACACCCTGAAATGCTTTCTCCATCCATTGCAGGTCTTTTGTTTCCGGTTCGCTACTGGAAAGAGATTGTGGAGAATAGCAAGAGTGCCAGCCCAGTACTAGTTAAAGCACTGATTCGCCAGGAGAGTGCATTTAACCCGGCGGCTCGAAGTCGAGCGAAGGCTGCAGGCCTTATGCAGTTGATTTATCCCACGGCGAAATATTTTGGAATTACAAAGCCAAAGCAGCTCCTAAGTCCAGAAGCGAATATTCGTGCAGGCTCTGAGTTCCTAGGGCAATTGATCAATCAGTTTGGCTCCATTGAATTAGCACTCGCAGCTTACAACGCAGGCCCAGGCATCGTTCGCGATTGGCAAAAACGTTATCCGACCAACAATATAGATTTGTTCGTTGAGATGATTCCTTATACTGAAACTCGCGAGTATGTGCGTTTAGTAAAGCGCAATTATAAAGTCTATCAGTCGATCTTACAGAAACCACAATACGTGGGCGATTTGAGCCCTCGCGAGAAATAGAGCTGCAATTTCTGGAGGGATATTTAGTGATCCCGAGACAATATTTCGAATAATGCTTCTTTTAGAGTCTTCAATTGTATTTTGACAATTGATACAGTGCTGTCTTCAAAATAATAGTTTATCGGTCTATTTTGTAACAAATTTCATTTGTTTAGTATGAAGACGGAATTAACCGCTAGCATAGCTTCGAGAGATTACTAGTGGAGGGTGTAATGTTAGATATGAAGGAGGAAACGTTTAGCTCTGATAAGCTTGCAGACTGGCAGAATAAATTTTCCAAATTAAAGGTTCTGCAAATAGATGATTCGCCCGAAAATCAAATTCTCATAGGCCATCTGTTACGAAGGTGGGGGATTCAAGTAGAGTCCGCAAACAACGGTAGGGCTGGCGTTGATATGGCCCTCAAAGAAGATTTTGATCTAATTCTCATGGACATACAGATGCCTGAAATGGACGGGTATGAAGCCACCGCAAGGCTGAGAGCGAATGGCTATAAAAAAACTATCGTCGCATTGACCGCATTTACTTTAAAAGAGGATCGCTTGCAGTGTCTTGCCAATGGCTTTGATGATCATCTTGGGAAGCCTCTTAATCGCAATTCGTTATTTCAGATTCTTTGCGCGCTGTGAGGGTGCGGAATATGAAATTGCTATTTTATATCATGAATTGGCCCTTACGCATTAAAGTAGTGCTGCTGCTTATTATAGTCTCGGTTCTTCCTCTTGTATTGGCTGCCTTCTTTGAGATTCGTGATATGCAAAGTAAGCAGATAAAGAACACGACGGCCCTTCTAATGGCCCGCTCTGACCATTTGGTTGATGAGTTGGATAATTTCCATCGTGGATATCAGAGATCTGTGCGAAAGTATTCACGCTTGCCGGGCGTGATTGATTTTCTACGTAGAGACCCTCGCCACCGTCATGAACTGGATGCCAATGCTCTGGTCATTTTGGAAATCCAACCTGCAATTGATCCGAATGTGCGTGGCGCCGCGATTCTTAGTCTGAAAGGCGTAGTGAAAATTGCAACAGAAAATCAACTTATTGGCCATGACCTTTCAAGTCAGACATATATCCAAGAGGCTCTAAAGGATGATCTAGTTACTTCAGATATCTATGTTGCGGAACCTGAGGTGGGATCCTTACCAACGATTGCGTACGCTGCTAGCATATTTGGATCTGATAAAAAGAAAGTCGGTCTTTTTGTTATATGGGTGAGAGCAAAATCTCTCTGGGATATTGCTAAAGCGTCAAATGATCTGGCAGGTCTTGGGAGCTATGCTGTTATATTTAATAAGCTAGGCATTAGAATTGCACACACTTATAACTCAGATAGTATTTTTCATCCAGCAGGACCTCTGGAACCAGCAGTTTTAGATTCGCTTATTGCAGAAAGTCGCTATGGTGATGAAACACGAAAATTGCTCACTGAGGTGAAGAGTTTTCCTGAGCAATTTGCTCGAGCTCGGCAGAAGTTGCCAGATGAATCCTTCTTCCATGGCTTTGCTCCCATGAACCAGGCTTGGTACTATGGTGTAGGACGTCAGTTCAAGACGGTTCCATGGACTATCTTTTACATGATACCACAAAGCTCACTTCAAATACCGATTGATATTATGACCGAGAAAAAAACGATCTATGCTGGACTTATTATACTGATGGCATTTCTTGGCGGAAGCTTGTTTTCTTCCGTCTTATCAAAGCCAATTCGTGTACTTTCTGTTGCGACGGATCGACTCGGAAAAGGTGATCTCAGGGCACGCGTGGCTGTAAAATACAAAGATGAAATAGGTATCTTGGGAGAGAGTTTCAATTCCATGGCCGAGCGGATCGAGACACAATCTCAGGCATTGCAAGAAGCTCGCGACACCCTCGAGATGAGAGTTCAAGAACGCACAGCGGAGTTGCTCCATGCAACTGATGCCTTGCGTGAAAGCGAGCAGAATTTAGCTATCACACTGAATAGCATCGGCGACGGTGTGATCGCAACGGATATTGAGGGCAGGGTTGTGCGCATGAATCCGCAGGCTGAACAGCTCACCGGTTGGACTTTTGAGCAAGCTCAATCCCATCGACTTGAGGAAGTCTTTCACATTATCAACGAAGAAAATCTCCGGCCAGTGGTAAGCCCTGTGGATCATGTTCTGGAGAAGGGTGCTGTGGTCGGCCTAGCCAATCACACGATTTTGATTTCCCGAGATGGCAACAAGCGCCCCATAGCAGATAGCGGCGCACCGATTCGTGATGGTGAAGGAAAGATGTGCGGAGTCGTTCTGGTTTTTCGTGATCAAACAGAGGCATTAAAAGCGGAGCAAAGTTTAAGAGCGAGCGAAGCCCGTAAAGCAGCGGTCATGGAAGCTGCAATGGATGCAATCGTGATCATGGACTGCGAAGGAAAAATTGTTGATTTTAACACTGCGGCTGAGAAGACTTTTGGCTATTCCAGAAAAGAGGTGATAGGTCAGCTTCTTGCTGAGGTGATTGTGCCACAGCGATTGAGACTGCAGCATAAAAATGGTCTCGAACGTTATTTAGCTACGGGGGAAGAGCATGTTATCGGCAGAAGAGTTGAATTGCCTGCTCTTAGAAAAAACGGCACTGAATTTCCGGCGGAGATTGCCATAATACGTATTCGCGCCGAAGGCAGTCCACTCTTCACAAGCTATATTCGCGATATAACAGAACGTAAGCAGGCATCAGAAGCAGAAGCATTGCGCCGAGGAAAAGAAGCCGCAGAGCATGCCAATGCGGAGCTTGAGGCCTTTAGTTATTCAGTTTCCCACGATTTACGGGCTCCTTTGCGGGTCATCGACGGCTTTTCAAAAATCCTCATGGAAGAAGATGCTAAGGCGATGACGGATTCGGCCCGGGATTTTCTAGAGAGGATCCGGTACAATACGCAAAAAATGGGGCGCCTGATTGATGATCTTCTGGCTTTCTCACGCTTGGGTCGTCATGCCATGGTTAAGCAGCGCGTGGACACCGCAGCCATGGTCGAACAAACGCTGGATGAGTTACAAGATGAAATTAAAAATCGTCAGATTGAGATTCATCAAGTGCCATTGCCTCCTTGCTATGGTGATCCAACTTTACTTAAACAAGTTTGGCTCAACCTTTTATCCAATGCGCTTAAGTATAGTCGGCAGAAAGAGGTTGCAATCCTCGAAATTGGAGAAATTTCGTCTAATCAGGATGATCAGGTCACTTATTTCATAAAGGACAACGGCGTTGGTTTTGATATGCGCTATGCTGACAAACTCTTCGGTGTTTTTCAACGCCTTCATCGGGAAGAGGATTTTGAAGGTACGGGGGTGGGGCTTGCCATTGTTAAAAGAATTATTGAGCGTCACGGTGGTCGGATATGGGCGGAGTCTGCAGTTCAACAAGGCGCCACGTTTTATTTTACATTACAAAAGGAGAGGAATATATGACGGTACTTACAGATGAGCCTATTGAAGTGCTTCTCATTGAAGATAACCCTGACGATGTCAGGCTAGCACTTCATGCCTTTAAACAGCACAACTTAAAGAACGAGATTCACGTTGCACGAGATGGCGCGGAAGCTTTGGATTTTCTTTTTTGCACTGGGCTTCATGTTGGGAAAATAAATAAAAAACCCCGTTTGATTCTTCTTGATCTTAAGCTTCCCAAAGTGGACGGCCTTGAAGTTCTCAAGCGGATCAAAGGTGATATGCTCCTGAGATCAATTCCCGTAGTGATTATGACATCATCTCGTGAAGAGCGCGATGTCGTAGAAAGTTACCAACTAGGAGTGAATAGTTATATTGTAAAACCCGTGGATTTTGACAAATTCATGGATGCAGTAAAACAATTGGGTCTTTATTGGTTGCTGCTCAATCAGCCGCCTATATTGCAACAATAAAAAATTAGCCAGGCGCAGCTCCAATAGCGAACTCTCTTTTAGTTATCCAAGGAAGTCTCACTACTAATTTTGCGCCCTTGCCAAGACCCTCGCTCTTAGCTTCGACTTGTCCACCATGGAGTTCGGTCAAATAGCGAACGATGGCAAGCCCAAGGCCCAAGCCGCCATGGGGACGGGTCAGGCTGCCATTTGCTTGGCGAAAAAGATTGAAAATATGAGGTAAAAATACCGGAGCAATGCCTTCCCCCGTATCATTGACACTGAGCTCAACTGTGGTTCCGGCGTATCGTATTTCGAGAAGAATGCGTCCTCCAATGGGTGTGAACTTGATGGCATTTTCAAGCAAGTTACTGAGGACACGCTGAAGAGACTCCTGGTCACCAGCAACAAAGCCATCAACAGGCGCAGTGCTGAGGATTTTTAATTCAAGGCTCTTGGCTTCGGCGGCAGGGCGAAAAGATTCTAACACAGTTCGTGCGAGAATCTCCATATCGACAGGCTTCTTTTCAATGTTGAATTTGCCGGTGATGATTCGTGATAGATCGATAAGATCATTGATTAGTTTATTTTGTACTTTCGCACTTCGGTAAATGGCCGAAAAAGCGACTGGGTAATCATCAGCACTACACTCGCCCTTGGCAAGCAATTCAGCCCAGCCAGTAATAGCGACCATCGGAGTGCGCAGCTCATGGGAGAGGTTGGTTAGAAATTCTTCTTTAAGTCGATTGGCCTCTTGTGCTTCAAGGTATAGGCTTTCAATTTTTTCACGAGCTGCTCTTTCTTGTTCGAGTGCCTTTTCACGCTCCTTAGCTAAACGCTGCTCACTGGCTCGAAGGTCACGTTCGGCTTTCCGACGCTTACGGATATTTTCAGCTTCAGTTAATTGCCGCTGGATCGCGGAGCTTAGTCTCGCCAAACGCCCTTTTACAAAAAAATCTTGTGCTCCCGCTTGCATAGCGGTAACAGCGGTCTCTTCACCAATCGTCCCGGAGATAATGATACAAGGAAGATCGGGGTCAGTCTCTTTGATAATTTTCAGAGCATCAATAGCATTGAATTGAGGCATTGAGTAGTCAGACAGAACAATATCCCAAGTCCTGTGATTCAAGGCTGTTCGCAGCTCTTGTGCCGACTGGACACGTTCCCAGGTAATTGTAAAACCCTTACGCTTAAGATCGTGAATAATTAATTGAGCATCATCACTGGAGTCTTCTACGATAAGAACGCATAATTCACTTTTCATTATTTCTGGTTATATAAGTAGCCAGTGTAAAATTCCAGTTATCTTTTCTTCAATTAAGCTATATAACTTAACGATTTCTTCTTAAAAAAATCAAAAAAGTTAATGAACCGGCTGAGCTCTGCTCACCCTGCCCGGAGCACTCTACGTTGAGGGTCCAGATTCATATTTGTTTTCTGAAACAACTCATTAAGAAAGGGTACAGACTTTTCAAATTTTATGCCGAGTCCAGTTGGATATCTTAAGGTATTTCCGCGATTCATCCAAATTATTGAGCAGGGAATTTGATACTTTTGACCTTGAATGGTAAAGATTATTTGGCCCTCAGCTTCATTTGGTAGCTCGGTGCCGGCAGCAAAAAAAGCTCCATCAGTAGAGAGATCTAAAATTGTACCTATCACGGAAATATTCTTTGCCATAAAAACAGCTCGAACATTTGTTAAATAGCGAAAGTTAGGTCGATTGGTATAATCCACATGTTGCAGCTTAGGCAGAGTATTTGCTAGATCGGGGTGATTGCTGTAGGCGCTGTGTACAAGCTCAAGCATGCGTGGACTGAGTTCGCGGTAAAGCCCGGTCTTTTTTACTAAAAAGTAATCCAACAACAGAGGGGTCATTACGGGATTCATTGAGATCTCTTTTAATTGTTTTGGGAATTCAAATGCTGCTTGAGTCTCAGGAGTAACACAGAAATTATAAATATTGGATTTTGCGGGATATTTTGAGTACATGTTTTGGATTTTTTCGATATTTTCGCATGTAAGATCCAAAGAGATCTGTACTGCGAGAGTTCCTTTCACAAAATCATAGCGAACAGCTTTTCCATTTTGCTCAAAAGAAAACAAAGCTTTATAAAAATCTAAAACATGCTTACGAATTGTAGCACAAAGCATATCTGCATTCAGATAGTTTTGTGAATATTGATAGAGATATTTCATCAAATAGAGACTTATCTTGTGTCCGTCTTGCCGAAACATGGGGTCTACTGCAAATGCTGAGACCTCTACCATGCGTCTTCTGTTTTTTCGGTGCGCATTGTTTTCCTCCTGGTATATCTTATCAGAGGGAAAGCCAATAGGAGAGTCTTTGATCAAAGAGACTGTCCCAACCACTTTGTTCTCAATTTTAGCGACGATAACACTTGTATATGGCAATGCTGACCAGATATTGAATCTCATTCCTGAGGGATGTGGATCCATTAAGCTTTGTCCAACATAAGAGTCATGGAGTAAGCAGTAAGCTTGTTCCAGTTCATCCTTGGTTGTAGCGAGTTTAAGCACAATATTATTTAAGCCTGCTGGTACACGAACATTCTGACGAATCAGGTGAAGTCTTTTTTGTTCAGGCAATAATCTGAATAGTTTTCGAATCAAAGATTTCATATTTGCTCCCGAATTTGCGGCTGTGAGTTTTTAAAAACAGAAATATTTAATGGTTTGCGCGGTGTTAGCAGGGCTTCTTTTTTGGCGATTCCGCAGCGAAACATCAAGCAAGGTTTAGTAATATCAATTCCTAATTTATTTAGTTCAGTCTGGGTTTGGAGGAGGATGTTTCGATCCTTGCCAGATAAGATCTGCTTGGCATTTGGATGTAGTAGAGATAGAAGGGAGAAAATAGGAAGACCAAAGACTTGAACATCATAAGCCTGTTCTCCGAGTAAGAACCAGCTATCGCATAGATATTGTCCAACCTGGTAAATGGATTCATGGTCCAACTCTTGTGCCTGAATTGTAACTAGGGCACTTGAGTGATAGATTGGTCGATCAACTGCCATGTATCTAAAGATCCATTGCCCACCGACAAAAAATATAAACCGAAGCCAAGTGGCTTTTTTCCATAGCTTCATTATGGCTATGGACCAAAATGCTTGGCTCAGGGTTTTATACGGCAAACCAGTTTGGGAAGGCGCAAAGTGGATTTCGCTTAAGAACTCTTTTGACATACGCTGATTTTGGCAGCGAATAGTTTCAATCCTTGCCAGTATGCCAGCAACTTTATTTCTTGTTGCTTCGTGTATATCTAATTTCAATTTTGGATACTTACTAAGTAAGTTTGAGAGATCTTTTTTTGTCCGCTCAGCAAGTGGAGTGCGAAGGTAAAGATTGCGATTGCTGCGTCTGTCCTGGAGCATATTTTCAATATCACTCCATACGGGTGAAAGTTTTTGTGTTTGAACGAATTTTAAAACTGCGCAGCATTCATATGCACTTTCTTGAGTAAAGAACTGATCTTGGCTGATTTCCCAACCCAGCTTAGATAGAATTTTTTTAACAGTCTGAGAAAGTGTGCCCAAAGAGTAAAGGGCACCTGCGCCGTAGGCCTCCATTAGTATGTCGTTTTTTTTGCATTGCTTTGATAGAGATAAGTTTATAGTTAAGCTATCATCTGTGAGCTCTTCAATTGCAATAGCCCAGGGCTGAGTGTTGCCCCCTGAAGGTGCCCATTTGCAAAGCTCTAGTGCTTTAAT
Organism: Bdellovibrionales bacterium; assembly: GCA_031370005.1. GTDB lineage: Bacteria > Bdellovibrionota > Bdellovibrionia > Bdellovibrionales > Bdellovibrionaceae > JACMRP01. The sequence continues at coordinate 91,118 of JANMPT010000077.1, read as the reverse complement.
AATATTGCCCACTTGAAACCTCCACTTAATTCAGTCTAGTGGAGATGAACAGGGCTTCCCACGGAGATTTTTGTCGTGATTATTATTGAGCTCTGAGCAATATTGAATACTTATAGGAACGTATCACTATGGGACTGCTCAAATATATGCCAAAATATATTTAGATTCTTAGTTTAGATGCCGATGAAACATTATGTCTGATAAATGGACTGAGTTAGTTACTCAACTTGATGTGACGATACGACAGGGGCAGATTAATGCTGCCCGCAGGCAGCTTTGGCAGATTGTTCCCAAAGAGATTCCTCGTCTATGGGTTGCGGCAATTGCTCGATTGACCCGACGTGCGCGTATGAATTATCTTACGTTGAGAATTCTTGCTCCTATTGTTCAATCTAAGTATTTACTTGATTCGGCAGCAAATGAAGAAGAGCTTGCGCTTTATGCGGGAGCTCTTATTCGTGTTGGCGGTCGCAAACAAGGCTTAGAGATTCTTTCCAAATTAAACTGGGCACAAAATCCGGAAGTGATTATGTTCCAGGTTGATGCTTTTTTTTCAGAATGGAACTATGCCGGGGCTCTGCCTTTGCTAAAGAAGTACTTAAAGTCCACTGCAATTAGCGACTATCAAAGACTTGTAGGGAGACTAAACTTGGCGGCAGGATTTGTCTCTGAAGAGCTTTTTGGGCCGGCACTTGATTTGCTTTCAGATATTCGAGCAGAGTGCAAATTTAAAGGCCATCGGTTATTATATGCCAATTCACTTGAGCTTTCTGCTCAGGTCGCTTTGGCGCAAAAAAGATATCAGCAGGCCAATCAACAACTAGAGCTGGCAGCTAAAATTCTGAAAGATGAAGTCGGCTCTTATCGATTTTTTTTGAAAAAATGGAAAGCCATTGGCAACTTAATGCAAAAGCCTGAGGAGCCTGAATATATAAAAAACCTCAGGACTCTAAAATTAGAAGCTAAAGACATGGCTGACTGGGAAAGCGTACGCCAAATGGATTTCTTTCAAGCTCTAATTACTCATGATGAGGCGCTTTATTTATTTTTGATGGCGGGAACTCCCTATACAAGATATCGCAGTGTCTTGAAGCGAAGATTTAGTGATCCACCATCTCTGCCTGGGGTATTTCAAGTGGACTTTGGTGATAGTTTTGGAAACAATGCTCCGATTTTACATATTGATAAGGGCAGTTTCGGCAGGCACCGACTGCCATCGGGGAGTTTGGTTCATCGACTTCTTATACTATTAGCAAAAGATTTTTATCGACCCTTATCTGTAGGAGAGGCGTTCTCAAAGCTGTATGTTAATGAATACTTCGATCCGGAAAGCTCACCCGATCGCATTCGCAACCTTATAAAACGTCTTTCCGAATGGTTCATTGAACAAAAAATACCATTATCAGTTCGTAGTGAGCGTCAAAGTCTTTCGCTGCTTCCACTGAGACCCATTCATTTAGTGATATCGACAAAAGACAGTGAGGTTACAAAGGAGAGCTTCCGTTTAAATGAATTAAAAACGAAAATTCAATCAAAGTGGTTTTCCACACAAGAGGCAGCGAGCATCCTTGGAATTAATTTAAGAAGTGCTCTGCGCGTTTTAATGAGTTTTGTTGACCATGGCAGTCTACAGTTTCAGGGGCAGGGTAAAAATCGTCGATACCAATTTACGGCATTTCGACAGCGCCAATATCGTAAATAGAATTGTCAGACACGACGCATTTGTGTCATGTGGAGTTAACTTGCCGCCTGTTCATCTTCGGTTCATCATTTCGTAATATAGTTGATGCTCTTCATGCATTTACCTGATGTGTTTAGGATTAGGACGGATTTAGTAAAATCTCGGGGGCAATATGAAAAATAGCAATCTTAAAGATGGTTTAAGTAAAGTACCTGAGTTGACGCTTCTTTTCTGGATAATAAAAATTGCAGCCACGACTCTTGGGGAAACGGCAGGGGATGCAGTATCGATGTCTATGGATTTAGGCTACCTTGTTGGAACAGCAATTTTTGCGACAGTTTTTTTAGTGGCTGTGGTGATTCAAATCAAGGCCGCGCGTTTTCATCCGGTCATTTATTGGACCACAATCATTGCGACAACAACAGTCGGTACGACAATGGCGGATTTTGCCGACCGCTCTCTGGGTATTGGATATGCTGGTGGTTCGTCTGTACTTTTGGCGCTTTTAATTGGCTCATTATTTATTTGGCATCGCAGCCTTGGTTCAATTTCAGTTAACTCTATAAACAATCCAAAATCAGAATTGTTTTATTGGATCACAATTATGTTCTCGCAAACCTTAGGAACAGCATTGGGCGATTGGACCGCAGATTCAGCGGGCTTTGGCTATAGTGGCAGCGCTATCATCTTCGGTGCATTATTGGCAATTGTTACGGGCCTTTATTTTTGGACAAAAATTTCTAGAACTATTCTTTTTTGGTTGGCGTTTATCTTAACTAGACCATTGGGCGCTGTACTTGGTGATTTTTTGGACAAGCCGCGTGCTCATGGGGGACTTGAGTTAAGTCGATACTCGGCTTCGGCGGCACTCTTTGCGTTCATTGTAGCTTGCATATTTATTTTTCCACACAGAGCTGCTGCTAAATCTCATTGACAAAAAAAGGGAAATTTATGAGTGAGTCGATATCTATTGGCCAATAGGCGATTTTTTGAGGCGGCCTTAGTTTATAAGGAACCCAAGTCTGTTATTCAAATAACCAAAAAATTATAATGTAAATTTAACAATTACATTTTAGTGGCACAAGCATTGCATTTTTGCAGATGCATAAATAGCAATGCGATGTGATACAAAATGCTGTATATAGCTACAATTGAGTTAACAAAATATCTAACCCATAATTGGAGAGGAAATATGAAGAAACAAATTCTGTATGTTTTATTGGCTGGTTTGATGTTCGCCAGTGTTCCACAATCTGCAAGTGCAATGATTATTGGATTTGCTGTGCCTGGGGCCGGTATTGGACTGGCATTTGGTGGTGGCGCCTTTGCTATGGTGGGTGCAGCTGAATTGAAAGCGAATAAAAATACCCATAATGGATTCATTCTTTTAGCTATAGGTACAATTTTAGGTGAGAAGGTCAATGATGTCAGAGCTATTAATGATTCTGATTTGCAAGATAAAGTTGCTTTAGGCATCTATACAGTGGACGAGGCTAATCTGATTAAGTCTGACCTGGCTAGACTTCAAGAACAGCCTCAAAGCGTTGTTAAATTTGAACAGTATAGCCAAAAGCAACAGCTCATTCAAGAGATCATGAATCGAACCGGCGTCAGTGAACTAACTGCAGGTTATATCGCGGCATCTTTTGGAATTCAGGCGGAATAAAAAAAATGTTTTCACGATTTTTCTTTTTTACTTTTTTGTTAGCTTCAGGGATGCAAATCCCTGAAGCATTTGCCGAAGGTGTGAAAACCTGTGTAGCTTCACTAATCAGAGAAGAAAAATTCAATGTCGCTGTTGAAGAAAAAGCATCTCAGCTTTTAAAAAAAATGGGCTATGAAGGTGAATCGCCACAATTTCACTACAGATCAGGATCTCCGCTTTCATTAAAGGACTGCCTTGAAGGTGATTATGAGGAAGTCATATTAATCGCGCATTCAAGTGAAATAGTATCAAACCATTACTCTATCCTTTATCAACCGGAGAACTCTGAAGAGTTGAGTCCCCTCGACGGGCGTTTTTTCAAACAAATAACAATTGGACCGAATCTAAGACAAATTACTCTGGCAATTTGTGACGCTGAAAAAGTGTTTGAAGAGTATGGTGCCCTTCAGAAACTTCTTTCAGAAAGTAATATTGCCGTTAAGTTTCAGCCGGACAGCTTGACGGCTGCTATTTTTTCCGGTGGAAAATATAAAGGGGCTCGTGCCCAAAACTTACTTCCTTATTTGATTGCTGAATCCGCTCAAGACGAAAATGCAAAAACACTTTACTGCTTGGTTCGAACTAAAATTGTAGGAGTTTTTGAATCTGGCAAAAGTACATGTCTCAGAAATTATTTTGAAATAAAGTATCGTAGTTATCTAAGTGTCGGGCTTAAGACCTCAACGAAGTGGATCAAAGCTAAAATTCGCCCTGATGCCGAGAAAGGGTCAAAAATCGGCCTACTCAATGTGGAGGTCGGATTTATCCGAGGTCTTGACTTCAACCTCTCCAAATCTCCTTTTACCACGTCTTCTGAAAGTTATGGCGCGTCCATTTCCATACTAGCCTGTGCTTCATTGAAAAGGCTTTAAAAGCTAAACCCATGGCCTTGGGTTTCTCATCAAGGCGAGAGACAAACTCGATACATCATAAAGAAATAACAAGTGGATTAGAAAATCTGGACGATGAGCTTTGTACAACTCCCACAAATATCAGCGAGGTACTCAGATTATTGACCCACTCTAAAGTTTTCTCTTCACCGCTGAAAATTGAAAAGGCTGTCGAGGCGCTTTCGCAACTCATTGATGCCTATGATATAAGAATTCTCGATGAAGACACAAATTGGTGGAAAGAACTTTCTGAAATAACTAAACAAGTTCCAGGCTTAAAGGGCAATGAGGTATTTGATGCCAGAATTGCACTGTGCTTAAGGCAACATAAAGTAAAGCGCGTCTGGACTCGAGATGCCGATTTTAAGAAGTACTCTTTTTTGCAAGTTATTTCGTTTCTCTCAAAATAGACAGTTCGAGAGTTAAGAGAGAGCGGAGAACCGAACCTGAAGAACGAAAAGACAAAGGGTGTGGCGTTTTGACGGCACTTTCTTTGCGAGAAAAGAAAACGATTTTGAAAAGAGCGAGCCTTAACTCAGTCTCGTTTTGTTTGGATTGGCTTCTACGGTGGACCGAAGCCCGAGAGCTTTTTGGTTCAATCGTGGTTAAAGCTAGGGGAAGAGCCTAAAAAACGATTGTTCTATCTGTCGGGAAACGCGCCGGTAGGAATAAGCCCTTTGTCCAGCACTTACCCATAATTACACCCATATATACCCATAAATAGCCATATTTTTGGACTTTATGGGTGTTTATGGGTATATTCTTGGGTATATGAGAGCACCCAAGATAAACCTAATACCCAAAGAAATCACAAATCTTATCGGCGAGCTTGATGAGTTCAAAGGCCGGTGGGCGACTACTCAGGCATTAGCGCCTGACAGACTGGCCGCACTTCGCCAAGTGGCCACCATCGAATCCGTCGGATCCAGCACCCGTATCGAAGGTGTGAGGCTCACCAACTCTGAAGTAGAAGCCCTACTTCGTGGGGTGAAAACATACTCACTCAAATCCCGAGATGAGCAAGAGGTCGCCGGTTATGCGGAACTGATGGAGATGATCTTTGCGTCTTTCAAAGATATTCCGTTTACCGAGAACCACATCAAGCAACTGCACAGCATTCTACTGAAATATAGTACCAAAGATGATCGGCACCGGGGCGATTACAAGAAGTTCGCAAATAGTGTGGAAGCATTCGGCCCTGATGGCAAAAGCAAAGGTGTGATCTTCCATACAGCAGCACCGCTTGATACCCCAGGCTTGATGACTGAACTAATCGAATGGACTAACACGCAAATCACTCGCAAAGAATTGCACCCGCTGCTTGTGATTGCCGTGTTCGTGGTCGTGTTCCTGCACATCCATCCTTTTCAGGACGGCAATGGTCGTCTATCGCGTGCGCTCACGACGTTACTGCTCTTGCAGCTGGGATATAGCTACGTGCCCTACAGTTCTTTTGAACGGGTTATCGAGGAGAACAAAGATTCCTGCTATCTGGCTCTGCGCCGTGGGCAGGCAGAACTCGAACAGTTCAATGTAAAGACAAAAAGTAAAACAAAAATTAAGTCCGGTGGCGTGAACGACTGGCTGGAGTTCTTTCTCAAGTCCATGCAGAAACAAAAGGCCGCGCTCGAAGCCAAGATGAAAGATGAATTGGCGGCGACCAAAATGCCGCCCTTATCTCTGCAGATCATTGAATTCATCAAAAGCCGTGGACCAACCTCTATCGGTGAGGCCGTGGCCGCCACTGGCGCTAACCGCAATACCGTGAAAGTTCATTTCAGAAACTTAGTGAATGATGGTCACCTTGAGAAAGAAGGCGTTGGGCGTGGCATGAGGTATCGGATGCGGTCTTGATTCTTAAAATCCGATCTCGGATCAATAGATACGGCAGAGCTGCTGCAGAGCTTAAACGATAAGGCGAACAAGAAAACCTTCGGGCTAGAAGGAGAGCATCCTTGTCGGTAGAAAATATGATGTGGCTTCGGGGACTTGCCGCTATCTGGTGCGTGACTCGCATGGCCCCAATTGCAAGCAGTACGAAGGAATGAACGTAGAATGTGATAAAAGCAGTCCTGGTTACTTCTGGGTAAACGAAGATCTGCTGAACTCGACGGTGCAAGATTACTTTTGGTTGGAAAAAGATAAAAAGTTTTTTAGCGCGCAAGTTGCTAGAAAAAAATCCAAAGACCACTGAGCGTAGCGGAATAAATCAGCGGTAGACATCTTTGCGGTGCGCAACCTTTATGACTTCGACGCTAAGTACGTTGTCTTCTACCCAGTATACAATTCTGTATTCTCCAACTCGTACTCGCCAAGCATCGGTGCCGACTAACTTTTTACAACTCGCAGGGCGTGGGTTGTCACCAAGAGCAACCAAAGCCTTTAGGACTTTGTTCTGCGCGGGTTTTGGAAGTCGTTCGATCTCTTTTTGTGCGGAGGGTTGGATAAGAACGGAGTACTTAGCCATTCTTTCTCAGCTTTTTTACGAATTGTTCAAGAGGAATGCCTTTGCCTCGTTCCTTTTGACGGGCGTTAACGGCGGCTACGTCCTCGAGGTCTTCCAGATACTCCGCCAAATCTACAGCCAAGAGCTGATTCAAAAGATCAGAAGGGGAAACATCGTCATTTGCGGCTTTAAGTCTTAAAGCTTTGTGAACGGATTCATCGACATAGAATGTGGCTTTTCTTTTGGCTCCCATAAAAGGACTCCCTTCAAGTACAATCAATATAACCGAATTACGGCAAAACCGCAATACGGTATTTTAACAAGATTAATCGCTTGGCTTTCGACCTTCGTGGTTCACCCGGGCTGGGTTAAGACAGACATGGGCGGAGCTTCCGCACTTGTTGAACCTAAAGATTCGGCAGCCGGGATCTGGAAACTAATTGATAACGCGGGAAAACAAGGCAAGTCCTACACTGGAAAATTTTTTGATTTTACGGGAAGGGAAATACCCTGGTAAATAGTTTATTTGGCGAGCATTACTTTGATTCAGATTTGGTATTTCTCTTGGCTAAGAATCCCGACAAGAAAAGGGCTAAAACAGCATAAGTGAAGAAGATATAGAAGCCCGGCTGCAGTGAAGTCCCATTGGTGGTTAAAAGCTCCAGGTTATCACTGACTGAACTGAACTTATCAAACTGATTTGAAATGATTCCGTTAAATCCGATGTAAGCCATAAATATAGCAATGACAAGCACGTCGGCCATTGACCATTTTCCCGACTTTAAGACAAAAAACTGAATCAACTTATTTTCGCGCGCTTTGTTGCTATAGTAATAGCCAAGACAAGAAAGTATTTTAAGCAGGGGAAATGCGATGCTGAACATGACCATCAGAATTCCTACAGCCTTCATTTCGAGGTCCTTGTGATGGATCATAATTTCAAAGACATCCATGATACTTTTACTTTGGAAATACAAAACCTGATTTTCGAAAACAAGATGGTGATCTAAAAGTACGAGGCTCATCTTTGAAATCTTCGCCTCAAGGTCAATCATTGGCGTTGTGACTCCAGACAATAGCAATGCGAGCAGCATCACTAGCATTAAAATAAATTGTGGCGCAGGCAAGGGCGCCTCGCTAAATCCTGACATCGCAAAGAGGATCACCGCTAAAGCAATCAGGATCGCACTGAGTCTGAAAATATAGAGCTGATTGGATTTGATCTCTTCATGGAGCTTGGCGCGGGCAAGATCAATGTCGGTGGTGCCAGTCCTTTCAATGATGCGATTTACTTTTGATAGATCCTGATCCTCATACGTTTTATCTAAATACTGTTCGACCTTTTGTTTCACCATGCCTTTGATTTGTTTCTGAGTCTTGGTTTTTTTCATCTCTTCCATCATGGCTTCGGCATAATCAGGAATACCTTCTTTGATCTTTTTGATATCAATAAAGGAGTTAAAAAAGAACTGCTTCACGTGTCCTTTGACAGAGCCTTTGTTGGCTTCCTTGATGTTCTCATCGACTTTGTCGATGAGAACGTCAAGCTGAGCTTCAATGTGCTTTTTTAATTGCTGTTCATTGGCGTTGGTGAGCTTCAGCTTATTGATCTCGCTGATCACAATTTGTGAAATTTTTTCTTTCCACTGATTCACACTAAAAAGACCGTATTTGATATGATTGATCTCGGCAGCGTCTTGCTTGTAGCGTTGATTGGCGATGGAGACAGTGATGATTTGCTGGGTTAAAGCCAAAGAAGTAATGCAAATAGTGATTGAGAGAACTAGCTTAATGATCTTCATATACGCTCACCCACCGTCGATATTTCTATCGGCATTTTGGTTGGCATTGGCGCTGGAGGCAAGTCGCTTAGTATACGTGGAACATATTTTTGCGAATTGTCATGTGAATTAACAGTATAAACTGCACTGTTGGCCCAGGCCTTATATATTTGTTGCAAAGCCCAGGAGCGCAAGAAGCTAGAGCGGTTGTCGGTGGATACCAGGCTTCTACATATAATTTATATTCAATCGGTGGTTAGAAACTTTTCTTTGCCTCTGGTTAGCTTAATTTTTTAGGCAATGTAATTGTGAATACACAACCTTTTCCAGGAAGGTTTCGCACACCTATGGTGCCGTTGTTAAGATTAACCGCCTTTTGGGCTATGGTAAGGCCTAGGCCAAGCCCTTTTCGATTTTCATGCTGCTGCTCAAAAGGTTTAAAGAGATCCGATGCGCGATCCGAAAGACCACCGCATTCATCTTCAACTTCAATGACGATATTTTTTCCAGTGAGAGTTCCTCGCACCTGAATTTTCCCTCCGGGATGCGTGTATTTAAGTGCATTTTGAATAAGATTAGATACTGCAGAGTAAACGAGCTGTTGGTCTGCTTCGGCAACTAAAGTTGGATTAATATCTATTTCTAGAATTTGATTTTTTGATTGAGCCTCAATTTCCGCAGTCACCATAAGTTGGTTTACAATTTGTAGCAACGATACAGATTCTTTGCGAACCGATGGATCCACGCGAAGGCGGACCTCCGTCAGCGAACGATCGATGAGGTCTTCAATGCGTTTCACACCTCGATCCAATACCTGTCCTGTACTTCCACCAAAACCGACTGTGCCGACTTTAATTAGTTCAATTGACATCTTCACGGTGCCGATTGCGTTCCGAAGTTCGTGAGCCAAAAATCCGAGGTGTTCGACCTCTCGACTGCTTTCTTGGGTATTTCTTATTGATTGATACTCCGTGACCGCACCGGCAATTGCGACATCTAAACAAAGGTTGAGGTCACGGAATTCGCCGGAGGCAATGATAATGTTTTTGACTGTAGCAAGTTCGGTAATGGACTGGCACATTGCACCGTACGCATGCACAACATGGGAAAGGGTATAACCAAGGCGAAGGAGTTCCGTACCGTGAAGTCCGGCTGATTTTGCAACGGCTGCATCGTCTGGGCGTCCGGCGGCCATTGCCATTGCGGGCTCATCGCTCTCTGCTGCGGCCTTCGCCATACCTTCTTGATCCAATTCTGAACCCGGCGTATGCCCGCGATTGAGAAGCAACACGGTCAAAAGCTGTTTATAAAAAATCGGAAGGCCCTTCTTGAGCTGCTCGGAGCTGGGGCGAACACCTGCCAAGGCGAGAGTTTTCTTTTCAGCCATCGCTAAAATTTCTTGTTCATTTTTTAAGAGAAATTCGTGAAGCATAACCTATTCCTTCAGATCCGACAGGTGCGGAATCGTAAAATTGAAAGCGCTTCCACTGCCGAGCTTTGAGCTTACCCATAGGCGTCCTTGATGGGCTTCCCTCTCTCTTATCTTTGATATTAGTGTCCGCCTGATGTCGCTCAACCTGAACCTTCTTATCAGTTTTCTGTCGATTGACGAAGTGAGTATATCACAGTTAAATGTACATTGGTTGATTATGGCATGCTGGCTAGCGCCAATAGGCCATCACTGCTCAGATGAAGGAAGACGGAGGCGCTTCGGCTGGTAAAGTGCCTTCTTATCTGCTGGTTGCATGTCTTGTTTGGAATGTTCCTAACTATTTCTTCACCGATGATTCTAACATTGATTGGAAGGTATCGACCGACTTGAGTCGTCGCGCGAGCTGATGAAAAAATATTGCATGATTGCGTTTCCAAATGACTCCTCAAAGTATCTGACCTTTCATGCGCTAAGACATTGCTATGCGATCAACCTCTTATCCAAAGGGGTTTCGATGAGTCTTCTAGCTCAGTCTTTAGGAAACACGCTATCGGTTTGCCAGCAGCACTATGTCGGATTCGAGCTGACCAATGATTCCATTGCGGCGATTAAGTCGATTGTTTCCGATTGAATGCCTGGATGCTGGACTGGAACAGCGCGGCTATAGAGTTGATAGCATATAAACTTATTGTTATCGCTAGGAATTCTTTGAATAATATTGGAGGTGCAGAAAATCTTAACTTTGATTCTCCTATTTTCTTACGTCATTTCATTCGTTGGTTCGAATGTGCCGTGGGACTATGCAGTTTCTATTGTTAAAATCACGCATACCCATGCCCATTCTGATGACCATCATCATAACGATGAAACTTCAAATTCAGAGACAGAGTCCCCTCAAGGTTCTACTGATCCGCATGGTGGAACGTCACATAGCCATGAAGTTTTAGTTGGCGGTGGTCACGCAGTCTTTTTGGCATCGAATGTAGTTTTAAGCGTCGTTAGGATTGACGACGGGCAAATCAAATTTTCAGTTAGCAATCAGTCGCCTCCCAAAAGCCCCGCGCTGTTCGGGATATTCCGACCGCCTATCGTTTAGTTCTATTCTCACGGGATAGGTGAGTCCTGTCCCCAGCCTTCCAGTAAAAAAATCTGACAGATCTAATTTCTTACGAGTTAGTCACTTGAAAGGTCGAGATGCTCGATTCACTCATACATTTTTCATTAAGACATCGTCTCCTTATAATGGTGTTTGCGATTGCGACGACGATCTACGGTTCGTGGCTTGTGCCAAAGCTTCCGGTCGACGTCTTTCCGAACTTGAACAGGCCGACTGTTACGGTACTGACTGAGGCGCATGGGCTTGCACCAGAGGAAGTTGAAACCTTAGTTACGCTTCCGGTAGAAACCGTTCTCAACGGTACACCCGGTGTGCTTCGCATTCGCTCCAGTAGCGGTATCGGGATTTCAATTGTCTATGTCGAGTTTGACTGGGGCACTGAGATATTCCAAAACCGCCAGTTGGTAGCGGAACGACTTCAGCTCCTGCAAGGTCGATTGCCATCGGGTATGTTGCCGATTATGGGACCGGTCACTTCAATTATGGGAGAAATTCAATTCGTAGGACTCACAAGCCCAGAGGGAAAAGTTTCTCCGATGGATATGCGAACGCTCGCAGATTGGTCATTGAGACCAAGACTTATGACAATTCCTGGAATCAGTCAGGTCGTCGTCATGGGTGGCGAAGTTAAACAATACCAAATCCTCGTGTCGAGCGAGAAACTTCAAAAGCGAGGTATCTCACTCGAAGAATTAAAACACGCGCTCGCAGAAATAAGCGAAAACACGACCGGCGGATTTATTGACGTTGGCGACAAAGAATATCTGATCCGTCCAATGGGGCGGATCACAAGTCTAGAGGATATTCAGAACTCCCTTGTGGGCTTGCATTTCGGTCAACCAGTCTATGTGAGAGACGTAGCCGATGTGCGTATCGGCGCAAAAGCAAAACGCGGCGAAGGAAGTATCAACGCCAAGCACTCTGTTATTCTCACTGTGCAGAAACAGCCTTCCGCAAGCACTGTCGATCTCACGGCTGCGATTGACAAAGAGCTTATCGAAATTAAAAAGACTCTGCCCGAAGGCATGAAGTTAGAAACTGATCTTTTTAGGCAGTCACACTTTATTGATGCCGCGATTACGAACGTCGTTCATGCGCTCCGTGACGGCGTTATTATGGTTGCGATTATTCTCTTTCTCTTCCTTATGAATTTCAGAACGACAGCGATTACGCTTGTCGCAATCCCACTGAGCCTCGTAGTTACTGCAATCGTTTTCTATTTAATGGGCCTTAGTATCAACACGATGACATTGGGTGGTCTTGCAATTGCTATCGGTGAACTTGTTGATGATGCGATTGTCGACGTTGAAAACGTTTTCAGAAGGCTTAAAGAAAACCAGGCCGCAGGGTCTCCGAAAGGATACTTACGCGTAATTTATGAAGCATCAGCTGAAGTTAGAAACTCTATCGTTCTTTCAACTGTCATCGTGGTATTGGTCTTTATTCCACTTTTTGCCCTGGGTGGAATTGAAGGGCGACTCTTCGTGCCACTCGGAGTGGCTTACATTGTTTCGATCATCGCCTCGCTCATGGTGTCGATTACAATTACGCCGGTCCTTTGCTCATATTTGCTACCGCAATCGAAGGCCGTGCACGAGGAAAAAGATGGTGCGCTAGTTCGAGGACTTAAACGACTGGCGTTGTCTGTTCTGAAATTGACGCTTCCTCGAGCAAACATTGTCATTGCAGGCGCAGTCCTACTTTTGGTTGGCTCATTGGCTTTGCTGCCTCTGATGGGAAGAAACTTTCTTCCGAACTTTAATGAAGGCACGGCAACAATCGGTGTTGCTGCGTTTCCTGGAATATCTCTCAAAGTTTCCGACGAGCTCGGGATTAAGATCGAAGAAGCAATCTTGAGTGTGCCTGAAGCAAAATCGACTGTGCGTCGTACCGGTCGTGCCGAGATGGATGAACATGCCGAAGGAGTTCACTGGCACGAGATTGATGTCGACTTCAAGGAAGGTGGGCGTCCGCGCCAAGTTGTCCTTCAAGAAATTCGAGAACGAATTGAAAACACTGGCGATGTGTATGTGAATCTCGGTCAACCCATTAGCCACAGGCTAGATCATCTTTTATCAGGAGTGCGTGCGCAGATCGCAGTGAAAATATTTGGACCTGATTTGAGTGAGCTAAGGCGCCTAGGCGGAGAGATTCAAGATTCGCTCAAAGGTGTTTCAGGATTAGTTGATCTTCAGACCGAGCCACTCGTTTTAATACCGCAATTGAAGATCGCAATTGATCGCGAGGGCGCGTCGAAGTTTGGTCTCCGCAGCGGAACACTTGCCGAAGACCTCGAAGTGGCCCTTAACGGAGAAGCAGTAAGTCAGTTCCTTGAGAATCAACGAATGCACGATGTGTTCTTGAGACTAGACGATGTTTCTAGGTCCACTCCTGACAAGATTGGCGAAACCATAGTTAAGTTTATGCCCACAGGACAAAGTATAAGACTAAGCGACGTTGCAAACGTGTATCAGGGTACGGGTCCAAACATGGTCAACAAAGAAGACATGCAGCGACGGATCGTCATTTCAGCTAATACTCACGGACGCGATTTAGGAAGCGCTGTAAAAGACATTCAAGAAAAGATCGCGCAGGTAAAATTGCCGGAAGGATACTTCGTCAAGCTTGGCGGTCAGTTTGAAAGTCAACAGACGGCATCAAAGCGAATTTTCTGGCTCGGTCTTCTTTCAATGGTTGGCATCTTCTTCGTTCTATTCTTGCACTTCCGTTCTTACGTTTTGAGCTTACAAGTAATGATGAACATTCCACTCGCGCTCATTGGAAGTATTGTCGCAATCTATTTGACCGAAAGAGTCCTATCAGTTGCGACTCTCGTTGCGTTCATCACTCTTTGCGGGATCGCAAGTCGAAATGGGATTCTGCTCTTGAGCCATTATCTTCATTTGATGAAGGAAGAGGGAGAAAAATTCGATGCCAAGATGGTCACTCGAGGTTCCCTTGAGAGGCTTGTTCCTGTTCTGATGACGGCTTCAACAGCAGCTTTAGCTTTGATTCCACTTCTTCTCTCAAAAGGAGAGCCAGGAAAAGAGATCTTGTATCCGGTAGCGGTCGTAATAGTCGGTGGACTTATCTCCTCGACACTTCTGGACCTCATCGTTACGCCAACTGTGTTTTTAAAATTCGGCAAAAAAGCCGCATCAAAATATTTAGAGTCCCAACAACAACCAGTTCAACAAGGAGAATGGAAATGAGAAAAATGTTTTTGACCTTTGCTTTGGCGTTAGGTCTTTCACTTGCGGCGCAAGCCCATGACGAGGGCCACGGCCCAAAAGTTTCGGATACAGGTAAGTATGGCGGCGTAGTTGCGAGTGTTGTATCAAAAGCTGACGCAGGTCAGGGAGCGCACGCTCAAGCGCTGAACAAAGCAGAGCTTGTTCGCTCTGCTGACGGTACTACACGTTTATACGTGTATGAAAGCGGAATGAAGCCTGCTGATTTGAAAGGTTTTGATGCGAAAGCAATCGGAACGCTTTGGTCGGGAGCAAAAGGCAAGAAAGCAAAATCTGAGTTCACACTTGAACAAAAAGACGGTGCATTCGTAGGCACAATGCCAAAATCGGCTACCGCTCCTTACACCGTTGAAGTGACCCTTAAAAAAGGTGGCAAAGATCTTTTGGCCGCTTTTGCTAACTTAGACTAATAGGGAAATTGAATTATGATGAGACCTCTGCTGCTCTCGCTTCCGTTAATTGTTTTGTTCTTTGCTCTCAAAACGCTTGGGGCAACAGAACGAGTCGTTTCTTTTGATGAACTTCCAAAACTCATCAAGGAGCGAAATGAAAACGTTCAAGCAGCAGAGGCTTCCCTTAGCGCTTCAAAGGAGCGAACTGGATATTTGACCCGGTCGTTTCTTCCACAGTTTTCTGGGTCAATAGGTTCTGAAGAATTTAAGACCGGAACTACGGCTTCAGAGAAACAAAACTACTGGGCTATTCACGGTAGAGTGAATCTTTATCGTGGTGGACGAGATCGCCTTGAAAATGAAATAAGACGATCAAACGAAAAACGCGCCAAGGCAGAATACGCAGGCGAAGTGAACAGTGAGCTTAAAGAAGCACGCCAAGCTTATTGGCGACTTCTAGCAATCTCTAAAATTCTCGCTGATAAACGGCAGACAATGGAAAGTAACGAAACGTACATTAAGGGCTCCCGGCGTCGCGCCGGAGCAGGTGTTTCGACCAATGCGGATACGCTTGAGTTTGAACTCCAAAAAACTCTTCTTAATCAGGACATCAAGAAGCTTACGCTTGAAGAAGACTTAGTTAAGAACCAACTCGCCGTGGCTATTGGTCTCGATGAACACGAGAACATTCAGATTACAGGCGACTTCCCGCACCCACCCGAAGATGTCGAGATCCCCGACCAAGATCCTAAACAAAATCTCGAAATTCAAAAACTTACGTCGATGCAGTTGACCGACTTACTTAAGAAAGAACAGGCCGCGCGTTGGTGGCTCCCAAGACTCGATCTGTATTCTAAATACGGGGTTCCGAGCCTTGATGACGAGTTCGGGACGGCGTTGCGCCAAGACCGCGAGTTCAGCCTTGGCATTATGTTGACCCTGGATTTGGGCGAAGGTCTCGAGAATCGCTTTGATTCGAAAGCCAAGGGCTTCGAGGCAATCGCGAGTGAAAAACGCGCAGCTCATAAGCTAAGGGAAGTGCGGGCAATGGATCACGAGTTAAGACATGATCTAAAGCTTCTTCACGAGCTGATGCATGATGCTGATCGTGATATACAGAAGGCTGAGCAATTCTTAAAACTTACCCAAAGTGAATATTCTCGTGGAGTAAAGAATGGCCCGGATTTGATGAATGCGCTTGAAAAGCTCTACGAATTTAGAGAACGCAGAACTTCCCTTTACCGTGAGTACCACGAATCACACGCGGAGCTTTCGGCATTAACGGCAAGGGCTGAATGAAAGCTCTGAGCCTTCAGGCACGCATTCTTCTCGGACGCTTTCTAACGAGATCTGGCGATCAAGCTTGGGACTTTGCAGTTCCTGTCGTTTTGCTAAAAGTCTTTCCCGATCAGCTTCGTATAGCTGTGCTTTATTATTTTCTCGCGAGACTTCTCAATGTTCTTTTGCTTCCGAAGATGACTTCGCTAATTGATCGTCTCAATCGTCTTACAGCGGCGATGCTTGGATTGTACTTCAGCTTATCGGCGTATTACTTGGCGTTGGCGCAATAGTTGTTCTCGCTGTTATTACTCAAGGCGAATACTATTGGGGATCTTTTCTTCCTATCGCGACATTTGCCGTTCTTGTTCTAGGCGGCGTCCTTAGCAGTCTTGGCTCTGTATTTATGGATATTGCGATAGCAAATGATCTTGTTCCTTCTAGCTTAAAGCCTGATGAGCTTTCGCATTTCAATAGCCGTTTACGGCAGGTCGATCTTTTTACTGAAGTGACATCGCCCGTTATTGTGGGAATTTTGCTTTTACTCAATCAGCCTATGCTTCTTGGGTTCTATGTCGTAGCGCTTTGGAATGTGATTTCATTTTTCCAGGAGCCTGTTGCGCTCGTTGCGACCGCATATGCCTTCCGTTGGCTCTCTGTACTGAGTCCGCATGGCGTATTGTTGGCATTTGCCCGAGTGGGCTATTGGAAGTTTCAGGGGAGCTGGCGCTGTATTCGGTTTACTTGCTACAGCAGTTTTCCCATGGGCAGAAAGGCGCTGGGGTCTGTTGAATGGCACGAGAAACTTCATTATTTTTCAGTCTCTCGTTTTAATTGGCGCGCTCAGTTGTTTTTACTCAGCTGGTTTATCGCTTCGGCACTTACAGGACTTGCAACATTAGCTCCCTATTTTCATCTACATCCAACTTTTTTGATTCTTTAAAAAGTTGGTGCCCGGGACTGGACTTGAACCAGCACGCCCTTTCGAGCGCTAGCACCTCAAGCTAGTGCGTCTACCAATTTCGCCACCCGGGCACATATTTCAAAAATCACTATATTCAATTAGGATGCTATTTAAAACATATTCCTGGCGCGTGAGTCAATTGTCAAAATCTGATGTGTTTCAGGACTCTGGTCTGAGTTTTTGTGATTTTTTGTATGGTTTGCCTTGGTTTAAAAGATTTTTAGATAAAATACCTGGCGGATTTATTAACCTAGTAGAGAGCTTCTGATGTCACAAAGACAGAGGGGCACGGAGGCTCCTTCAGACGGAAAGGGGGCGGCTAGGATGGCGATGAACCCCCACCGTCAATGGAGACTCGAGATTCAAGGAGGAATCAATGAGTGAAGGGCAAATGATGTTTTTACTTTGTGCGGTTTACTCAGGTGCTTTGAGCGTCGTGGTTTGGGCGAACTTACTTATTCGTGAAAAAATTTGTGCTCAGCCCAATGATCTGGATTTTAGCCCCGAGACTTTTGAAAATTCTGAAAAGTTTAAACAAGGTGCGTGAAAATTTACTATTTTACGACTTTTTTTGGGTTCGGTGGTTCCCCAAAGAAAGTTATGCGGGGCTTACGCCCCGCATTTTTTTGTGTTAAGTCTCATGGTATGAAAATTACAGATCTCAATTTTACTTATCCTGAAAAGCTTGTAGCCACAGAACCACAATATCCCTCCAGAGTCATGCATGTGGATCTTTCCAAGAGCCCACCAACCCCTAGAGAGGTAAGTCTTCAGCAAGCGCTAGAGCTCATTCCCCCCGGAGATGTGCTCGTGATTAATAATACAAAAGTGCTTAAGCGCCGTGTTTTTGCTGGCGAGCTTGAAGTTTTATTCCTTTCACAAAAATCAGAGAAAATTTGGGAGGTTCTTTTTCCCTCCGGCAAGTTTGTCTTGGGCGAGAAGATCACTTTACCTGGTAATATAACAATGACTTTGACTCAAAAGGGCCGTCCGCAAATTGTGGAGTTAAGTACTGTGGTGCAAGAAGATTATTTTCAACAATGGGGCGAGCTTCCCTTGCCGCCGTATATTCAAAAGGCCAGAGACGAGCGCCATACAAGAGCTGATGATGAGTCTTGGTATCAAACCAGGTGGGCGAAAAGACCTGGCAGTTTTGCGGCTCCCACTGCAAGCCTTCATTTTCATGAAAAAGAGATGAATTTCCTAAAAGGGCGCGGGGTCAGGGTTTTAGAGGTTACACTCCATGTGGGACTTGGAACTTTTTTGCCTGTAAGCACTGAGGACTTAGACCAGCACGATATGCATGAAGAGTTTACTGAAGTTCCAGGAGTGGTATGGAATGCGATTATTCATGCCCGCATGGATAATCGCAAAATCTGGGTATTGGGAACCACTGCGGCACGGGCTGTTGAGTCTGCTGCGGGGGGCTTGTTGGCTCGGGATGCTCAAGGGAATTTTTCTGGGTTTACTAAAATTTTAATTCAGCCTCCCTATGAATTTCAGGTAGTGGATCGGTTGATGACAAATTTTCATCAACCGCAATCGACACTGCTTGCGTTAGTTTCTGCTTTCGCAGGTCTTGATACAGTAAAAGCTTGCTATCAGTGGGCGATTGCGAGAAATTTCCGCCTCTTTAGTTACGGGGATCTAAGTCTATGGCTGAAATAGGTAATTTTGTACTGCACAAAACTGAGGGCCAGGCACGTCGCGGCTCTTTCACCACTACTCATGGCTCTTTTGAGACTCCAGTATTTATGGCAGTGGGTACCAAGGCCACCGTCAAGGCAATGACTCCGGAGGAGCTCAAAGCCTGTGGCACACAGGTGGTATTGGGAAACACTTATCACTTGCATCTTCGGCCGAATGAAAAGCTCATTAAAAAAATGGGCGGGCTTCATAAGTTCATGAACTGGGACGGACCTATTTTAACTGACTCTGGTGGCTTTCAAGTTTTTTCTTTGTCTCAGTTTCGAAAAATGAGCGAAGAGGGGGTGGAATTCCGCTCTCACCTTGATGGCGCAAAACACTTTATCAGTCCAGAGAAGAGCATGGAGATTCAAATGGATCTGGGCTCAGATATCGTCATGGCTTTTGATGAATGTCTTAAGTACCCGGCCACGGACGATGAAATTAAAAAATCTATGGACCTAACCCACCGTTGGCTTTTGCGTTCAAGTGCCGCCATGACCCGCAAAGAGAGCCTTTTATTCGGTATCGTGCAAGGTGGATTAAGTCTTGAGTACCGTAAATACTCTTTGGCTCAGGTCACAAGCGTTGACCTGCCTGGATATGCGCTAGGTGGTTTTAGCGTAGGGGAGCCTATTCATCTGATGCATGAGCTTCTTCCAGCCATCGTGCCACTGATGCCTGAGAATAAGCCAAGATATCTCATGGGCGTGGGAACGCCGACAGATTTAATTATCGCTGTTGATGCTGGTATTGATATGTTCGATTGCGTCATTCCAACCCGGGTGGCAAGAAATGGAACCCTCTATACCTGGCAAGGGAAGCTCAGTATCAAACGTCTCGAGTTCCGCGAGGACAGTGGTCCTTTGGACTCAGAATGTGATTGTTATACTTGCAAAAACTATTCGCGCGCATATCTTCGCCACCTGTTTCTGAGTGGTGAAATGTTGAGTGCTCGATTAAACACCATTCACAATCTTCATTTTTATATGAAGCTAATGGAACGCGCTCGCCATGCTATTGAAACAGGCAGATGGGCAAGTTTCCGCGACAGTTGCTTAACGCGATTCATTAAAAAGGAAGCGGCCCTTTAGGGGAAATCTGCCTCTCCATCATAAACGATTGATTTCGCTAGCAGAACATGATCAATTTTTCTTTCAATAATGTGTGGAGGTTGTTCATGTTTTGGATATTGTTTGGTACAAAAGCGTTTGCTCAAGCGGCAGGTGGCGGATCGCAACCATCGAGTATTGAGATGTTTTTGCCATTTATTTTTATTTTTGTAATTTTCTATTTTTTGATCATCCGTCCTCAGGCAAAAAAACAAAAAGATCATCAGAAGTTTGTAACCGAGCTTAAGCGCGGTGACGCAGTTATTACCACTGGTGGTATTCTCGGTACTATTGAGGGTATCAACGATAACTTTGTGACTTTGGAAATTGCGGACGAAGTTCGCATTAAGATTTTACGCAGTCAGATCTTGTCATCGCAAGCAAAAGCAAAAGAAGGAAAGAGCTAATGAACAGTTTGGGCTGGAGAAGCGTACTCGCAGTATTGGGTGTTGCCCTTGGTGTTATTTGGATTGCTCCAAATTTTGTGAATATGGATAATAAATGGTGGCCATCTAAAGCAAAGCTGAACTTCGGATTGGATATTCAAGGGGGCTTACACCTTGTGTTGGGCGTGGATGTTGCTAGTGTCCTGTCCGAGAGCACGACCCGCTTGGTGAATAGTCTCAAGGCGGAGTTTGCCAAAGAAAATATCAACGTGACTGAGATAAAAGCTGATGGCACTGAAAGCGGCGAGATCACCATTAAGACGGCAGATGCAGCCTCAAAAGAAAAAGTTAGTGAGATTCTTTCAAAACAATATGGCTCGACATTGCAGGAAATGACAAATAGTGAGAACCAAATAGTCGTTCGCTATTACGATACGTACATTAATGATTACAAGCAAAAAGTCATCCATCAGGCCATTGAGACGATTCGCAATCGTATCGATGAGTTCGGTGTGGCAGAGCCAAGTATTACTCAACAGGGCGCAAATCGTATCCTGGTTCAACTTCCTGGAATGGCTGATGCCGAAAAAGCGAAATCGCTTATCAACACCACTGCAAAATTGGATTTCATGATTGTCTCCACTGAAAAATCCACCCAGGAGCTTCAAGCACTGATTGCTGAAGCTGAGAAAGCTGGTGGCTATAGTATGGCGACCATGAAGTACACCGCGTTCGTTAACCGCCTCAATAATGATCTAAAGGGAAAGCTTCCAGAGAAAACTGTTTTATATTTTGAAAAATCAGAGAATGCGACCAAGATGGAAATCGGTGCAATTCCTTATCTTTTGAAAACAGATACAGATCTCAATGGCTCTGCACTTGACGACGCTTTCGTTAGCTATGGGCAGTACGGAGAGCCAGAGGTGGCATTGTCCTTCAATAGCGCAGGTGCGAATCAATTTGCAAATTTGACGGGGACTCACGTCGGCCAACGCATGGCGATTGTTTTAGATAAAGTTGTTAAGTCAGCCCCCAATGTTAAAGATCGGATCTCCGGGGGACGTGCGGTGATCACTTTGGGTGGTGGACGAGATCGCCAAAAAGGCATTGATGAGGCGAAAATGATTTCCACCTCACTTCGTGCTGGTGCCCTGCCTGCGACTTTGGAGCAATTAGAAGAGCGTCGTGTCGGACCTTCCTTGGGTTCTGACTCAATCAATAAAGCTAAAACGGCCTCTTACATTGGCGCGATCTTAATCGTCATCTTCATGGCACTATATTATAGATCCATGGGCGTGATTGCTGATATCTGTTTGGCAGTTAATATCATGGGTGTGCTTGCGTTGTTGACCTCTCTTGGTGCGACTTTGACTTTACCAGGGATTGCGGCAATTGCCTTGACTGTGGGCTTTGCGGTGGATGCGAACGTTTTGATTAATGAACGTATTCGTGAGGAACTTCGTGCCGGGGCTTCATGGAAACATGCGCTTTCAGAAGGCTATCATCGCGCAATGTCCGCCATTGTAGATGCAAATATTACAACGGCGTCGACCGCTGTGGTTTTGTTGTACTTCGGAACAGGGCCAGTTCGTGGTTTTGCAGTGAACTTGTTGATTGGTATTGTAACGACAATGTTTGCCAATGTCTTTTTATCTAAAGTGATCGTAGATACTTTGGTCACAAAATTTGGCGTTAAGAAATTATCTGTAGGTGCATAACATGGAAAAAAAAGTAAATAAAAATTCAGTAAAAACGCAAGAGTCTTCTGGCCGTTTTGATTTCGTTGGCAAAGTGGGTCTCTTCGGTGGAGTTTCGGCTCTGCTCGTTGTCCTCTCCCTGGTGTATCTTGGTGTTCACGGAATATCTTGGGGGATTGATTTCAAGGGCGGGACAGAGATGCAGGTGAAGTTTGCAGAGCCAGTGACTATTCATCAAGTTCGTCAAGTTGCTGAGAAGTTAAATCTTGGTGAAGTTGGGGTTCAGGGTTTTGGTGAACAAAGCGAATATGTTATTCGTTTCCAAGGTCATCAAGGAAAAACAGATAAAGAAACCAATGAATTTCTTAATGAGTCCATTGCAAAACTTAAAGAGGCTGTCACAACGGAACTCGGTAGTTTCAAACCAGATATCCGCCGTGTTGATACAGTGGGGCCTCAGGTCGGTGCAGAGTTAAAGCGTAATGGCTTTCTTGCAGTTTTTTATTGTTTGTTAGTGATCCTCGTTTATGTCGGGCTTCGGTTTGATTATAAATTTGCTCCAGGGGCCGTTATTTGTCTAATTCACGATGTGGTGATTACGCTGGCGATTTTTGTTCTTGTAGGTAAAGAAGTAAATGTCCCAGTTTTGGCGGCACTATTGTCACTTATCGGATTTTCACTAAATGATACCATCGTGGTATTTGATCGTATTCGTGAGACTGAAAGTCATTACCGGGATAAGGGAATTTATTATATTATCAATAAGGCAATCAATGACATGGTTGGCCGCACTATCATCACCTCCGGGACAACTTTTGTCTCTGCGCTTTGTTTGTATTTGTTTACGGATGGAACTGTTTCAGATATTGCCTTTGCGATTTGCATTGGTATCTTTTTTGGTACCTATTCATCTATCTATGTAGCAGCACCTTTGGTGTTAATGATGGAGAAATTGCAGATGGCAAGAAAGCCAGCTTAGTAAGTTGGTTTCATCATCAAATTATCTGGGAGCCTGAATGATAAGTCCTCTGTGGAGATCGAGAGATCAAGAAGTTAGACCTGCAGAGGGTCCTTTTCCGACTTTAATCGGAAAAATTCTTGCCTCACGTGGCTTTGTTAACTCAGAACAGGTTGATACGCTTCTTTTTCCTAAGCTTACGGGTCTTAAAGATCCCTTGCTGTTAAAGGGTATGGAGAAGGCGGTTGCTCGCCTTGGTCACGCAGCCCTTAACAAAGAAAAAATCTGTATTTATGCTGATTTTGATTTGGACGGAACCTCAGGTTTGGCCTTACTAAAAACTGGAATGTTGGCTTTAGGCTTCAGTGAAGTGTTGCATTACCAACCTAAGCGTCTCTCCGAGGGCTATGGCTTTCATACTCATGCTGTGGAGGAGTTACACAAGCAAGGGGTTTCTTTGATCATCACAGTGGATGTTGGGATCACTGCGAATTCTGCGGTGGAAAAAGCCCAGAGTCTTGGGATTGATGTCATTCTTACGGACCATCACCTTCCTGGGGCGACCTTGCCTTCGGCATTTGTGATCATAAATCCCAATCAAGCAACTGACGATTCAGGCTTGGGTTATCTTTGTGGAGCGGGAGTAGCCTTTTATCTTCTTCGCGCTTTGAAACGATATTTTTTTGATCATCCAACTTTGCCGAAAAATAATTTTGATCTTAAAGAAGTCTTGGATTTTTTTACCATTGCAACCTTGACCGATATGGTCCCACTGCTGGATGACAATCGTGTTCTAGTTAAGCATGGTTTATTGAAACTAGCAGAGACTAAACGTTCGGGTTTGCGAGCCTTACTAATTGAATTAGGTTTGGAAAATCGCGCATTAACAAGCCAAGATGTGGCTATTCGGTTTGCGCCAAAACTCAATGCTCTCAGTCGAATGGAATCTGGTATTTTACCAATTGATTTGTTCTTAGTGACAGATGAATCCAAGGCCAATGAGATGGTTCGTCAGGTACTGAAAAACAACTCTACACGGGTGCAACTACAAAGTGATGCTGAGGCGGAAGCCATGGATCTACTAAAGAGTTGGTCACATAAGAATTTTATTTTTGTTACCTCCAGAAAATTTCATCGTGGTATTGTCGGACTTATTGCAACGAAGTTGGCTCAAGTCTTTAACCAGCCGGCCTTTGTGGGGGCCTGGGGTGAAGACAATGTCATTGTTGGAAGTGCTCGTTTACCGTCAGGCCAAGAGGTCTGCTTGGTCAATGCCTTAAGTTCTGCGAGTGAACTCTTAAGTCGTTTTGGTGGCCATTCGGCGGCCTCGGGTTTTGAACTGCACAGCGATATGTTACCAGCAGTGATTGACCGATTGGATTCTCATTTTTTTGAACTTTATGAAAGGCCCAAAGCTTTTGAAGTGCTTTATGATGTTGAAGCAAGACTCAGCGATATTGGGGCTCCCTTAATGAAGTGGTATGATTTTGTCGGTCCTTTTGGGGCGGGTTTTTCGACTCCCTTGATTCATTTCCAAAAGGTGATCTTGCATTCGAAGAGAAGTCTTAAGGGTGGTCATTGGCGACTTCGCTTGACGGAAAAAGATGGACTGGGAAGTCACGAAGCACTTTTATTTTCTCCATTGCCAAGGCATCTGATGCTTTTGGAAGGTCAGTCTGCGTTTTTGGATGTTCTTGGTGAGCTTCAGTGGAATTACTTTGCTGGTCAGAAGAGCATACAGATTTTAGTTCGCGATTTGAAGCTTAGCATTTAGCAAATTATTAAAGGTTTAAAACTCATGAAAAGAAAAGCCGTCGTACTACTATCTTCAGGGCTAGATTCTACAGTAAATCTTTTCGAGGCTCATCAAAAAGAGGAAGTGATTTTAGCGCTGACCTTTGATTACGGGCAAAAGGCTGCAAAAAAAGAGCTAGAGCATTCAGCAAGACTTGCCTCCTATCTTGGGGTTTCACACAAGACTCTTTCACTTCCTTGGTTTAAGGATTTTAATAAATCATCACTTTTAGTAGATTCAGAGCAGGTTCCCACTGGGGTGGCCGTTAATATTCAAAGTCACGAGCAGTCTTTGCAGACAGCAAAGTCTGTATGGGTGCCAAATCGCAATGGAATTTTTTTAAATATTGGAGCCGCCTTTGCCGAAGCCCTGGGAGCCGATATTATAATTCCTGGATTTAATGCAGAAGAAGCATCGACTTTTCCTGATAATTCAGAAGCCTTCATGAAAGGACTCAGTAGTGTATTATCTTATTCCACTGCGAATCATGTTCAAGTTGAGTGCTTTACTGTAAGACTGCAGAAACCCGAGATTGTCAAAAAAGGGATATCCTTGAATATACCTTGGTATTTGCTGTGGCCATGTTACTTTTCCGAAGAGAAATGGTGCGGCCAGTGTGAGTCCTGTCTGCGTTCGAAACGTGCCTTTGTAGCCGCCGGAGTAGATGTTTCTAACCTATATTTGACCTAGGGGAATTTATGCAAAGTCTTTTTATCAAAGATAAATTCACATATGATGGAGCACAATTAAGGTCTTTATTTGCGTATTTAACCTATGGCATTCTGGGGAATTCTATTATTAGTTGGATTGGCCCGTGCAAGGTATCTTTTGAGCATATGGTGGACGGTGAAGACCTGTTGGCAAAGTCTCCAATTGAGGGGGCCGAAATGCTACATTTCATTATTGAAATTTTCGATAGGGATTTGTTTTCAGGTGTTACTTTACAAAGACTTTTTTCATCAATGGTTCGGGACTATTTGCAGACTGAGGCTCATGCAGTCTTGGGAAAACATGCCTTAGAACGCGATGGAGATGATATTTTCTGGGGTGAAAAGAAGCTTAATATTAGTGTCGCGGCAAAGTCTCCAGTATCAACAATGATTCATTTAGCTATGAATTGCACAAACAGGGGAACGCCAGTTGAGACTTGTGCCTTAGAAGACTTAAAACTATCTCCTGAGATTGTTGCTTATGATGTGATGCTAAAGTTTCAAAAAGAGTTTGAGTCTATCTTAAAGGCCACTCAAAAAGTTCGACCACTACGCTAGTCATAATTGTAACTTTTGAGTTGCGTATGCGTGGTTGCAAAGAAGACTGGCTATGCGGCGGTACTCACTTAATAAATCCAAATGGATTGAGCTGGTGTTGATTGAATCTCTCATCCCGCGATTGAGTCGTCCGATATGATTTTCTCGCAGAGAAATTTCATGTTTAGTGAGTTCACGTTTAAGTTGGATCACTTCAGGGCAGAGCTCTCTGGTTTGATAAGAGTTAATTGCCATTTGAGCCACCATGACGACTTGTCCATGGAGACTGCGAATCTCCAGTAGCCCCTCTTCGGAGAATTCCAAATGCAGAGCATTTTTTTTGATTGCCAGGGTAATGATGTTGATATCAATGGCGTCGGCAGCGCGTTCAAGATCACTGATGAACATAATCATGCTCATGATGTTTTGATGAACCACCGTATTGCTCTTATTGGCATGATCTAAGAGAAACATTTTTGTTTCGCGGTAAAGGAAATCAACTTTATTATCGCGTTCCTTTATGGATTGAATCAGTGTGGGATCTGCGGATTCAAAAAGTTTGATGGAGTCCTCGATCATACCGCGAACAATATCCGCAGTTCTCATGATTTCGCGATGAGCATAGGAAACGGCAAGAGCAGAGCTCTGATAGTTATTGAGATTTACGAACTCCGTGCCAAATGCGTCTTCGGGGTTTTGTGGAAACATTTTTTCTATGAGGCTTGCTGCTTTATTAATAAAAGGAAAAAAAGCAATAGCGGAGATAACATTGAAAAGTAAGTGACCATTAGCTGTGATACGAGATGGTGTAGTGTTGAAGCTCTCGAGGAACTCAATAAAAATATTGGTGAAAGGATAAAAGAACAGGACACTCAGGGCCTTATAGAAGAAGTGAGCCCAAGCGACCTGTTTGCCAATGTGATTGCTACCAGCAGCGGCAATCAATGCCACGGAAGTAGTTCCGATATTGGCGCCGTAAACCCAAAGCATGGCATCGTTTAGCGTAATTGCATTTACACTGGCTAGACTCATGGCGATACCAATAGTGACAGCACTGCTTTGTACAAACATACAAAAAATCATGGATATCAAGAGTGAATAGCCCGGATTATCCCGAAGAGATTGGAAGAAGCCCTTCATCATCTCCATTTCAGCAAAGTGATGGGCGCTGACACCAATAAATTTTAATCCTAGAAAGAGCATCCCAAATCCCATAAAAACCATGGCGATATTTTTAAAGAGCGGTTTTTTAGCGCGGAAGTAAAAGACAAAGGCCACTGCGAAAAGCGGCAATGCATATTGACCGAGATCTAGAGAGATTAACTGCACGGTCAGAGTAGAGCCGATCGCGGTCCCGATAATGACACCCATCACTTGGCGAAGAGTGATAACTCGGGCCGATCCCAAACCAACAAGCAATGAGGTCACGGCCCCCGAGCTTTGAAGCAGGGTGGTTAAAGAAATACCAACAACGATTGAAAGAAATTTACTTTCAGAAAGCTGGTGCATGAGACTAGTGATTTTATTCGCCATGAGTTTTTCAAGGGAGTGACTTGCCATACTCATGCCATAGAGGAAGATTGCGACACCACTTACCAGAATTATAAAATACGAATTACCCAGATCTATCATGTCACTTCCCTAATTTATTTCAAATATAGCAAAAAAGTCCAAGTTTTGTAATGAACTTCTTTATTTCAACCTAAATGAGGGGATATACTTTGGTCTGGATTTTTTTTAGGGAGATGTTGTCTGTATAGTAATCATCAAGAGGCTATTCATGTTGTTGCTGCAGTTCTCTATCGGGGTGATGAGGTCTTAATTTTTCGCCGTGGTCCAGGGATGAGTGGCGCAGGCTCCTGGGAGTTTCCTGGAGGAAAAGTAGAGCCCGGCGAGGGCCATGCCGCAGCACTTCAGAGGGAAATTCTTGAGGAAATAGGAATTCATATTCAGGTGGAGGAAAAAATTGGTGAGAACATTCATCAATACCCAGAAAAAAAAATACATCTTCATTTTTATTGGGCATCGATTCCGAATGAAAGCTTTGCACTGGCAGAGCATGATGCTTTTCAGTACATTAGACCTGTGGACTTAGACATCGGAGTCCTCTCGGAAGCGGATCGTCCTCTCCTTGAAATGATCAAAAAAAATTTAAGAATGAAATCCTAAGGAAGTAGGCGATCTTTTTCATCGGATTTTGGCAGACGGCAGAACTCCCTTTGTCCAAACCAAGCGTAGCGATTGTGAGCTATCCAGGCATAGAGGCCATCTCGTAAAAATTGAGGAAGCAGGTATCCTAGGAAAAAGATTTTATAGATGCCTCCAAGCTTTGTCAGAACTCTGAGGATGGCGTCCGAACGATGATATTTTTTCTTATTTTCTAGCAATATAACAGTTTCAAGATGGGTGCGTTCTTCAGGTCTGAGGATTTTTTTAGCAGTTTCACCTTGAAGAGAGGCGAATTGAAATTGAGACTGGCGATCTAACTGTATGACTTTATCAACAAAGCTGTTACAAAGATGACAGATGCCGTCAAAAAATACAATTGGCTTTTGTGTCTGCATTTTTTCACCTAGCTTTTGGCAGCCGTCCTTCCTATAGTTAAGCTTTTATCTGTGGAGTGAATTTTTCATGGAAGTTTTTTTATTCCCCTTAGTAAACGTCAGTCTTTTTCCGAAGACAACAAAACCTTTGAATATTTTTGAGCCAAGATATCTGGAAATGGTCAGAGTAGCTGCGGGAAAAAAGCTTCCTGTTGCCATTGGGTTTATTGAAGATGCATCTCAAGTGATGCCAGTGAAAGTTGGGGGTTCCGTCACATTTGTTCGTCCAGTGGCAGGGTTTGGTTATTTACAGATCGTCGAAGAAAGACTTAACGGTACAATCTTAGTTTTTTTGCAAGGCGTGGGTAAAGTACGTTTAGGAAAAGTCGTCGAACGTGGCACACCTTATATGGTGGTTGAAGCTGAACAGGTCATTGAAGTTGTGATACCAACGCCAGAAAATTCAATAAAACTTGAACATCTATTAAAGATTCTCACACGTTGGATCCGACTCCATATCCCGGATTTACAACAAAAAGAGATTTTTATGAAGAGTCTTTCAGGTCCTGAAGAGATCGTAGGTGCTTTTTCATCTTACCTTGTAAGAGATTATGACCTTCAGCAAATGGCTCTTGAGTTCAATGACATCAATGAAAAAATTCAGTTCCTTCATCGTCTTATTGAATCTAATGAGTTAACAACCTAAGCAGTGACGTGAGCCAGCTCTGGTGGGCAATCCCATTGCTTGGATAATTCCATCCTGTTTTCGTCACATTTATTTGTTTTTCATTTAGAACTTCAAATTTGAACGAATCTATTTGGAAGTCTGTTTTACAAATTATAAAAGTAAATAAATTACTACATCCTTAGGGGCCGCGAGTTGAATGCTAAAACAAGTGTTAATAATTCTTTGAAAACAAAAAATCGTATTTTCGGTAAATACTTATGGGTCTCTTGTGGATTAACTATTCTTATTCCAGGAGCCTTACTTTTAATATCTTTATTTTATGCAAGATCTCAGCTCCGCAGGGCGGCCTACGCGCAGACATATACATTGTCTTTGGCTCTGGATGAAATCAATCGCCGCCAACTAGAGGCTATGGCCATGCCGCTTGATTATGTGACTCGCAAGGTGCAGGGACGTGGCGGTCTGGATAAAATAAGCCAAAGAGAATTCGACAATTTATTTACGGATGCGATTTCTTTTGCAGACCGTTCCAATGTTCGGTCGATTTTTGCCCTTGATGTGGACGGACACGTACGCTTGTCGGCTGGATTCCCTACGATAGAAAGTGCGCAAAAGCAGGACTCTGAATTTGACTATTTGAAAACTCAAAAAAACTTTACAATTACGACCACGGCGATTTCACCGAAAGATGGGAGGCAGCTGCTTGTACTTAATAAGATTTTACGGACTAAGGAGGGTCGATTTAGCGGAGTTATTGGGGTCACTCGTTCGATTGAGGACTTCGAGTCCTTTTACAAGACACTTGAGCTGCCTATGGGAGTTAGTTTTGCTATCTTTCGTGACGATGGCGAAGTGATTTATCGGTTTCCTAGAGGTGGGTTGCTTGCTAGCTCCCATTTTGCTTTTCCGGAAAATATACGCATGGATTCGGAGGGGGTAATTGAGGGGAGCAGCAATGTCGATGGTGATGAAAAAATTGGTTATTATAAATTTTTAGCCCCTTACGGGGCCATGACCTATGTTGGATATAACAGGAGGGCGATTTATACCGGGTGGCGAGTTATTAGTGCTATGGAAATTGCAATTTTTTCGTTGTTCACGATGATACTTATATACCTGGTAAATCTCTTGAAGAGGCGGCAAGAATCTTTAAGAAAAAATCTCGAAGATCATTATAACCGCGAAGAATTGATTCGCCTTATTCAACAAAAAACGGAGGTTCTTACAGGGCAAGATTTTCTACGTGAGCTGGGGCTGCAGATCTCCACTGCATTTGCAGTTCGGAATGTGACCATTGGGGTGCTGCTACCTGAGCATCTAAATTCAGTGAAATTCGTAGTGAACATAGTCGATGGGCAATTTGGTACAAATTATATTTACGATCTCAAGAATACACCCTTTGGTAATTTAAAACCTGGAGAATTTTTTGTTTATCCTAAATCTGTTAGTAAGATTTTCACCCAAGACCCTCTGCTCAGTTACCGTAATGTAGAGTTCTGCATGGGTTTGGTTTTACAGGACTCGGAACAGCAAGCCAATGGGATCATGATGATTTATAGCGAAGAGGAAATGGTCGATCTGGATTTAAAACGCACTGTGCTTTCCGTATTTGCAGCAAGAGCCGGGGTTGAGCTAGAACGTATTCGCACTGACGGAATACGCAAGGAAGTAGAGAAATTACGAAAGCAAATTGAAGAGCGTTCATTGCAGTCAGAAAAAATGGAAGCCATTGGAAGCCTGGCACAGGGGATTGCGCATGATTTTAACAATATTTTAGCAATAATCATGGCAACGACAGAAAAAATGACGAGCGAGCATAAGGACTCCGCTCAAGATCAGCATTACTTGGAAATTATAAGAAGTGCTGGGAACAGAGCTCGGCAGTTGGTGACTCAGATACTCGCTTTTGGCAGAAGAGATGACTCCTCCGTTGAGCCTATTCAAATCAAAAAAATATGTACAGAGATGAGTGACTTCTTACATTCAACACTGCCTGCGCAAATTCGGCTCAGCCTTGATTTCTCAGATTGCGCAGAATTAACTATCAATGCGAATCATGACCAAATTCAACTAGCATTTTTAAATCTTTGTGTGAATGCAGCGCGAGCAGTCGGATCCACTAATGGTGGAGAGATTCGCGTAAGTTTGCGGCGAGCTCAAATCAAAGATCGCCCTTACGTAAATTGGAGCTTGAACTACAAGGGCGAAGAATTGGATCGTGATAAAATAGAAAAGATTTTCGACCCGGTTTATGCACAAAATATTAGCATGGTAGCGGCGCAAAGAATTATTAACAATCACCAGGGGTTTATTGAAGTTAAAAGTGTTAATGGTCAAGGCACTTTTTTTGATATTTTTTTACCGGTCGCAAACTCAACGCACAGTGAAGAAGTTAAGATGAAACCCTTCAGCTTCAGATCTGATAAAAAAGTAATGATCATTGATGATGAGCCCGAGATTGGCACTCTTATAAAAGAGCTATTAGTTGTTGAAGGCCTACATGTTGATGCATTTGTAGACCCGCTAGAGGCCATGCGTGTCTTTTCCGAATCACAAAGTAATTATTTTGTTATCATTTCGGATTTATCAATGCCAGGAATGTCTGGGGCTGAGTTTATGCGCAAAATTAGAGATATCAATAAAAAAATTCCGCTTATTTTGTGGTCTGGATATCATCATTTTTTAGGCGAAGAGCTTCAAGATTTGAATGTCAAAATTTTGAGTAAGCCCATCGCTATTGAAAAACTTTTAGATCTTATAAGTTTGGAACTCAGCCAGATGATGAGTCCAGATATTTCACCAGGAGATCGCGGCCCTGACAACGAGCCCGAAGGACCGACATAAAAATAAAAACGCCACCGGATTTGCGATCAAGAAATATAATTTCCCGCGGAGGTGTTCGCCAAGAGTGTTGCCGAATAACTTGTAATATTTTTTTCGATAGCCTTTGTGGAAGATCAGTGTTTTTCCAATCATAGTTACCCTCTTGATCCATGACGCCAATTGGAAGTCGCGGATCATCAGCAGCTAAAAAGGGTTCAACGAATTCGAAGCAAAATTCTTCGAAGAGAGCTTTGAGTTCCGATTTATCCGTGGGGTCAAGGAATTGCAGCTCCTGGGCGGCTTTCCGCAGGTTTTTTTCATCAGCATAAAGGGCTGCTTGAATCATCCTACGATAGGGGCCCATAAATTTGATATCGTATTCGCGAGTTGCACCGAAATCATAGAGTACCAATTTGTCTTGACCATTTTTTTCGAGGCGAACTCCGTAATTTCCAATATGTGGATCAGTTTGAACTAGGCCCCAGGAAAAAAGTTCTTTCAAGTAGAGATCTAAAAAGTGAATAGCAATTTGATTACGACGGGTCTCAGATAAGGATTGAATTTCTATAGCATCGACACGATGGGATTCCTCGTAGGAGGTCGCAAGGATTTTGTTATTTGAAAATTCAGGATAAACTTTTGGTACAACGAACCGGGGATCATCTTTGAGTTTATTGTAGAAAGCCTGAGTGAGCTTCGCTTCAAGATGATAGTCCGTTTCCTGAACGAGCATTTCGTGGACTTCACTAAAAATCGGATTGAGATCTAAGTCCTTTGGTACGAGCTTCATTATCCCTAAAAGAGTTTTAAGGGCTCTTAAATCACTATCGATGGCCTTATCCACATCGGGATATTGAATTTTAAGAACAATCTCTTCACCCGTGGCCTTGATGCGCGCGCGATGGACCTGTCCCAAAGATG
Source organism: Bdellovibrionales bacterium (assembly GCA_031370005.1). GTDB lineage: Bacteria > Bdellovibrionota > Bdellovibrionia > Bdellovibrionales > Bdellovibrionaceae > JACMRP01. Next base: position 58,325 of record JANMPT010000077.1, on the reverse strand, counting down.
CACAGGATAATGCCTCGTGCTCAACTACTAATTGATCCAGCTGCTCCGTCGAAAGATTTTTTTTAAGAACTGGCTCAATAACCGTCCAATTTAAGGCAGGGGAATTCGATTGCAAGCCTTTCAGAAAGGCATTGGCGTCAGGTGGTAAAAAGTGCTCGCCGTACATGGAAAGCATTTGCCCTGCCTTCATCAGACTTCCTTTGAGTTCTCCAAGTTCAGTACTGACTGCTTGAGCTTGGGACTTGACTAACTTTTTCCAAGAACTTGCCTTGTCCTCTTTTGTTGAAAAAGTGTTTTTAATATTGTGCCCCGCTAGACTAGCGCCAGCATTGAAAGTCATTTTCGCCATGGAAAGGCTGCGTGAAAAAACAGAAGACTTAATTTTGTTTATTTTTTTGTCTTTAGACATATCTTTTAACCATGACATATTTTACTTTAGGTTTCATAGACATTAAACTAAAAAGTATGAAAATGCATTCCGTTCTTATAATAGTTGATCCGCTTTAGGTAAGAAGTCAAAAAATAGAAGGTTTTATGAAAGTATTAATGACTGGAGCCACAGGACTTATTGGCAAAGAGTTAGGCAAAGCGCTTGTAAGTAGAGGCTATGAAATTTTTGTGATTAGTCGTGATGCTGTTAAAGCTCGAGAGCAACTTCCATTTCCCTGTGAAATTATAGAAGGGGATTTAGTCGATGGTCCGATCACCAATAATGCCCATTTAAGGATGGTGGACGTGGTGATTAATCTTGCGGGTGAACCCATTGGAAGTGGACGATGGAATGAGGCTCGTAAACGACGGATTTATGAGTCACGGATTTTTGGAACGCGTCATCTTATAAAAAGTTTATCGACACCTCCCAGAATATTCTTCAACGCCTCAGCTGTAGGTTACTACGGGCCTCAAGGCGATAAAGAGATTTCCGAGGACTCTTCGGCCGGTGAAGATTTTCTCGCGCAAGTTTGTCAGGACTGGGAGGAGGAGCTTTTAAGCTTTTCCTATGCGGAAGCGTCTTCTGCAACGAGAATCGTTGCTCTTCGCACGGGAATGGTACTCGCCGCTCAAGGCGGAGCACTGGATAAGTTACGAACATTTTTTCGTAGTGGTCTAGGCGGAGTCCTGGGGGATGGCAAGCAGTGGATGAGTTGGATTCATATTGATGATGTCGTTGGGCTCGTCATGCATATTCTAGATAACAATGCGATTCATGGCCCAGTGAATTTGGTATCCCCCAATCCGGTTACCAATGAGGAATTCACTAAAACTATGGCATCGGTTTTAGGGGCAGGTTTTACCCCAAGAATTCCGGCCTTTGCTCTGTGGACTTCCTTAGGGGAAATGGCAACATTGATGCTCTCATCCCAAAGGGCCGTGCCTCGATCGGCACTACAAAGTGGCTATAAGTTTTTATATCCAGAATTGAAAAGTGCCCTTGTGAACATATTTAATTCAGAGAAAGAAGACATCTTTGTGAGTGAGCAGTTCCTGCCCTGGAGTCCGGAAAAAGTATTCTCATTTTTTTGCAATATTGATAATTTCCAAAAAATTACTCCGCCAAGTCTTGAATTTGACATTCTCTCTGATCCTATGGATAAAATCGAACTAGGGTGTAAGCTGGCATATCGGCTAAAGGTTCATGGTATTTCAGTAAAGTGGAGGGCAGTCGTTGAGGAGTGGAACCCACCTTTTTATTTTACTGAGGTGCAATCAGAAGGGCCCTACAACTTGTGGCGACACGGCCATGAATTCCGACCATTAGCTGAGGGGACTTTGATGATTGACCGAGTTCATTACAGTTTACCTATGGGATACTTTGGAAATCTAGTTGGGGGGGCTCTGGTGCGAAGTGAAATTGAAAGAATATTTCAGTTTCGTCGAGATTCTTTAATTAAGAATTTACAGCAAGAGTCATGGGTAAATCATGAGCGGATCCTATGAAAAAGCTGTTCTGAATATAGAATAATTTCTTTAGCGATATTTATCTGACTGCATTTTTCAATTCCTTCCAGGCCGGGGCATGGATTGACTTCAAGAACTAGGGGACCTCGATGTGATCTAATAAGATCGACACCTGCGTAATCCAGTCCCAGCCTTTTAACGGCAGCCGTGCAAATATTTTCCTCCTCTTTCGTAAGTGAAATGGAGGTGGCAAGACCTCCAAGTGATATATTAGCGCGAAATTCGATTTCTGGATTTTTTGAAACTCTTTCCATAGCGGCAATAACTCTGGGGCCAATTACAAGAGCACGAATGTCGTGCCCCCTGCTTTCAGTGATAAACTCCTGAAAGAGAAGCTCGCGACCTTTGAGTTTATAAAGGCAGTCCGCGAGTTCCTTTGGATTATTACAAAGAAAAACCCCATCGCCTTGGCTTGCAAGACAATCTTTTACCACTACAGGGTAAGTATTTACTTGGGTAAATAATTGAGGTTGAGGAAATGTTGCTAAGATTTGAAGAGCTAGTTTTTTATTTCGTGCATTATGAAATGCGGGATGGCCATTAAGAGTGACTTTTGGTTTTTTTGTTTCTTGCAAATGAATTAGATTTGAAAGGGAGTTCTCGTACCGGAAGCTGCCTAAACGAGGGATTAATATGTCCGCAGAAATACCTCCGCATAAGCTTTCTGGATTTTCAATATAGACACTGTGCCTGCGGTTTTTGATCTCCTGGACCAAGCGCCGGGAGGAGTAAATATTGGAAACACGGCTCAATATAAGAAAGATCATTCCTAGCCTTTATCTTCAAAGAGATTTGAATAGAATATACCAATATGCCAATCTCAGTAGGAAATAAAAAATTCAGTGTCGAACTAGAAGGCCGTGACCGTATTGAGGTCGAGATGAAGAACGCGATTCCGAAGGTTGGTTTTCGTGGTTGCTCTGAATTAATGGGGCTTATGCAATTGATGCGTAAGAACTTTGGTGTTGATTTAAGCCAGTGGCCTACTCCTAATGGAAGCTCACATTCTGAAATTCTTTTGCGTGAATTGATTCTAAAGCTCCGGTCTGAGTGGAAATACCCCTATCAGGAAGCTGAAGTCTGTCACTGTCGCAATGTTACTTGCCACACCATAGATCAGGCTATTATTGCGGGCGCTCATAGTACGGAAATTATTAGTCGTCAAACCTCAGCAAGCACAGCCTGCGGGACCTGTCGTCCTGACGTTCAAAAAATGATTGATTACCGTTTAACTGGTGGAATCGCTATGGCCACTGTCGCTGATAAGAAGAGCGCTTAGCGGTTTTCTATTTTTTAGTCGGTGGTTTTCCTGTAAGGTCTTCAATGATCACCTCCGGGAAAGTTCCTGTTTGTAGAAAATGATCAAGTAATGGTTTTAGCTTTCTTCGGCAAGAACCTCCGCAGGGCCCAACTCCTGCCGTGGTTTCATCGAAAATTTTATTAAGAGTATCGCAGCCGCCATTTTTGATTGCGTCTTCGATAACATCCCGGGAGATGTTGTTGCAGCGACAGATGATCTCAGCACGGTTTTTTTTTTGCATAGTCTTTCAGTTATAAGCCAATTTGCGAAATTTTCTTCGACAAATCCTTAACGACTTTTTCCTTTAAGTCCACATATATTCCCTTAATAAAGGCACCTGCTGCGTGCGTGTGACCACCTCCGCCGAAGCTTTCGGCAATAGACAGTACCTCGAGTTTTCCTTTGCTGCGAAGACTCAGCTTAAACTCGTTTTTAGCATCTTCCCTAAAAACGACCGAAGCCTCGAGGCTTTCAATATTCATCACCATATCTATGATGTCGCGGGCTTCGTCGGGCTCAAGATTGTGGGCTAACAAATCACTATCCCGAAGACAGAGAATTGCAATGCGTCCATGACAAAAATATTCAATCTCACCAAGGGCTTTTGACAAGAAAGCCATTTTTTGCACTGTTTGATTTCCGAAGAGGGCACGATGTACTTCTTGAGGGTTGATGTCATAAAGTAACAGTTCAGCTGCAATCAAATGAGATTTTGGTGAGCTGCGAATATAGCGAAAGAGTTGAGTGTCAAAGGTGATGCTAGTGTAAAGTGCTCTAGCAATATCGGCATCAAGTTCGATACCGAGCTCTTTGATTATATTGTAGGCGAGCTCGCCGGTGGAGGCCGCAGTTGCGTCAATATGTGAATCCACTCCAGGTTGAGGCCCATTTTTCAGAAGGGGATGGTGGTCAATAAAGACGATCTTTGAAATATTTTTTTTAAGCCCTGAAAAAAGGGGTTCCAGCAGACGCTCGTCATTGGTGTCAAAGATAATGCAAAGATCCGCACTCAAGTCCATCACTGGATTATTCTGAAAAAGAGATATTACTTTGTCTGCTCCTAGGAAGCGGTATTTGCGGGGGGTGTTGTCGACGTTGACAATACGGACTTCTTTTTTTGCTTTTTTAAGGGCATAGTAAATGGCCAACTCAGCGCCAAGTCCGTCCCCATCACACTGCCTATGGGTGGAAAGAACTATACGCTGTGATCCTTTAATAAGTTCTGTTACTGTTGTCAAAATTCACCGACCCTTAACAGGCTTTATTTTAATGTGATTTAGGAGTCCTGGGTACCCCGTCTAGCCCCAAACTGGACAAACTTAACCTGCTGCGCAGCAATAACTTCTTGCTGTTTAGTCCCAATATGAGTAGAATCCTGACTCTCATTTTTAAAGGAGTTGGCCTCATGGCGGATACACTTCCAATGACAGTTCGTGGTAAGGCATTGCTTGATGCTGAGCTAAAAAAGTTGATGCTTGAGGACCGTCCTGAAGTCATTCGCGCTATTGAAGAGGCTCGTGCCCATGGTGATATCAGTGAAAATGCGGAGTATGATGCTGCAAAAGAGCGTCAGGGCATGATTGAAGGGCGAATTGGCGAAATTCAAGGCAAAATTGCCGGTGCTGAAATCATTAATACTTCTGAAATCAAATCAGATCGTGTGGTTTTTGGTGCCTTCGTTACTGTTGTAGACCTGGAAACTGAAGAAAAATCTACTTACCAAATCGTGGGCGTAGATGAGGCCGATGTCAAAAAAGGCATGATTTCAATTTTGTCCCCACTTGCCCGTGCTTTGATTGGTAAAAAGAATGGTGACTCAGTTGTGGTACAAAGCCCAAAAGGTGACAAAGACTACGAAATCATTGCTTTTGAGTATAAATAGTCATTGTCGCCCCCAAAATGCTTCGTCAAAATAGAGCAATGATTGGGCCGCGCGTAGCACGTTATTCTAATGGTGATAAAAATCTAATTGCTGAGCAACCAGGCCGTATTGTGTTTTTCAGTGGCCTTCTTGTTGCTGTGGTTCTCGGTTTAATTTTGCGAGGCTTGATTTCGCCAAATAAGGTCAAAACCTTGATCGAGGGAGCGGCTTCACGCATGCACAAAGACATGCTAGTGGAGTTTGATAGTGCTCAGATCAGTCTTTCTCACGGACTTCTTCCGCGTTTTGCAGTTGTGATTACTAAAATAAAAATGGAGTCAAACAATGAGTGCTGGATGAAGCCAGAACTAACGGCAGATGAAATTCGTTTGCCGCTTTCTTTTTGGGCTATGATTCAAGGGGAAAATCCTATCACTCAGATTGAGGCTGGTCAGGTTCGTGTTGATCTTCGAAGTGCCTATAAAAACTGCGAGACCAGTTCTGCTTCTCAACAAAAAGTCGAAGCAACAAAGATTAAGCAATTCGTAACCCTTAAAGAGGGGGCTGGCCCCGTCAAGGGATCACAGGCGACTTCTGAGGTGCGCGCTATTTTAATTGATCAATTGAAAGTTTTTGCACCCAATTTGGCAGAACCAGTGGATTTAAACTCTTTTGCTATTCGGTTGAAATCTAATTCGCCTCGAGTTGTTGAAATGACAGCGAGAACCCACCTTATGAAAGATGATCAAGTGGGGGATTATCTATCCCATGCCACGGTTTGGGGCGAATACAGTGCCTTTCCGCAGGCGACATTACAAACTCGAATTTCAGGTAACTGGCGGGAAGGCAGTTATCATCTTAAGATGAAATATGAAATGAAAGAGGAAGAGCTTTCATCGGAACTTGATCTCAAGCACATCCCCTTAAGTCAGGTATTTCAAATTCTCAAAAAATTTAAATGGCTCAAAGAAGACTTAAATGGCCGCCAAGTATGGGTCTCTCTCAATGCCCAGTCTTCAGTTACCAAGTCGAATTTAAAGACCGCAAACATGCAAGTTAAAGATTTACGTCTCGAAGGAGATCTTGGTGACCTAAAAATTACCGAGGCTCATATTGTTTCTTTTGATCCCATTAAGTATATTCCATTCACGGTAGATATACGCCGCCTCAGCGCTGGAAAATTTTTTACTTTACTGAATCGTCCCCACCCTGCAGCAATGTTGGGTCAACTAGGAACTTTCGAGGGTACTGCGGAAGTGATTGATCAAGATCATATTGAACTCAGTGGTGTCCACAAGGGGCTTGAGCTTATATTTTCAAATAAAGGTCAAAGAGAAGCGCAGGTTTTAAAAGAAATTGCCACGAATATATCCCTGAATAAAAATCGTTGGCAAGTTCAAGCCACTCAATTTATTCCTGATCGAGGTGTGTTTGACGGTCAGGTTCGAGTCAATGCGGATAGAGATTTTAAATTTTTAGAAATCAAAACAAAGGCGCATGAAATACGTTTGTCCCCGAATGTGATACGTTTGATGACCGCCGGTGGGAAAATGGGTGCGCTGAGCGGTGATATGACAATGAGATTTCATGATGGCCAGACCGATTATGTCAAAGGGGTTCTGAATTCGGAATCTTTGGACGTTGAAGGTGTGAGTACTGAAAACGCAAGTTTTAATGTGGATTTTGTCGGCGGAGAAATTCAGTCTCAAGCAAAGATACAAAAAATGGCCATCACGGTGGGATCTCCAGCCTTTCAAATTTTAAAGAGCTTGATTGAGCCCGAATGGATGATAGAGAATCGCTTGCAGATGAAAAATATCAATGCGCAGTTTCTTGCAAAAAGTTTTAAGGTCTTAAGGTGGAGAAATTTTTCTTCGCAACTTGAAAAGGGCGGGCGCTTAAGTTCAGATGGCGAGTGGAACGCTGAAGGCGAGCTCGGGGGGCAAATTCGCGCCCAAACCGAAAAAATAAACCACAAATGGATTCTTAGCGGCAAAAGGGATGAGCCAAACTTTACCCTAATAAGCCCGATAAGGAAGAAAAAGTAGTGTTACTAGCTGAAAAGAGGTTTCAAGCACACCGTGGGTTTTGGATCGAAGGTATTATGGAAAATACTTTGGAGTCGCTCATTGCAGCAAAAAAACGTGGCAGTGAGATGGTAGAGTTTGATGTTCGCTTGACCAGTGACTATGTTCCCGTACTTTATCATGATGCAGATCTAGGACGTCTTCATAAGGCACCTGTGAATATGAATGAACTGACTTTTCAACAAGCAAAGGTTTTTGCCCAAAATTTGACAAGTCTCGAAGAAGTTCTGCTGTCTAAAGAAGTTCCAAACTATTTGAATATTGAACTAAAGAGTAACTCAACTGTGGATCCGGCTCTTGAAATCAAAATATCTCAGTTAATCAAAAAGTACAAAACTGAAGAGCGTGTGATCTTTTCGAGCTTCAATCCATTTTGCTTGATTCGTGCAAAGGAAATTATCCCAGAAGTTGCCCGCGCACTACTTGTAAGCGAAGAAGCGGATCCTAAGAATTATTGGTTTCTAAAGCAGATGACCTTGCTGCCTCTTTGCGGAGCTCATTTCTTACACTGGGATCAGAAAATGACAACGGAGGAACGTGTTCGAAAGTTTATCGACCTAGGTTTTAAAATTGCAGTTTATACCGTGAATGACCAGGTTCGCGCCAAAGAGCTATTTGCCTGGGGTGTCCATAGCATTATTTCTGATCGCCTGCTGAGCGTTTGATAGCATTAACTAAGCAACCAGCTTCGCAGACCGACTTTGCGGCAAAGTAATTTTAAAACAAGTATTTTTATGACCTCTGTCCAGTGTTAATGTGCCACCATGGGCAGTGATAACGCTGCGGCAAATACTTAAGCCAATGCCAAGCCCTTGGCCAAGTTCCTTGGTTGAAAAATATTCGACCATAATTTTATCAGCAATTTCAGAAGGTATTCCCTGGCCACTATCAGTCATGATGATTTCGATTTTACCCTTATTTTCTGCGGCAATGATTTTTATCCATTTTTCATTTTGGTTTTTGATCGCAGTAATTGAATTAGAAATTAGATTTAAAAAAACCTGTTGCATCTGAATTTTTCGGCAATCCAGAGTGAAATCTTCGGGAAAAACATATTCGAGTTGAATGTTTTGATTTTTAAGACCGATATTGGTAATTGCAAAAACATCATCAAAGATTTCTTTCAAAGTGATCTGAGAGAAGGTGACCGTTTCGTCTTTGCGTGCAAAAGTCAGAAGATTCTTGATGATTTCGCCTATTATTACCGAAGTTTTACCAATCATCGCAAAGTGCTTTTTACATTCGGTTCTGGTTAGGTTTTCAATGTTGCTTTCGGCGCTGTCGGCGGTTAAAAGAATCGCACCCAGCGGTGAATTGATTTCATGAGCAATTTTTCCTGCTAGCTCACCTAAGACAATCAGGTGCGATTTTTTTGAAATAGCTTCCTGGGCTTCTTGCAGTTGCTTCTCGAGTTTGATATTTTTACTAACATCAAAAATAAGAAACATGAAGCCGTTGGGGAAACTACCCTCATATAAAGTGTATCCTTTAATCTCAAGAAAGCGATTTTTACGCTCAATATGTATTTCAAATCGAGCCAGCGAGTTTGCTTGACTAGTTTTGATGAAATGAATTGTTTTCTCTTTGCTGGCGTCATCAAGATAGTCTTCAAATTTAGTCCCGACAATGGCATCGCGATTCAGCAAAACGTCATGGTTATTGTAAATTGGAAAAACCTGCGTGGTGCGGTCTGAGATTTCGATAATATAGCCGTCTTTGTTTGTGAAAAACACGCCCTCGGAAAAGCACTTTTTGAAGGTGTCCCAGAAATCGAATTTTATTTCTGTATAAATCTTTTTTTCTTCTTGTTTAAAGTCGAAATTAATTTTGACCAACTCGCCAAATGGCGAAAAAATGCATTGTATCGAATCCTGAAGTTGTGGGTGCTGAATTTCAATTTGTAGATAATCAATGCAGCCTGAGAGTACCCAGCGATAGAATTGATTTTTGGTAGTTTGCTTTTGTATGTCAATTAACGATCTAATTGTATTTAATTTTTCGTCGGTAATGCCAAGCCGTGAAAAAAAGAGGTTTGGATCTCCCTGAAGCCTCATTTGTTGATCCATTAAAAAAGTGTTGTTACTCATGTCGAAACCTCAAAATGAATGATATTGTGGAATTCTGTTAAAAAAATCTCATCACAAAATGGCTTTTTGATCAAAGTAATCGTGGCATTGCTTATGCAGCTTCGCAGGAGAAAAGTTTTCGTTTCAATTTGCATAAGGTTGGGAACTCCAAAAACGATGGACAAGCCAAAGCGAGACTCTAGGCACTTCCATATCAGAGGGAAAGTTTTCGGATCAATTTGATAACGAAAAGTGTTTTCACGAATACAGGTTCTAATCTTTACACGCGTCGTTTGACTCATGCTGTTTTCCTTAAGCACCTTTTTTAACCTGTTTGACGCTGGCGATTTGAGTTGTAAATGCACAAAAAGGATCTTCTTTTGAAATGCATAGTGTTTCTGCCGTTTTATATGCCCCTTTGCGACAGTTGAAATCACCATTGCCATAAACTAGGGACATCAGCCCTGCCGCCACACCTGAAAGCATCGGGCAGTCCGTGCCTTCGCCAGGGCCTTTGATTTCTAGGGTACCAATCGATTCATAACCATTGGCAGTACGGAGTTCAAGGCTTTCGTAGGGAACGTGGCTAGCGATATGAGTGATTCCCCAGCCCAAGGCATTGGAGACAGCAATTAATGCATAAAGATTGTCTTCGGTTCGCTTGATCATGGGTTCGATCAATGCGGCCCACTCCTCAGATTGCATGATACCAGCGAAAGTATTTAGAGAACAGGTCTCGGCATCTTCTTCTAGAAAGTCATGGGCGATTTCAGCCATGCCAATCGCCCGCATTTGGTCCATATACTCTAGACAAACCAAATTGTAAAAATCCCTGGGCATGTGAGCTAGATAAACATTAAATGCAGGGATAATGCCATAGTTATTTCCAAAAAGAGGCATTTCGATAACAGCTTTTTGAATGGCATAAAGATCCACGGTGGTGGAAATCGTTGATTCTTTTACTGCCTGAAGATCTCCCTTGTTTTTTGGTGCGATGGAATTGCGAATGTAATCGAATGCAAATAGATCAGATGGTTCATCTGGTTGTAATTCAAAAATACAGCACTCGGAACCCTCATTCATACAAGCGGATTCACGCACCTTATAATGCTTGCCCTCAACGGCAAAAAGTGCGCCTTCAAGAAAGCCTTCTACGAATGTGCAAACTTTTCTGTTTTCTTGTTTGTAGCCACTCTTCCAGCCTTCAACAAAATGCGAGCAGCTGGAGGTTATTTTATTTTCAAATACTTGTTCGAAATTAAGTATGCCAAAGCCCAAATAGCTATAAAGTTCAGAGGCAATCAACAATTTGTCATTGGTATCTTTGGCTTTGAACTTGTGTAGACTGTGGCGCACTTGTTTTTCGAAAGTCCGCGCAGCAGCCTTACGGATAATATCGCGACCTTGAATTAATTCAGAGGATTCAAGCGTTTTTTGCAGCCTTGAATTGTAGTGGTGACAGTGAAGGACGGTATTCAGACCAGAAACAACACGTTCACCAAGTTCGACCTCAGACTCCATGGTTTCATTAGTAAAAAATTTTTTCATCTCAACAACTCCTTGTCAGACCTAAGTAACCTAGGCACTCTTTCTTTTCGGTCTGTACTGGGTGTGCCATGATGGTTTTGTTGCATTTTGTTTATTTTTTGATGAGTTAAAGCAAGAACTATCTCAAGTTAAGAATTTTATAAAAAACATGTACAATTGATCTCAAACAATGTCTTTGCTGTTTTTTACAACCTTTAAGAGGGCCTCAAATGCCTGATGATCTAAGGAGGCCAGCTTAAAAGTTTGCATCGCTTGAATGGCAGCAGCTGCCGTACGAGGAGCCGGAACCTGCGGACTGCGAATTGTATATTCGCAAAAGGTGTTGGCAACTGAAACAATTAGGCTAAATGGATGAGTTTTTGTTTTACTGATCCCTTGGGGGAAACCCTGGCCGAGGATGTCCTCATGGTGTTCATAGGCAACTTGAATGACCTCTGTGGGGGCAGTTTTCAGAGACTGGAGGATTTCCATTCCTCTGGTTGTATGGCTTTCAAAGAGTGCGCGTTCTTGTTGAGTGAGAGTTGCCCGCGACTTCGCTAAAATATCAGGGGGGACTTCTTTTTTTCCAATATCATGAAAAAGACCAGCAAAAGAAAGTTTGAATAATGTTTGTGGCGATTGCCATCCCAGTTGTTTTGCAATCATCACTGAAAACATAGAAACACCCAGGCTATGGGCATACAGGAAATCTGTGTGATTGCTAAGAAGTCCTAGCAAAGCGAAGGTTTCATCATCTTCAGTGAGGATATTAAGGCTGGTTGTAAGAAAATCCTTGGCGTTACGGAAAATAACTTCATCTGTTCCAGCAACATAGGCTTGTTGCATGATCATTTCGCCAGTGTATTGCATGAAGCGCATTTTTTTCTCTTTGTCGATCTGGCTACTATTGGAAACTGCTTTGGAAACCAAAAGAGTAAATCCCACCAGCTTTGCAAAATCCTCTTGACGTATATAAAGATGAGTGACGGACCTTGCGCGGAACGCTTGAACTTTGTCTTCAGAGAGTTTTCCACCATTATGAGCAATTTTAATATATTTGGATTTGGATATGCGAATATAAACTCCGTAGTCCATTTCCTTTTCGGCAATAAAGTCCTCAATTGGGATTTTACAGAATTCTTTATCAAGATCTGCTGTAGGGAGCTTGTCTTCTTTTTTTTCTTCACCTAAGACCTTAGTGATTTTTTCGATCAGCTCTTGTTCCTTGAAGGGTTTTGGTAGAAATTCGTCTGCACCCATTTCGTGAGCGCTTTGGGTTTCAAGAATATGTGAGAATCCGGTCATAAGGATAAATGGCACCGGCTTATTTTTTTTAACCCACTCCAATAAATCAAGACCGGTAAGATGTGGCATTTGTATATCTGAGATAATAAGATCAACATCATCAAGGGTTGAAAAAATGTCCCGAGCGATCTTTCCGTTCTGAGCTTCCACAACTTTGTATTTTTTAGATAAAATATCTTTTAATGCTGTACGGAAAAAGTCATCGTCCTCAACCAACAAAATTTTTTTCATTGAAAAAGCCTCGCTAACATTACCTATCTATTATCTATCGGCTTTTTTCAGAAAAAATATAGTGGATAAGGTCCAGAAGCATAAATAAATTTAATATAATTATATGTTTATATTAAGTTTTCTTTTGAGTTTCTGGGGTTTCAACTTTTTGAGAGTTCATGGACTGAGTTTGATTTTGATTGATCTGCTCAGCGGTCTTTGGTGGGGTATCATGAACATCTTTCACGTCCACATCAATTTCGCTCAAACCTGTTTTAAAACCACGAATTGCTTTACCGAGAGATTGCCCCAATTGAGGTAAGCGGCTAGGGCCAAAGAAAATTAAAAAAACCACAGCCAGTAAAAGAAGATGTGTAAGGCTAAACTCACCCATAATGACCTCCCGTAAGGATCTAAGCTTATTATATATGATATAGGAAGGTTTTTGTCACGAATTAATAGGTCTTATAATGGGCCTTAGTAAGTCTGGTCATCAGAGGTCACTGCAGACTTGTCAGAAGAGCTTGAACCTGGAACTGGAACTAATTCGATTTTAAGCTCACCCGTTGTTTTATTTTGAGTCGCTTCACTCTCAACATCTGGAGTGCTTGAGTCAGGACTAATCATGATTTTGTCTTCTTGAACACTTTGAGTCGAAGACTGCGCTGCAGGAGCGGTGTTTTTTACCTCTCTGCGGGTAGGAAGGGTTTTGGCGATGCCCTTAGTGGCTCTTGGTGTAGATCCCGTAGATGCGGAAGTTATATTATGAGTTTGCTTTATAGTGGTCGCTTTAGTGAAACCTTTGCCGCTGACCTTCTTAAGCTCTCGATCGTACTTAGCTTTAAGATCCGTTAATTGTTTTTGATAATCTTTACGGATTTGATCAACTTGTGTGTTTCTTGCTTCTGTAACACAACCAGAGTAGGTGTGTGTTGCAATTTCTTTAGCTTTTGCTCGGCAGGTAAGTTCCAAAGATGAGAGTTGAGCATGGGCTGTTATAGCGCCAAAAGTAAGTATAAAAAATGAAATATTGTTTAATAAAGCATTCATAAGCACCTCTTGTCTTATCAAAAGACTTACAAAAGATATGCCTATAAATGAAAGGTCCAGATGCCCTTAAAATCGAAAGGGCCCAGGGTGACCTTTCTTTTTTACAGAGATGCACAGCAATTAGCGGCGAATGGCTTTTGGGTCCATGGCATCTTGAAGGCCATCGCCTAGGTAATTGAAACTAATCACTGTGAGAAGAATCATAATCCCGGGCAGGATTGCCAGGAAAGGGGCCTGATAAATTAACTCTTGAGCGTTGAAAAGCATATTTCCCCAACTTGGAGTGGGGGGTTGAATGCCGAGTCCTAAGAAGCTGAGGGCGGCTTCAAACAAAATAGATTCACCAACTCCAAGTGTAATAGAAACAAGCATGGGCGCGACGACATTGGGAAACATATGTTTGATAATAATAGTGAAGTCGGTGGCGCCTAAAGTTTTTGCTGCCAAAATAAATTCACGTTCACGCAAAGTTAAAATACTTCCGCGCACCAGACGAGCCACCGTCATCCAAGAGAACAAGCAAAGGATGAGGATCATCTTAAGAATGCTCTCGTTTTGTGGACTCACAAGCGACTTCAAGAAAGGCAGTTTTTGCATATCAACAGCAGCAATAACAATCATCACAGGCAAAAGTGGCAAAGACAAAAGTGCATCTGTTACTCGCATCAAAACAGTGTCGATCGCTCCACCATAGAAGCCAGCAAGGCTGCCTACCAAAAGGCCCACGAGGGCCGAAACCAGGGCAACGAGAATGCCAACGCTCATAGAAATGCGAGTGCCATAAATCAGACGGATGAAAACATCACGACCGAGTTCATCAGTTCCAAATAGGTGATAGGTTGAAAAGTTTTTGAAAGTTTCTTGAAGCTCTTTGGCCCCGCTAGTTCCCACTTGATCTAGAATTTTAAAGGCCTCAGGAACTTCTTTTGTGGTGAGTTCAAAAAGAGCATCTGCTGGAGTTGTGGTTGACACTAAGGATTTAGCAATTAAATCTTTTTCAAGACTTTCAGAAAGCTGCGGATGATCTGTGCGGAATTTTTCAATGGCAGTTTCACGTATGTCCTGTCCAGCAATAGCACTAGTAAATGGAGCTTGATAACGATTGAATACATTCTGTGCTTCGGGATCAATGCCCGTGAGGACCCTAATAAGGGGCGCCGAAAAGGCTACGATCATAAACAGAGCAATAATTATAGCACCAACAAGTGCCATTTTATGTTCTAAAAATTGAGTTAGAACAATCCTCCACATGGGGAGGGCTTGCTCGAGTTTTTTGCGATTAGCATCCGAGATGGGAGTGGCTGTAAGGTTTTCTGTCATTTCCACATTTGCTCCAACAACCTATTTATGTAAAGTTAATACGCGGGTCAGCCACGCCGTAAAGTAAATCGGCTAATAAATTCATTAGCAGAACCATAGCCACGGAAATAATGAAGCTCACCATGGCGACGTTAAAGTCATTGCCGATAATAGAATCATAGGTCAGCTTGCCCACGCCTTGGTAGGCAAAAACTGTTTCAGTAATAATAGCGCCAGAAAAAATAGAAGAGATACTTAGTGCCAAGATCGTAATCAAAGGAATCAATGCATTTCTAAAAGCATGCTTCCAGATAATTACTTGCCTCGAAAGCCCTTTGGCTTTTGCTGTACGAATAAAGTCATTGCGAAGTGCTTCTAACATTGAGGATCGAGTGAAGCGCGAAAAGCGTCCAATCTGTTGTAGACTCAAGGATAAGACGGGAAGCACGAGGTATTTTGAGCGGTCAGCAATATCAGCCCAGAAGCCCAATTCAGGTCCGCCAATGGTTTGAGTCCCCCCTGCCGGAAAGAGTGGAATCCATACGGCAAAAATAATAATACATACGATCCCAAGCCAGAAAGAAGGGATAGAAATTCCTGCAAAAGCGAAAAAATTAAAAAAATAGTCAATTGCACTTCCCGGGCGCAGAGCCGAGACTATACCCACCGGAATCGCAATTAGAAGGGAAAACACAAGGGCGGTCATGGACAGAATAAAAGTATTAGTTAGGCGTGGCCCCAAAAGAACCGCCACAGGAACGCGATAGGTGCGGCTATAGCCGAGTTCTCCTTTAGCAAGATCAGAAACCCAATGTCCATAGCGGACATAGGAAGGTTGATCAAGGCCATAGAGCTTTCTTAAACGGACAACGTCCTCAGCTGTGATTTTAGGGTTGGAGGAGACCATCAGGTCCACAGGGTCACCTGGCATCAAAGTCATTAAGTAAAAACACACATAGGATAAGATCACTATCACTATGCAGGTTTGAATTAGACGCCGAAGAATATATGTGGTCACTGAAGCCTCCTGATCATGCTCAGTTCAGAATGGTACCGTTGAGGTCCCATTTTTCTACTTCATTGGTCTCAGAAAACTGATGGCCAGTGACTTTGTAATTTTTTAAATTCTTAGGAATCACAGTGGTATCTGAACGGTAGTACAATGGAAGTGCTGGAACTTCATCTGTGTAAAGCTTTAAGATTTGATGGACCAGTTGCGTACGTTTCACAGGGTTAAATTCAAGCTCCAGATTATCCATTAATAAATCAGCTTTTTTGTTAGACCAGTCCATAAAATTTTGTCCGGACCAGCCATTTTTCTCGGTTGGAATTGAAGCCGTATGCAGAACTGATTTTGGACTGTTTTCTGGATTTGAAACCCAGGCAAACATCGCCATGGCACCAAACTTACGTTTTCTTGTGGTTTCTCCGAAGAAGACGCGAGCCGGTTCATTTTTAGTTATAATTTCTATACCCAACTGTTTGTATTGATTTTGCATGTATACCTGCACAAGCTCGCGAACTTTATTTCCTGCAGTGGTCATAAACACTAAAGACAATCTCTTGCCTTTTTTTGTACGATACCCATCAGTGCCCATTTTCCAGCCAGCTTCGTCGAGTAGCTTTCCCGCTTCGCGTTTTGAGTATGGATAAAGAACAATCTCCTTCGGATCTTTGGTGAACCAAGAGTCTTTTGGTGAAATATTATGGACAGCCACTTCTTGTTTTCCATCGAAAAGGGCTTTTACAAGTTCTTGACGATTCAAACCATAAACAAGTGCCTTACGTACTCTCACATCTTTAAGTATAGGATTGTCGAGGTTTAAGTCGATGTGCTCATAAGTGACAGATGGTGTGAAGGTCACCTCGTACGGCAATTTTTCAGCTTTTACTTTTTTGTCAAAAGCCACGGCCTCGTCAAAAGAAAGACCTAGAGGGGAAATCATATCGATGGTTCCGGAGCGAAGATTCGCCTCCAAAGTACCTGTATTTGGAATTAATTTGAAGATGATCTTTTGGATTTTAGTTGGAGGCCCATAGAAGTACGTATTTGGCGTGAAGGTGACATGGTCCCCTAACTTAACTTCTGAGATCACGTAGGGTCCATTGTAAAGACCCTTCAGACTTGGGTTTCTAGAATAGTTCGAATTTTTTTCGTAGCCTTCTTTTTCTTTTCCATATTTATTGAACACAGCTTCTTCAATGTGTTTTGGGAGTGGGGTGAATTGACCCAATTGATAGAAATCCCAACGAGCTTTTTCATATGTGAAAGTGCATTTTTTTGGATTTTTAGGATCCGCTTCGATTTTTTCAACTAAAGTATAAGTTTCTTTTTCGCCAACAGAGACGGTTGGTGCCCTGGCAACTTTCAAGGCAAAAGCAAAATCTTCGCATATAACAGGATTTCCATCACCCCATTTCGCAGCGTCGATGATTTCCCAAGTTGCCACGATTTTCTTTTTCCCATCGACGTCGATAATTTTAGCACTGCCATTGGCCAAAGATGGAATGGACTTTGCGAGTTGTGGATACCATTTGCCGTTAGCATCAAGGCTGACTAAGGTTCGGCCAACAAGACTGAACATATAAGATGTCGCCGACATAGTTTTAATAAGTGGGTTGAAGTTTTCGAACTCTTGGCTTATGCCGATTTTGAGTTCCGTATTACTTGGCGCAGACTGTGCCGGGGTCGCACAGCCAAGTGCTGCAAGCATAGTCAGAGCGAAAATTGCTTTCATAGGGACTCCTTTTTTAGCGTTCATCTAAGCTTTTATTTTGTTCAACCAACCAGCATGAGGTCTGGTGGCTAGTTCCCTTGAGAAGGGGGCGCTCCTTTGAGCAGATATCCATCTTATAGACGCAGCGAGGGTGAAAGTGGCAGCCGGATGGTGGGTTGATTGGACTTGGAACATCGCCACTCAGAGACTTCCTCATTTGTTTCTTGCCCTCACCAACTTGAGGGATTGCCCCTAAAAGAGCTTGAGTATAAGGATGAAGAGGCTTGGCGAAAAGCTCATTACGGGTGGCAACCTCAACAATTTTCCCCAAATACATGACTGCCACGCGGTCGCAGACGTGTTCTACCACGGAGAGATCGTGAGAAATAAAAATATAAGTTAGATTTAAACGAACTTGTAGATCCTTGAGAAGATTTAATATTTGCGCTTGAATTGAAACGTCCAGAGCGCTTACGGGCTCGTCACAAATAATTAGCTCCGGTTCTAGGGCAATTGCGCGAGCAATGCAAATACGCTGGCGTTGGCCGCCAGAGAACTCGTGCGGGTAGCGATTGATTTGAGAAGATTTAAGGCCTACAAGCTCGAGAAGCTCTTTAACTCTCATTTCAGTTTCTTTTGTGCCTAGCGTGCTATGAATTTGGAAGGGTTGACTGATGATTTGCCCAATTGTCATGCGTGGATCAAGGGCAGCATATGGATCTTGGAAAATCATTTGGATATTCTTGCGTTTTTGGCGGAGTTCTTGGCCAGAAAGTTTTAAGAAATCCTTGCCACCAAAGTTAAGAGCGCCGCTCGTGGGTTCGTAAAGACGGATCAATGTGCGACCCAAAGTGGACTTTCCACAACCACTCTCGCCCACTAAGCCAAGGGTCTCTCCGCGTTTGACGATCAATGAGACATCATCAACAGCTTTGACTTGGCCCACCTCACGCATAAGCAATCCCTTTTTAATTGGGAAGTATTTTTTAATGTTACGTGCTTCGAGAAGAACTTCTTGCAAGGCGATTCTCCTTAAAGAGGATTGAAGCAGGCCACTTCATGGTCTGGTCCGATTTTGGTCATTGGAGGTTTTTGTGTCAAGCACTCAGCTTTTGCACGAGGGCAACGATTTTGGAAAGGACATCCAGGGGGCAGGTCCATGGGGGCAGGAACGCTCCCCTCAATTGTTTTCAAGCGATTCACTCGATGATCGAGTCGGGGGCGAGACTCAATTAGAGCTGCGGTATAGGGATGATGAGGATTTAAGAAAATTTCTGAGGTTGCGGACTTTTCGCAGGCCTGCCCACCATACATAACTAGAACTCGATCTGAAATTTCAGAAATCACTCCTAAATCATGGGTGATGAATTGCACGGTCATATGAAGTTTTTCTTGAATGTCTTGGAAAAGTTCCAAGATCTGGGCTTGAATTGTAACATCCAAAGCTGTCGTTGGCTCATCGGCAATCAAAAATTTTGGATTGCATGAAAGAGCCATGGCGATCATGGCTCTTTGCCTCATGCCGCCGGAAAGCTGGTGTGGATAAGTTCCGTAGCGATTTGCCGGAGAGGGGATTCCTACGAGATTCAGCATTTCGATTGCTCGGTCTTTGGCATCCTTTGGAGAAAGCTTCATGTGACGTTTAATTTGTTCGTCCATTTGATAGCCAATGGTTAAAACGGGATTCAAAGCAGTCATTGGTTCTTGGAAGATGATGGCCATCTCAGCACCACGAACATCTTCCATCTCTTTTTCTGAAAGACTTAAAAGATCGCGACCATTTAGGAACACTTCTCCACCAGAGACTTTTCCTGGAGGCTCAATCAAGCGCATAATTGAAAATGAGGTTACAGATTTACCACAGCCGGATTCACCAACAATGCCGAGGGTTTGCCCTTTGTGAATATCATAAGAAATTTTATTCACAGCATGAATTGGACCAAACTTTGATTTAAAAGTGGTTTCTAAATCCCGCACAGACAAAACAACTTCTGACAAAGCAATCTCCTTCAAGTTCCTACCATATTAAGCCGATTTAGAAAACGAGTTGACGAGGCAGTTAAGAATGAATATCTCAGTGCGCGCTGCAATGTAAAGTAAAGTAAAGACTTTAGTGCGGCGCTACAGGAAGGTTTTTCTCTCAAGATTCTCATAGACTTTCAGAAGCACAGAGTGAGCCGCTTGTCCCAGAATTCCAGAGATCTTATCACTAAGTTTTTGTTTTTTAGCGAAGCTGACCTTAATGATATGATTAGTGTCAGATTGGTTCAATAAATAATCATCACTAGTACGAATCTCATCTACTAAGCCCAAATCAAGAGCATCTTGGCCGTACCAGTACTCGCCAGTGGCTACCTTGGTGAGATCAAGGTTTGGACGATTTTTCTGAACAAATCCTTTGAATAAGCGATGAGTAGCTTCAAGTTGTTCTTTAAACTTTTCTTCACCTTTTTCAGTGATTTCACCAAGCAAACTGACCGTACGCTTGAATTCGCCAGCTGTATATTCTTTATAATCCACATCATGTTTTTTTAGAACACGATGAAGGTTTGGCACCTGAGCCACGACTCCAATAGAACCAATGATGGCAAAGGGGGCACAGAGGATTTTGTTTGCTGTACAAGACATTAGGTAACCACCGCTCGCAGCTACCTTATCCACACAAATTGTTAATGGAATTTTTTTTTCGCGGAGGCGAAGTAATTGAGAAGCTGCCAACCCATAACCATGAACAACCCCACCGGGGCTTTCAAGGCGGATCACCACTTCATCTTGAGGATTAGCGACATTAATGACGGCAGTAACCTCCTGACGTAAGTGTTCAACAGCTGATGCTTTAATGTCGCCATCAAAGTCTATGACAAAAACTTTGCGGATATGTTCCTTGCTTTTGACTTTGAGGTTCTTTTTTTCTTTTTTCTTTTCTTCTTTTCGCTCGTCTTTGTTTAGAGTTGCATTTTTAAGAATTTTCGCAAAATGCTTGTATTTTTTGTCTAGGTGCTCGATTTCTAGCTCAGGCTTGCCTTGGGCCTTGGCGGCAAGTAGGGCAATTAAAATCAGAATGGAAGCTATAGCCAGAACGATAACTATCGTTTGCGCAGTAAATAGTCCAAATTGTTGTAAGACTTCCATTTAACAGACTCCTGTGGGCAACGAGATCGGCGTTCATAATAGAGCCTGTTCAGATGAAGGTCGAGTATATTTTTCGGGATTTTACTTTGTTTATTCCAAAAGTTAAAAGCAGGGTATGCTATCTCTATGTTTCTAAGAACTCTTGGGGTTTTTCTTATTGGTGTTTTAGTGAGCGCTCACTCTTTGGCGCAAAGCGAGGAAGCGAGATATAGGGGTTTTCTCCTGCAACAAAAGGCAGATAAAGAATTTGATCAGGAGCGCGAAGCCGGCCTAAAGGATTATCTGGAAGATCAGGCCGATTGGGAAGAGCAGCGCAAAAAAGATCGCCAAGCCGATAAGCAGCGAAAAGTACAAGAAGCTCCCAGTGTGAATAGCCCTGATTACAGAGCTGATCTTGAAGAAAAGTATAAAGAATATGAAGAGCACAAAAGAAGTCGAAAGGCCTATGCAAAAGAACAAAAAGAATTAGAACCGAAAAATACCAAGGAACAAGAAAAACGTGATGAGTGGGCTTTAAAGGAGTACGGCCTTGATAGGGAAAGACCGCGTTTTGATATTGCTAAAAGAAATCTTTATGGTAACAAGCCTGGAATCAGTACTCCAAGTAGCAATTCAGGAAGTATTCATGATGGCAACAGTCCATTGCCAAACTTTCCTCCGCCGCCGACCTTTGATGACTTCAGTGATGGCTATGTGCCACCACCATTTCCGCCGCCTGAATCCTTTGAGCCGCCGCCTGAAGGTTTTCCTCCGCCACCACCAATTCCGTTCCCAGGGGAGCCAGGATCTGACTTTGATGGGGGCTACTTTCCACCGCCTCCTCCACCAATGCCCATGGATGGAAGTTCATTCTAAAGACTTACTTCTGAACGAGGAGTTCATCTTCGGTTAAGCCACTCAACTTTTGCATTCCCTTGGTTAAATATAAAAAAATCACTACTAAAAATATGATGGAGGGAAGCACTATCACTGCCATTGACCAAGTGGTCATGCGAGCGATTTGTTCATTTAGAATCAAAGACTGAGCCTCGGAATCCAGAGCTTCATTGATAGGCTCAAAAATTCGAATCGCCAAAAGAAAATTACAAATTGCACTGAATACGAAGGATAAGGAAATCCATAAAGTTGATCTTTTGAGTAGTTTATGGAAATCTGTTTCAGTTTTCCTTTCAAATAATTGACCCTTAAGTCTTTCAACATCAATTAGTTGTGGATTTAGAAACAGGGTCGAAATGAATGGATTTTTTGAAAAAGCTGATCCGAACACAAAGCTGCCAACGAGCAATGGGAAAGCTGCTTCTTTGATTGCAAACCAAATTCCATGAAGTTTGAAAAGCGCCAAGGTCCCAGTAATTCCAACATTGAGAAGCCCCAAAACAGAAATCGCGTTGGTTTTTTTGCGCTTGATATGATCATAAATTCCATAGGACAGAGGAAAGGCCAAGGCTATGATAAGTGCCCAAAAAGAGCCCAGAGACTTGCTGCCTTTATTGAGAATCAAGATCGGAATTAAGATATTAAATATAATATTTAAGAAGGCATTTTCAGGTTTTTGCGAGGACTTTTTCACCATGGACTATCCTTGAGTGAGAGGGCCTAAAAGGCAAGGGCGTGTCTAGAATGTTGCGCTTAGTCGGAGGCCTGGCATTCCAATATTTTGCGTCTAAGTCGTCATAATTTCTTCATATCATAGGATGCCACTTATTTGCTTGGCTATTTTAGCATATGAAACACCAACTAGGAGGAATTATGAAACCCTGTAATATAAGAGCACCAATGTTCGCAACTATGATCGCAGTTACGTGTATGTTTATTTTTAATTCGAGTTATGCAAAGGCCGTTGGCTCTTCCAGCAACCCGGCAAAGGCTATGAAGCCAGAGATGGAAGGCGGCGTTAAGAAAAGTCATTCCGACCAACTTCAACAAGAGCGGATTGCAAAAGAAAGAGCAGAAGCAGAAAGCAACTTTAAGCCCATTGCAGAAGCCCTCGGTGTATGGGAGCAGACCCGTATGGCAGTTAAATACTTGGATGAGAAAGATACAACCAAAGCTAGTGCAGAACTTGAAAAAGCCCTCGGGAAAATAGATATTTTGCTTAGTGAGCATCCCAATATGGATCTGATTCCCATGTCAACGGATGTGCGAATCTTAGATTTTGTAGCTGACGAGGCCAATGTTAAAAAAATGGCAAAGCAAATTAAAACTGAGGTGAATAAAAATGAGTTCCAGTTAGCGCGTGAGTCCTTAAGGGACTTTTCAAGTGAGATCAATATTTCAATGACTAACTTGCCAATGGCCGTCTACCCCTTGGCTATTCGTAACGCAGCAAAACTGATCAGCGAAGATAAAGCTGCTGAAGCTAAAGCTGAGTTGATTGCTGCACTTAATAGTGTGGTGATCACAGAGCAAACCATACCCTTACCAGTTATAAAAGCTCAGGCACTCCTAGAAGAAGTCCAGCGCCAGTCTTCTGAGGAAAAGATTAACAAAAAAGAAGCTAATGTTTTACTTAACGATGCTCAGGAGCAGTTGAGAATTGCACAAGAGATGGGATATGTTCAGCACAAGGAAGACTATGCTAGCCTACAGGCTTCGATCAAACAGCTGAAAAATAATGTCAACCATGATAAAGAAGAAAAGGGCGTTCTTACGAAAATTATGGATGACTTAAAGGGTTTGAAAAGAAAGCTCTGAGTGAATAGTTCCCAATCTTGAGTTTTTTGGTCTTTTTGCTGGAGTGGGGTAGGCCTCGGTGGGAATTGAATGTATGTTTTTAATTCTCAAGTGCCCGCCCCCTTTTTTTTTGCCTCTTTGACTATTTCCACTGCGAATTGACGCCAGGTTGTATAGTCGCTAAATCTCCAATGATAGAGCCCGAACTTTAAAGGTTTTTTGCATTGGTAGTTCTCAATAATTTTTTTGGTTTCTCGAGCGATATCTTCGGCCTTAGTGGGGGCTCCCCACTGGTCGCCGACAATATTTAGCTCTTCACGCTCCTCAGCTAAGCGTAAAATCGTTTTTTTAATATTCTGTCCCGAGGGACTGTATACCCAAGAGACTCCGCCTTATCGACTTGGGTATAGGCTGAGGCATTGATGACCACGTTTGGATTGTGATGATTGAGTGCCTTTAAAATCGAAGCCGGATCTAGGAAATTTGCCTCTGTACTGCTTAAAAAAGTGGCTTGGGGAAGGAGTTCGCGTAAAGCTGAGGCTATTTGACCGTTTTTTCGAAAACCAAAACCATAAAATCCTTATGTTGGCGATTAGGATCTATAATTTAGCAGAGCTCTTGTTAAAAATCTATTTTCACGAGCCACTCACATGCATAATGCAATGCGCGTACTGCAGGTTTTTTGCTCTGGGCCTCGGTTCAATGTATTATGCCATGGATCTTTTTTAGGAGTATCTATGGGAAATTCTATGCAAAATTCTGTGCGAAGCGTAGCCGTGGTTGGCCTTGGTTATGTGGGGTTGCCCTTGGCAGTTGAACTGTCTCGGAAAATGCCTGTAATGGGGTTTGATATTAGTGATCTTCGCATTAAAGAGCTTTCAAGTGGTTTTGATCGTACCCGGGAAGTTGAAGGTGCTCAGTTAAAAGTGTCTAAACTTCGCTATAGTTCTCATTTGGAGGACATCGCTAAATCAGATTTTTATATTGTTACGGTGCCGACTCCGGTTCATGAAAGCAAGCTGCCCGATTTGACACCTCTGATTAAGGCCTCAGAGAGTGTTTCTCGTGTTTTGAAAAAAGGGGACATTGTTGTTTATGAGTCCACTGTTTACCCAGGCTGTACTGAGGAAGTTTGCATTCCTATCTTGGAAAAAGGCAGTGGCTTAAAGTTTAACATAGATTTTTTTTGCGGCTACAGCCCAGAACGTATCAATCCAGGAGATAAAGAGCGAACAATTACAAAAATAAAAAAAGTGGTCAGTGCATCGACCCCAGAGTCTTTGGAAGTGGTCGATGGAGTTTATAGCGCGATTATCGAAGCGGGGACATTTAGAGCTACTTCAATCAAGGTCGCAGAAGCCGCAAAAGTTATTGAGAATTCTCAACGTGATATTAACATTGCTTTTGTAAATGAACTTTCTTTGATTTTTGGGCGTATGGGGCTTGATACCCGCGAAGTGCTTGAGGCGGCCTCCACGAAGTGGAATTTCTTGAAATTTTATCCAGGGCTAGTGGGTGGACACTGCATTGGGGTGGATCCTTACTATTTGACTTTTAAGGCAGAGTCTTTGGGTTATCATCCCCAGGTGATTCTCGCCGGTCGCCGTATCAACGACAATATGGGAGTTCATGTTGCCGGTCAGGTGGTGAAGCTTATGATTAAAAAGAACCTGACGGTTAATAATGCCAGTGTTTTGATTTTGGGTATGACTTTTAAAGAAAACTGTCCTGACGTTAGGAACAGTCGCGTGATTGACGTTATCAATGAGCTCAAGACATTTGGTTGCAAGGTCGATATCTTTGATCCGCATGCTATTTCGGAGGAACTTGAATACGAATATAGCATTAAGCCCGTAGAGGTGGATTGCCTGAAAAATCTTTCGAAATACAGGGCGGTGGTTTTAGCGGTTGCTCATAATGAATTTAAAGAAATTAACTGGCACCAGCTGAACTCAAAGGACCATGTAATCTATGACGTGAAAGGCCTATTACCCCGTGAGCTTGTGGATGGACGTCTATGAAAAAAGTTCTGGTCACAGGAGTTGCAGGTTTTATTGCTAATCGAGTTACAGAGTTTTTGCTTCAAGAGGGTGTTGAAGTTCTGGGCATTGATAATCTCAATGATTACTATGATGTTCGGTTAAAGGAATACCGCCTAGAGCAATTGAAGGAAAAAAAAGGCTTTGAATTTCAAGAGCTCGATATAGAAAATCGCGAGACCTTGAAGACCCTTTTTGATAAGCATCAATTTGATGTTGTCTTTAATTTGGCGGCACGGGCAGGGGTTCGCTATAGTATGGAAAATCCCCACGTCTATATGACGACCAATGCGATGGGTTCATTGAATCTTTTAACAGAGATGAAAAGAAAAAATATTAAAAAGTTCGTATTGGCATCGACATCCTCTTTGTATGCTGGACAAAAAATGCCATTTTCAGAAGATCTTGCCGTGAACACCCCGATTTCACCTTATGCGGCTTCCAAAAAAGCAGCAGAGGTCATGGCCTATTCTTATCATTATCTTTATGGCATCGATGTCTCTGTGGTTCGATACTTCACAGTGTTTGGCCCTGGGGGGCGTCCGGATATGTCAATTTTTAGATTCATTCAATGGATTGACCAAGGCGATCGTTTGGAAGTTTTTGGTGATGGCGCTCAGTCTCGGGATTTTACCTTTGTAGATGACATCGCACGAGGAACCATTCTTGCGGGTAAAGAGCTAGGCTACGAGGTGATTAACCTTGGTGGCGGACAGAATCCAATCAGTCTTAATACAGTGATCGCAGGAATTGAGGCTCGATTGGGAAAGCGCGCGGCAATCGATAATCGCGTTTTTCATGTAGCAGATATTAAAGAAACCTGGGCAGATATTTCAAAAGCCAAGAGACTTCTCGGTTGGGAGCCTCAGATTGACTTTGATCAGGGACTGGATAAGACCATCCAGTGGCATCTAGAAAATAAAAGCTGGCTAAAGGATATTCGGCTTTAAACGATTTTTTGTAAGATGCGCCCACATGATTAGTACAAACAACATTTGTATACTGGCGACGCCAACTGATTGGCGTCGGAGTTCACTATATCCTAATATAGCAATGGTCATAAACTGTGTTGCTACAGTTAAGAAAATTAAATTTTCGAAACTAAAAAGAGGCCTCTTTCTAATAGTAGCAAAGAAGTAAATTAGAGCAGTGAACCAAAGGACACAGAAAACATTGTCTAGTGCAAATTGCAGCCAGAAGTAGAGTTTTGACGGCAAGTCTCGATCGACGATCAGGTAGTAATTAAAGCTAGCTCTTCCGTCAATCAGGGAAGAAAGGTTTTTCAGGGATGCCTTGACGTAAGCAAAAGGACGTTTTGACAAGAGTTCCTTATTAACTGGAACAAGTTCGGTATAGAGGTTTTTTCCTGGGTTGAGTTCGGCCCATTTTTCAAATAAGGAGTATTGGGAATCTCGGAGTTTTGGATCCATTTCAGCATAGGCTTGGGCAAAGCCTTTAAGTCCTGGAGAGGCCTCGCTTTTGGCGCCCTCGTCTTTTAAGATGCCGCGAGCCATATAGTTAGCGAAAATTTGGTGTTGAGGGATATCGGAAATGCCAATGTGGCCAATTCGCTTTTGATTCCAAAAGGAATAGGCTTCGATGGTTCCAATGTAAACTAAAAGACAAGCTAAAATTGAAGAAAAAATACGGTATCTTTTCTCCTGCAAAGACTTTAAGACATAGAAAAATGTAATTGCCATTGGGACTAAAATAAAACTAGGTCGGAGCATAAAAAGTAAAATTGGAAAAAATAAAAATGACAATCCGAAGTAGAGCTTCGGAGCGTAATTTGTGCTGTGATTTGACGAGGCCCACCTTAATACAGAGAAAAAATAAAAAGTGAAAAAACTAATGCCTAAACTCTCTGTTAAGATTACTGGTGCGAACTGTAGCATTTCAAAATTCGTTGCAAAGTACAAGCTGCCTATCCATATAAAAACCTCTCGGCCCCATCTTGGCTGTTGAATTTTTTCGAGAACTATTCGGCAAATAAGGTGAAAAGCTACTGCGGAAAGCGCAAATACCAGCATCTGAAAAATCGCCATATTTCTTGTAGTCTGAAAAATAGAGAGTAGAAAAGGATAAAGAGGTGTGCGATGGGGAAACCAGGTTAAGTAAGAACCGCTGTCGGGAAAGAGCTTAGGAAATTCACCAGGTAAGATTACTAGGCATTGATGCACTAGGCTTAAAACAAAATAGAACCAGGGGTTATTGAGTATTTTTTTTGTCATCAGTGTTTAACTCCTTCAGCATTAAACACTTTATAGGCCGTTAGAAAAATAATTTTTAGATCTAAGAAAAACGAAGCATTATTGAAGTAATAATTGTCAAATTCAACTTTCAGTGGAATGGGCAGTTCATCGCGGCCATTGATCTGGGCCCATCCGGTAATTCCGGGGCGCAAACGGCTGACTCCTCGCTCGGTTCGCAACTTAATAAGATCTTCCTGATTAAACAAGGCTGGGCGGGGGCCAACGAAGCTCATGTCTCCAACAAGCACCGACCATAGCTGTGGGAGTTCGTCGAGACTGGTTTTACGGATAAAAGCACCCACAGGGGTTAGGTGATCTTGTGGATTTGTCAAAAGATGGGTGGCTAGTTGAGGAGTATTTATTTTCATGGATCGAAACTTCGGCATTAGGAAAATTTTATTGTTTTTTCCGACCCGTTTAGACCAATGAAGAATGGGCCCTTGGGAGCTTAGCTTGATCAATATGGCAACAATTAATAGAGGGAACAGTAAAATCAAAAGCAGTACCAGCGCAAAAGCTAGGTCGAATAATCGTTTAGTCATTGGCTTAGTATAGGGACTTCGATTTCACTTGAGAACTTGATTTGCTGTTAATGCAATGTTTAACAGTGGAAGAGTCCCAATCTGTTGAAGGAAAGCCCCTCCTATGTCATGATCGCTCTATGTTTTTAAGATTAGCTGAATTACCAAGAAAATTCAAAATTCTAATTATGCTTTTGTGCGACATTGTGCTCTTGCCCTTGGCACTGTGGTCGGCGGTGGCTCTGAGGTTAGGAACTTTCACTCCAGATGTTTCTCAGTTTTGGTGGGTGTTCTTTGCCATTCCCTTTACAGCCGTACCGATTTTTATTCGTTTTGGTTTTTATCGCGCAGTTATTCGCTATATGGACGATAAAATTATCTATACAGTCATATATGGAGTCTCGCTTTCAGTTTTAATTTTAATGGCGGTTGTGGTAATGGCAAAATTGGTGGCCTTACCTAGGACCTCCATTGTTATTTACTGGGTTATTGCCATTGCCTATATTGGTGCTAGCCGTTTTGTTGCCCGAGGTTTAATTCGAACCATCGAAACTAGAAGAGATCGAAAACAGAATGTTGCAATTTACGGGGCTGGCCAGGCAGGTTTGCAGACAGCCCTGGCTCTTGTCTCTGGGCGAGAATACAGACCTGTTGCTTTTTTTGATGATAATACAGACTTGCAGGGAACTTCTGTTGCGGGTCTTCGTGTCTATAATCCGAAAGACGCCCTTAAGATCATGGAACAAAAGGGCTGTAGTCAGCTTCTTTTGGCGATGCCATCGTCTTCGCGGACGGTGCGCAAGCAGATCATTAGCCGGTTTGAGGGTAAGGATATTGTTCTAAAAATTCTACCCGGTCTTGGTGATTTGGTTCAAGGAAGGGTACGCATTGAAGACATACGCGAAGTTGGGGTTGAGGATCTTTTAGGCCGCGATCCTGTACCGCCATTTGAAAACCTCATTTCAGCTTGTATAAGAGGACGCGTGGTTCTTGTGACGGGGGCTGGTGGCTCTATTGGCTCTGAGCTCTGTCGTCAGATTCTTTTGAACTCGCCGACAAAGTTGATTCTTTTTGAGCGCAGTGAATTTGCACTGTACAAAATTGAACAAGAGCTTTTGCGATTAAGTCCAGATTCTAAAATCATCAGTGTTCTTGGAGATGTCTTGGATCAAGAGCATCTTGAGAAGTTAATGGCAGGGCACTCCGTACAAACTGTTTATCATGCGGCAGCTTATAAACATGTACCCTTGGTTGAGGTCAATGCGGATTCCGGGATTTTGAACAATGTTTACGGAACTAGGTCTGCGGCAAAAGCTGCAATAAAAACTGGAGTCGCTAATTTTGTATTGATATCCACAGACAAGGCCGTTCGACCAACTAATATTATGGGAGCTAGCAAGCGTCTTGCTGAGCTGGTCCTACAAGGGCTTGCAAGTGAGCCCCATCAAGCAACACGTATCTGTATGGTTCGCTTCGGCAACGTTCTGGGCTCATCAGGTTCGGTTGTTCCATTGTTTAAAGAGCAAATTAAGAACGGAGGGCCAGTTACGGTCACTCATCCTGAAGTGACTCGATACTTCATGACTATCCCTGAGGCCGCGCAACTGGTTTTACAAGCGGGGTCTATGGGAAAGGGTGGCGATGTTTTTGTTCTTGATATGGGGGAGCCTGTTAAAATCGTAGATCTTGCTCGCAAAATGATAGAACTTAGCGGGCTAGAAGTTCGCGAGCCAAATACGGAGAGTGGTGATATCGCTATCGAGTTCATCGGGTTACGCTCTGGGGAGAAACTCTATGAGGAACTTCTCATCGGCGACAAAGTTACCTGGACTGAGCACCCACGAATTATGAGGGCGGAAGAATATTTTTTGGATGCAGCTTTTTTAAAGGAAAAGCTTAGTGAAATGCAGCAAGCCTGTAAGCAGGGCGATACGGCAAAGATTCGTGGACTTTTAAAAGTTCTGATTCAAGAGTACTCGCCGGAGGATTCATTTTGATAGTCCTTGTTGTGCCATGTTACAATGAAGAGAGTCGCCTCGACCTAGTTGCTTTTGAAGAAGGGGCGCAGGGCGAAATTCAAATTCTGTTCATCGATGACGGCTCTAAAGATAATACACTTTTACGGATTAAAAATTTTATTGCGGACAAACAGAATTTTCATGTATATGCCTGCGCTAAAAATCGAGGTAAGGCAGCGGCAGTGCGCGAAGGCATGCTCTACCTTGCTAATCATTCAAGGCTATCTAAGGCAAATTGGGTGGGCTATTGGGATGCGGATCTTGCGACGCCACTTTGGGAAGTTCCAAATATGATTAAGTATGCTGAGCTTTATGATATGCAGGTTGACTCAGTTTGGGGTAGTCGGGTCTATCGTTTAGGCAGCAAGATAGTGCGCTCCCCGCTTCGCCATTATCTAGGACGTGGATTTGCGACGGTGATTGCGACTTTTCTTCAAATAGAATCTTATGACTCTCAATGCGGCGCTAAGCTTTTTCGCCGTGAACAGATTGAAACAGCATTTTCTGAAAGTTTCTTAAGCAATTGGATTTTCGATGTTGAAATTTTACTACGTCTTAAGGGAAAACTGGTCATCGAGTATCCACTCCGTCAATGGCAAGATATTCCTGGCTCAAAAGTGAAAATTCTTCGTGAAATTTTTCGCGTTCTAAATGACATTCTAAGACTCCGTAAAAAATATCTTAACTAAAGTTTTGTTACAAAACGCGGTTTGAGTGGCGCGCTCTCGTGATTCAGCCAATCTAATATTTTTAGCGGCGTGTGAATTAATCCCATATTGTCAATGACCGGAACCACAAGAGGGCTGTGGCCCAGCAGTCCACGTAAGCTGCTATACTCGTATTCCTCAACAGTGCGACAGAGACCGGCGTCCAGGGGATTTCGGTAAATATATTTATAGGCATTTTTATAATACTCAGAACTTAAAATTGGATCACAGAACAAAGGCACCTCGAGGGCCTCCCAGGTTTTATTGCATAGATTTGTTAAATTTTGGTGAAACTCTTCGGCTAAAATATGTTCTTTCTGCGAGCGAGTCGAGAACAGAATATGAAAATGATTACCCATGAGAACAAAAGCATGGGCGGCGAAGTCGGTCTTGAATTGAATATTACTAAGGGCTAGGCAGAAAATTCTCCAGCGCTCTGGCATCCTTGTTGTTCGCCAGGTCCGATCCGACAGTCCGGAGTTCAGATGAAAAAATTTTAAATCATTTTGAAAACGTCTTGGAGTCAGCATAAGGCTCAATGGAGCAAGATTAAGACCAGCACAAGGTCCTGTTTTGCTTGATGAGTTCATAAATCATTAAACATTTAGCCCTTAGACTTGTTAAAAACCTGTAAAGAATGCCTTCAATATGCCGTTAGATAATAAAATAAGCTGAGTGAGTGACTCGCTTCGTTTATAGCAAAAAGGTAAAGATGGGCAGCTTATGAGTGAGACACACGAGGCTTTAATACCTAAGACAATGCTTATTTTAAAGTCCCAGATAACTGCAATCACAGTGATTGAGATTTTTTTGCGAAATCGTGGTTGGAAAATATACTCGACTGTGAATCTTAAAGACGCTCTCGTTCAGATTGTCTCTCAAAAGCCAAGTTATGTTCTTATCAGCGTTGATCATGCTAATAAAAAAGCTCGAGCACTTCCTAAATTATTAGCTTCGGCGTTTCCAGTTGCCACAATTGTCTTTGCAGAGACACAGTCCTCATTCTCCTATAACGCTTTAAATGAATCAGCAACGGAGTATCGTGTTTACCCGCCGGTGACTGGGCCTGCAATTGAACGTTGTGTGAATAAATATCTCAAGGATCAACAGACAAAAATCTCGATTCAGGCGAATGAAAATTTAAGATCAATAAACAGTAATCATTTTGGGAGTAACAATATCTCAATCAAAGGGAGTGGGTCTGATTTTAATAGCAATAATGCAAATCGCTTGCTGTCCGAGTTTTTAGGTGAAGAGGCTGACAGTCAGACTTTGCTCGCAGCAGCAAAAGCAGATAGCAATTTGGTTTTTGCTCAAGCTATAGATGACGACAGCAGGACTGCTGATGCCAATTATATTCCGGGTCAAAAGACAGAGGATACTCAGGAGGAGCAAAGTCGATCAAAGGGTTTTGGACAAACCTATGTTCAAAAAGGTTCTACAGGCAACATTGGGACTTATATTCCTTCAAATGCCGGGTTGGGTTCCCGGGAATACCGTCGAAATCAAAGTGCAGCTAGCTGGGTACCGAGTGATACTAGTGAAACTCTGATTGCCAGAGGAGCACAGAAGTCTCTCGAAGATTCTGTGGAGCTTGGTGATGGGATTGTTAAAGATAAAATTGAAGAAACCACGAGTGCTGCGTGCATCGTGGTGGAGTCCTTAAGATTCTCAGGTTACCTCGTGGCCGTTATGGGAAAAAATTGCAAGATCGATAAGACTTTTATTGAGTCTATTAAGACAAAGCTCTTTAAGTTTTTAAAAGAAAATGGAGAGGAGCTCAGTGAGAGTGATGCTATGGATGTTAAAATCAAACAAGTGGATTTTGAACCCTGGGCCTTGGAATACGCGGATTTTTTAAGAAAATCTGTACATCAAGGCAATGAAGTGGCAATGGCTTTTTTTCCACGTCGCCCAATCAAAATGATATTGGAGGAGTCTCCGAGTATGGATATGGCAAAGATCCTTCTCAGTGAACTTCAAGGGGATCGTCAAGTGGAGTTCGATCTTTATATATATTTACCTAACAATAACAAATATGTTCTTTACACCCCCAAGGGTGGGGTCTTTTATGACAAACAAATGGATCGTCTTAAGAAACAAGGAGTGACCCATTTGCATGTACAAAAGGACTCGGTGCCTGCGATTACCAAGTATCAAGCTCAAAACTACCTGAATGACATGGTCGATGAGCATAAGCAAAAGCAAGAAGCTACAGCTAATATCAAAGCGGCCTCTTGAAAAATAAAATGACACGTCTGCATATTCTGGAGTTAGCTCTGAATAAGGGCTAAAGTGAAATCTCTATTTTTTCCAAAAGCGGGAGTGTCTTGTCAAAGCCATATAAGTCAAAGTTTTTTTCTGCTCCCTTTTATGTACCTTCAACTAAGGATAGCCTCATTAGTGTGGGGGTTTTTAGTGAAAGGGCTTTGCCAGAAAAGAATGTTAAAGTTTTAATTTGGAATGTCTATAAAGGAAAAGATCCTCGCTGGGAAAAGGAGTTCCGGGATATTATCCGTGGTCATGATTTAGTTCTTCTGCAAGAGGCGATTACAGATCATCGTATGCCAAAGATATGGCGAGATGATTTTGCCAAATATGCGTGGAATATGGCTGCGAGCTTTCATTTGAACCCTCAAGAAGCCACTGGTGTCGTGATTGGTGCAAGGGCAGAGTCTTTTGATCTGAAGTTCGTTCGAACCAAAAGCCGTGAGCTTTTTATACTCACACCAAAAATTGCACTTCTGTCACAATTTAAAATCGAAGGACGGGTGGAAAAACTAATGGTGATGAATACTCATTCTCTGAACTTCACGACAACGTCTTTATTTATTAAATCCATGGAGGAAAAGCTCCAGCAAATAGAAGATCATAAAGGGCCCTTGATACTTGCAGGTGATTTTAATACTTGGAATACAAGGCGGTGGATACTCCTCGTGCAAATGCTTTCACAGCTGAAGCTTTATCCTGTGGATTTTGCAAACGACACTCGCTTCTTTAAGCTAGACCATATCTTTGTTCGTGGAATAGATGTTCACCAAAATGAGGTCTTGCATGGATTTAAGGGATCTGATCACACGCCACTGGAGGTCACGTTAAGTTTTGAGTAGAGCTGAGGTAAATTATATTTTTATTAGCGATCTATGTCGGACATCTGTTAATAGCGGAATGGCTCCGCTGATAACGGCTCCAAGAAACCAGACAAAGCCAACCTCAAAGTTTAGCTCGCGACTCATTATTGAGAAAGCTCCGAGAGAAAGCAGGGACAGGATTCCAAGAGTCAGTATCGAATTCTTGCGAAGCAATGCCCATTCGAATTCACCTAAGAATATTTTTGCAATCCAAAAGCTGGATCCCAAGTAGAAGGCGCCACAAAATGCAAAGCAAGCTATGCTGCCTGCTTTCATAAAGTAGTGCATAAGTCCGTGGCCACCAAAGAACAGGCGTAAGCCAAATTGAGGGCAGGCCATTAGAGTTAGGATAGAACTAGCCAGGTGAATGAGGCCCATTTTTAGAGCCACATTGGAAATACTTGGAAAGATTTCTTTTTTGAGGCTCTCTAAACTAGAGGGTTCCAGTTGGGCATGGCCGGATTCTAAGAATGATTCGAAATCTCTCATTACCGCTCTCCCGATGGTTTAACTGTGTGTTTTCTTCTCAAAAACTTCAAACTTCTACTAACAATCTGCCGAATATTGCTTTCACTCTCGCTAAGCTTATGTGCAATTTCCTTGTATTCTAACTCATTTAAATAGCGGTCCTCGATAATCTGTTTCTCCCTGTCGTCCAAGTCCGATAAATAATGTTGGATCTCGGGGGTGTCACTCTCTAGAATAGGGGTTGGGCCAGGGTTTTGTGACAAAGAATCGTCGAATTCCGTAAAACCCTTAAGTTCTCTTAACTTATAGTCTTTTACCTCTGACTTGGTGATAATATAAACCCATGCTAGGGCTGCGTATTTAGGGTTGTACTTGATTCGTTTTCGATAAATTTGCATAAATACAATTTGTACTAGGTCTTGGGATTGCTCACCATTAAGGCCACGTTTCAAAGCGTAGTTATAAACCTTATTTGAATGGCGTTTAAAGAAGTGATCCAGGGCCGCATTATTACCCTGGGCAAGTTCGAGGAGCAGTTCTTGGTCACTTTTAGACATCATATGAGTTACTATAAATCCTAGAATGTCTAAAGCACAACAAAAGTCTAAAATAGCGAATAGCAATCTGCTTGAAGCCATCGAGCTGATTGAAAAAGAGAGCGAGCACAGAGGGCTGAGCTTGGGCGAGCTTGTTGATCTTTTGGGTGAAATGGGACATGGAATTTTAATTTTATTACTATGTCTTTTTTTTCTTCAACCGATTCCGCTGCCTGGAATCTCGACTCCCATTGGAATGATCATTATTGTTTCCGCGATTTTACAGTTTTTAAATAAGGCCCCATGGATTCCAAGGCGATTTCGCCTTCACGTGATTCCACAAAAAGCGTTGCATAAGATTGCTGTAGTGGCGCGAAAAATTTGGTCTCGTTTAGAGAGATTTCTAAATCCAAGGCTGTTGTTTTTAACGCGGGTGCCGGTATTTCGTTTTGTAAATCTTCTTGCGTTGATTTTAAGCGCCCTTTTACTGGCCCTTCCTCTGCCTATTCCATTTACCAATACGGTTCCTGCCATTGTGATTTTGTCTATAGTTTTTGCTCAGTTAGAAGAGGATGGTTTTCTAATTCTTTTTGGTTATTTCATGACCTTTGTGATGTTGTTTTTTTTCTACTCTTTGGGAACGGGTATCTGGAGTTTTGCCCAAAGACCTTGGGCTAGTCTCTTTTAAAACCGTAGTAGTCCTTTAAAGCGCAGGGATATACTTATGTAAAGTCATTCATTGGTTCTATCTGAACCCCAAGGATTTTCTCCAATGTTATTTGGAAAAAGTGTCAGCAGTATTGAGCAAAGTTTAAAACTTTCAAACATTGATGCATTTTTATACAGTTTGATGGTGGGCGCCGGAGAGTCTTACTTACCGGCCTATGCACTCTCTATCGGCATGGGTGAAGTTTTTGCGGGGATATTGGCCTCATTGCCCTTGGTAAGCGGCGCGGTTTTACAACTTTTTACACCGCGGCTCTTGCATAAAGTTCATTCACATAAATATTGGGTGGTGCTTTCAACTTTGTTGCAGGCCCTGGCGTTTTTGCCTCTGATTTATTTTTCTCTAAATCGGGCGCCGAATTTCTGGGTTTTGTTCTTTATTCTCACTTTATACTGGGGGGCCGGATTCTCAGCAGTTTCGGCTTGGACATTCTGGATGGGACGCCTTGTCCCAGAGGCTAAAAGCAGTAAATACTTCTCTTTTCGGGCGCGGATTCAGCAAATCGGGATTGTTGTTGGTATTGTCGGGGGCGGCGTGGCTCTTCACAATAAAGTACAGATTGGCCCCTTCACATCAGTATTCTCTTTACTATTTGTTTTTGCCTTTATTTGTCGTGTGATCTCAACAATTGTTCTTTCAAAAAAAATGTACCGCACAGAGTGGGTGCTTGAGGATCAAGTGCATCGTTTGCGTGACTCCTGGGCTTTATTTTGGAAAGGGCAGCATAAGCACAAACAGAAGTTCTTTGTGTATCTTTTTTTATTTCAAGTTTCTATTTTCATATCTTCGCCCTTTGTGACTCCATATATGTTGGCACAGTTGAAAATGAATTATGGTCATTACATGATCGCTATTGCAGCGTTGATGGTAGGTAAGATTATTTCTTTATCATTGATGCAAAGAGTGAAATCAAATTTTGATGGCTTTAAGATCATGATAGGAGGTTTGGTGTTGATAACGCCATTGCCTTTGTTGTGGGCCTTTAGTGAGACTTATTATTATGTTGTGGCTCTGCAGATCTTAAGCGGTATGGCCTGGGCTTGTTTTGAGGTTGGGCTGGCTTTGGTATTTTTCCAAGACCTTCGACAAGAGGAGAAAGTTCCCGTGCTAACAATTTATAATCTTTTAAACTCTGTCGCTATTATTGGGGGAACTTTTTTAGGGGCAAAGATTTTAACTCTTATAGGCGAAGAGAAGAAAGGGTATTGGATTTTATTTGGAGTTGGCAGTGTTCTTAGAATGGCTTTTTGCATTCCAGTGGTTTTGCAGTCCCGTCGTTGGAAAAAGATTTCAAATCAAGGTACCGCTTTAGTTGCCAAAGCGTCCTAAGAATTCCCGATGTATATTTTTATCAGAGTAGGGGTCGGTGGCACTTGTCAGATCCTCATCACTATACCCAGAAAAGATCCTTATCACTGTAACTTCTGATTCTTCATCATTCATTGTAAAAAGAATACGCCATGTTTTATAGGCCAAAACGAAGTGATCATGGAATAGAGAGACTCTTTTTTTTTTGATGTTGGTTGGCTCGTATTCAAGTTGGTTAAGGATAAAATCCTGAAGTTGTGAAACTCCATGCCCAACTAAAAAGTCTATTTGCATACGCGCCGCTTCCGAAAAAGGTACGGCGTACCTTTTTGGGTTTTCGAGCCAACCGGTTTTTGAATCTGGAAATGAGTCTGCGTAGGGAAGATAAGGTTTAATATCAAGAATTGGGGTACCATCGAGGAGATCAGCCCCTTCGACGACAAGGCGAAGGCCCTCTGCTTGGATGAGCTTTACGCAACTGATACCAATGGGATTCGGACGATAGGGCGCGCGGGTGGCAAAAACACCAATTTTGGTATTACTTCCCCGTGGTGGACGCACTTTCGATTTCCAGTTTGTATTGTGATGAAAAACATAGATGAGCCAAATGCGTTCAATTCCTTCGATATCTTCCAGAGCCTGCTCAAATTGTTGACCAGATTGAAGAATAACTTCACCCTGGCTTGTAATACGGTGAAGAGGCTGTCGAGCTGCTTCATAGGGAGCTTTCGCCTCTGAATGGTAGATTCCAATTGGAGTAAAGGTCATAGCGGAGCTCATTGTGAGCCCAGCTGGCGAGAAAACTCGTAGGCCGCAATGGCCGCAGCCACGCCTACATTGAGAGAGTTTTTTTGACCACGAAGTTGAATTTTTCGAACCTCTGTGCAAAGTTCAAGAATTTCGGAATCAAGCCCAAAGCGTTCGTTGCCAAGAACCAAGGCTGTTGGGCTATTCGGAAAATCTTTTTTCAATGCCGTTGCATGTGAGGTGGTTTCAAGAGCGATGATATTGTAGTGGTCTCGGTGAAGCAGCGGCAAGAGATCGGTGATCTTTGGCGCCTCCACCCACTTCACTAGAGTGTCTGTGCCCATAGCCGTTTTAGCCAGTCTGTTTTGGGTCGGAAGAGGTGTATAGCCACAGAGATAAATTTGACTCACACCAAAACACTCAGCAGTTCTAAAAATCGAGCCAACATTAAAAGCAGAACGTAAATTGTGAAGCACAAAAACTAAAGGAATTTTTTCCAGAGACTTTTGGCTTCCATCTTGAGAAAAAACTAAAAACTCATCATCACGTAGTTCTTTTCGTAAAAGTCTTTCAATAGGGATAATCCATGAAACATAATGCTTCATGCTCATTTCGGGGTGAAGATGAGAGGCTATTTCAGAAATCCTACGATACTCCAGGTCTTTGTGGGTGGTGAAGGCTTCAAGGTCTTTCTGAAGCTTTGATAAAGCCTCGGGGTGAAAGCCCTGCGTTGTGGCTTGTTTTTCGAGTTCCAGCATTTGTCTGTGAATATGATTTAGATCTTTTAGGTCTTTGGGATTCATAAGGATTATTTTACGCGTTGGCCCGTCTTCGCCCCAGAATCTGGAGAAAGAACATACAAGTCACTGCCACCTTCGCCCGCAGCCAACACCATACCTTCGGACATGCCGAATTTCATTTTACGTGGTTTTAAGTTTACACAAACCAGAACGTGACGACCTAAAAGCTTATCTGGAGAGTATGCTCCCTTGATGCCCGCAATAATTTGGCGGGCCTCATCGTTACCAATGTCTACTTTTAAGCGCAGGAGTTTGTCGGCCTCTTTGATTTCCTCAGCTTCAACAATTTTGCCAATGCGAAGGTCGACCTTCATGAAGTCATCGAAGTCAATTTCTGTTGGTTTGCTTGCTATGGGTGCTGATTTTACCGGCACTGTGTTTGTAGTTTTCTTTTCATTGTTAATTTGTTCGTTGAGAGTTTTTGCTTCATCGACCATTGCTTTGACCTTGTCTGCCTCAATGCGGCTTGCGAGATGTTCATAGTCTTGGATGCTCGTGCCCAAGAGAATCTTTTGAGCATCCATCCAAGAATAAGTTTTTTCGCCAAAAAGTTTTTCTACCTTAGCTGTATAATGGGGAAGAATCGGCTTTAGGTAAATACTCAAAATACGAAAGACGTTCAAAGTACTTGTGAGAACCTCTTTAGTTCCTTGAGGATCATTCTCAAGAGTCTTCCAAGGAGCTTTCTCATCAAAGTACTGATTGGCTTTATCGGCCAAGGCACGGATTTCATTTGTTACCTTCACAAAATCACGGGCCTCATAGTATTTTGCAATCTCTTTGTTTTTAGCCTGAGCATAGCGAATGAGCTCTTCGCCCTGCTTATCTGGAGCTGACATGACTCCGTCCATTTTCTTTTTCAGCATCTGTGCTCCGCGGGAAGCCAGATTGGTAATTTTCCCGACGAGATCTGAATTCACACGAGTGATGAAGTCTTCGAGATTCAAATCAATATCTTCGGTGGTCCCGTTGAGCTTGGTCGCATAGTAGTAGCGCAAGAACTCAGGACTTAAATGATTCAAATAATTGCGAGCAGCGATAAAAGTGCCCTTAGATTTAGACATTTTCTCGCCATTCACCATCAAGTGTCCATGAACAAAAACCTGATTGGGGGATTTGAATTCCGCTGCTTTTAAAAAAGCTGGCCAGAAAATGGTATGGAAGCGAGCAATGTCTTTGCCAATAAAGTGATAGATCTCACGTTGTGGATCTTGCCAAATATCAGAAAGTGTTTGGCTTTGTTTTTTAGCCCATTGCTCAGTAGAGGACATATAGCCCATCGGGGCGTCAACCCATACGTAGAAAAATTTTTTGTTATTAGTGTCTGGGATCGCAAAACCAAAATAGGGTTCGTCTCGAGAGATATCGAGGTCATGGAGATCTTCGCTAAACCACTCAAGCATTTTTTTGGCAATATCATTAGGACAGTGTTTTGGAATCCACTCCTCGAGATACTTTTTATAGTTATTGAGTTTAAAGAAAATACTTTCGCTATTTTTTAAAACAGGAGTTGTTCCACAAACAGAGCAGTGTACGTCCTTCATATCAATAGGAGTGTAGGTTGCGCCACATAGGTCGCAGGAATCACCATACTGTTCTTTTGCGCCGCAGTTAGGGCATGTTCCCTTGACAAAGCGATCCGGCAAAAACATTTTATCACGTTCGCAATAGAGCTGCTCAATTGGACGAGAGACAATGTGTTTTCCCTCTTGGAATTTTTTGTAGAAGTATTCAATTAAAGTGCGGTTTTCTTCCGAATTTGTAGAGCCATAGTGAGCGAACTCAATTTGGAAATCTTTAAAGTCTGCTGTATGTTCTGCATAGCTTTTAGCAATTAATTGCTCAGGTGTGATGCCTTGTTCCCGAGCTTTGATCATGATCGGAGTGCCGTGGGTATCATCAGCGCAGATAAAAGTGCACTGATGACCGCGCATATTCTGAAAGCGATTCCAGTAATCAGCTTGAAGGTATTCAACTAAGTGACCCATATGGATATAGCCATTGGCGTAGGGGAGGGCGCAGGTCATCAGAATTTTTCGTGGCAATAATGATGATGTGCTCAAAAAAAGCCTCCCCGAGATTAACTACGGAGTTGCCTTATTTGAATTCAACAACTCCAGAGCCAAGATGATACACGGCCGTCTGAATTTTTACATCACCAGTATTAAGGGCGTCACGCACGATTTGAGATCTCTCTACCAAATCTTTTGCAACTCCTTCGGTATTGGCCCATACCTCAACTAGAGTTCCTGATGAGACCGTTTTTCCCTCAAAACTTTTTAAATGTGGGTGCAGATCTGCTACTAATTTATTCAACCATGGACTGCCTGCGTCTGCGCCGCCAAGCGTTGCTAGGGCAGCCTTAACTGCGCCGCAGGACTCGTGACCTAGAACTAGGATTAAATTGGTGCCCAAATGTTCCAAGGCATATTCGATACTCGCGATGCCCGCCGCATCCAGAGACTCTCCGGCAGTTCGAATTACGAAGACCTCGCCTAGTTTTTGATCAAAAACAACTTCCGGTGGAACACGGGAGTCACTGCAAGAAAGAATAATAGTGTGAGGATTTTGACCCGAAACAAGGCGAGTACGGTCTTTTACGGATTCTCCGTCATTGCGGAGGGAGTGTTTTGTAAAGCGGATATTACCATTTTTCAACCAACCCAGGGCTTTATCTGAAGATATAGGGCTGCGTTTACTTACATGGGCCTGGTGTTTTGCAGCCGGAGCGGGTTGAGCTGGCTTAACAGTGGAATTGCGGCCATCATCGCCCTTACCTATTTCTTTGTCGGCGAGTTTTTTCAGAGTTTCAGCGTTTGGGGCCGGGCTGACTTGTGCTGGACTTTGTGCCGGCTCATTGCTTGCCACCATTCTGCTGCTACAGCCAGCAAGAGCGAGTCCTAGGAGGCTGGTAATTAAAATTTTCATAAATAAATTTCCTCTCTGAAATAAAGCGCATAATATGGAAGTTTATAATAAACTAAAGTGGTTTGAAAAAGGAGTCTTATGAGCATTCCTATTCTATCGTCTGATCATATTTTAAATAAACTAAGGCTTTACAACTATGAACAAAAAAAGACCTACTTGGCGATGTACTCTTCTTGGTACGGTGGCATTACTAAAGATCCATCCATGATGATGGTTCCTGTGGATGATCACATAGTCCACCGGGGCGATGGTGTGTTTGAAGCAATGAAATTTGTCCATGGAAAAGTATATTTAATGGATGACCACTTAGACCGCTTGGAGTCTTCAGCTAAACAACTTGGAATGGAGTGGCCTTTTACTCGTGAAAAGATGACTCATATTATTCACGAAGTAGTTAAGGCCTCAGGCCCCCATGAGGAAGTTATTATTCGTCTATTTATGTCTCGAGGGCCTGGAGGATTTAGCACGAATCCTTATGATTCCGTTGGCACGCAGGTTTACTGCATCACCACCCATTTAAAACCGATGTCTGAAAAGATATATCAAGATGGTGCAGTCGTGGGTCGCAGTGAAATTGCGCCGAAAGACCCATGGTTTGCCAGCATTAAGTCTTGTAATTATCTGCAAAATGTAATGATGAAAAAAGAGGCAGTGGATCGAAAGCTGGATTTTACTATCGGTTTCGACTCACGTGGTGTCCTTACTGAGGGAAGCACTGAAAATATTATCTTGGTTAATTCCAATAATGAGCTTGTTCGTCCGAAACTAAAACAAATTCTCAAGGGGACAACGATGATGAGGGCTTTGCATTTAGCAAAAGATCTTGTCAGTCAAAAACAAATCACAAAAATTATTGAAGCTGATCTCTACGAAGAGGATCTTTTTTCTGCCAAAGAAGTAATGATGGTGGGAACAACTCTTGATGTACTTCCTGTAACCAAATATGAAGATAAGAAAATAGGGGAGGGCATGCCAGGTTTTGTTGCCCAAACCCTTAGACGATATTTAATAGATGACATGAGGTTGTGATAACTAAATTTCGAGCTTAATTTTCTCAAGAAGCTCGGGATCGCTAAGAACGGCTTCCCCACCTTTTGCAATTGCAGTTAATGGGCTCTCTGTAATTCTGACTTCAAGTCGGACTTCGTTTTGAATACGTAAATCAAGATTGCGAATCAAGGCTCCGCCTCCGGCTAGCATGATGCCATTTTCAATAATATCAGAGACCAATTCTGGTGGTGTGTTTTCAATTGCACGATGAATGGCATCTATGATCTCTTGAATGCCGTCGTTCATAGCAAAACCGACTTCTTCAGAGGAAATTTCAATGGTTTTAGAAAGCCCAGTTTCAGCATCACGGCCTGTTGCCATTGCCATTTGAATGTCTTTTTTTGGCACGGCGGTGCCGATAGTCACTTTTAAATACTCAGCAGTTGCCTCGGAGATAATAAATTTTTTGTAACGTTTAAAGTAATCAATGATAGCTTCATCCAGACGATGTCCCCCCGCGCGGACAGCTTGGCAGTATACAATATCAGCAAGGGCAATCACAGCCACCTCAGTGGTACCTCCACCAATATCAATAACCATATTGCCTTTTGCGGCTTTTACAGGAATGCCAGCGCCGATAGCTGCAGCCATGGGCTCGTCGATTAAAAAGACTTGTTTTGCTCCCGCCCATTTACAGGCTTCCACCACTGCGCGCTTTTCAACGTCGGTGACTCCATAGGGAAGAGAGACCACAATACGGGGGCGTGAAAATGCGGACTTAACCCCCGGCTTGCTAAGAAAGTGTTTTAGCATCGCCTGGGTGGTTTCGAAATCTGCAATTACACCGTCGCGAATGGGTTTTTGCGCAATAATATTCCCTGCAGTTTTCGCAAGTTTTTCCTGAGCCTCAAGGCCTACGCCCACAACTTTTTTTTTCCCAGGGCCTGATTGAGTGTAGGCAATGAGTGAGGGCTCATTGAGAATGATCCCTTTGCCTCGAGCGGCAATCAAAGTGTTGGCTGTACCAAGATCAACGTAGATATCAGCAGCAGAGTGAGAGTCTGATTTTGTCAGCCAAGTGAAAAACTCCATATTATTCAAAAAGTCCTTTGCTGGAATCAAAGGGAAGAGTCACAGTTCCCGAGATATAGGAATAAGAGTCGTTAAGACTAAAACCGGCCTCTAAGCCAAAATACATTTTTGGGACCTCGGGGGTTTTGTATTCTGTGCCAAACATTACTTGTGAGCCTGTGAAGTTTTTTTCTTTGGTATTTGTGAAATCCAAAGCGATGGCGGTGTAAGGAGTAAAAAGCCCATTCTCAGTATTTACTTTTTTACTGAAAATCGGAGCCAATTGCAGAGTAAGAAAGTTTTCGCTGCCTTTACGAGAAAAAAAACCGCCGGTACGGAAGCCTATGCCTGGTTGTCTGTCCACATCTGGAAAGGGTACATATTTGAAGCTTGCTCCTGCATTGAAGTCAATTGCACCAGTGCCGAGCCACAAACGACCTGAGGTGGAATCAGTGAAGGGAGCATCGAAGAAGCCAGTTAGATTAGCACCGCCGCCAGCGTTGGTGAAGAATTGGGGCTCAAAACCAACTTGATAATAACCTGCAGCGGGAAGCTCAGCGGTCTCACTGATAGTGAGATAAGCCAATGATGATGATGAAACAAGTAGTATGCTCAGAAGAAGGGTCCAGCGACTTAACAATACTCTCATAAGAGCTTCCTTTCTGGTTAAAGTGCGATGTTAGCTATTCGACTTATGTTTGACAAGACAATGAAGACTTGGGACTTTTAATTAATGTCCATGAAACTTCCAATTAGTCTTGTTGTCGTTACCCTCAATGAAGAGGCCAATATAGAGCGCTGCTTGCGCTCGGTTCCCTTTGCCTCGGACGTGGTGGTGGTTGATAGCTTTTCTTCGGATCGGACCCTT
Organism: Bdellovibrionales bacterium; assembly: GCA_031370005.1. Classification (GTDB taxonomy): domain Bacteria; phylum Bdellovibrionota; class Bdellovibrionia; order Bdellovibrionales; family Bdellovibrionaceae; genus JACMRP01. Next base: position 14,028 of record JANMPT010000077.1, on the reverse strand, counting down.
GAGATTGCTGAAAAATTGGGCGCCAGGATTATTCAGGAAAAATGGCGGGGTTATGGCCCTCAGAAGTCTTTTGCTGTCTCCAAAGCTAAGAACGATTGGATTTTATCACTGGATGCAGATGAGGCTTTAAGCCCCGAATTGCAACAGGAAATCGCGGAAATATTTGCAGGTCTAAATCCTGAAGTGGGCTATGAATTACCTCGCCGAAGTTTTCACTTGGGCCGCTGGATTGATCATGGGGGCTGGTATCCAGATGCTCAACTGCGACTTTTTAACAGACAGTATTCACAATGGTCTCACGATGCGTTGCATGAGAAAGTTGAAATAAAATCAAGGAAGCGTTTGAAGCATGATCTCTATCACTGGGTATTTGACAGTCTGAGCAATCAGGTGATGATCAATGACAAATATTCAAGCCTGGGCGCTGAGAAGCTGGCCAAGTCAGGCAAGCGCTTTTCATTGCTAAAGCTTGTTTTCAAGCCTTGGATAAAGTTTATTGAGTGCTACTTTATAAAGCAGGGTTTCCGCGATGGACTTCCAGGTTTTATCATTGCAGTGGGGGCGGCCTACTCGATTTTTTTGCGGCACGGGAAGCTTTGGGAGCTCGAAATGAAGAAAAACACTCGTTTATGAAAATCTCAAGATTAGCTTTATGTCTTTTACTAATGTGTCTTGTCGGCGTGTCCAGGGCGGCTTCCAAATATCCTCGGGTGGAGGAAATCCAGGGTAAAGTGATTTGGACCAATAAAGACAAGCAAATGGGGAAGTTGAAACTCCATCAAGTCTTGATCGAAAGTGCTGGGCTCAAGACTGAGGATGGACAAGTGCTAGTGCAGATCGATGCCAGCAGACAGTTGCGATTGTATCCCCATAGTTATTTAGAAATTCCATCAATCAGTTGGGAAACCGGCGATGCGCCACTTGTGATCCTCAGGCAGGGATCTTTTCGTTGGAAAGAAACTGGCGGGAAGACCTATGATATTACACTCAGTTCGGATCTTTTTGAATTTGTAAGCCCACAAGGGGACTTTATTTTCAGTTATGATCCAAGTAAGCCCGCGGCCGAGGTGAAGGTAATTAAGGGTACAATGGAGTTCTCGGCCATGAATGCAGAAGAAGTGGCTTTGGTCACGGCGGGGCAGAAGTGCCGTTTTCAAGGAGTGCGAGAAAGCGGCGAAATCGTTTATGATGTTCTTTTAAAGGGCAAAAAAATACCTCGCGGCAAGTTAGGTCTTGTTGAAGGCTTTTCGAGTGAGGAGAAAAAGCTATACTCCGAAGCGCAGCAAAAAAAAGAAGAAAATCTGCGTCTTAAAAAAGTACAGAACGAGAAAAAATCGAAAGTGCATCCAAAGGGCAAAAACGAAATCTGCGACCGACCCTACGGTAAGCTCAATCAGTGTGTTTGGACTTGTGAAAATAATCCCAAAAAAGAAAAGAAAGTGTGCCGTCTCGATAATCCAGAGGTACATTGTCTTCGCCGGCGCTGTAACGCAAACGGGGAGTGGGCTGAGGAATTAGAGGTTTCTAAAAATAAAGAGCCAAATATCTGCGGAGTGGAGCCTTTAGTGAAGGACTGCGACTACTGATTTATTGTATTACCCTTCTTTGTCAACTAGCTGCTAAAGCAAAAATATAGTTTAAATACAGTAACTTAAGGTCTTGTATGCAACTTAAAAAGGGGCAGGTGGCTCTCATAATTTTATTTGCACTTTTTCACGCAAGGTTTTATAAAGACTCCTCTTTGTGGTGATTGTAGCTCAGTTGGTTAGAGCATCGGATTGTGATTCCGAGGGTCGCGGGTTCAAGTCCCGTCATTCACCCCAATTTTCTTTTAAGACTTTCCCCAAAAATGTTCCAAGTACCGAAAAACACAACCCAAAGGTTTCAAGGGTTTAGCGGTATTGCTTTCGCGAAAGCGTCACTGAAAATCAGCCGGCGTCAGTCTCGTTGACTGAGTTTTGGCTGAGTGGTGGCTGAGTTGGAATGCGGTTTTCTTTCGGGGATGGTCCGTCAGGCACAGCCCTACAAATCCAATATAGCCAACTTTAAGATGAACATATGTATCATTTTAGTAAATGTTCCTTTTTTGGGAACATTTTCCTTTACTATTTAAGGGAACTTCCGTAAAGTGTATTGGTATCGTTCTAGGAGGGAAGATGCTTCTCACGGGAAGAAATTTATTAACGGCATTTAAGCAGAAGCATCCGCCCGTGAGAAACTGGGTCAATGCATGGGTTAGCGAAGTGGAAAATGCAGTATGGAAAACATCTCAAGATATTAAGAACCGGTATCAAACTGCGAGCTTCCTGGGTTTTAATGTTGTTATTTTTAATGTGAATGGCAATTCATATAGACTAGTTACTCAGGTTTTGCATGGAACTGATAAGTCAACCGGAGCTGTGAACGTGAAATGGGCTGGAACACATGCAGAGTATTCGAAAAAGAGTTTTCAATGAAAGGAGGAAATATGGATATCAAGCCTATTACTAATAAAAAAGAATATGACGACTCCTTAGTCGCAATAGATAAGCTGATGAGTCAAAATCCTCAGCCAGACTCTACCGAGGCTAAGAATATTATACTCCTTTCAGTCTTAGTCGAAAGATATGAAAAGGATCGTTTCAAATTTGAAAAACCTACTCCAGTCGAGGCGATTCTTTTTAGAATGGAAGAGCAGGGCTTGGATAGATCTGATTTGCTTCCTTATATTGGCAACAAAAGTAAGGTTTCAGAAATCCTTTCAGGCAAAAGACCATTATCCTTAAATATGATTAAGGCTTTATCTAAAGGATTAGATATTTCTGCTGATATTTTACTGAGTGACGATGATATCCCCGCTGAAAATTTGACTATTGATCTTTCAAAACTTCCAGCTAAGGAGATGCTTTCTAGGGGTTGGATTAAAACCAATAATGCTTCGAGTTTACAGCAATTCATTGCCCCTGTGCTAAATCTGTCTTCGCAAATGTTATTCAGAAGATCTAATAATAGCGAGGGCTACGAAGGGCTTCTCGTGGCGTGGTTGTCCAGAATTCTTAATGTCTCTTACAAAACAGTTCCTGCAAACAAAGGGTCTTTTAGGAAAGAATTCATTACTAAATCTTTTCTGAAAGAGGTCGCTAATCTGAGTTATTTAGATAAGGGGCCTCTGCTGGCTGTTGAGCTTCTAAGTAAAAATGGGATTTTACTTATTGTAGAAAAGTATTTAAGTGGCTTGAAAGTCGATGGCGTAGCTCTGCTAAGAGAAGATGGCTTGCCTGTCATTGCTTTGTCTCTGAGACATGACCGCTTAGATAGCTTTTGGTTCACATTACTTCATGAGTTAGCTCATGTTTTTAAGCACCTATCTTCCGAACACTTTATTTTTTGTGATGATCTTGATGAGACAGACTATGTTGATGTTCTTGAGAAGGAAGCCGACTTTTTAGCAAAAGATTCTTTTATTCCATTAAACATTTGGAAGAATAGTTCAGCTTTAAAAGATCGTTCTGAACAATCAGTTTTGAATCTAAGTCAGAGATTAAGGATTCATCCAAGTATAGTTGCTGGAAGATTACAGAGAGAAATTAAAAATTATAAAATAATGAGAAGCTTCTTGGGTGAAGGATCTGTTAGAAAGATGTTTGGAGCATAAAAAATGATGTATGTTCCAATATTGCGTGGAAAATTAGGAGAGTTTAAAGGGTTAAAAAATCTTTCGAATAATATTAAAAGTCAGATTAGGCCACTTCTACGAATAACGGATCCAGACTTAGATTATGATTTATCCCCGCCGAAATGGAAATGTGGGCACAAGGAGCAGTTCTCTAGAATAGCGAAGTACATTGGGAAGCATTTTGAAAATGATATTGCATGTTTTATAGATTTCGAAACAGATCCAAATGTTAAAATTTTAGAAAGACATTATTCGGAATTTTTATTCCAGGAACTCAACAAGCTAGGGACTAACTATGCTCCAGTTATAAGCTTCGACCGGGCTGAAGAGGATGGATACATTGATAGCATCAAAACATTTGGTCTTCTTCGTGGAAGAGACTTGTGTATTCGAATTTCAAAAGACTACTTGGAAGCAATTTCTCTTCATGTAGATGATATTGCGAATCTGGTCAGTGATGTATTTCCTGAAAATAATATTTATATTGTCCTAGATCTAGAAAAAATTGAAAGCATCACTTCCGCGAAAAGTTTGGCTGAAACAGCAATCAAAGAAATTACCAAAAAGGTTCATTACGAAAAACTCATTATTTCTTCAGCTTGTATGCCGGAAAAAATGTCTGAATTCGATTCTAATGAAGTCTCTTTTCAAAAAAGACTGGACTGGGACCTCTGGCAAGTTTTGGTAGCAAAAAATGATATCGTGTATTCCGATTACACAGTTTTAAATCCTAGTGTTCAGAATATTAATCCTAAGACAATGACAAGATCTAGCCGAATTAGGTATTCAGATAAAGATAACGTCATTATTTTTAAGGGTGAGAGCAACAAAAAAACAGCTAGCAAATTTCAAAATCCTAAACTCGCAAAATTGGTTCTAAAACATGCGAGCTATAAAGGTTGTGAATTCTCATGGGGCGATGATTATATCAAAAATTGCGACGAAGATACACCGGGAAATGCCACCACCTGGATTTCTGCCGAATTAAATCACCATGTTACGCTAGTTCTTGAACAGATCTCCAGTTACTACGGTTCTTAAGAGTATTCGAGACAAGTTTTTGAATAAATTTAAGGTCAAAATTATCGACAAGAATTTGATAAAGCTCATTCTTGGTTTTTCCCCAAAATGGCTGATCTATGCTCAATTTATTAAATAAATTTAGCATTTCCTCTTTCCATAGAAGCTGAACTAATTTTGAACTGCTTACTAAGTTATTTTTTTTTCCTGGACGTACTTTTCTAATTTTAATTTTTTCATTTTCACGCCGAATTAGATAAATACCCCAAGTGTTCGGCACCGCTTTAATGGCGGCAGAGAAATGTCGTTCTGTGGTAACTAAAAAAACTTTATTAAAAACAGCATTATAAAATTCAATCTGGCTAGACAATCTCTTGAGAGAGTCATAGTCACTTTTTATCTCAAATCCAATTAAATCATTCCCGATATATGCAACATCGATTCTCGAGCATCCTTGACACAAACCAAGTTCTTCCACAACAAGACCTCGTTTTCTTGATTTATGAATCTCCTTCAATATCGCTGTCCGTATTTCCATTTCTGAAATGTCATGATGCATAATTTGAATGGTAATATTTTTTCTGTTCAAATGTAAACAGTCAAAATCACTTCGTACTTGAATATCAATAAGGTAAGCAAAAAGTTGCTCTAAAATTAAACATTCTAGGTGTTTTACTCTGCCAAATTAATCTTAAGGACTGGCAATTCTACGAATGCGGTAACTGGCTTCGATGGAAAGGAGTCCTCCAAATAATGCTCCCACGAACCTTAGAGAGACAAAAGTTCCTACCAATTCAGCTCCGTTCATTTGACTCATTATTGCCTGTAGTCGTGCAATATGAGCCACGTCGTAAGCCGAAGTTGATCGGTTAGACTCGACCATCATTAAGAAGTGGTGCTTTGAAATTAGAGCCTGGATGTCTTCAAACAAATGGCATGAAATTACCTGCGTCAAATGAATCAGGATTTTCCATTGCAGAATTGAGTGCCAGCCCCGACAAACAGTGACTCATTGGCGACGATTCGCGGTACTCTGAATTAAAAGAGGGGCTGTCCTCTGGAGCAAATGCAGACATCATCAGGAACTGAGCTAGAACTTCAGTCTTATCATTCGCCTCAAGATAGAGATTGAGTCTTTTGAAAACGTCATCGTACTCCGCTTTCAATTCAGGGAATTTAGCTTTGAAGTCATCCAAAAGGTTACCTGAGGACTCGTTGCTCACTGAAATGCCTCAGACAATAGTGACGTGAACAGGCTGTTCACGTCTTGTCTACTTTTCCTTAAGGTCTCTTTTAAAACATTTACTTGTTTTAGCTTATCACTAAAAGTTTTTTGTAGTTCCATCGGAGGCAACTGAACTTCCAGTTCCCTGAGGTCCACGAGGTGCAAGTGTCGCACTCCTATCCCTTTTTGCTCCTTAAGCAATCTTACTTTAGTCTGCGGAAGAGCTAGATAACTATATAAATAGGTAGAGAGAACCTCTGGTTTCGGCTTAATTAACGCTAAACTTTCGAATATACTAAATTCAAAATCAAACTTTACGATGGCTGGATCGCCCAGGCTTCCGCTTTTTGTAAGTACAATATCACCTTTTTCTGGCTTACACCGCCTAATCAGATCTTGGTGCTCTTTTTCAGAAATATATTTTGGCCCAACCTGATCTAATTCGCCGTTCTTAACGTTTTTCGCTGATAAGAAAATAATTCCCGAATCCTGGTATTTGGGCGTTTTGTGTGTTCCATCAGTGATCTTATTAGCCAATTCACTCAATTTTTTAATCGGCCAGCGCATCGGATTGGTCGTTGGATCGCCAAACATTTCTATAAATAGAGAGCGGATATAATTATCCAGCTCCATTATTGATTCTGAACGCTTGATTTCCAGAGACTTCGCTAAATTGAGATTATCGACAATTCGCTTTTGCTGGAGGCTATTAAGAAGAGGAATCTTGAGGTTAGTAAGAGTGTCTCTTGTTACTCCTTGAATCGTTGCTCCACGCTGCTGCGACCTTATTGCGGACTCACAGCTTCTCAAAAAATAGGCTAGGTATTCTGGAATCAAATTGACGTTTTTTTGTGGAATGATTGCGGTGATGTCCTGAGAAAAACAAAGATCAAAGGGTGCAACTGTAACTTTGCCAACCCCAGTTCGCGTTACAAGTAAGACAGTTCCCTTTGGGACCAGATTCGTTGCGGATTGTTCAATTGCTTGCTTTGTAATGTGGTGTCTTGGCTGCGTAACAAAGCCATTGCTTATGTCGGCACTACTAATCCAAGGAATATCACCTTGAAAGAACTCGGAGTTCTTTTTTGACGGTGTTCCCCCGTTCAAAAAGGTACATAGTTTCTGAAGTACTTCTGCTGCCACTATTGGTGTCCTCTCAGGCTATCAAGTCCTTTTGAAATTTCTTTCTCCAAAACCAGTAGTCGCTCAATTATTTCACTCGGTTTCTCATGTTTATTTGTTTCAATGGAAACCAATTTGTATTTCGTAATTGATAAATCGTAATCTGATTCAAGAATCTTAGCTTTCTGAACCCAAAACCATTTATCGCCCTTGTCTGGGGACTTCAGACTCGCTCGCTTGTTCCATTTTTCTATAATGTCAGGAATGTCATTGGAACTGGTTCGATCACGCTTGTCGTCAAGGGTAAACCCATCGGCTTGCATATCGTAAAACCAAACTTTGTCGGTTTCGCCGCCCTTGGTAAATATCAATATGGCAGTTGATACCCCCGCATAGGGTTTGAATACTCCGCCCGGCATTGAGATCACACCCTCTAGCTGACACTCATCGACGATCTTTTTACGAACGGCGACATGGGCATTGCTTGAACCAAACAATACGCCGTCAGGCACAATCACAGCGCAACGACCGCCATTCTGAAGGAGCCTTTCCATTTGCAGGACAAAGAGCAGCTCTGTCTTTGTGGACTTCACAGCTCTAGTGAGCGACTCATGTACGTCACCCTTGTCGATGCTGCCCTTAAACGGCGGATTAGCGAGAATGACATCGTATTTATTCTGCTCCTCGAACCTTTTTGAAAGCGTATCCATGTATTCGATATTTGGCTGGTCGATACCATGTAGAACCATGTTCATTGTGCCGATGCGAAGCATGGTTGAATCGAAGTCATAGCCAAAGAATGTTTTTGCCTTCAGAAAGTTCCAAAGTTTCTTGTCGTTGATCTTATCACCAACAAGTCCATGCTCAGTGCCATCCTCATCAATCTTGATGTGAGTGGGTGATGTGTTTGCTTTAAGAATATGTTGATAAGCTCCAATTAAAAAACCACCGGTGCCACAAGCAGGATCGCAAATTGTTTGACCCAACTTTGGATTCACCAAGCCACACATCATTTTAATAATATGCCTTGGTGTTCTAAACTGACCGTTCTTGCCGGAGGACTGAAGTTCTGATAGCAAGTATTCGTATATGTCGCCTTGGGTATCCTGATTCTGCTCTGTGATTTTTAAATTATCAATAATCTCAACGGCCTCAACCAAGAGACTGACTTTGGGAATTATAAAAACAGCGTCTTTCATCTGATGAGAAAAACTATTACCTGTTTCGCCATTGAGTTTTTTGATGAACGGAAACACTTTGTCCCGAACGTGCTTGAGCATCTCTTCGGCCTCAAGATGTTTCCACCGTGACCAGCGAAGTTTTTCAGATGGAAAAATGGATTCATATTTTTTCTTAGTCCACTCGGCGTCGGCTTTGCGTTTGAGATCCTCTTCGTCGAGGCGTTTCATAAAAATTAAATAAGAAATTTGTTCGATGGCTGTCAGTGGATTGGCAATTCCACCGGACCAAAAAAGATTCCACAGCTTATCGACCTGACTTTTAAGTTCTTGTGCTAACATTGAGTCCTCATTTTTTTATCCACTTGGCACTTCGTCCTTTACCAGTGGATTCAATTAAATTTTCATCTTTCATTTGGCGTAAAACATTTCGGACCATATCGCGGCTAATGCCTGGGCAAACATCCTCGACCTCAGAGATTGAGAATGGTCCTATTTTTCTTTCAACAGCTTGTCGTATTTGTTCAGTCTTAGAGCCGCGACCTGATTTGATATTGCCTACACGCTCTTCAAATTCGCGGTAAGCGCGAGTTAGCGCACCCCAAAAATAATTGAGCCAAGGGCGAACATCGTGTTTTCCTTCATGCCAGCCCTGTGAGCTTTTTTCCAGAGTCTCGTAATAGCTTTCTTTTGATTCTTCAAAGATGCGCTCAAGACTGATGTAGCGGCCCACTTGAAGGTCAAAGTGATAAAGCAGCGTGAGCGTAAGAAGCCTTGCCACACGTCCATTGCCATCAGAAAAAGGATGGATGCACAAAAAATCAAGAATAGTGAGCGGCACCACAATGAGTGGATCTTGATGAAGACTGTGAATCGCAGTTTTATAATTGGTAATCAGATCATCCATTGCTTGCGGCGTAAGATGGGCTGAGGTGGGAACAAATCGAACCCGCTTAGTGCCATCAGGATGCTTTTCAACGATCTCGTTGTTTGTGCTTTTCCATTTGCCGCCGGGGTTGGGCATGAAGCGATAGACCATTGAGTGAAACTGTAGAATCACATTGGTTGAAAACTCCATGTGTTCCGCAGAGTCATGGATTAACGATAGGGCATCACGGTATCCTGCGATTTCTTGCTCGGACCTATCCTTGGGGGTGGAGTTCTTAAGAACAATGGCCTCAATGCGCTCTTTGGGAGCTGTGATACCCTCAAGGCGGTTCGATGATTCACTGGATTCTATAACTGCCGTTTGTTTCAGGGACTCTAGGGTTTCGGGCGACTGTTTATAGAAGAGGGCTTGCTTACCTTGATACTCGCCCAAGGTCCGCATGGCAGCGGCCTCATCTGTGGAAAGGCTTAGGTTTTTTAGATACTTTTCTGTAAGCGAGCGCATATTACCCCTATGGCTAATAAGGGTAATATAACTGACTAAAGGGGTAATGTAAAGTCGTTATTACCCTATTTATTGATCTGATTGCCCTATTTGTTCGATTAGGCTCAAAACCTGATTAAGCTGGTTGGGTTGGAATAGGCCTCGAACTCCGCTGGGGTGCATATTGGTGAAGGGTGGCCCGATGAGGTCTTCACGTTCGACTTTACCGCGATCCAGGAAGAAGCTCTTGATGAGCATTAAGAACTGAATTTGATCGGCCTTCAAGTCGTTATGTGCAGCGATAAAATCGTCAAACGCCTTAGATATAATCTCGGTGCGAGTTTGAAGTTTGCGAAGCCCTAAAATATGGCAGATGAAGTCAATAAATTTAGCAGTGTGATTGTCGTACACACGCTGCAGAAGCTCTTCGGTCACATAGGGATCTTGTGAGCGCAAAAGTTTAGTGAGGGACTCAACGTCGTACTCGTCAAGCTCTTCACCGCGCTTGAGTTTTTGTAAGACCTCATTGGTGACAAGCAGGCTCTTTACAGTCTCTTCCACTTTGCGGCGGTATTCAGCTGTCGTAGAGCGTTCCATCTCTGGGCCAAACTCAACGGTATCGCGAATTAGAATTTGATCGGCGATGTCGAGTTTTTCAATGTCAGTGGTGGCGCGAGTTCTATGCTTCATCAGCCCGCGAAGTTCTTTCCTTGCGGCCTCCAAGTTTTCAAAATTTGCGTCCTTCCAAAACTTTGGCGTTTTGATTTTGGTCACAGCCACTTCTTTGGCTCGCACCTGATTTAGTGTCAGTGGTAACTCTTTAACTTTTTCAAGAATACGCTCTTGAATTTTTTCTGCGGCATCAGAATCAGCTGTCAGCAGAGCTGTTTCAAATTCAATGATGTCGATGTCAAAGCGAATGGCATCAAAGTCTTCAGCAGATCGGACGCGCATTGTGGGCAGAATATTTTTTCTTAAATCCTGCACAGTTTGCTCACTGAAGCTATTCCAATAGCCTGCCTCAGTAGTTTGGTTGACGGCGAGCATTTTTTCTTTAACGACCACGCTGTCTTTCGGTAGGGCTACGATGTCAGCTTTTAATTCTTCAATAGTTTTATTGAGCACATCGACATTGTTGTTGAGAATTGCAGCTTCAGCTCGTTTGAGTCTTGCTTCAAAAAGTCTCTCGGGAACTGACATCGTGGCATTTGGTTCTTTACCTTCTGGGGTCATGCTGAAATAGGAAAAATTATCCCAGTGGTCGATGATAAGAAAATGTGTTTTGTCATTGCCCGGTCCAAAAAGATTCTTACAGAGTCTTGTGCCTCGGCCAATCATTTGCCAGAACTTGGCTCTTGAAAATACAGGTTTGGCAAAAACCAGATTCACGACTTCAGGAATATCAACACCGGTGTCGAGCATATCAATCGAGATCGCCACTTTTAGAGGATTGGCTGGGTCTTTGAATTGATCCAGCAGACCGCCCTCGGTCGCAGCTCTGGGATCATGCGAGTCAATAACCCGCGCAAGAAGCCCTTTATATTCTGGGTAAAGGATATTAAATGTGTGCTCGAGCCTGAGTGCGTGTTTGTGGGAGATCGCAAAGATAATAGATTTACCTGGGCGAGTTCCCGATTCGTCTTTGATGGATTGCTCCATGAACTCGCGCACGATGACTTCATTGGTGCCGGAATTGGTAACGGTCTTTTCTAGCTCGGTCCCTTCAAAGTCGATTTCTTCAAGATCTTTACCTTCCGCCACAAGTTTCTTTTGAATTGATAGCGGCAGTTGCCCTGACTTAATTCCTTCGACCTGAAAGCGAGATTGAATTTTTAAAACTTTAAAAGTCACAAGATGTTTAGCCTCGACGGCTTCTTCGTAGCTGTAATTGTAAGTGGGCGCGCCATCTTCGGTCTCAAAAAGTTTGAACGTGTTGCGCTCAATGAAATCAATAGGCGTAGCGGTCAGGCCAATCTGGTAGGCATCAAAGTGATCGAAGATTTCTTTGTAGCGTTTATAAATACTGCGATGGGACTCATCAGCAATCACAAGATCAAAGAATCCTGGCGAGATGGTGGGATAGATTCCGTGCATGGCCGGATAAGTCGCCAAGTAAACTCTTTTGTCTTGTGGGCAATTGTCTTTAGAAACTTTCGTGCGAGGAGCATTTGGCAGAAACTGCTTGAAGGCACCGTCTGCTTGCTTCAATAAGGCCTTTCTGTCGGCAAGAAATAAAACTCGCTTCACCCAGTTGGCTCTCATCAAAACATCAATGAGGGCCATTGCGGTTCTTGTTTTGCCCGACCCTGTTGCCATCACCACAAGGGCTTTTCGGCGATTCCTTTTTTCAAAGGCTTCGCAGACTCTACGAATGGCTTCAATTTGGTAAGGACGTTCAACAATGTTTCGATCAATCAACGACATTGAAGGCTCTCGTCGTTCACTGTTTTGAAAGAGGATGCGTTCAAGATCATCACGCGTAAAAAAACCGTACACTTTTCTTGGTGGATAGCGTTTGTCATCCCAGAAAAAAATCTCAACGCCATTGGTGTAAAAAATTAGAGGTCGCTGGACATTTTCTTTTTCCAAGCCATCGGCATATTGCTTTGTTTGTTCGCGGCCAGCCTCAGCTTCTCGAGAAGTTTTCTTTGCCTCAACAACTGCGATGGGCACACCATCACGCCCGAGCAAAACATAGTCACAATACCCGGTGCCTTGGCTCGCACTTTTTTGGTACAATACCGGGTGCTCCGAAGTGACCTGAGTGGGATTATTAACATCCCATCCGGCATCCTTCAGACGCTTGTCGATGATCTCTTGGCGTGTTTGTTTTTCTGACATGGCTGCTGTTGCTGTTCCTCAGTGACGATTATTAGTTGTGAGTTTTCAATAACTTATCGGTAAAAAACTGAAGCTCTTAAGTCCTTATGGCAGCTGCATAAATCCTAGAATGCTATCCTATAAAAACTAGACCTTTCGTGAGTTTGAGCTACGAAGTATCATCAAATGGCTTGTGCCGATCGCATTCGCAATTGTTCGCATTGCGATCCACCTATATGGTGGGTCGTGATTGATTTCTCATTCCCAGGGGATTGGGGGCGAAGCCCTCAAAAATGGGGGCTGACGTCAGTCCCCTTGCTTGCCCAAAACAAAACGAACCTAAATAAAAATCCCAAAAAAAATACAAATCAAAATCATCAACAACCAAAATTTAATAAAAAACCAAATCGCCAAATACAAATAATCAGCTAACCACAACAACATGACGAAAAACCGACAACCTTACCTCATTCTCAATTGGCCAGAAAGAATTTTGGCGAAATCTCGACAGGTAAAAACGTCCAAAATATCTCATTTGGTGCGATCCCGACGATTCATACTTTTGAAGCTCCACTACAAAAAATGCAAAACCAATTATTTCAATATGTTAGTTGAACTCGCTCGCTGGCAACGTCTGTGCATTTCTAATTAGTAATAGGACCTTTTTAAAAATTGGAGGTGGTCAATGGATGAAATACTTAAAACAAAAAAAAGATCAACGGTTCGATTTACGGAAGAGGAATTTGCCCAACTTAAAATTGACGTAGAAATTACCGGACTAAGTATTCCCAAGCTTTTGAAATTGAGTCACTTCAGTAAAAAGAAACTGAGGCTCCTTCTCGCCGCGGAAGAACGTCATCAGGTTTGCACCGAGCTTAGACGTATTGGGAATAACATTAACCAAATCGCAAGGTGCGTAAACAGTGGAGCCCTTGAAGGTTGGTATTCTGAGTTTCAAGACGCGCTGAAGGCGATTTCGGAACTGCAGCAAATGCTCGCAGGTGTTCATGGCCTACGTTAGTATCCGTTGGGGACAAAGTGCCAGCTATCATTTGAACTACGCTACAAAAGATCGTGCTCCCAGCGACGAAACCTAAGCGTGGGGTTGATAGACCGCTTACGAACATTCTTGTCACTTGGAAAAGAACCGTAGATGGAATCATTGAAATTGGTCGATCACTCGAAAAGATAAAGGAACTCCTTCCGTTTGAACTTTTCAAAATCCACGTAAAAAAAATTAGGTCTGAATGATATGCAGTACGGCGCTCCATGAAGCGATTGAGTAGCGCGCGCTTTATTATCAAAGAAGGATACAGAATTGCCGATAGAGACTTAAACAAGGGATGTACCGTTTTATCCATCAGCGAAGGAAGAAATTTAATTGCGAGTGGAAATGGCCTAAGCTTTTCAACAAGAAGGATCTGAATTTTTGAATTTAAAACCTGCTGAAGCGAATCTGACACCGAACTTTTTTTATGGCGCTAGTTCGAACAGCTTGAATAATGGCAGTGAGAGGCGTTATTGAACCGGGCACCCAAAACAGACCCTATCGAGAAATCGCTCAAAAGTGAACTAAAAAACATGATAAAATTCAGCTCGTTAGCGTGACTTAAGGAATTTATATCAACTGAACATG
>JANMPT010000091.1:0-2994 GCA_031370005.1 Bdellovibrionales bacterium | reverse complement strand
CCACTGCAAACATCCATTTAATAAACGAATCCATCCGAACCCCCTATTTGGCTCTGTGGGACTTCAGCCTGTGCAAGCGATCCCGCACCGTTGTCTGGCCCGCGCCGGTAATTTTGGCGATTTCCGCCACTGTTAAGCCCTGGTCCCAGTAAAGTTTTGCCAGCTCGTCCTGGTTGACTGGTGCTTTTTCCACTGAACCCGGTATATTCTCTTTATCGAGAACTGGGTTGGTTCGAATATATTAGCGTCGCGCCTACCAAATTTTTTAAAAACCCGCGTCGCTGCGGGTTTTTTTATGCCCTAATTTCAACCTGAAAAATATTAAAGTGGGCTCTTTTCATTTGGCATGCACTTGCCCAAGTAAGATCCATCCCAACCTTTTTTTGTTTTATATCTGTCAAAAACCCAGGACCAAGTTCTGCCATTTTTATTTTTTCTTACTGAGTTGAAGGGTCCCGACACACAAACATATTTTTGGTCCATTAAAAGCCGGTGCCACTCTTTTTTAAAAAGGTGACATTCTCTGAGGGGCATGGTTCTTCGGTACAAATACTCATGCAAATCTCCATTTAATTTTGCCGATACAATCAGAAGTGTCATTCTACTTTTTTCATATGGATCATATTTTCTTCCCTCGCAATTTAGCTGAGAAGTCCCACTATCAAAGCACTGCCAATAGGGATAGGAATGCGAGTCTTCAGAAAAAGCCTCTGCAGTCGCTACACAGGCATTGATATTCATGTCTTCTTTGGTCAAGACTTCAAAATCATCTGTCAGCAATCCATATGGAAAGGCTTTTTTTAGTTCGCTCAGATGCTGAGAGTAGCCAAAGCCATGAACACCAGAAAAAAATAAGACAAGAAAAATTATTTTTTTCCACATTTTTTTAAAGCCTCCAGTCTTTGTTTAAATTCACTTATCAATTCAGTGGCTCTTTCTTTTGTCGTCGTCCTTGTGCCTTTGAATTCAGCAACCGCCTCTTCCCAGCTGACATTTCTCTTTAGAAGATCCGAGGCTATTGCTCGCTTACGAAACAACCAGCGAATTCCCGCACAGATATTATTTGAAGGATCGTTAAGATCTTCTCTTGTTAGAGTCAAAAAATGATCTTTGAGTTCGCCCTTTTCATTGCCAAGAATCCTTCTAGTCGCATTTGTAATCTGCATGAGACCACGAGCACTATTTTGATCCTTTTTATTTGCAAGAATTTTTGGATTAAAACTAGACTCAGTCGCTATTAAAGCCTTCACTGTATTAGGATCAAGTGGCACATCCGGTTTCAAAACATCATTCCAATATTTAGTCCAACCTGCGATTAGATCGTCATATTGAGTTCCTTTTTTACCAAATTCGAATCCTATCGGGCAAGGTTTCACTTTAATAGTAGGAAAGTTCCGCTCCCCGATCTCTTGAATTTCATCAGGATAAAGCTGATCCTTGCCAGTTGGGTTTCGAGCGCAATGACCATGACGAGTTGTCATGATACCCTCTGAGTTTTTCTCACTGGGTGGGATACGAAGGGAATGCGTTCGTACCCAATGCTCACCTGCAGGACAAATCCGCCAAGGGTGAATGATCTTGAATTTTGCAGCTCCTTTTGCCGATTTCTTTTTCGTACGAATTCTTTCTTGAGGCCTGCCCTGATGATCAGGATGGTGTATAATCTCAATTCCATTAAGATCCAGAGCACGAGAAATCTTAAGTAAGGTGGCTCGCCTTGGCATCGTTGAACTTCCAAAAAAGCGGGAAAGAGAAGGCTGTGGAATTTCTGTCAATTCGGCCAACCTCTTTACCCCTCCTTGTCGGTCAACGATGAGACGAAGGTTGTCTTTAAATTTTCGCACATTTTTGACTATCGTATCCAAATCATCGAAACGGATAAATACCCTTTCGACTTTCTCCTTCTGAGCATAATCATCAATAAGAACTTGAATGTCCGCAATAATCTCATCCCGCGCTTTTTTATCAGCTGCTTCAGTCCACATCCGCATCAGACTATAAACGCCATCAAATTCAAATGCTGCTTCAACTGCACTTGCGATGAAATGACGGGGAAGACCAGCCTGATTCATCATATGGCCTATTTCGATCATCTCAACTTTCAAATCCGAAGTTAATTTCGCTCTCATGGGGATTCAATGTCAGATTTGAGAAGTGCCAACTTAGTACTGATGACATCCCAGACTAGAGCGTCATCCACACCGAAATAACCGTGAACCAAAATATTTCTGAATCCAATGATCTTACGGAAATCAGTCACTTGCGTTTCAATTTTTGGACTGACCTGACTCGCTTGATTGAGGGCTTCTCCAATATTGAGAAGTTTTCTTTCCACAGCAGCCTTTGTTTTGACGTCCTGGATGTAATCAGCAAATTCCAAACCGATAATAAAGGATTCGATCTCAGCGATCGACTTCAAAATTTCCTCCGTGTAAGCTTCCAACTTACGCGGCATAGAGATCTTCTTTAGATAAGAGAACTTCTCGGCGGATCACATGATTCTTCAAAGAATCAGTGGTCACCAAATCAATATCATCATAGTGAAAAAGTTTTTTCAAGCCATCGAGAAAATCAAAGAAACCATCCAGGGAGACGGACTCAAATTCCACGAGAAAATCAATATCACTTTGGCCGGGCTTAAATTCACCTTGAATCACTGAGCCAAATATAGCCAGGGACTTCACGCCCAGTTCGCGGCAAAGTTTCCTCAAATCCTCCTCATTGACTTGAAAATCACTTAATATTTTTTTTTTCAAAATATCATTCCCACCAGCCATATAAGCTCCTCGGCCTTAAATATAACATACATAACATATTCATGTCACTGTATTTTCTCTGCTAGTTTACCCAGCTCATGTTCAGTTGATATAAATTCCTTAAGTCACGCTAACGAGCTGAATTTTATCATGTTTTTTAGTTCACTTTTGAGCGATTTCTCGATAGGGTCTGTTTTGGGTGCCCGGTTCAATAACGCCTCTCACTGCCATTATTCAA
>JANMPT010000090.1:0-1534 GCA_031370005.1 Bdellovibrionales bacterium | reverse complement strand
CGAGCTCCCAGCAGGCCTGCACGATCGCGGCCGAGATCGAGTCGTGGCCGCAGCCGGCGCACAGCGTGCTGATCTTGCCTTCGTAGTCGCGCCGCGTGTAGCCCACCTTGTTGGGCTGCAGGCTGGGGTGGTGCAGCCGGGGCTTGGTGATGTAGGTCATGACAGGATTCTTTCGCGGCGCGGCGCCACAGCGAGTGCGTGCACGCTGTCGGTGATGGCCTGGGTGATGAAGCGCGCGGTGATCGGCGTGCCGTCGTAATGCAGCACCTTGATCAGCCATTCGGGGTCGATCTCAAGCTCCGTCATCAGCAGCGTGCGCATCTGCGCGTCGCGGATCTGCTCAACCACGAACACGCGGTCGTGGACGGCGATGAAATCCGCCACGCTGGCCGGGAAGGGGAAGGCGCGCAGCCGCATCGCGTCAAGGTGGATGTGAGAGGCGGCCAGCGCTTCCAGCGCCTCTGCCATGGCCGGCGCGGTGGAGCCGAAGTACAGCACCCCGAGGCGCGTCTTCTTGGCGGCCGCACGCACTTCAGGCGCCGGCACCAGCGTGGCCGCAGTGGCAAATTTCTTCAGCAGCCGGTGCACGTTGTAGAGGTAATCGGGCCCGGCTTCGGAGTAGCGCGCGTAGTCGTCGCGCGTGGTGCCGCGCGTGAAGTAGGCACCCTTGCTCGGGTGCGTGGCGGGCAGCGTGCGCCAGGGA
This sequence comes from Bdellovibrionales bacterium, assembly GCA_031370005.1. Lineage (GTDB taxonomy): Bacteria > Bdellovibrionota > Bdellovibrionia > Bdellovibrionales > Bdellovibrionaceae > JACMRP01. Next base: position 831 of record JANMPT010000090.1, on the reverse strand, counting down.
ATGCCGTCGCCATCGACATCCTTGTAGCGGCCGAAGTCCTTGCCGGCTTCGAGGTCCTCGGCGCTCATGACCTTGCCGCGGTCGTAGCGGCGTTCATCGCTCCACTGCAGCGGTTTGCACAGGCGCTGGTTCATGCCGATGTCGAGATCGGTCATCACAAAAACCGGCGTCTGCAGGCGGTCCGCCAAGTCCAGCGCGGTGGCGCTGAATTCAAAGCACTCCGCCGGGTCTTGCGGCAGCAGCAGCACGTGTTTGGTGTCGCCATGGCTGGCGTAGGCGCAGCTCAAGATGTCGGCCTGCTGCGTGCGTGTCGGCATACCGGTGCTGGGGCCGCCGCGCTGCACGTTGATGATGGTCAGCGGGATCTCTGCAAAGTAGGCCAGACCGATGAACTCCGTCATCAGGCTCACGCCCGGCCCCGAGGTGCAAGTGAAGGCGCGCGCGCCGTTCCAGCCCGCACCGGTGATGATGCCGATGGAGGCGATCTCGTCCTCGGCCTGCACAATGGCGTAAAGGTTCTTCCCGGTTTCCGGTTCGACGCGCAGCTTCTGGCAATAGGACTGGAAGGCCTCGGCGCAGGACGACGACGGCGTGATCGGATACCAGGCGCAAACCGTGGCGCCGCCATAGACCGCGCCGAGGGCTGCGGCGCTGTTGCCTTCGATGAAGATGCGGTCGCCGACCTTGTCGGCGCGCCGCAGGGTCAGCCCGATCGGGCATTGCAGATTCTGCCGCGCCCAGGCGATGCCCATGTCCAGCGCATCATAGTTGGGCTGGATGAGTTTTTCCTTGCCCTTGAACTGCGCCGCGATCAGGCCGCGCACCGCTTCG
>JANMPT010000078.1:0-2542 GCA_031370005.1 Bdellovibrionales bacterium | reverse complement strand
AGTAGCCCTTGGCCGGATAGATCGGCAGGCGGATGCCCAGCGGCTGCGCGTACAGCGGGCTCAGGCTGCCCATCGCCAGCACATAGGCATCGGCGCGCAGGCGCTGGAAGCGGCCCTCGTCGTCGGTGGCCTCCACATGGTCGATCTGCCCGCCCGCCGCGCGCAGCGCGGTCACGGTGTGGCTCATCAGGAAGCGCACGCCGTCGGCCCGGCAGCGCTTGACCAGCTCACGTGCAAACTGGTTGGCGTCGCCCGATTCGTCCTCGGCGGTGTAGGTGGCGCCGGCCAGTTGGGGGCGGATGTGGCGCAGCGCGGGCTCCAGCCGCACCGCCTCGTCGGCCGAGATCACGCGCCGGTCGCAGCCCAGCGCGCGCATCTGCGCGGCCGGCGCTTCGGCGCCGTCGAACTCCTTCTGGCTGGTGTAGAAGTGCAGGATGCCTTGCGTGCGCTCGTCGTAGCGGATGCCGATGTCGCGGCGCAGCTGCTGCAGCATGTCGCGGCTGTAGGTGCCCAGGCGCACGATCTGGGCGATGTTGTGGCGGGTGCGGGCCGGCGTGCATTCGCGCAGGAACTGCAGGCCCCACAGCCATTGCCGCAGGTCGGCGCGGATGCGGAACAGCAGCGGCGCGTCCTCCTGGCCCAGCCATTGCAGCACCTTCAGCGGCGCGCTCGGGTTGGCCCAGGGCTCGGCATGGCTGACCGAGATCTGGCCGCCGTTGGCGAAGCTGGTTTCCGCGGCCGGCGAGGCCTGGCGGTCGACGACGCTGACGTCGTGGCCTTGCTGACGCAGGAAGTAGGCCGAGGTGACGCCGAGCAGGCCGGCGCCGAGGACGATGACTTTCATGACAGGGGCTCCAAGTGAGTGGCAGCCAACGGCCGTGACCGTTCGCTTGCCGCTCCCCCTGTCCTCGGTACCTGAGAGATTCAGCCCGTGGATGTTCGGGCCTTGCTCCTTCGGTGCGTCACGGGCGTGACGTCTCTCCAGACGGCGATGGTGGTGTGCAGTACGGGACCTGAGCGTGCATGGGAGTTTGCGCCTTCGGTGGCCCCGGCTTGCGACGGGGCGCTCTCCTGCTGGGTGGTGATTCTAGACGGCCGCGGCGGGCTCCGTCGTGGCGAGAAAGCGTTCGGCCAGCAGCACCCAGTAGGCGCTGCCGATGGCCACGTTGCGGTCGTTGAAGTCGTAGCCTGGGTTGTGGACCATGCAGGCGCCCGCGCCGGCGTGCTCGCCCGCGCCATTGCCGATCAGCAGGTAGCTGCCGGGCCCGCGTTCGAGCATGAAGGCGAAGTCCTCGCTGCCGGTCAGCGGCGGGCCCTGCAGCGTCACCTGCCCGGCGCCGACCAGCTCGATGGCGACCTCGCGCGCGAAGGCGGTCTCGGCCGGCGTGTTGACCAGCACCGCATAGCCCGGCTTCCAGTCGATCTGCGCCGTGACGTCAAAGCTCGCGGCCTGCGCCGCCACCAGCGACTTGATGCGTCGTTCCAGCGTGGCGCGCACCTCGCGGTCGAGCGCGCGAACGCTGAGCTCCAGCGTCGCCGACGCCGGGATCACGTTGTTGGCCTTGCCCGCATGCAGCGCGCCGACGGTGACCACCGCGGCGTGCAGCGGGTCGATGTTGCGCGAGACGATGGTCTGCAGCGCCATCACGATGCTGGACGCGGCGACGATCGGGTCGGCCGCGCGCTGCGGCATCGCACCGTGGCCGCCGACGCCCTGCAGCGTGACCGTGGCGTAGTCCGACGAGGCCATCGCCGCACCTTCGCGCAGCACCAGCCGGCCTTGCGCGATGCCGGGCATGTTGTGCATCGCGAACACGGCGTCGCAGGGGAAGCGCTCGAACAGGCCGTCCTCCATCATCCGCAGCGCGCCGCCGCCGCCTTCTTCGGCCGGCTGGAAGATCAGCTGCAGCGTGCCGTCCAGGCGCCCCTGCTTGGCCAGGTGGCGCGCCGCGGCCAGCAGCATCGCGGTGTGGCCGTCGTGGCCGCAGGCGTGCATCACGCCCTGGTGCGCGCTGGACCACTCGACGCCGCTGGCCTCGTCGATCGGCAGCGCGTCCATGTCGGCGCGGATGCCCAGGCGCCTGGCGCCGCTGCCGCGCACCAGCGTGCCGACCACGCCGGTGCCGCCGATGCCGCGCTCGACCGCGTAGCCCCAGGCTTGCAGCTTGTCGGCCACCAGCGCGGCGGTGCGGTGCTCGTCGAAGGCCAGCTCGGGGTGGCGGTGGATGTCGCGGCGCAGGGCTATGAACTCAGCGGCGCTGGCCTGCAGGGTCTGCAACAGGGTGCTCACGCCCGACCCCTTTTCACTGCGGCTGAAGGTGGATCTGCTTGGCGATCGCGCGGTAGCGTGCAGTCTCGGCGTCGAAGAACTTCGCCGACTCGGCCAGCGTCATCGGTTCGGCGGCGACCTGGGTCTGCGCGGCCAGCTGCGCACGCACCGCCGGGTCCTGCAGCGTCTTGCCGATCGCCGCATGCAATCGGGTGACGACGGCCTCGGGGGTGTTCTTCGGCACCATGTAGCCGGTCCAGATCTTGTACGAGA
>JANMPT010000029.1:0-1534 GCA_031370005.1 Bdellovibrionales bacterium | reverse complement strand
GTGACGGAAGCGCTGGTCGATGGCGTGGCGCAGAAGCTGGGTCTGGATCCGATCGCGTTTCGGCAACGCAACGTCATCCCCGACGACGCCTACCCGGCCACGGGCGCATCGGGCATCAAGCTGGAAGTGCTGTCGCACGAGGCCTGCCTGCGTGAAGCGCGGCGCGTGTGCGACTACGACGCGCTGCGTGTCGAACAAGATGCGCTGCGCAAGACGGGCGTGTACCGCGGCATTGGCGTGGCGGCGTTGATCGAGCTCACCAACCCGAGTGCGGCTTTCTACGGCGTGGGCGGCGCGCGAATCGCCAGCCAGGACGGCGCCACGCTGCGCCTGGAACCCAGCGGCGCGCTGACGGTGATGAGCAGCGTGGGCGAACAGGGCCAGGGCGCAGAGGCCATCTTTGCGCAGATCGCCGCCGACGCGGTGGGCGTGGACATCGGCCGCGTGCGCGTGATCACTGGCGACACCGACGCCACACCCTACGGCGGCGGCACCTGGGCCAGCCGCGGCGCCGGCATCGGCGGTGAAGCCGTGCTGCAGGCCGGCTGCGCACTGCGCGCCAACATCATTGCCACCGCAGCGGCCATCCTGCAGCGCGACGGCGCGGGGCTGCGTGTGTACCGCGGCAGCGTCATCGACGCGGTCAGCCAGCAGCCGCTGCTGGACCTGGCCGAGCTCGGCCGCATCGCGTACTTTCGCAGCGACACGCTGCCCAGAAGCTTCACGCCCGAACTGATGGTGACGCGCCACGCCGCGCAGCGCGACTACCCCTTCATCTTCACCAATGGCGTGCAGGTCAGCCACGTCGAAGTGGATACCGACACCGGCTTTGTCAAACTGCTCAAGCACTGGGCGGTGGAAGACTGCGGGCGCGTCATCAACCCGATGCTGGTGGACGAACAGATGCGCGGCGCCATCGTGCAGGGCATTGGCGGCGCGCTCTTCGAAGAGTGCCTCTACGACACCGACGGCACGCTGAAGAACGGCAACATGGCCGACTACCTGGTGCCGATGGCCGCAGAAATGCCCGACATCGTGGTCAGCCACGTGCAGTCGCCCACGCGCAGTTCGATGCTGGGTGCGAAAGGCGCGGGGGAAGCCGGCACGGCGGGCGCGCCGGGGGCGGTGATGAATGCGATCAACGACGCGCTGGCGCCGTTTGGGGTGCGCGTGAGTTCGCAGCCGATCACGCCGGAGAAGATATTGCGGGCGCTCAAGAAGGTGTAACGATCCAGGTCCCGACAACCGCAGCAGTGCTGGGCTTGAAGCTGCCTGCAAAGCACTGCCGACTCCATGTCCGGTGGGCGGCGTTCGACCCCGAAGCCGAAGTGCAAACGCCAGTTGTCGACGCCGCAAAGCAGACTTTTCGTCGCCCGTGCCGCCGAAACACCTCGGGGCAAATTGAAGCAAAGCGTCAGTTAGAGCGGCGCCGACATTTGTCGTCGGGTTCAGTCGGCGACAAAGATGATGCGATCCGCTCGCAGCCGGTCAATCTCTATTTCGCTCAAGCCGTGCACTCGCAGCACGCGCAATG
>JANMPT010000028.1:0-259432 GCA_031370005.1 Bdellovibrionales bacterium | reverse complement strand
GTGGAAGGGCCATCGCTCAACGGATAAAAGGTACTCCGGGGATAACAGGCTTATTCCATCCAAGAGTCCATATCGACGATGGAGTTTGGCACCTCGATGTCGGCTCATCACATCCTGGGGCTGGAGCAGGTCCCAAGGGTTTAGCTGTTCGCTAATTAAAGTGGTACGCGAGCTGGGTTCAGAACGTCGTGAGACAGTTTGGTCCTTATCTTCTGTGGGCGTATGAGATTTGAGCAGACCTATCCTTAGTACGAGAGGACCGGGATGGACGAACCTCTGGTGTTCCTGTTGTCGCGCCAGCGGCAATGCAGGGTAGCTATGTTCGGAATAGATAACCGCTGAAAGCATCTAAGCGGGAAGCTAACTGCAAGATTAGATCTCACTGGGCCTTCGGGCCCCTAAAGACTCCTCGGAGACTACGAGGTTGATAGGCGGAGAGTGTAAGTACAGTAATGTATTCAGCTGACCCGTACTAATAGGTCGTGAGGCTTTTTTTATTAATTTTTTTTATTAATTATTAATATGGTAATTAACCTTTTTGCTAAAAATCAACTAAATCAACCATTCAATTTTCATTGAATATAATTATATAAGTTTTGCTGGCGTCTATAGCAGCGGGGCAACACCTGATCCCATTCCGAACTCAGAAGTTAAGTCCGCTTGCGGCAATGGTATTGCACGGGCAACCGTGTGGGAGAGTAGCACGATGCCAGCTCTTTTTTTTAGCCGATTGGGTAACCAGTCGGCTTTTTTTTGTCTTTTATTGCAGATCCTGTTTCTTAACGATTGGCTCTGCGGTTTTAGTTTTCTTATTGGAGATTGCTATTACGGGGACATTAATATTCTTATCAAAATCCTTAAAGTAATAAGTCCTGCCAAATTCTGAAATTTTATTTTGTGTTTTTAAATCAAAAAAACTTGTCTGTGCAATAAAACCTGGATTCTCCTTGTCTGGCAGGTCAAAAAACTCGATCTCAAGCCAGATATTTCCATTCTTTTTAGTTTGAAACTGGGGGGGATGCTTTTTTAGAAAATTATAGGTATCTTCGGACCTATAAATGAGTCGAACGTGATGAATATTTTTTTTATTCTCAGGTGCTTCTTTTTCAATGAAGTTTGTAATGTCTTTTTCAATCATGGTTTTTAGCTTTATGTTTGGGGAAAAAAAAGAACCTACGAAGTCATCGTAGCTATATTGAAAAATTAGGCCCGCGCAGGCTAAGAGAACTATGCCTATTATTTTTGATTCCATAACATATCTCACCGATTTTTTGTTGGAACCACAATCCTCAGATGAAATTCAGGACTCCCACTTTGTATTTAATACAGATGCTGGAACAAAAATTGTTCTTATTTGATTTGCACATGAAGAGCAACTAAGTATATGATATTTCTCATTTTTATTTAAATTAAGAAATTGCCTGTTGATATTTTGAACATACAATGGGCAAATATAATAATACTTTAATTAGATAATTACCTAGTAATTTAAGTTAGTTAGGCATTTGTTGCAGTTTTGGCACTGAGCTTGGATGTTTCTGAGTGAGATGAGGTGTCATCATGAACATGAGTAGGGCTTTTAAAATTCTAGCGGTACCAGTGCTCGTCAGTATTTATGTTGGGTGCTCGCCTGTTAATTTCGTCAAAGATGAAGAGCTTAACAAGTGCCAGAATTCTGGGTTGAACTGTATCAGTCAGAATGGCAAAGATTATTTTGATGAGACTATTACGGCAGCAGGTGGACTTGTTGATATTCTCATTGTTGATGATAACTCTGCTTCGATGTCTTTCGAACAAACTCAGTTAGCAACAAGACTTAGTGGCTTTATTCAGAATCTTGAAAATCAAAAGGCTGACTATCGCATCGCTATTACAACAACCGATATTTCCTCAGGCAATAATCCAGCACGGGCAATTAATCAAAATGGAGCCTTACAAGATGGTCGCTTGATCGCATTTCCTAATGGTGCCTATTTTTTAACAAGTGCATCTGGAACTTTGGCACAAAAAGACGATTGGTTTAAAAAAACTCTCCAACGCAAAGAGACCTTAGATTGTGAAACATTTATTAGAAATAATTATGGAAAAAGTGGCTATGATAGTGCTTATGATGCCAACTGCCCGTATGGAGACGAGCGCGGGATTTATGCCGCGAATCTGACAGTAAAAAATAATCCTAATAGTTTTATACGACCGAATGCGCACTTAGCCATTATAATTTTATCAGATGAGGATGTGAGATCGCAGCTCTATTGGTATAATCAGCAAAGTCCAGGAAGCTATCCTGGTTATGACTTGGAGAGTTTCGACCAACCGCAAACACTTTTGAACAACGTACTTGCGACATACGGCGGTGGAAAAGCTCTTAGTGTTCATTCAATCATTACAACAACTCAGGCTTGTAAGACCATACAAGATAATCAATTGGTTGTTAATGGGACTGCCGTTGTGAGCGGAAGCTTCGGTCTAATTTACAATCAGGCCTCACAATTGACTCACGGAATTGTTGGTGATATTTGCGCAAGCGATTATACAAGCCAGCTTGGGCAAATCAGTACTAATATTCTAAGCCGTATTAATAGCGCTACGCTTGCGTGCAACAACCCATCTGACCTTACAGTGAATATCGTAGGCCAGCCTGGTGTTACGTATTCTGTCTCTGATCGAGAAGTGAAATTTAGCGAGCAATTGTCTCCTGGGACGACGGTGAGACTGCAGTATACTTGCAAGACACTTTAACTTTAGAAGAGCTTTTAATTGAATAAGGCCATAAAATTTATTACCAAATCAAAACCTTGCTGTCTGCGAGGTTTTTTGTTTTAGGGGCCTTGGCTTGGATAAATTTCAGTTAATTCTCACTTTGAGGCAGGATTTTTGTGAAGTTTACCACAGAAATGGCCGATTTATTCTGCATGGGAATGTTAGATCGTTATAAGAAAAAAAGCGGCTTTGCTCAACTTTTAACTCTTATCGAAACATCGGTAGGAAAAAAGCAGGAGCAGTTTCTCGGGCTTATCAATCAAGAGAGCCCCGCATGGGAACGGGAACTTCGAAAAAAGATACTCACAGTAGATCGAGTCTTTACTTGGCCTCAGGATATCATATATGAGACCTTGTCCCGTCTTCAGCCGCTTACACTGTGTGTAAGTCTTCACGGTCGTGCAGTAGAGGATGTTGATAGAATTCTAGCTCCTTTGCCGCCGATCACGAAAAGAAAACTAATAAATCAAATATTAGAACTGAACCCAAGCCCTGCTGAAAAGGTCACTTGTGAGATGAAATTAATTACAGAAGTTCGTGCGATCGCGGCCTCAGGCTATATTAAATTTGAGAAATTTGATGCTGACCTTTTTATTGAGGACAATATTGAGGAGCGCTTGAATAATTCCGACTCAGGCATAGCGTATTTGAGTAAAATTGATATTAGCTTTGATGGGGATTCAAAATCATCGCATCCTAAAGAGTCTATAAGTGGGTCTCAATCGGCCCCTGTATCGCAAGAGAAGCACTCTCAGGAAATTGATTTAATAAAGCGTAAAATGAATCAACTCATGCAAGAGAATAACACTCTTAAGCAGGAAATAAGCACACTTAAAGATAAGTTGTCTCAGATTAAGCGTATCGCCTAAGATCTCTTTTCTTTCCAGACCTGAACGCATGCATTTCGAGAGACTTGATGATCCTCGATCCATGGGAAAGCCTGTTTCATGCCATGGAAAGAGTTAAGGCCCGAGGTATAGTGAAGTTCGGATATCTGCTTGGTTCTGGCCATAAACTTTTTCGGAAAGAGAACCGCCTCAGTGGCGATACGCAGAGTATTTCCCCAAATCTCTTGTTCATCTTGAGAGGGTGGATAACCCTGCCAAGATGGTTTTAGTCTGTTAGATGGTGGGCAAAGCGCCATTTTCACGCTGTTATTGGGCTTTCCACTAATTTCAATTCTCCATAGAGAAAACTGGCTTGCGGATGTAACTACCTTGGCAAGAGCTCCTTTGTAGTTGCTATGAGGCCCGCGTATAAATTCACCTTCTCGATCCGGAGTTCTTGCTCTGTTAAATGCGACTTTGGCAACTGTCACTGGATATTGAAGGCCATGCTTAAAACACCCGGCCATCTCTCCATAGATTGTTCTTGCAAGTGAGTCGACGTCAATAAGGTCTTGAGTACTCATGGCTTGACCGTTTTCTTTGATCACATTTGGAACTTTTTGTTTTCTTATTTGAGGAAGAACGTAGTTATCGTAAACATTGCCGCTGGCGTAACTTGCTGGTGATTTTTTTGGATTGATGGCACAATATCCGACAGAAGGGCTTAGGGCCATAGCGGTATCTTTTACGTTTTTATTTGCAATGGCTTTTTGCACTGAAACCAGGTCTTCAGTGAGTGGCTTAGTTACACCCTTAGAAGGACAGTATTTTTTTCTGTTTTGAGTCGGAGATCCCTCGCTGAAGAAGCTCATTTTTTTTGATTTTGAAAGATAGGCGGCGTCGATCCAGCCTTGTCCTGCTTTGTTATAAGCTTTGCCTTTCACCATTCTTTGATACTGATATTCAATTAAGACATACTCCTCTAGTTTCATTTCTCCAGTATAGGGATCCTTAGCTTTGATTTTTTGAGTTGGGGAGAGGGTAACAAGAGAGGCCGTATTATCTGGCCATGCGATAGGATGGCATTGTGGATCATCGGCGCAGGTTTTCCAGTTCTGGCCTGACTTATTGAAGACAGACACAATTTGACCATCTTCAATATCTAAATAAACCTTATTGTTTGCAAAAGCAATAGACGTTAAAAACAGTAGGACAATAAGAATTGGAAGCTTCATGAAGCTCTATCGAATGTTTCATCATTGTACTTTAGTTTTTCTCGGGTCTTGTATTATTCTGAGACAGGCTCAAGAGCTAGGTCAGAATGTCAGGCTGTTACTAGCTGGTAAATTACAATGAAATGCAGTAGTGCCGCAATCATTACGAGGAGATGGAAAACCTCATGATAGCTAAATATTTTTGGTATTGGATTTGGTTTTTTTATAGCATAGATCACAGCGCCTACAGTATAAAGAACTCCGCCCGCGATCATGAGAAAAACATTTGCAGTTCCCAGGGATTTGCTCATCTCCGGAAGATAAGGGAGCGCTGCCCAACCCATTATTAAATAAAAAACGACCGAAATCCATCTGGGAGCTCTTAACCAAAACAGTTCTTTGAAAACGCCGGCGATTGCCATAGTCCAAAAGATCCAGAAAAGGTGCAGACCAGCTTCTCCGCTCATTCCGAGAAGGCATATGGGTGTGCCAGTTCCTGCAATCAAAATAAAAATAGCAGAATGGTCAAGGCGACGCCACCAGGCTCGTGCTATTGGTTGCCAATTAATGCGATGATAAAGGCCACTGATGGCAAACATTCCACAAAGACTAAGACTATACACTAAGAAGACGAGTCGTGCATAAAGTCCATGAGCTGTGGCTATTAAGACTCCGCTGGCTCCGAGGGCTATGAAAAAGCCCGCCTGATGAAAATGTCCGCGAAGAAGAGGTTTTACTTTTTCAGTCATAATCACCTTGTTCTGAAAGTGCTGAGACTTTCATTAGACGATCAAATATAATAGATAACCGAATGAATAAAAAGCTCTAATGTTTATTTTTTTTGTTAATGCTCATGTCTGTGATGAATTTCCGGAAAGTGTGGATGCTTATGGCTCATTTTCTCATGACGATGGGTGTGAGTATGTTTGTCGCCGGGAGGATCCAAGGGCAAGTGTTCGTGCTGATGGTGCTCATCGTGGATATGCTCATGATTGTGAGTCATCGGCATATGCTCATGGGTATGATCATGCACTTCGCTAATGTGAAGCCAAACACCAAGACCCATAAGCACACCAGATATTAATAATTGCAACGACACTTCGTTTTTAAAGATGAATAATGACAAGATTGCGCCGGCAAATGGGGCAGCGGAAAAGTATGCGCCAGTTCGCGAGGTACCAATGGCACGCAACGAAAGAACAAAACAAACGATGCTTAACCCATAACCAAAAAACCCAAGAATGGCCCCGTAAGTAATATTTAAAAGTGAGGGGAGGCTTTTTCCAACGTATAAAGCCAGAGCTAAGTTTGTGCTGCCGGCAATCAAGCTTTTTATAGTCGTGATCAGAACCGCATCGTTTGCGGAGATATTTCGAGTAAGGTTGTTGTCAATTGCCCAACAAAAACAAGCGGCAATTATAAAAAGAGAACCAACGGAAATAGAGAAGTTTGCTCCGGGAGCCCAGGAAAGAAAGACTCCGCCCACAACTATAAAAAGCATTCCAAGGACGATTCTTTTATCGTAGTGTTCGCGAAATACAACCCAAGCCAAAACTGAAGTGAGAACGCCTTCTAGATTTAACAAAAGAGAAGCGCTTGCCGCAGGGGAAGAGTTTAGCCCGGTCATGAGTAGAACAGGGCCTAAAACGCCGCCAAACAGGGTAGCACCAAGGAGCCAGAGAAAGTCTTTTTTATTAGGGAATCGCAGTGGCGTTCTGGTGCGCAGGTGCCTAAAGGCCAAAACAAATAAGAGTCCTATTCCAGCGCCAAAATATAAAATTCCAGCTAAGGTCCACGGATCCACTTCTGCAATAAGCAGTTTAGCAAGAGGTGTGCTAGCTCCGAAAAGGAGTGCTGCGATTAATGCAAATACAATTCCTGACATAGTTTTTCATTCCTTGGTTTTGATGAGCTTTTAAATAAGCTCATTGACTCGTGCATTTGTAATACTGATGTCACGGTCAAGTTCAATTAACTTGCGGCGAGTCTCAAACAATGACGAGGTTGCTATCTGGAGATCTGATGAATTTTTAATCCCCCGCTTATATTCTGACAAGGTCATTTCGTAATACTTCTTTGCAAAGCTGAGCTTTTGCTCTTGATAAGTTTTGAGTACAAAAAAATTATTTCTAGTGGTGATTAAATTTTCTAAATCCTTCTGTATCTCAAGATGAAAGTTTTTCCTGTCGAAACCTTGAGCAAGCGCTTCAGAAGTGGCCGCCTGATTTTTGTAGTAACTAGACATGCCAGCAAAGAGGTTCCAGCTTAGGAGTAGGGAAATCTTACTCTCAGTTCCTCGAAGGGGATCCCTGTACTCAGGAGTAATTTTTCCGTAACTCGCCTCGAGGTTGATTCTTGGAAGAAATTCTGATCGACTTTGAGATACCCGTTCCTGCGAGATTTCCTCTTGCCGCTCTTGTTTTTTTAGTAAGGGGTTGTTGGCAAGAACGTCCTTAACATCAATTTTTGATTGTACAGTGTAAAAGGCATCAGAAACAGGTACATAACTATCTTCCACTGCTTCATTAAGTAGATTTTTAAGATCGGCTTGGAGTCTTGTGATCTCTGCCTTTATAGATTCCTGCTCGGTAAAGATATTGTTTTCTTCAAGATCAATTTCAACCCCGTCCACACTTGATGTAAGGCCCGCTTGGATCTTTTTTTGCGCCATTTGGCGCTGCTGCTTTAGGAAACTGGTTTTTTCAGCAAGAAGGGCGAGAGCCTTCTTGCTACCAAGTATTGTATAGTAAATTTCTCTGAGTTGACGACGCAGAGCCCGATTTTTATGATCGAGCTCAAGCTGAGAAATTTCGTACTCCTTCTTGGCGATATTTTTTATATAAAAATCATTGCCTCCTTTAAAGAGATTCCACGTACCGTTAACATATCCCAAATATCCTTTGTCAGTTTCAGTCATAGTTTGATTCTCACCATAACCACCAATAATAGAAATTTGCGGTAGAAAATTTCCAAGCTGAGACCGTATAGTTGCTTTTTGCGCTTTCACCTTCGATTCTAAAAAATGAATTTGCTGGTTATTGGCTAGTAATTTTCTTTCGAGAGTCCCCAGTGAAGGACTCTCACTTAGTGCCCATGAGAGTGGCGCACCGAAAACGAACATATTTGTTAAAACAAAAAGCGACGTCATCTTCATGGTTATTTCTCCACTAAGAATTTGAAGTTGTCTGCTTTTCCTTTATATTGAGCTTTGATTTCAAGATCTGTACGATACGCGTCTTTAAAATTTATTTTTGTAGAAATTGACTTAGCATCACTTGAGAAATTTAAAGTCTCCGATTTTCCTTTGGGTGTCTTGGAGCTGCCGCTTAGTTTTACCTCACTGATCTTGAGATCCTCCCCTGAGTGTGCAAGTGGGTAAAACTGGACAGAACCATTTGTAACTAGCATTTCCATATTTATATTTTTCCCTGATTTAACAACTCCTCCATGGAGGGCTTTGATTTGCCCAGGAATATCATCATGTCCTTCGTGAGCCAAGACCCCTGTTGAAGCGAATATACTTGCGATTATAAAAAATTTTAATTTCATTGTTTTTTCCTTCTGTTCTATGAGTTGAGTTTTCTACGAGTTAAAAATATTTTGTTCTTCCGATTTTTTTAAACTTTTTTCCGCAGAATTTTTTCCGAAGTGGTAAAAAACTGTCGGCGTTACAAACATATCTAAAAGAGTGCTGCTGATGAGTCCTCCGACAATAACAATGGCAACGGGATGGAGAATTTCTTTTCCAGGTTCTCCCTGCGATAATACTAGAGGTAAAAGCCCAAGAATAGCAGTTAATGCTGTCATTAAAACTGGAATAAGCCTTTCCAAGGAGCCTCGGATCACCATTTCTTTAGAAAAATTTTCGCCCTCATGCTTCATGAGATGAAGATAATGGGAGATCATCATAATGCCATTTCGAGAGGCAATACCGCAAAGTGTGACGAAGGCGACAAGGCTAGCAATGCTAATGGTTCCATCAGTGATCGCTATGGCAACAACTCCACCAATAAATGCCATCGGTATGTTAAGCATTACTTGCAGTGAAATAAAACTGCTTTTGAAGTGTACATAAAGCAATATGAAGATCGAAGCAAGAGAAAAGAAGCCGAGGAAAATCATCAGCCTTGAGGCTTGTTGTTGGTTTTCAAACTGGCCTCCGTAATTAATAAAGTACCCCGGTGGAAGCGCTACCTTTTCGTGTACACGCCTTTGAACCTCCTCCATAAGACTCTCAAGGTCACGGTCTGAGGAGTTTGCTTGAACTACGATTCGGCGCTGAGCATTTTCTCTATTTATGATATTTGGTCCGGAAGTTTCATAGACATCCGCAACCATATCAACACGGACTTTAGTTCCATCGGGAAGAGTTTTTAGTGGAGTCTTTTTAATAAGATCCAAGTCTGATCTGGATTTCTCGTCAAAACGCATGAAGGCGTCGATAGTTTTTTGCCCTTCTAAAATTTGCCCAACAACCTCCCCCTGTAGGGACTTTTCCAAGAGTTGAGAAAGGTCTCCAACAGACACGCCGTACTTTGAGGCTTCTTCTCTTTGGAGTTGCACCTTAACTTGAGGTATTAAAACTTGCTGCTCTGTCTGAAGATCCACAAGGCCTGGGGTATTTTTGAGTGCCGACTGTATTTCACTAGCCTTTGCTCGAAGCGTGGAAAGATCGGGCCCGAATACTTTGATGGCAATTTGTGCCTTAACGCCAGATAAAAGATGATCTAGGCGATGGGAGATGGGCTGCCCAACATTAACTGCGACATTTTGTAGTTGGGAAAGATTACTTCGAATCTCGGTAAGAACTTGTGTTCTCGGGCGACCACTTTCTTTAAAGTCGACATCGATCTCTGAATAGTGAACTCCTTCAGCATGTTCATCCTGCTCGGCTCGTCCCGTTCGGCGTGAAACAGAAATCACTTCGGGACTTTTCATGATGAGTTCTTCGGCTTTTTGTCCTAATTTATTGGATTCATCCAGGGAGATTCCGGGAGTTGCAACGACTGTGATTGTTGCAGTTCCTTCATTGAAGTGTGGTAAGAAGTCTCTTCCTATAAATCCAGTCAAGATAAGTGCACCAGTGAAAAGACCAACCGTCACACCCAAAACAGCCTTAGGATGGCTCAGTGATTTTTCAAGAATATGGCGATCCCAGTTTTTGAGTTTGCGAACCAAGGCGCCGTCTTTGTGTTCTAGGAGCTCTGCTTTCGAGAGGAGGTAAGAGCAAAGGACGGGAGTAACCGTTAAAGAAACGACCATCGAGGCAAGCAGTGAAATTATATATGAAATTCCAAGTGGCGCAAATAGGCGCCCTTCAATTCCACCCATGCTAAATAGGGGAACAAAAACAAGGCATACTATTAGAGTTGCAATAACAATAGAGTTTCTGACCTCACTGGATGCCTCATAGATTACAAGCAATGTGTGTTTTGGCTTTACAAGTAATTTATTTTCACGCAATCTTCGATACACGTTTTCAACGTCGACAATGGAGTCATCGACGAGTTCGCCAATTGCGACGGCCAAACCTCCAAGAGTCATGGTGTTAACTGAGAGACCAAATATTTTAAAGACAATGGCTGTTAAAACAAAGGAGAGTGGGATTGCCGTCATAGTAATTGCAGTCGTGCGAAAATTCATTAGGAATAAATAAAGCACTATTAAAACCAAAATAACGCCATCACCGAGAGCTTCTTTTACGTTGTGAATAGAATTTTCAATGAAACGAGATTGTTTGAAAAGATTTGGTTCAACTTTGACTCCCTTTGGGAGACTCGTTGATAGTTCTTTGAGTGCTTTGTCTATTTCCTTTGTTAGACCAATAGTGCTTGCGCCCGGCTGTTTTTGGATCGTCATGATGACAGCCGCCTTGGCGTTGACGCTGGCATCGCCGCGCTTTATTTGAGGGCCTTCTTGAACAGTTGCGACATCTTTGACTAGGACGGGTCTGCCAAGGTGCATGCCTACGAAGGACTTGAGAATATCATCAATTCCTCTGACGGCGCCTATATTACGAATTAAATATTCTTGTGGACCAATGTTGATGAAGCCGCCAGTCGAATTAATGCTTAGGTCTGAAAGATTGTGTTCGACATCGTCCAAGGCAAGTTGGAATTTCTGAAGTTTTTCAGCAGAAATCAGAATTTGAAACTGTCTGACTCCGCCGCCTATTGAGATGACTTGAGTCACGCCGGGAATGCTCATGAGCCGGGGGCGCAGAGTCCAATCAGCCAGAGTTCTTAACTCCAAAGGAGTCTGACTTCCGTCAGGCGAGCTTAAACCAATGAGCTGAATTTCACCCATAATAGAAGTGATAGGGCCCATAATTGGCGCTGTATTCTTTGGCAATTTTTCCTTTGCTAAAGCAATTTTTTCTTGAACCATTTGTCGGTTGCGAAAGATGTCCGTACCCCAATCAAATTCTACGTAGATAATACTAAGACCAATTGCCGAGCTAGAGCGGACCCTTTGGACTCCTGGTAAGCCATTCAGTGCAGTTTCAAGGGGATAGGTCACGAGGGTTTCAACTTCCTCGGGGGCAAGGCCTGGGGCTTCGGTCATAATATTAACAGTAGGTCTATTTAGGTCAGGAAAGACATCTATTGGAAGGTTAACAAGAGTCCAAGTCCCGTAAACCAAGATTAGGGC
The DNA here is from genome assembly GCA_031370005.1 of Bdellovibrionales bacterium. Taxonomy (GTDB): domain Bacteria; phylum Bdellovibrionota; class Bdellovibrionia; order Bdellovibrionales; family Bdellovibrionaceae; genus JACMRP01. The sequence goes on along the minus strand of JANMPT010000028.1, from coordinate 247,980 downwards.
AGTAAATGCAGTGACTAGTAGACGGTGAGTTAAAGAATATTTAATGATTTTATCTAACATAAGCCTTCTTTCAGATAGTACTAGGAAGGGGAATGGTGGAGTGTGACATTTAAATTAAATAAATTTTGTCGAACGGCCTTTCGCTACAGCGGGAGCGGTTAGGGGGTCTTCCGGCCAGGAGTGCTTGGGGTAGCGAGTCCGTAGTTCTTTTCGAACTTCGGAGTAGCCACTCTGCCAAAAGCTCTTAAGATCGCTGGTCACTTGCATCGGCCGGTAATTGGGTCCTAATAGTTGCAAGGTGAGAGGCTGAGCTCCTCCTAAAAGTTTCGGTGTCTCTATCCAGCCAAAGATTTCTTGAATCCGTACTTCCATAAAAGGATCTCGATCAATGGGGTATTGAACTTGTAAAAAATTTCCGCTGGGAACTTTCAATTTATCCGGCACTTCTGACTTTAGAAAATGCTGTACCTCAGTTTTTAATAGACCTTCGAAAAAGTAAACTAGGTTTTTGCGTGCCACAGTTTTAAAATCATTTTCTCCGCTGGAAGCCATATTGAAGGCCTCTCGTTTTTGTTCATCAGAAAAAGGCAAGTTTTCATCTATGAGATCTAGTTCTTTGTGGATCAACTCATTCGCAATTTTAGCTCTTGCGCGCACCAAAAAGGACAGACGTTGCAGCCACCTGGAAAGTTCTTCATTTTCTTTGAGGACCCAATCCCACTCTTGAGTGAGAGCCTGTGGCAAGTGCTCACTGATGTCATTAGTCTTGGCGATGGAGACGCTGCCTTCCTCTAAAGGCAGATCGCGAAAGTGCTTTCCTTCGCGAACGTAAAATTGCGCCTTGGTTCTATCAAATGTGAGATCTTTTTTCTTTTCAATTTCAGCGCCGAGGGCTTTAAAAAGAAAATCTTTGTTAAAGCCGGCTCCCAAATTCACTAGAGTCTCACTGCCTTGGGTGGTCTCAACGCCGTCGAGTGCCAAGAAGAACTCACTTTCCTTTACAACACTGTCTGGAGAGAGGCGGACACCACGGCCCCCAACCATCAGTGCTTTGTCACTCCCTGGACTTCGTCGACGGCAAAGTCGGTCCGGGAAGGATAATATCAGAAGTTTTTGTAGAAGTTGGGAGACATCGGCTCTCTTCGGTTGGTTGTGGGCAGCGTTCACAGAGCTAAGAATCTGCTTTGAGGCCTGGTCGACGGTTTGCAGTGCCATGCGATGGGCGTTGTGGTGAGTTCGAGCTGTGCGATATTGGGTAAGGATTTCGAGGCGCAAGAGAATATCGCTTTCATGGCGGTCGGCTAAATAGTTTTCGGAGCTTTGTTTAAACATAAAGTCGCGTTCTTGCAAAAGCGCCGCAACATCTGCGCCAAGACTTGGAATCGTCAGCTCAATGGCTGTTAACATCAGTTTTGCTAGACGTGGTGGTAGAGGCCATTGCAGAATCTTACGGCCGAGGTCCGTGATTTGATTTTTCTGATCTAGGGCGCCAAGACTTTGTAAATTCTCGATGGCTTTTTTTTGTGGTAAAATCCCAGGTTTTTCAAACCAAGAAAATGAATTAAAATCACTAACGCCTTGAGCGGCTAAAAACAATAAACACTCGCTGAGTTCGGCGCGAAGAATTTCAGGAATATCATGTCCTGGCATCGAGTTCTCATCGAGCTTATTCCAAAGTCGATAGCAAACCCCTGGAAATTGTCGGGCGGCGCGTCCAGCGCGTTGTTGTGCGGAGGCCTTGCTAATGCGTCCGAGCTCCAAGCGTGAAAATCCCGTACGCAAGTCATACCTCATATTTTTCGCAAGACCAGTATCAATCACGCAGGCCACGCCATCGATGGTCACAGAGGATTCAGCAATATTGGTCGAAAGCAAAATCTTTCGGCGAGAGCCCTTTTGCAGCGCTTTTTTTTGTGCATCCAATGGCAGACTTCCATGGAGGGGGACGAGTTCAATTTGTTTTTCGTTGCTCCAGAGTTCTAGCTGTTGAGATGCGCGATTAATTTCTCCAGCGCCTGGTAAGAAAACCAATATATCATGTGAGGTGCTTCGCTCAGCATCTTTAATATGAGCGATGACATTTTCAAAAAAATGCGGCGAGGTTTGCAGTTGCTGAGAATTTTTTTGATATTTTATTTCAAGTGGAAAAAGCTTTCCAGGAACGTCTAAGATGGGGGCATCGCCCAGATACTGAGAGATCTTAGTTGAGTCCAAGGTCGCAGACATCACGACAATTTTTAATGTGCTGCCAAGGTCTTGTAGCTCGCGCAAAAGTCCTAATGCTAAATCCACATGTAGTGATCTTTCATGGAACTCATCAAGAACCACGTATTCGACCCCTTGAAGCTCTGGATCTTGAGCGAGTTTTCGCGCAAGCAAAGCCTCAGTCAGAAAGATCAACTTGGTCTTTGCTGAGGTCTTATTGGCAAAGCGTACTTGATAACCCACATCTTCGCCTAAGGGCCAAGCTTGTTCTTCTGAGACACGGTAGGCAGCTGCAATGGCAGCCATTCGGCGCGGCTCAAGGACTAAAACTTTACCCGTCGCATTTTTTGCTAAATAAGCAGGAAGGCGGGTGGTTTTACCGGCTCCTGGCGCGGCAGTGATAATAATATTTTGCAGCTTTTTTAATGACTCGAGAGCTTGCAGGAGAAAATCATCAATAGGTAAAGAAATCAATAGCTCGATCCCTCACTGTAAAGCAAAATCATAAACTCTGCTTTTTCAAAAGCTAACTGTTTAATGAGGCTATCAGGAGTTCCTTCAAGGATCGTTTCGTCAGTTTGAGTTAAATTCAAAGCCAATAAGGCTCGACGCTTTGGAAAGAACTCCAGCAAATCACCCAAAGTCTTTTTCAGACGGTAAGGGGTATCTAGCAAAATCATTGCACGTTTTTCTTTTTGAATATCCTGAAGGGCTTTTTTGCGAGCTTCGGTTTCAGCAGGTAAGAACCCACGAAAGAGAAACTGATCAATGCGCTCACCGCTGAGGGAAAGTAAACCCATGAGGGCCGAAGCGCCGAGTACGGGCTTAATCAGTATTTTCTTCTGGCGACAGAGTTTTACTAAATGCGCGCCTGGATCGCAAAAGCCCGGAGTTCCGCAATCAGAGACCAGGGCTGCACCTCTCGTCGCGCAGATTTCTGCGAGGGCTTTGACTTCATCAGGAGTGGTATGTTCATTCAAAAGTTCATAGACTTTTCCAGTGATTCCGTGGGCGCGAAGAAGTTTACTCGCTTCTTTGGTGCTTTCGCAAATAATCACCTCTGCGGATTTTAAAATCTCTAAAGCACGCAGTGAAATTTCGCTGACGTCGCCGATAGGTGTTGCAACTATATATAGCATGAGATTTCTTCCTAATCGTTTAAAAGAAAGTGCATGATTTTGGGGATATCTTCAGGAGGCGAGGCTTTGCCGGCGTGGGTGCTTTCAAAAAAAACCACATTTACTTCAGGATGACGTTGGCGGAGATGATGAATGTTCACGGGTTCATTTTCAAAGAACCACACATCAGCGTAGTGGTTTTTTGGAAGGCCTGTGAACCAATTGGTTTTAAACTCTGCATCGTCCATTCCTTTGTGTGGTTTTAATACCAACTGTGTTTGACGGTCATCTAGAGGGAAGCCCGCATGTTTTAGGGTGAGTGCCGAGCCTGATCCCATTCGTTCCACGTCTCTACCTGTTAAATAAACAACTTCTGCTCCTAAGTTTGCTGCTTTATTTACATACTCTACGGCCCCGTCATAGGGGAGATCATATTGAAGATAGTCATTAGAAAAGAAGCGTTGGTACCAATATTTGCGAAGTGCTTCTTGAAATTCGGGATGGTGGCCATCGAGCCCGGCTCTTTCGAGAGCATTTTTAAAGCCCCAATCCTTGCGGTGGGTGCTAATATCCTTAAATAGTTGAATTTGCTTTGGGAAGTTAGCCTTGCTGGTAGGTTCTTCAGCGAAATCCATGAGAATTCGCTCCACCCGAGGAGAGACATCAAACAGGGTTGAGTCGATATCAAAAACGGCCAAGCTGCGCAGACCTCGGTTTTGAAATTCTTCAATCTTAACAAGAATCTGACGGAGCAGATGACTGGATTGCGTCATGTTCTGAAATCTACCTTTAGAAGTTCTCCAAAGGCAAAGACTTTTCTTGGCCCGGAAGCAAATTCTTGTTACGTTCTCGCGACTGAAAAATAAGGAGATTGAAGTATGATAAAGAGCCTTGGTTTGTGTGCAGTATTTGCCGCCTTGATCAGTGTTGTCGCGTGCACTAGTAAAAAAGCCGAACTTGGTACTGCTGAAAATCCTATTAAAGTTCATTTTGTACCTTCTGTGGACGCAAAAGTGATCGAAGACAACTCCAAAATTTTTAAAGCTTTCATGGAGAAAAATACGCCATACAAATACGAAGTCTCGATTCCACAATCTTTTGTAGCTGTGGTTGAGGCTTTCGGTACAAAGCGAGCCGATGTAGCGGCTATCAATACCTTTGGATATGTTTTGGCCCATGATAAATATGGGGCCGAAGCTCGAATGACAGTCATTCGCTATGGCATGCCTACTTATCGATCTCAGTTCATCGCAAAAGCAAATGGCCCTATTAAGTCGGTGGCGGATCTTGCTGGTAAGAAGATCGCCTTCGTTGATCCGGCTTCGACCTCCGGCTACCTTCTTCCTCTAAAAACTTTAAAAGAAAGAAAAATTGAACCGAAAGAGACTGTTTTTGCTATGAAACATGACTCTGTAGTTTCTATGATTTATCAAGGTCAAGTGGACGCTGGAGCAACTTTTTATTCCCCTCCATCAAAAGACGCGAACGGTAAAGAGCTTATTGAAGATGCTCGTCGTCTGGTTTTGACGCAGTACCCGGATGTCGAAAAGAAAATAAAAATCATAGAGCTTTCTGAACCAATCCCGAATGATCCTATTATCTTCAGAAAAGATATGCCTGAGGCAATGAAAGTAAAAATCGTTGATGCGATCTTCGCTTTCGTAGCAACCCCAGAGGGCAAAGAAGCCTTCAATAAGATTTACGGCGTGACTGAATTTAAAAGGGCAACAGATGCGGATTACGAACCAGTTCGTAAAATGCTCAATGACTTAGGTAAAAATGCTGCGGATTTGATGAAAAAATAATTTAGTATATTGCCGAAGGAGAATACATGTCTCGGCCCATTCTTTCGATTAAGAATTTAGTAAAAACTTATCCTAACGGAGTGCAGGCGTTGAAGGGCATTAGCTTTGACGTCAAAAAAGGTGAGTTTTTGGTAATCATCGGCCTGAGTGGCTCGGGGAAGTCAACGCTTCTTCGCTGTGTGAATCGCCTTCATGATCCTACTTCAGGTCAAATCATCTTTGGAGAAAAGGACATCGTGCAGGCACAAGGCGAAGAGATACGAGGCCTTCGTAAAAACATCGGAATGATTTTTCAGCACTTCAATTTGATTCCTCGCCATACCGTACTTAGCAACGTATTGATGGGCCGATTAGGATTTATGAGCTCCCTTAAAAGTATTTTTGGTTTTTTCACTGTAGAAGATAAGGCTAAAGCCTTTGAGTATCTGAAACTTGTAGGTATTGCGGAGAAAGCTAAAATCCGTGCGGATCAGCTGTCTGGGGGACAGCAACAGCGCGTGGCGATTGCGAGAGCCTTGGCTCAGGGCCCGTCTATCTTGTTGGCTGATGAGCCGGTGGCCAGTCTGGATCCAGCGACTTGTCATACAGTGATGGATTATCTGAAAAAGGTGAACACTGAACTTGGTATCACGGTGATTTGCAATTTACATTTTCTTAGTCTTGTTCGTCAGTATGCGACTCGTGTGATTGCCCTTAAGGGAGGGGAGATCGTGTTTGAAGGAAATCCGAGCGATATCAGTGAAGAGTGGTTTGAAAAAATCTACGGACAAGGTGCTAAAGAAGTTCATATTAACTAAGGGTGATGACAATGAAGAGTTATATTTTCCGTAGGACTTTTTTTGATGGTTTTATTTTTGCCTACCTCGCCATGGTACTTTTGGTCGTTGCGGCTCATCCAACACCTGAGCAGATGCTAAACCTCAGACAGAATTTTTTGATGTTTCTTATTGCTATGGTGATTGGTGCCGCGTTGAGCACGGGCCTGAATAGATCCAAAAATCATTTAGCTCATACCTTAGGCGAGTCTCTTTTTGAACCTGCTTATAAGAAAGCCGCCAAGGCCGAAACCTCTTGGTACAAAACCTTTGCGGGTTGGCAATTGATTGTTTTCTTAGTGGTGACTTTTGTAGTCGGTTTAAATATGACCAAGTTTTCTGCGACGGAACTTTTAGATGAAGACGGCTTTGCGGGTGCAGTCCGTCTTTTCAAGGGTCTTTTTAATCCTAATTTTGAAATCCTGCCGAAAGCCGTTTTGAATATTATCGAAACTATCTTTATGGCCTTTATGGCGACGACCTTGGCGATCCCGGTGGCTTTCGTTTTGAGTTTTTTCTGTGCAAAGAACATCATGAAGGGCCCGAAGGCTTATGCCGTCTATATGCTTCTTCGCACTGTGCTTAACTTCACTCGTGCCATTGAAGCCTTGATCTGGGCGATTATCTTTTCTGTTTGGGTGGGGATTGGACCATTCGCTGGGATGCTTGCATTAATGATCCACTCTGTGGCTTCCCTTGCGAAGCAATATTCTGAGATGGTTGAGACAGTGAGTGATGGGCCGATTGAAGGGATTCAATCTACAGGGGCCACAAAACTTCAAACGGTGTGGTTTGCCATTGTTCCTCAAGTGATCCTTCCTTACATTTCCTTCACTGTGTATCGTTGGGATATCAATGTACGAATGGCGACGATCATTGGTTTGGTTGGCGGTGGAGGTATCGGCACAATGCTTATTCAGTATCAAGGACAAGCAATGTGGCCTGAGGTCGGTTGTATCATTCTCGTGATCGCTATTGTGGTCTGGGGAATGGACCAAGCCTCAGCTGTTATTCGCGAAGCATTGAAGTAGGTTGTTATGGTGAATATTGGTTCGTACAAGCTTCTTATTCGAGAAACGCATTTGGACACCTATGGCCACGTTAATAACGCCACTTATTTGACCATGTACGAAGAGGCTCGTTGGGAAGTGATTACACAAAGAGGCTATGACTTTAAAAAAGTTCATCAGACGAGTCAGGGGCCGATCATCCTAGAGGTTAATTTAAAATTTATGAAAGAACTCCGCCTGCGTGAGGAAATCACGATCACCACGGAGCTCATCGATTATCCAGGCCGGGTAGGGCATCTAAAACAGCAGATGATTAAACCAGACGGCACAGTCGCGAGTGAGGCCATATTTAGTTTTGGCTTATTTGATTTAAAAGCCCGTAAAATGATTGAAGCCACCCCCGAGTGGAAAAAGGCAGTGGGGCTTGGGGCAATCTAAAGTTCGTGTGCCTTCGAAATTTCCTTAGCAGGAGGGCGGAGCTTGGGTGTTGCCACTTGGGGCCGCTTGCTTGCGTGGTCTGCATAGTCTACAAACTTAATCAGAAGCTTTTGTAGAGTGTCATGCATGCGCTCGTCTTTAAGTAGATCATTTTCGTCAAAGGCTGCATCGGCCAGAGCCAGGCCTAGCATTTCTGGGAAAACAAAGCCACCAAGGTATTCCAAGGGCTGTCGCACTTGCCACATGCCACGATTTGTTCCGATCATTCCCGGCGAAGCACCCATGATCAGAATTTGTTTGCCCTGCCATGGAAATGGATTTACTCGGGAGGTCCAATCAATGGCGTTTTTCAGAGTGCCCGGAATGCCGGAGTTATACTCAGGGCTTGAGATTATAACAGCATCAACGGCTGCAATATCTTCAATGAATTTTTGAGCCGCATCAGGAATTCCAGAGTCAACCTCAAGATCTCCATTGTAAAGTGGCATCATATACTCGCTGAATTCCTTTAGTCTGAGTTCGTGTCCGGAAGGCATCATTTGATAAGCATTGTGAATAAGTTTTTTATTGAGAGACCCTCTACGGAAAGAGGCCGCAAACATTAGAATCTTCATAAATGCTCCTAGTGAGGTTTAACTTCTTGCTCTTGCCTGAACAAAAGAATAGAAGAAAACCGCGTTCGGGTCACTTGCGACTCTTGACATTTCTATCTTCATTTCATCCACTACTTCGCTAGAAACATACTGGGCCTCCAGCAATTGTTGACTGGCACTTAATAACAAATCTGCCCAGTACTCTACACAGTCTTTGCGGGCCTGTGGATAACGATTATCGAGAAACCAGGTTTTGATTTCAGTATGAATATCATGATACCCGAGTTGCATTAATAAATTGCCGAGTTTTGCGCCGATAAAGGGATCACCCGATTGGGCCAGTTGGTATTCGTTAAAAGCCATCCAGTATTTCCACACATTCGGAGAATAGGGATCTAAGAAAAACGAAGAGTTCATCACCTCTGTAATATAGACAGTGGAACCAGGGCGAAGTACGCGACGCACTTCTGAGAGTACGCGGATTGGATCTGGGACGTGCTCTAGAATCCAGCAAAGAAAAGCCCCATCAAATGTATTCGAAGAAAACTCCATGGCAGTGGCATCCATTTCCTTGAGTTTAAAGCGGCCTTGGGCATAAGGAGTTTTCGAAAGCATTTGCTCGGCCATGCTCAGCTGCTTTGAGCTGCGATCAATACCAGTGAGCTTCAAATCAGGAAATCGGCGCAGAATAATTTCACTTTGTGCACCAACACCGCAACCAACTTCAAGTAAATCTGACACATTGGAAAGGTTGACGTTTTGGTAAACTGTGTATTCACCAAATTGAGCTTGCTTACGTAAACGTGCTTGTTCTTCTTCGGAAAATCCATGTAGATAAGGAAAACTCTTTGAGTTTGGCATGGCCAGAGTCTATTTCATATCACAGAAAAAGTCGAAGCCTTTTCTGCCTAAGACTTTTTCAATTTCCAACGCATTCGCCCTTTGTCCTGTAAAAAAAATGAACAGTTTCTTTTAAATAGGCAGAACGAATAACTCTTTAGTTTTGATTGCTTAAGTCGGGTCCGGGTCTTGCCGATAGAGTCAATGTAGCATGAGGTGTAGTATGCAAACGCTTTTTTACGTGTCTTTAAATGGTAGTCATGTCGGGCCATATTCGGTTGAGACAATAGTGCGAAAAATCGAAGATGGTGAACATGTTTGGACTGACTATGTATATTGCGAGGCGAAGAGCGACTGGGTTGTTGTTATGGAACACCCAAGCTTTGCGGATAAATTCCAGGCTTCATCTGTAAAGGTACCAACTAAGCAGGTAGATGAACAGACCGTGATCAGTGTGGCGGTTCCGAAACATGATGATAATTATAAAGAAAAGGCTTGGTACATTTTGAAAGAGGGCAATAATTACGGCCCGTTCTCAAAGCTTGAGCTTGTGCAGATGCTTCAGGAAAAAACGATGTTTGAATACGATTATGTTTGGCATTCAAAATTGAATGCATGGAAACGCGTGGCCGAACTTACAGAGTATTCAGCAGAGTCCATCCGCGCGATGAAAGAATCGGGATCATCGGAAATTGCGGAAGTTTTTTTTCGCCGCCGTCATGCACGGGCCTCTTATGGTTGTTCTTTGATTGTTCATAACAACAAGACAGTTTTTAAAGGTCGTAGCATGGAGATCAGCTCGGGTGGAGCAGGTATTTTGATTGATAATCCGAACCTTCAGCCTGGGCAAAATTTATTTCTACATTTTCAACCCGGCGATGGTGTTCCTCCATTTAATGCAGTTTGCACTGTGGTAAGCAAACAAATGGTTAAGGACACAAAAAGTGCTCTTGATTCGGTAAAGTATGGCGTGAAATTCACCAGTATTAGTCAGTCTGTGCGTGAGTCTATCCGTCAATTTACTCAGAAGGCTGCTTAAAACGTAGCTTTACTCATGGAGGGGATTTTATGGCACGCTTAATAATCTTTGCTTTGGTGATGTCGCTGCCTTTTGTTCAGGCAGGCTGTAGCGGCAACGGTGCAGCAGCGTCTTTTCAGCTCGATCAAACGGGCCAAAACTTTGGCCAGAAAATTCTCTATAACAACAAAGTAGACATTGTGTTTATCGTAGATAACTCCACATCCATGGCTCAACATCAAAATCGTCTCAACACACAAATCCCGACCCTCGTATCAGTATTGAGAAGCCTTAAGATGGATTATCATATCGTAGCGATTTCAACCAGCATGGGCCTGGATGGCAATGGTGGAAGATTTTTAGGCGTACCAATGATTTTGGACTCACAAACTGCAAATATGGAAAGTCTACTTCAACAAAAAATAGCGCAAGGTGATACTGGCAGTAATAATGAGCGTGGTCTTTACTCAATGGAAACGGCGTTGTCGTCTTCGTATCTTTCAACAGAGGGTGCAGGTTTTTTGCGTGAGGATGCGCTTTTAGCGGTAATTGAGCTCAGCGATGAAGATGACAAGAGTGGCAAGACGGCCAGTTATTACGCAAATATTTTAGATAAGCTAAAACCTGTGACAACAAATGGTCGTAAATCCTGGATATTTAATTTTATTGGAGTCCTTGAGAACTCGAGCGCATGTCGTACTTTCAATGACTATTCTGAGGTAGGCACAACGTTAATGCAGTTGGCAGATCTTTCTGGAGGCAATAAAGAATCTCTGTGCTCAAGTAATTTATCAGCAGCCGTGAGCAATATTAAAGCACGCATTGTACAGATCCTGACGGATTTTTATTTAAAGAGTCGCCCAGTGAAAGAAACTCTTAAAATTGCTGTGAACGGTAAACTTGTTTCAGAGAGTCCAACGAATGGGTGGACGTATATTGAAGAGGGCAGCAAGTATATCATCCAATTCCATGGTGATGCGATTCCGGCAGCCGACGCCGATATTCGTGTGGACTATACTCCGACGAATAATACATAGCTATTGTAGACTAGAACCACTGTTCGCCAATTGGAAATACAGTCCCTGCTGGCTCATGAGTTCGTTGTGGGAACCTATTTCCATGATTTCCCCTTCACGTAAAACAGCGATGCGGTGGCATTCGCGTACGGTTGATAGTCTATGAGCAATAATAATACTTGTACGACTTTTTATAACCTCTCGGGTTGCCTTTTGCAGGATTAACTCACTTTCAGAGTCAATGTTAGCGGTGGCTTCATCGAGAATAAAAATATCAGGATCAAATGCCAAGATCCGAGCAAAAGCGATGAGCTGTCTTTCGCCCACAGAGAGGTTCGCACCGCGCTCTTCAACTGCAGAAGATATATCGCGCCCGGTGCGGTGAAGTAGATCGAGATAACCTGTTTGCATCAGTGCCGTCCTGATTTTTTCTAAAGTAATTGTTGGATCACCTAGGCTGACGTTTTCGGCAATTGTTCCTCGGAAAATAAAATTGTCTTGCTGAACTACGCCAATATGAGAACGGATTGCATGACGAGTAATTTGCTCTATAGGATGGCCATCAATTTCTATAGTTTTTGAGGGGGCATCGTAAAAGCGTTGAAGCAAAGAAATAAAGGTGCTTTTTCCGCTTCCGGTGCGACCGACAAGGGCTATGGATTCTCCGGCGGGTATTTTTATGTTAATATTCTTTAACACGAATGGCAGATGTTCTTCATAGCGAAAATTGAGATTTTTTATTTCTATTTCGCCTTGCAGGCTTTTGAGCTCTTGGCTGCCATTATGCTCACTTTCCCCAGGTTCATCCATTAGTGTGAAAATGCGCTCAGCACTTGTAAGGGAATTCTGAAACTGTTGATATTTTTCTAAAATATCGCGGAGAGGAGGAATAAAATCCTGCGCATTCATCATAAAGGCGACAACTGCGCCAATAGAGAGGCCCCCCGCAAGGCTAATCCAGCCACCGAAATACATTGCCGCTGAAATTGTAACGGCCATAAAGCAATTCATAATTGGGAACATTGCTGCGTAGGCTTTTACTGAACTCATGTTGCTATCGCGATAGTCATTTGAGAGGCCCTGAAAGATTGAAAGGTTTTTAGAAATGCGATTATAGAGTTGAACGACTTTGATGCCGTTTAAGTTTTCAGCTAAAAATGAATTAATGTTCGAGAGCTTTTTCTTCTGTTCGCGGAGTATCTCACGAATTTTCTTGCTAAGTATTAGGGCCACAAATACAAACAAAGGGGCGGCAGCCAAAGTAATAAGAGTCAGCTTCGGCGAGATCAGGAACATTGCAATAATGATTGCAAGTAGGGTTACAGCATTAATGAAAATGTTAATTACGCCGTCGGTGAAGAGGTCTCCGAGTGCCGTTACGTCATTTGCGATGCGAGTCACGGTGCGACCTGTGGGTGTTTTGTTAAAGTATTGCAGCGGCAAGGATTGAGTATGGCGAATCAAATCTTCACGTAGATAAAATAGCACCCGATTTCCAAGCAATTGGAACATATACGTCTGACAAAAGCTTAGTATGGTGCGCGAAAACTCCAAAGCCAGGTAAATCAAGCCAATGGTTTTAAATAGTGATATGTTTTTTGCCACAACACCATGGTCAATGGCATAGCCAATAATATAAGGGATAAGACGAGAAATTCCTGTCAGGACAACAATGATCAAAACAACACTAGCAAACATCCAAGGATGTCGACGAGTATAGGGCCAGAGGCGCTTAAACATAAGTGGATATGTGATTTTTGTTTTTATGATATCGTCATTCATGCTTGATCCCAGTGTCTGATTGAACACTAACAATAGTGCGAAAACCTGAGCTAAACTGCATGAGTTCTGCAGCGGTACCTATAGCTTCCATGGAGCCATCCTTAAGAACCATAATTTTATCAGTACTTTTCAGAGAGCTTAGGCGATGGGCAATCGTGATTCGCGTTTGTTGGCTTTTTGCCTTTGTAAGTGCGTCATCAATCATTTTCTCAGTGCGTGTGTCGACGGCACTGAGGGCGTCGTCCATGATGAGGACAGGAGATGTTAGAATTAAACCACGGGCGATGCTCAGACGCTGCTTCTGTCCTCCAGAGAGATTCACGCCACGCTCACCAAGTTGTGAGTCAAATTTTTCAGGTAAATTTTCAATTTCGCCGCGAATATTCACAACATCAGTCATACGTTGGACAGCTTTAAATTCCGGATCCTCATGAAATCCATAGCCGACATTTCTAGAGACTGTCTCACTAAAGAGAAAGACCTCTTGAGTCACTAATACTAAAGTGGAGCGAAGACTTTTTAGTGTGTATTTTTCAATGGGTAGCCCATTTATTAAAATTTGGCCCTCAAGTACTGGGTACATCCTTAATAGCAAATTTATCAGAGTACTTTTTCCAGAGCCCACCTGTCCTATTAAGCCGACATGTTCGCCTGTGGTAATTTTGAAAGAGATGTTTTTTAGCGAGTAGACATCATTCCCTGGATATTTAAATGAAACTTTTTTAAACTCTAGAGAATCAAATTTTTTCAGCTCAATTAATCCTGTATCCGGGATATCGGTGACCTGCACCATGACTTGCTTAATGCGATTTACTGAGGCGCGGCCTTTTTCGTAATAAGAAAAGCCAAGGCCTAGGGCTGTTACAGGCCAAACCATTTTTTGAATATAGCGATGAAAGGCCACAAAGGTTCCAATTGTGACTGTTCCTAAGTAGAGGTCATTAGCTGCGATGAAAAATAAAATCACCGAACCGCTGGTTACTCCAAATTCCATTACGGGGAGAAAAAGAGAATCAATAAAGGCGACTTTATTATTAGACTTTTCAAGCTTCAGGCTAGCTTGGCAGAATAGGTTGGTGCGATGATTTTCCTGGCCAAAGGATTTTACGACACGAATTCCGCCGATGGTTTCTTGAGTGACCCCGGTGAGTTCCGAAAAAAGATCTTGGGAGATTTTGTAATTTTGATGAATCAGCTTCATCACCTTATTAATCAGAAAAGGAACTAAGGGCAGCAAGATAAGAGTTTGCCAAGTCCAGGCAAAGTTTATTGAGAACATTATCGGCAAAATAATAATCAGATAAATTACACCATCGAGAAAAATCAAAAATCCAGGGCCGATCGCTTGGCGGAAAGATGAGACATCATTTGTGACGACACTCATAAGTTCGCCAACTTGGTTTTTTTGAAAGAAGCTTGGGCCTAAAGTGGTGAAGTGTTTAAAGATGCGAAGACGCATGTCTTCCATGGCATAGGTATGAAACTTTCCAAAATTACGGCGCCATCCGTAGCGTGCTAATCCTAGGCAGGTAATGGCTGCGATCAGCACCAGACATGTGTGACCTAGTTCACCGAGGGGTTGATGTTTTTCTATTTGGTCAATACCGGTCTTTAATAAGAGAGGGTAGAGCCCATCAAGTGAGTTCGTAATTATTAACAGAAAAATCCCTACTCCAAATGCTCGGGGCTGATGCCGAATATAATGAAGCAGGGGATTTTTGAATAGCTTAGTAGTTTCAGTAACATTTTCAGGAGAAACGCTATAGTTGGCCGACATAGGCTACTAATATCCTCCCAAAACAAATATTCTGCATCGAAAATTAGTAGTGCAATAAGGCATTAACGTCGAGCTTGCCCTCGCTGACTAATTTTCCATTGGCAGATGGGATTTTTTTAGCGGATCCTAAAAGGGCCGCCTTCACGTCTCTCCAATTTTTTTCAGGATGGGCAGACCAGTAAAGGGCTGCGGCCCCTGCCACATGTGGAGTCGCCATGGAGGTTCCATCCCAAGTAGCATGAAAGCCATATTTGTCGATCACGGTGTCAGAGTACTCACTGCCAACTGTAGTAGAGAAAACTTTTACTCCAGGGGCGCCGATGTGGACAGTTTTAGCTCCCCAGTTAGAGAATGAACCAAAGTTACCGTTTGCATCTAATGCCGCTACTGACACAATATTTTCATGAGAATAAGTTGCTGGGTACGAAGGCTTAGGATCTGTATCATTACTGTAACCCACTCCGCTGTGGCCATTGCCAGCTGCTGCAATGAAAAGAACGCCTTTATCTTGAGCGTACTGAATCGCATCGCGAAGGGCCTGATTTTCAGCGCCATTTGCTGGGTCTTCGCCTTCCGAGCCCCAAGAGTTAGAAAGAACTTTTGCGCCATTATCAACTGCATACTTGATCGCTTTAATCGCGTCGGCTGTAGTTCCTTGCCCCTTATCTGAGATGAAGCGTAAAGCCATTATTTTTACATTGGGAGCAACACCTGAGATGCCAACACCGTTGTCACCCCGAGCCGCCACGTTCCCAGCACAGTGAGTGCCATGGCCTGGATTTCCACCACTTAGCAACTGTAGTGGTTCTACTGCCAAATCGTAGGGCTTGTTATCGTTAGAGACAAAGTCCCAACCGATAACATCATCGACATAGCCGTTGTTATCATCGTCAATTCCATTCTTCGGAATCTCTTTTGGATTTCTCCAAAGATTGGGCAGAAGGTCTTCATGGGTGTAATCAACGCCAGTATCAATCACGGCGACAATCATTTCAGGTGAACCCTTTGTTACCTTCCAGGCGTCGGCAACATCAATGTCCTTCATTCCCCATTGGTTATTAAATAAGGGGTCAGCTCCGACGTGTTGTTGTGGCGCATCAATAATTTCTGGATTATCGATATATTTTTTGTCCTTCGCAAGGGTGTTTGATGACCCTTTTTGTCTGGCGGCAAATCTCATAATTGCAGCGCGACGGAGGGGATCTTGAACAGAGTAGTCCTCTAATAAATGGATAGGATAGTTTGGCTGAATATATTTAATTTCCGGATTTTGATAAAGAGCATGAACCTCTTTATCAGTAAGGCTTCCGCCCTTAAAGTGGACCCATTGGTCACTAATTTGCTCAACAGTGGCGCCGCTGCCCTCAAATTGTACAAAAAACTGCATTGAATTAGTCGCGCCTGGCGCAAGCTTAATTAAGACATCTTGTCTGACTTTTTGTTTGTGTTCTTTGGGAGCTGCTTGCGCGCTCAAGGATAAACTCATAGCTGCTGCTATAATGTGCAATAACACGGATTCCCCCTCACATGTTGTGGTCTAGACCTTCGTTGGTCTTAGTTTTTAATTCTAGGGATAAGCTATAGAGAGAATCAATTGTAAATCCGCTTATGGGAGCGTACGCGTTGAATAAATGAAAGCGGTCTTCTATATTATCTATCTAGTTGTCATGTTTTAGGATTTTCTGTAACTAATTATGAGTCGAATGAAAATGGAGTGACAAAATGAATTCAGCTGATGGAACTGTTCAGCCTCAGGTTGTTCAGAATGTTAATCAATCATTGGATGATATGTCTCGTGGCTTCGCGTTGACTACTCGCCTTGATGACTTGGTGGCTTGGGGAAGAAAAAACTCACTATGGCCGATGCCTTACGGAACTGCTTGCTGTGGCATTGAGCTGATGTCTGTAATGGGTCCTCGCTATGACTTGGCCCGGTTCGGAGCAGAGGTCGTGCGGTTTTCACCTCGGCAGGCGGATTTGCTTCTTGTTGCTGGTACAATTACGGAAAAAATGGCACCCGTGATTGTGCGTATTTATCAGCAGATGCTTGAGTCGAAGTATGTCATCTCGATGGGCGCATGTGCAAGCTCTGGTGGTTTCTATCGCGCTTACCACGTACTTCAAGGCGTTGATAAGATTATTCCTGTCGATGTTTATATTCCAGGTTGCCCTCCAACTCCGGAAGCGGTTTTGGATGGCGTCATGGCTTTACAAAGAATGATTGCAACTCACCAACCACGTCCTTGGAAGGACAATTGGAAGTCCCCATATGAGTAAGCTTGAAAATTTAAAACAAGATCTGACGTCGAAGTTTAACGTCGATAAGTATAAGTTCACGCACGCTTACGGTGATGATGTTCTGGAGATTCCAAAAGAGGAGATCATTCCAGTTCTTCGTTATTTTAAAGCGACCCAGCGGTTTGATTTCTTGATGGATATTTGTGGGGTGGACTATATAGGCCGAGCAAAGCGTTTCGATGTGGTTTATCATTTATTTTCCTCAAAAGATGCATCTCGTTTGCGCATCAAATGCATGGTGGGAGAAAATGAAACCATTGATTCGGCAATCAATACTTGGATTGGCGCAGATTGGTTTGAACGTGAAGCATACGATATGTTCGGCCTTCAATTTGTCGGCCATCCAAATCTGCGTAAAATTTTGACTCATCATCAGTTTGTCGGGCACCCACTCCGCAAGGACTATGAGGCCGATGCTCAGCAACACTGTACGGAAGCCTTGCCGATTCACTTTAATAATGAAAATGGCATTGATGGCTCTATTCTTAACGATAATTATGTTCCTTTGAATATTGGGCCTGCCCATCCGGCAACCCACGGGACTCTTCGTATAATGGTGGAGCTTGATGGTGAAACCATTGTGCGCGCCAATCCAGAGATTGGTTATTTGCATCGATGTTTTGAAAAAATGGCGGAGACCCATCCTTACAATCAGGTTATTCCCTACACGGATCGTTTGAACTACTGTTCGGCGCCTATGAATAACGTCGGATACTGCAAGGCAGTTGAAAGACTTTTGGGAGTAGAGATTCCGCCGAAAGCCCAAGCGATGCGTGTGGTTTTGGCTGAGCTTTCTCGCATTATCGATCACATTATTGCCGTGGGCACGGGAGGCGTGGATCTGGGCGCTTTGTCAGCTTTTTTCCATCTCTATACCTATCGCGAAAAGGTTTACACCTTGTTTGAAAAACTTTGCGGCGCTCGCTTGACTGTATCAATGACCCGAGTGGGCGGGATGGCCCAAGATGCGCCTGAAGGCTGGTGGGATGACGTTCTGGCCTTCTGTAAGGAGATGCGGAAGGCCGTTGATGAGATTTCAGCCCTTATGTTGGACAATAAAATCTTCATCAAAAGAACTCAAGGAGTCTGCCCAGTAAAAGCGGCTGAAGCGGTTCAATGGGGTTATACGGGACCCCTTTTAAGGGCCACTGGCGTGAGTTTGGATTTGCGTAAAGCAGCGCCGTATTATGGTTATGATGCTTTGGACTTCGACGTTCCAGTGGGAACCAGCGGAGATATCTATGATCGCTATCTTGTCCGCATTGAAGAAATGAGACAAAGTATTCGTATCATCGAGCAGGTTTGTAAAAATCCTCCGGGTGGCGATTATACCATTCGTGACAAAGGGATCGTTCTTCCCGAGAAGAAAGATGTTTATGGAAATATCGAGGGTTTGATGAATCACTTCATGCTTATTATTAAAGGCCTGCGTCCTCCTGTCGGAGAAGTTTATGATGCGACCGAGGCTGCTAATGGGGAATTGGGCTTTTATCTTGTGAGTGATGGCTCTGCCAATCCATATCGTTTGAAAGTGCGCCCCCCATGCTTTGCGATTTATCAATCATTTCCGTCCGTAGTGAAAGGCGCAATGATTGCTGATGCGATTGCAACAGTGGCGAGTATGAATCTTATTGCTGGTGAGCTAGACAGATAGTCGGAGTAAATAATGTT
The DNA here is from genome assembly GCA_031370005.1 of Bdellovibrionales bacterium. Lineage (GTDB taxonomy): Bacteria > Bdellovibrionota > Bdellovibrionia > Bdellovibrionales > Bdellovibrionaceae > JACMRP01. The sequence continues at coordinate 229,594 of JANMPT010000028.1, read as the reverse complement.
TAAGTTGTCTGAAGAGGGATTAAAAAAAGTTAAGCTGGAACTTGCTCGATACGAAGTGAAGGAATCTGCAATTATCCCAAGCTTGTATGTGGCGCAAAAAGAAAACAACGGTTGGGTGAACAACGATGTAATTCATCACCTTTCTGAAGTAATGGACATACCAGCGAGTAAAATTAATGAAGTTTTTAAGTTCTACACGATGTTCAATCAAGAAAAAGTAGGTAAATACCATGTGCAGGTTTGTACTAATATTTCCTGTGCCTTGAACGGCAGTCGTGAGCTTGCAAATCACATTTGCCATGAACTGAAAGTGAAATTCAAAGACATTACGCCGGATGGTCGATTCTCTGTTACTAAGGTGGAGTGCCTTGGATCTTGTGGTACGGCTCCAATGATGCAGGTCAATGACAGATATTATGAGAATTTGACTCCTGAATCCGCGATGAATTTATTGAGAGGGATGAAGTAATGGAATCAAAATTATTGACAGAATTTTATCACCTCGATGAATTTATAGGCCTTGAAGGCTATAAAAAGCATGGGGGTTACGTTGAGCTTGCAAAAGCTTTAAAAATGCAAGCTCAACATATCATCGAAGAGGTGAAGGCTTCTGGTCTTCGTGGTCGCGGTGGTGCTGGTTTTCCAACGGGAACTAAATGGAGTTTCCTCCCTAAGAACAACGAGCCTCGTTATTTACTTTGTAATGCTGACGAGGGCGAGCCGGGTACTTTTAAGGATCGATTGATGATGGAGCGCGCTCCACATCAACTGATTGAAGGCATGATCATCTCTGCTTTTGCCATTGGCTCAAAGAAATCTTACATCTATGTTCGTGGTGAGTATCACTATCCAATCTCTGTATTGGAAAAGGCACTTCGCGAGGCCTATGATGCAGGCTATCTTGGTAAAAACATCCTGGGATCTGGTTTTGATCATGATATGGATGTGTATAGTGGTGCTGGCGCTTATATTTGTGGTGAAGAGACTGGAATGATTTCTTCCTTAGAGGGCTTAAAAGGTCAGCCAAAGTTGAAACCTCCTTTTCCTGCGGTTCAGGGTTATCTTCGTAAGCCTACAATCGTAAACAATGTAGAAACTCTGGCGGCGGTAAAGTACATCATTCGTGATGGTGCTCAGGCTTATCGTAAATTTGGAACCGAGAAGTCTCCGGGAACAAAGTTGTTCTCCTTGTCCGGAAATATCATGAACCCAGGAAATTATGAGGTTCCCCTCGCATATCCATTAATTGATTTAATCAATAAAGAGGGTGGCGGCATGAAGCCCGGTCGCAAGTTGAAAGCTGTGATCCCCGGTGGTTCCTCGGCTCCAGTGATAACAATGGCAGAAGCTGAAAAAGCGACCATGGATTATGAATGTCTCGCGGCAATGGGCACAATGCTTGGCTCTGGGGCTGTTATAGTGATCGACGACTCTCAGTGCATGGTGGATATGCTAGGTGTACTGACCCACTTCTATCATCATGAGTCTTGTGGTCAGTGCACTCCATGTCGCGAGGGCACTGGTTGGTTGAATAAGCTTGTTCAATCAATCTTGGAAGGCCGCGGTCGCTTGCAAGATATTGAGCTGCTTGAGAGAGTTGCTGAAAATATGAAAGGCAGAACGATCTGCGCACTTTCGGATGCTGCTGCTTTACCTGTACTTAGTTTTATATCTAAATTTCGTGACGAATTTGAATTCTATGTTCGTGAAGGACGCTCTAAAGTGAAGGGTACGACGTATGCCGAAATGCACCATTAACGGAAAAGAAATCGAAGTTAAAGCTGGAACAACCATTATCGAAGCCATGTACAATAATGAGCAAGCTATCGCACATTATTGTTACCACCCGGGCTTAAGTGTGGCCGGCGTCTGTCGCCTTTGCATGGTTGAGATCGAGGGAAATCCTCGGGTTCAGATCGCTTGTAACACTGCGATCACTGAAGGTATGAATATTAATAATACCTCTGCGAAAGTAAAAGATGCCGTGAAGTGGGGTCTAGACTTTCACTTGATTAATCATCCCTTGGATTGCCCTATTTGCGACCAGGCCGGGGAGTGTGGCCTTCAAGATCAGTACATGGAGTTTGGTAAGTATGATCCTGAAATGGCCGAGAAAAAACAAAAGAAACATAAGGTAGTGGATTTGGGGCCAACGGTGGTTCTTGATTCTGAACGTTGTATTTTGTGTTCTCGTTGCGTTCGTTTTACTGATGAGGTTTCAAAGACTCATGAGCTGGGACTTTTCAATCGTGGCGACCATACTGAGATTGGTACGGTTGAGGGCACTCAATTAGATAACAAATACTCACTTAATGTAGTTGATATTTGTCCAGTAGGGGCTTTGACCTCTAAAGATTTCCGCTTCCGTCAGCGAGTGTGGTATCTCAAAGACTCTGAAACGATATGCACTGGCTGCTCTACTGGCTGTAATGTGAGGGCGTATTTTAATAAAGAAGGTATGTTCCGTGTAAAACCCGTTTACAATGAGCAGGTTAATGGCCACTGGATGTGTGACGAAGGGCGTGACATATACAAGTTTACTAATAAACAAAATCGTTTATTAAAAGCAAAAAAAGGCCAAGGCGGAAGTTGGAAGGAGCTGACGCCAGGAGCAGCGGCAAAAGAAGTTGCAGCTTCATTGAAGAGCGGCGGTGAATCTTTGGCTTTGGTTTTGACGGCTCAATACACAGTGGAAGAGTATGAAGCGATTGTTTCTATATTTGTAAACAATTTTAAAACCAAGAAAATTTTCTTTTGGATAAACAATAAAGAAACTTTTGAGTCCTTTGATGGATTGCTCCTTCGTGGCGATAAAAATCCGAATACCAAAGGTCTTTTGAGAGTTTTTGAGAAGTATGGAGTGACAGCTTCTTGGGGCGAGTTGAAGGCAGGTCTTGATAGTGGTGCAATCAAAACTGTGGTTGTCGCAGGCCCGGAAAATCAAACGGTTTTTCCTGATCTGAAGGAGCGAATTACGGAGCTTTCAAAAGCGCAAAACTTGATTTGGTTGCAAGCAGGCTCTAATGAACAGCTTGAATCCTTGAAGGGTAATGTGACCTTGATTCCACTAAAGACTTTTGTAGAAAAAAATGGGACCTTTATTAATCATCAGGGACTTGAGCAAAAATTCAAACGCGTGACGACCATTGTTTCTGAGGCTTTGACTTTGGATCAAGCTGCATTGTTGATTTCTGGCCAAGAAATCAAGGTTGCGGTGACTCCGGTGGTAGAGACATACATTGAGGCGTCACGCCGTCCAGATGAAGTAATGCTTGAGCATAGAAAGAAAAATGAATTCGTTTTCAAAAGAGGTGCTCTGTGAGTGTCGTTCAAAATAACTCGGAAAAGAGCAAGTGGTATCTGATCGGTATTTTGGGTGGAATGGGTATCACCATGAAGCATTTGTTGAAAAATCTTTTTAACAAAAAGCAAATGGAGACACTTAACTATCCAGAAGAGAAGTATGAGTATTCAAATCGATTTAAAGGAAACCACGTACTTACTGTTAAAAAAGATGGATCACTTCGTTGTACCGCTTGTATGTTATGTGCGACGAATTGTCCGGCAGAATGTATTAAAATCACGGCGGCAGAGCACGATGATCCAACGGTTGAGAAGTTTCCGATTGCCTATGAGATCGATATTCTTCGTTGTGTTTTCTGCGGTTACTGTGAGGAAGCATGTCCAGTGGATGCTATTCGCATGGGCCCAGAGTGGCAAACCCCTGGAGTAAATGGCGCAAATTTCATTTATGACATTAATCATTTAGCTTATAGGCCAAATCTGAAAGGTGGAATCCTCACACAGGTTGACGACGAGGAGAGACACAAGTCTGGAATCTAAAAGCTAGGCTTGATCATGTCTAGAAGTGCGACGGAAAAAATAATCCAATAATAAAATCGCAATACATGGGACCCACACATAGTAGAACTCATTTTTCATGATAAAGAGCCCTTGCCTTAAAAAGCGATCAAGGTTTAATGGCGAAACCTCTAAGGGGCGGATTGGGAAGAAGTAACGATTGCAGTTAAGGGGCCAGAATACCGCAACCCCAAGCCCTCCATTGGTTAAGGCATCAATTATTCCATGGGAGCTAACCCCTAAAAAGAGACCCCAGAAGTAATCTCTATTCAGCTTAAAGTTTTGTGCGTAATTGAATACTTTCAGAATCGAAAACAGGATGGTGGCTACGATGAGGGCTACAAAGATCGAGTGAAAGACCCCTCGATGTCCGAAGCAATTCTGATAGGGAATACCATAATATTTTTGCCCTAATACATCTAGATCTGGGAGCATCGGCGCCAGAAATGCCAGAGCCCAATACAGTTGGCTTGCTGGTTTACGCACACAAATGCGTGCAATTGTATAGCCGACAATTCCGTGAGTGATGATAGTTGCCATACAAAAAGTATGACATGACTTTGTTCAGATCAAACAGAAAACTTAGCCCTATAGAGTTTTTAATCCAAAGAATCTTGCTTGCCTTTTTGCTACTCAAGCAGTAACCCCAAGATCTTTAAGGGGTAGCCATGAGCGATTTTGAATTTTTTCTTTATAAAGTTCCTTCTGAAGTGGGGGATTGGTTGGCCGTTTTTGAGGGAAATGAAATGATTTTTCTCGGCAGTTACAATCCTGGAAAAAAGTTTATAGAAAAGGATTTCTCAGAGTTCCTTCAGAAGAATTATCATTTTAATATTGGTAAATTTCAGCCAGCGAGATGGACTAAGGGAAATTTCTGGACGAAAAAGCACAAGCTCAAGCTTCAAGGATCTGAATTTCAAGTAAAAGTGTGGCTTGCGCTGATTAAAATTCCTAAAGGCTTCACGGTGACTTATTCTCAAGTGGCTCAGAAAATTAAAAAGCCCAAGGCAGTGCGTGCAGTAGGAACTGCAATAGGTCAAAACCCAATTGCAGTTTGGATTCCTTGCCATCGCGTAGTAGGTAGAAATGGGAATGTCTTTAAATATCGGGGCGGCGCTGAGACAAAAATTGGTCTTTTAAAGGCGGAAGGTGCTTTGTAGCAGCTATCCAATAGTTACCGTTTTCATGTAAATCCGCCAAAGCTTCATGCCCATTTCAAATTCAAGCTTAGCAACTTGCATTTCAGTTTTGATTTGGGCCAACTTAGTTTTGGACGCGTCTTGAAGCTCACTTTTCATACGCTCATAGTCTTCACCAAGTTTTTTTATTTTCATTTGTGCGGAAATGATTTTCTCGCGAAGACTCTCTAAATGTTCGTCAGAGAATCCGCGGCTTTTCATTTTTAAGCTTTCCACTTGTAAACGTGCCTTTAGAATTTCAGCACTGGAGATTTGCCGAAGCTTCGAGGCAAGGCCCATCCATTTTAGAGTAATAATGGTCCACTTAGTTGGATCCCAATGGTACCAGCGAATTCCATTGCGATAATCGATTTGAAATTTGTGATGGAAATTATGATAGCCTTCGCCATGGGTTAAAATAGCTACAAAAAAACTATCACGAGCAGAGATCTCTTTGGAGTAGGTTTGTTCGCCAAACATATGGCAAAGTGAGTTTACGAAAAAGGTGCTTTGTTGAGTCAAAGCTATGCGAAGCCCACCAGCAATTGCAAGGCCAGCAAGCGCGCTGCCGAAGAAATAACCAACAAGTGTTGGCAACAGGAAGCCTGTGGCAATGGCAATCCAGACATAATATTTATTTTGAAGATAAACCATTTTGTCCTTTTCAAGATCTGGGGCTTGAATTGCAAGATTCATACTGTCTTTGCGGAACATCCAGCCCATATGGGCGTACCAAAAACCCTCCTGAATATTGTAGGGGTCGTTCTCGCTGTCGATTTTAGAGTGATGGCGGCGGTGATCAGAAGACCACTTGAGGGCTGAGCCTTGGAACCCCGAGGAGCCTATTAAGAGAAACAAAGCCTTCATGACAGGATGTGCATCATAACTTCTATGCGAAAATAGACGATGGTATCCCGCAGTGATGCTGAGATTTGTGGCTGCTGCAAAGATCAGAGTGAAGGCTAGAATTCCCCAAGGGACTTCAGTTGTATTTAAGGCGTAAACAATAATTAAAAGGGTTGAGATAAGAGGATTTAAAATCATAAATAATGAAACACTTATATCGAACTGTGAGAGCCACAGCTTAAACTTGTGTTTAAGTGATTTCTTTTGCATTATAATTATTCCTCCAACTAGTCCTTAGTGTGCACTTAAGTTAGTTTTTTTTCCATTGGAAATACAATTTTGACAGTTAAGTGAATAAAAACTAAAAAAGCCGAATTTCTCAGCTTTTTTGTTTGTTTTAAGTTTTTGCTCTAGGACCTAGATGCAGATTAGATTCCGAAACCCAGAAGAACCTTCATGTATGCGCCAGACATGTTAAGATCCTGGTTCGCAAGATTGCCAGTGCTATCATGAGCATCTTTCCAGTGGAAATCTTGATATCCTGCTTCTGCGCCAAGATGAAAACCAATGAGCTTAGCTCCGACCTCAAGGCCTGCGCTATAAGATGAAATTTTGTCTGAGCTAAAGTTTGCAGTTTCTGTTCCATTCGTGACGGCTTTGATATTTCCAGAATGAGAGATTCCATAGCTGAAAATTGGACCAAAAAATAACAGAGTATCAATAATACGGTAATTTAAAAGCAAAGCTGAACGCGTATAGTTCGCTTTGAACTCAAGACCACTGCTGCTAGCGCTTATGCCCATATTTTCATAACGCAAACCAAAGCCGATTGGAAACAAAGGTGGAGTGACAATGACATCTGCGCCTAGTCCGTAAGTTGGAGTTATTGTTGGTGCACTTGTTTGGCCTGGGAACAAGGCAGCCATATCAGGTTTTGAAGCGAGCAGGCCATAAGTCAATCGGGCCTCGAAAAGGGCATGGGCTGGGATTGAAATCATTGAGCCCGTAATAAGTGTAAATGCACAAAGAAATAGTCGTTTCATACGGTTTATCCTCCTGATAAATTCAGAATTTACATTTTAGCGCAGTCTTATATTAGGGGTCTACTGCAAAATCTAATTCGGACCTTGGTCTCTAGACAAGGGACTTCCCGTGCTCTACCCTTTGCTTATGAAGTTGGCTCTCGTCCAATTAGAAGAATGGGAAAAATTGAATGATCAGTTGAAGATTCAATTTTCTTTACCAGCAGAAAATACCGCCAAGATATATAAAGGGATGGCCCACGCTGTTTTTGAAATAGCTCAAGGCACAGCACAGTTTCTTTCGCACAAACGAAGTTTAGGTGTTGTAAAAGGGCAGACTCCATATTTCGATTCTTTGCTCCCATATTTTTACAAAGAAGTTTTTGCTGTTCAGTCCATTAGTCATCTGGCTTTAAGCGATCCTGAAGCCTGGGTAAATGGTCTGAAAAAAGACACTGTCTTTGTCCTTTTTTCAGAAGATCATCCTGTTACGGGCGAGCTCTATAGCTATGACCATCTGGATGAACTATTAAATGAGAAAAAGATTTACTCTTTCCGCATTTCACATTTTCGTCATTTCTACGAGAAAGTGTCATTGCGTCCTTACTCAGTACGCATGTGTTATCTTAATAATGACTTTACTGTGGCTTTTTGTGGTGAGCGCTATAAAACTTCGCCGTTAATGGCCCCGCAGATGAGCTGGAGTTCATCTGAGTGTTTAGATGCGATTCATAAAATTCATTTTAGCCCACAAAATCAAAACTCAGTAGAGTCCTTCGAGCAATCTTTTTCCGAAATTGCAAAGCCTTGGTTTACTAAGCCAACACCACGGCTTTTTGAACGTGCACTTTTGAGATTTCCAGAGGTCAATGGAGAGGCTCTTTTGCAAAGACTTTTTGATCATCTACAAGTGGACCCTTCAAAGTATTACAAAACTATGGACACCACGAATCTGTGTCGATGGCATCACTTCAAGACTTTTAGCGGCTGGTGGGAGCCAAAACCAAGCACCGAGGACTTGGAGTCTCTGCTCATAATCGATTCTGACTGGCTTGCCTCGAAAGATTTTGCCAAGCTCGTAAAAACGACCTATGAAGAGATTAAAGCTGAACAAAGCTGGTAATTTTTCGGATCTTTTTTGGTGGGCACGAAGTGGAAGTTAAAGAGCGTTTTATTATTCTCCGCAAGATGAAGTATTCTGAAACAGATTTGATTTTGCATGCTTTGTCTCCTTTGGGCGAAAAGCTTTCTTTTTTGGCGCGAGGAGCCCTTAGAAGTAAAAAGCGCTTTGGCGGAGGAGTTCTAGAACCTTCTCACTTTGTGCAGTTCACGTATAAACAGGCAGAGGCTGTGGGAAGAATGAATACGCTAAATGAAGCGACTCTACTGAAGGACTTCAAAAAAATTCGTCAAGACTATGATCACCTCGAACTTGCTCTTCATGTTTTGGACTGTGTCTCTCGGGTGAGCCAAGAGGGAGATCGCAGCTCGGAAGCACTTTTTAATCTTTTAGGAAACACTCTTACAGCAGTGGAGTCCTGTCAGGATGTGTCGCTCTTAAAAATGCACTTTTATCTAAAGTTCCTGATGCAACAAGGAGTTTTAAATCCTGAGCCTTGGATGGGGCCCTTATTGAAGTCGAATATTATAGAGAGCAACTCCCAGGGGCATGATCAGGCACTTAAGAAAGAAATAAGTCTTCAACTCATGACGGTGGAATCCGTGACTCGACAATATTTGCAGACTGCAGAACATCACTAAGTTTTTTTTCTAGAGGGAATTGTACTTAATGGATGGTGCGCCTCAAGAGTTCGCGCCAGTTGGTCGACTCCTAAGTGCGTGTATTTTTCTGTAGCTTGAAGACTCTGATGTCCAAGCAGCTCTTGCAGGGTTCTGAGATTAGCTCCGCTACTCAGGAGGTGGGTGGCAAAGCTGTGTCTAAGGGCGTGTGGATGCAGGGGCTTCATTAATTGTGCTTTGGCTCCGCGGCTCCTGACCCATTGATAGGCAACACGGGGATTCAGGGCTTTTGTACCAAAAACGAAATTATTAGAAGAGATTTTATGCAGTCTTTGTAGGGCCTTCATTGCAAGGTTTGGCAAAATCACAAGACGCTCTTTTCGCCCCTTGCCCATCAGTCGTAGGCTGCGGGAAGAAAAGTGCACATCGGCCCATTTTAGATTACATGCCTCACTCACTCGCAGACCAGCTCCATATAAGATCAGGAAAAGGGCCATATCATTTAGATTCTGAAGTGAGATGTCTTTTTTATCGTAGGATTGCAAAACGGCAAGGGCCTCATCCACACTTAGAAAATGCGGCAATTTCTTAGGGACTTTCGGGCAGGTGATCAGAAGAGAAAGGTCTCTTTCGGTTAGCTGCTCCTGGTAGGCCCAGGCAAAAAAACTCTTTAGAGTGGCGCTTTTACGATTTCTAGAAGAAAGGCCTAGCTGAGCCCAGCCATTTTGAGCCTCCCGAACAAGAGTCAGGAGCTCTAGTTCGGTGAGGCTTTTTGAATCAAGTTTAGAGCACTCTTCGCCAAAGGCTTGCTCTAGATCCTTTTTGTATGCCCTTATAGTTAGCAGGGATGAAGATTTTACAAATTCCATATATTTCAAATACTTAGATATTGAAGACTGGAGCCTTAGAGTGCGTAAAGCCATGGTGGAGCTCCCTTTCTTTGGAATACACGGGGTCTAGAAAAAATATAATGCCGTGCAAAAAATTACTTGCATTATTTACAAGCCGCTCGTATATTGCATCGTGTTAACGCAACGTATCAAAATTATATTTCAAAAAAGGCGGCACGTAATGGAAAATAACAGCTCTTCTTCCTCTACTACAGTTTTACCCTCTTCTCAAAACAACCAGCAAGCTCTTTGGAATGCCCAGGTCCAAAAATCGAGTGAAAGTAAGACAATTGTCTATCAATCAGAAATTATGGGTACGCTCATGAAAATGATCGACCGAGTGGCCCCATCTAGTGCGAATATTCTGGTTTTAGGCGAGTCAGGGACTGGTAAGGAATTGGTAGCTCGTTATATTCATGAAAAATCAAATCGTCGCAATAAACCCTTTGTGGCTATTAACTGTGGTGCACTTCGCGAAACCTTGCTTGAGAGCGAGCTCTTCGGGCATGAGAAGGGTTCCTTCACTGGTGCCTATAATAAAAAAATCGGTTTGGCAGAAACTGCCAATGGCGGGACTCTATTCCTCGATGAAATCGGTGAGTTGAGCCCAGGTATTCAGGCAAAACTACTTCGTTTCATCCAAGAAGGCGAGTTGTATCGAGTAGGCGGTAAGGATCCGATTAAAGTAGATATCCGTTTAATCTCGGCAACTAATCGTGAGTTGGATGCTGAGGTTCAGCGCGGAAATTTTCGCGAGGATCTTTTCTACCGTATCAACACGATCGTTGTCAGTGCTCCGCCTCTTCGCCGTCGTCGTGAGGATATATCAGCCCTTGTGACTCACTTCTTGGGCAATGGGAGTCATTCTTATTTGGACCGTGGTCGTCAAATTTCTGAAGATGCTTTGAAGGTGCTTCAAAAGTATGACTGGCCGGGTAATATTCGAGAGCTTCAAAATGTCTGCGAAAGATTGCAAATTCTCTCCGAAGGTCACACGATCATGATGAATGACCTTCCAGAGAACATTCGTAATCCTGAAAAAGCAGATGACATTATTGACTATGATCCGAGCTTAACTCTTCATGAGCTTGAGAAACGTTATATCTTGAAAGCATTGGCTCACTTTGGCGGCAATAAGACTCAGGCGGCTAACAACTTGGGTATAACGATCAAGACCCTATATAACAAACTTCATGAGTATGGTGAGTTTGAAAAGTTCGCCGTGCACTCTAAGCCTATGAAGTAGATTTCTATGATGTGTAGTTTGGAAAATATTTAGAAATTAAAAAAAGGGACTGTTGCAAAGACAGTCCCTTTTTTTAATTCATTAATTCAAGTTGAAACTAGAAGTAACCCTCTTCGTCGTCGCTATCGTCTTCATCATCTTCATCATCATCAACAGCAGGCTTTTTGTTAGTTGTATCTTCCAGGTCTTCGAAAGAATCATCTTCCTTCTCGTCTGCATCTTCCCAGCCCTCGTCATCACCACTGATAGGCTCTTCTTCTATATCAACCAGGCTATCCAGCTCAGCGTCGTCATCAAACTCACTCGTGATATCATCTAAACCAGTTTTAGGTTTAATTACGGAAGCCATGCCGCCGCCGATAATAATCCCAGCAAGCGCAGCTTTTTTAGCTTTTGAAGCAGTCTTTTTAGTTACTTTTTTAGCGGCCTTTTTCGGAGCAGCCTTTTTAGTAGCTTTTTTTGGAGCGGCCTTTTTGGTTACTTTTTTAGCGGCCTTTTTCGGGACCGTCTTTTTCGTTGCCTTTTTAGTAGCTTTTTTTGGAGCTGCCTTTTTTGTTGCCTTTTTAGCGGCTTTTTTTGGAGCTGCCTTTTTCGCTTTTTTAGTCTTAGATGCTTTTTTTGCCATGAGGCCCCCTTAGAAGTTAAAACACATAGTGAGAGCCTAGCGATATTTTTGGGGGCAATCAATAATTAATTATTTCTTCAGATCAACGGCTTGGTCATCAGAAGCGAAAATGATCGTCAATAATAGCGGCTACTGAGTCCGGCATCTGAGTATTCAAGAAAAAGCCACCATCGAAGCCTGATTTAGCAGGAACCGTATGGAAGTATCCGATGGTTTCTAGGCCCTTGCGAATAGGAAAGTGTAGCGCTATATAAGGGTCATAAGGACTGGAAACATAGACTCCAACCACGTTAACCCCGATGTAAAAGTTGAATTTCACATTTTTTTTGCCCGGAATTGCAACAGCAAGACTCGGAAGCTCACCACTAGCAATTTGAGGAAGCGCATCGCCATTTGGTAAGCGAGCTGGATTTAAGAAGCTTGCTCCTTTACGAATATAGCGCAGTGGAACACTGACAGCAAAGTAGGAAACACCCTTATCGTCTTTATAAGTCATGAATTTCACACCTGGAAGGTCTGGAATCTCGCCCTCAACACTGTCAATATAAGGATTTATTTGAAGTGGAAGGATAAGAAGAATTGCACCATTGGCTTTATCTATATCAACAACCAGGGTGCCATCATTGTTTCCGCCAGAGATAAGCCCTTTATATTGGAGCATTTGGTATGCGTCAGGAGTCCCAGGGTTTGGGCTCCCTGTGGAGCTAGAATTATTGCCACCAGTTAGCGTACTTTGAGACTCAAATCCACCCTTACTTCCGCAAGCAAGTAGGCTTATTAGTGCGCATCCAACTGCAAAGTTTTTGATAATATTTTTTTGTAGCATGATTCCTCCTGACCTTATATTTTTCGGATAAAAGTCGAGAAGACTTTAGTTAAATATTTGAAATTATTAGTAAAATAGTTTTACAAAAAAAGATAAAATTCAGAACTGACATGGGTCCTGTTGATAACATCGGCAGAAATCCTAAAAAATAAGAAACCCTGGTAAGCTTCCCTACCAGGGTTGTATGCGCAGTTCGAACCGCGCGTTATCGCATTTGCATTATATTAACCGATTAACTTAAGAGCCAATTGGTTTACTTGGTTTGCTTGAGCTAGAGTTGAAGTACCAGCTTGAAGCAAGATGTTGTTACGAGTCATCTCAGAAGAGGCCTGTGCAACGTCTGTATCACGGATACGGCTGTTAGCAGCAGACATGTTCTCTTGAGCAACTCCCAAGTTATCAACAGTCGAAGTTAAACGATTTTGAAGGGCACCAAGATTAGCGCGTGTCCCGTTCACTGAAGTTTGAGCAGCATCGAGCAATTTCAACGAGCCCTGAGCACCTTCTTTTGAAGTGTAATCAAGACCAACAAGTCCCAAAGCATCTAGAGTTGCCACGTTTTCACCAGCATGGAAGGTGATACGATCTTGCTCTTGATTGTTGAACAAACCAACTTGGAAATCAAACTCAGGTGAAGAGCCATCTAGCAATTTAGTGGTTCCCCAGGTAGTTACTGAAGCGATACGCTGGATTTCAGATTTCAATTGTTGAACCTCTTTATCCACGAAACCGCGCTCAGTATTTCCAACTGTATCAGATGAAGCTTGGATTCCCAACTCACGAAGGCGGACTACGATGTTTCCGATTTCGTTCAACCCACCCTCTGCAGTTTGAACCATTGAGATACCATCGTTAGCATTTCTTTGTGCTTGAGTTGCAGATCGGATTTGCGCTTTCAAGTTTTCTGAAATCGCAAGACCAGCGGCGTCATCAGCAGCTTTGTTGATACGGCTTCCAGAAGCAAGTTGGGCCATAGAACCTTGAATTTGTCTTTGGCTTCCAATTAAGTTTCTTTGAGCATTCAGTGCAGCAATATTTGTTGTTACTCTCATTCCCATTTTAAATTCCTCCGTTAAGAATTATTAATTTTCATTTAAATACCCTCCTTGAGTTTTTAATTCCCCTAGTCCGTTTGTTGGGGCGGCATCCGAGCCGATTTTTTATTTTTTTGGCCTATTACTATTTAAGTAAAATAAAGAACATTTGGTTGTTCGTTCTTATTTCATCCTTGAAGGCCCTCCTTTCGTGTTTTAGGAGAGAGTGACCTTGATCTCTCTCCGATCCTTCCTGGATCCACATTAGTAATTGTGAATACAAAAAATCATTGATGTGTTTAAGATCGGGATCTGCGACGAAGTCTTGACAGGACGGTAGGCGTGTTTTGCTGTTTTTTTACAATACTAGTCCAAAGATAGATCGGGGATTTTTTAAAAACCAAGACAAAGGTGCTTTTATCAGACCCTTATATTGTAATTTCTTGGTTTTCAGAGGTGAAACTCGACATTGGGTCAGCCAAATTTTAGTCAATTTCAAGAAATCGGCACTGGGCTATCTTTCCTGATACTTCATAATCATAAAGTTGCTGGGCCTTAAGATGGGGGCTTGTGTTGTATCCTAAAGTGCAAAGGATTTTTAAAGAGTTAAAGTGAGAACAATCCTCACAAGATGAACGGAAATCATACCTAAGGAAGTCCGATGGACTTACTCTGTCTTTTTTAATGGAAGCGCGTATACGTTTTAGTTGAAACTTTCCATTGGGCTTTTCATAAGACATTGACAATCTCTCCTAAGGACTCACTCTTATTATAGGATGGAGAGTTTCATGGGCAATGAGATTGAGAAAATGACGCGCAAAAGTCAGGAAGCCATGCAGGCCGCAGCACAGAACGCCGAGGGCCGAGGGAATCCCTCTGTGGAGCCTGAGCATTTGCTTTTAGAGCTGCTTCAGCAGTCGGAGGGAATTGTTCCGAGGATTGTTGAAAAGCAAAATATTTCGGTTAAATCAATGATAGATGATTTGAAGGTAAAAATCGATAAGCTTCCGCGCGTAACAGGCGGGGGGCAGAAGGGCTTCGCTAGTCAAAGGCTACAAAAGCTTTTTACTGTGGCCGATAAGGTCGCTGTGGATTGGGGCGACTCATATATTTCTACTGAGCATTTTTTGTTAGGAATTTTTGGTCTGGGCGACAGCGATTTGAATGCTTTTTTGAAAAAGCATCAAATAAAACATGAACCAACTGTGCAGGCTCTTAGAGAATTAAGAGGGAGTCAAAAAGTGACTGATGATGATCCAGAAAACAAATATGAGGTTTTAAATAAATATGCCCGAGATTTAACAGCCCTTGCTGCTGAAGGGAAATTAGACCCTGTGGTTGGGCGGGACGAAGAAATTCGCCGAGTGATTCAGGTTCTTTCGCGTCGTACAAAAAATAATCCGGTTTTAATCGGTGAGCCTGGAGTAGGCAAAACAGCCATTGCAGAGGGGCTTGCCGTTCGAATTCTCAAGCAAGATGTTCCAGAAAATATTATCGGTAAGAAGCTTATGTCTTTAGATATGGGAGCTTTGATCGCTGGCGCGAAATATCGTGGGGAATTTGAAGACCGCTTGAAGGCCGTGATTAAAGAAGTCACCTCAAGCAACGGGCAGATCATTCTTTTTATTGATGAGATCCATAATCTGGTGGGTGCCGGAAAGACTGAAGGCGCCATGGATGCTGGTCAGTTGTTAAAGCCGGCTCTCGCGCGTGGTGAGCTTCGTTGCATTGGGGCTACAACTCTTGAAGAGTACCGAAAGTATATCGAAAAAGATGCGGCTCTTGAGCGACGCTTTCAGACAGTTCTTGTCGATGAACCTAATGTTGATGATGCGATCACGATTCTGCGCGGTCTTAAAGAGAAATACGAGCTTCATCATGGAATTCGCATCATGGATTCCGCGTTGGTGGCCGCAGTAAAGCTTTCCCATCGGTATATTCAAAATCGCTTTTTGCCAGATAAGGCTATTGATTTAATTGATGAGGCGGCGAGCAAGCTTAGCATTGAAACAAAGAGTGTGCCTGAAGAGATTGATAAGATTGAGCGAGAGCTTATGCAGTTACGCATTGAAAAAGAAGCTTTAAAGAAAGAAAAAGAAGAGGGGGCCCGAGAACGTCTTCATGTGATTGAAGGGGAGATCAAGGAGCTCACCGCAAAAAACCAACAACTTCGGGAGCAGTGGAACTTCGAAAAAGGCGGTATTGAGCAAATTAAAAAAGCCAAAGCTGAGATTGATGAAATTAAAAATCTTATTGAAAAGGCGGAGCGCGAAGGGGATCTGGGCAAAGCTGCTGAGCTAAAATATGGGCGCTTGCCGGAGATGGAAAAGAAACTCAAGGAGTTCGAAGTCCGCAGTCACAAAACCACGGGCACTGAGCGCATGCTCAAAGAAGAGGTTAGTCCTGAGGATGTGGCTGAAATCGTCGGGAAATGGACGGGCATTCCAGTTTCAAAAATGCTTGAGAGCGAATCGCAAAAACTCCTTCATATGGAAGAGGACCTCAGTAAACGCGTGGTTGGTCAAGATCATGCGTTGGTAGTGGTGGCGGATGCCATTCGCAGGGCACGGGCAGAGATTTCGGATCCAAATCGTCCTATTGGAACCTTTATCTTTTTGGGGCCAACGGGTGTTGGCAAAACGGAAACCGTAAAGGCTTTAGCCGAGTTTCTTTTTGATGATGAGCAATCGGTGGTTCGCATTGATATGAGTGAGTATATGGAAAAGCATTCAGTCTCGAGACTTGTCGGGGCTCCTCCGGGCTATATAGGTTACGAGGAAGGCGGTCAGTTGACTGAGGCCGTTCGTCGGAAACCTTATAGTGTGGTCTTGTTGGATGAAATCGAGAAGGCACATGTTGATGTGTTTAATATTCTCTTGCAGGTTTTAGATGATGGTCGTCTGACAGACGGCCAAGGTCGCACCGTGGATTTTAAGAATACCGTATTGATTATGACATCTAACATTGGTTCTCATGCCCTGATTGATCCAAGCCTGAGTGACGAAGAGAAGCAGAAAGCAGTAAACGAGGCAATGAGAGCGCACTTCCGTCCGGAGTTCTTAAATCGCATCGATGAGATCGTGATGTTTAAGACTCTCGGGGAGTCGCAGATTGCAGGCATCGTGAAAGTACAGCTCAATCTTGTGTCAGAGCGCTTGAAAGCGAAGCGAATTAATATCGACTTCAGCAGCGATGCAGTTCAGTTTTTGGCGAAAAAGGGTTATGATCCAGTTTATGGAGCCCGACCTTTAAAGCGAGTTATTCAAAATGATCTGTTGAATCCTCTCTCTAAACTCATCATTGCAGGAGATGTGCGTTTGGGAGACACCGTACTAATAGAAGCCCAGGGTTCAGATCTCAAGATTATCAAGAAGTAGTAAGATCTCTCATAACACTTCTGTGCCAAAAATATTGTCGATATCTTCACACCTAGACCGTGCTAACTAGTCACGGTCTTTTAATTTTTTGTAATCAGCAAAACTTTTTGACGATTTCGCACCGCCGCGACTTTAGTTTAAAAAAAAACTCAACTCTGCCGAAGGTCCAGCCGAAAGGAGGTATGTAGCAATAAAAAACCACCATCAGACCAACGTAAACTGGAGGAGCAGATGGGTTCACACAAGACTTTAAAAAACGCACTAAAGGCCGGGGTGTTGCTTTCGACCGCAGGCCTAATGATGGGAAATCAGTCCTGCCAGCAGACTCCTGTAGCGCAACGAGAGCTTAAGCGTATCGTCGAGATGGGTAAGATAACATCGCCGAGTATTACACTTCCTCAAGGTGGAAGTTTTGACTTTCAATATGTTGCGAATCAGCAGGTTTACAGCGTCCTGCAAAATAGTGAGCACTTTGCTTTACGATATGCACCTCCAGTTGTTGTGGTACCCACAGCAAACAGTGCTTTGGTCGAGTCAAAAACTCTGAATGTCTCTGCTAACGATAAAGTCATGATGAAAGCCTTTGCAGCTAATGCGGGCGTCACTGAAAAACCTCAATACTCGACGACAGCCGAGTGCTTGATCAATTTGCCAAATGCTCGTATTGCAGGCTCGGTAAATGCCTTCGAAATGATTGGAGGAGCTGGGGTGCAAATTGGTTTTAATGCGGCGGGCCCGATTGATATATCAGGTCTTACTGGCCTTGGTTTTAGTATTGAGTGGGCTCAATTGGCATTGAGTATGATGGCCACTCATCCTTTGACGAACGGACTTTTGGCAGCAGCTAATATAACTTCAATGCAAACCAAAACAAAAGTGAACTTTACTTTAGACATTGGCGCTTTCCAGGTTGGACCGAGCGCGTACTATCAGACTCCATTGGCGAAGGTGACTGAGAAAGCACTGATTTCGGGGGTGGGAGCTCTGTATGATGGTCTTAAGGCAAAAGAAGAATGGTATTCGCGCGTGTTAATGGATCATGATACGCATTTAGTTATTTTAGGTGGAGCAAATGTGAATGCAAAAGTGGGTGATCAGTTCAATATTTACAATGAACTTTACTACTGGGAAGGTGACCCTTGCAATTCTAGATATTACGGTGGTGGAGCGGCAACTCCAGTGGCAACAATTGAGCTTGACTGGGTCGGAGACGAGGTTTCTCGCGGGAAAGTAATCGCTCAAACCGATGAAAACCCAGTATTAGGTGCGAAGGTGAAAATCCTGAAGTTGGCTCCTGATGTTGCTGCCGCGAAAGTCGCTAAGTAGGCTTTGAACGCCCCTTGGGGCTAAAAATCAAAAAACCACTAAAAGGGGGCTTGAAAAAGCCCGCTTTTCTTGCCAAGTCATCGTAGGGAGTGTAGTTTTCGCCCCATCAAAGGGGCCTTTTTATGTTTTCAGGGATCATCGAGGCTGTCAGTGAAATTAAGAGCTCGCAAGAATTGGCGAATGCTTACCGAATTCAAGTTATAAGGCCAAACGAATTTGAGGATTTGCATTTGGGCGATAGCATCGCTATGGACGGGGTCTGCCTTACCGTGGAAGCCTTCGATGAAAATCAAATTACGTTTGCCTTAGCTGCGGAGACTCTTCGGATTCTCAACTGGAGTCCAGCAAATTGGCTCGGCAAAAAGGTGAATTTAGAAAGATCCCTTCGCTTTGGTGAACGCATTCATGGCCACTTAGTTACTGGTCACATAGACAGTCTTGCGGAGGTTTTGGTTGCAAAGCCTGCGGGTGAATCCTTTTTCTTGAATGTCAAAGTGGCCTCGTCCATTCTTCCTTATGTTTGGAAAAAGGGAAGTATTGCTATTAATGGAGTTAGTCTAACGGTGAATGAAATAAAAAACTCCGTGGTTGAGGTCTGCTTAATTCCGGAGACTTTAAAGCGCACGAATCTTGGAAGTTTAAAGCCAGGTCAGGTTGTGAATATTGAGCCAGATTATATGGCTCGCGCGGCGGTTGCTGCTGCCGTTTCAAAAAACATGGAGTCCGAATGAGTTTTGATCCCATAGAAGAGCTAATCTCAGAAATTCGTGCCTCCAAAATGGTTATTCTTATTGATGATGAGGATCGTGAAAATGAGGGCGACCTCGTACTGGCAGCTGATCATATTACTCCAGAGGCCATTAGCTTTATGGCTCGCGAGGCTCGAGGCTTGATATGTTTAGCACTCAGCCCTTATCAAGTTGAACGTTTGCAGCTTCCACAAATGGTGCCATTGCATATGAATCACACTTCAAACAAAACTGCTTTTACCGTTAGCGTTGAGGCTGCAAGCGGTGTAAG
This sequence comes from Bdellovibrionales bacterium, assembly GCA_031370005.1. Taxonomy (GTDB): domain Bacteria; phylum Bdellovibrionota; class Bdellovibrionia; order Bdellovibrionales; family Bdellovibrionaceae; genus JACMRP01. Next base: position 210,603 of record JANMPT010000028.1, on the reverse strand, counting down.
CACTGGAATCTCTGCAGCAGATCGCGCACGCACAATTAAAGTGGCTTCGAATCCGCAGGCAAGGCCAGAGGATATTCATATGCCTGGTCATGTTTTTCCGATCCGTGCTCAGGCGGGAGGGGTTTTGAGTCGGGCGGGGCACACGGAGGGCAGTGTGGATTTAGCTACTTTAGCCGGACTAAATCCAGCGGCAGTGATTTGCGAAGTTATCAACGATGACGGAACCATGGCGCGAGTTGCGGATCTGAAAATTTTTGCAAAAAAACATAATTTAAAAATTGGTACCATTGTTGATCTGATTCAGTTTCGACAAAAGTTAAAGGAATAGCATGAAATATCAAACACCAAGAGTGGGGGTGGTCACTGCGCGTTTTAATAGTGAAGTGACTGACAGATTGGAAGAAGGAGCGCTCAGCTACCTTGAAAGTTGCGGAGTTGAAGTGCTTGCAGTAAAGGTTCCAGGAGCAGTGGAAATCCCACTTGCATGCAGAGCTTTATTTGACGCCGGCTGCGGTGGGGTTGTAGCTCTTGGTGCTGTCATACGTGGAGAAACATCACATTATGATTATGTTTGCAATAGTGTGGAGCGCGGTGTGACGGCGTTGATGCTTGAATACAACAGACCAATCGGGTTTGGTGTTCTCACCACAGAAAATGACGAGCAGGCGATGGAGCGCGCCGGCGGCGAGTGTGGTAATAAAGGAACAGAGTCCGCTCAAGTCGTCCTAGAGATGATGGGGCTTTTAAATGAACTTGCAAAAGAAGCTGCTCAATCCGTTCGTAAAAAGACAGCAAAAAAGCCTACCAAGAAAGTGAAAAAGAAATAAACTTATTCAATGAATCAGTATAAAACACCAAACGAAAATGATAGCGAAATCCGCGAGGCAAAAGTCGTGGATCTTTCTCCCAAAATGGAGCAAAGGAAAAGGCGTCGTGAGATTCTCACGATTGCATTGTTGTCATTGTCCGTTTTCTTTTTGACATGGCTTGAGATTCGTATTCTGGCAACCAGTAAAACATTACCCTTTGTCCATAGTATATTTTTTTTCGGTCTCGTTAACTTTAATATTATTTTATTACTGCTCCTGATCTTCCTGATCTTCCGCAATATTGTAAAAGTTTTTGTGGAGCGCCGGGGAAAGATCTTCGGCAGCAGTTTAAAGGCGAAGCTTATTGCGGCCTTCGTCGCATTTAGTACGGTGCCAACCTTGCTGATGTTCATTATTTCGGTGTTTTATATCAATTCAAGTTTTGACAAATGGTTTAGCGTTAAAATGGTTGGAGTCTTAAAAAGCTCTCTTGAGGTTACCAATGCCTACTATGCTGGAGCTAAAACAAAAAATTATCATTTCGCTCATCAAATAGCTGAGAAAATTCAAAAAGAGCGTAGGCCCCGAGCCATTCAAAGAAGCCTTAAGCAACTGCAAAAAGAATACGCTTTGGACTCTGTTGAGTACTACCCATCTTTATTTCAGGGGCGTCTGTATGCTTTTGCGGAGGATGACAATATCCCTCCGATTCCACCAGTGTCCCTCGAGTTCTTACAAAAAGGGGTCAAGGCCCACAAAGAGTGGAGTACTATTCATCAATTCGGCGAAGGGAATCTCGTACGAGTGATAGTTCCAGTGAAAGAAGGGGAAGATCGCGGGGCTGTTGTTGTCTCGAGCTTTGTTCCCTTGTCCTTAATTTCGCGTATGAATGATGTGGGGACCGCTTACGAAGAATTTCGAGATATTAATCCTCTGGAGTATCCGCTTAAGTCCATATATTTGATTATTTTATTTTTAATTACTTTTGTAATTCTGCTTGCAGCAACCTGGTTCGGATTCTATTTGGCAAAACAGCTAGCAGTTCCCTTAGTGCAACTGGGGAAGGCAACACTCAGAGTGGCGAGTGGCGATTATAGCCAAAAACTTGAAACCAGCTCTGGCAGTGAGGAAATTGCACTTTTAATTACCTCATTTAATAAAATGACCGATACGCTAGAGGCCTCCGAGCATGAAGTCAAAGAAGCAAATTTGAATCTTCAGCACACTTTGCAAGACTTGGCTCAGCACAATCGATATATCGAAGTTGTGCTTGGAAACGTTAGTACAGGTGTAATTTCTGTAGGTAAAGACGGGTCTATTACCACTTTGAACCGTCACGCTGGTGATCTTTTGAAGATTGATCCTGCAAAGTATATCGGCCGCCCTGTGCGTGAGCTTTTGACGCTCGAGTACTTTCGCACATTCTCAGAGCTGCTTAAGACCATGCAGGATCACAAAATTGAACACATCCAAAAGGAATTTCATGTCAATGTGCAAGGACAGGCGATACCACTACAAATGAATCTTTCAATTTTGAAGGATGAAAAAGGCGATGAGGTCGGTAAAATCTTGGTATTTGATGATATGAGTCCGATTGTAAACGCACAGCGAGCTGCCGCCTGGACGGAGGTGGCTCGGCGTATTGCTCATGAAATTAAAAACCCACTGACTCCTATTAAACTTTCTGCAGAACGCTTACAAAGGAAATTTGGCGCTCAGGTGACGGATCCTGCCTTTGGCGAATGCACAAATATGATTATTCATCAGGTTGATAATTTAAAGAAAATGGTCAATGAGTTCAGTCAGTTTGCTCGCTTGCCGCAAAGCAAGCCGGTCCGCGGCACATTGAACCGTGTGGTTGAAGAGTCCTTGATGGTCTTTAGGCAGGCGCACCCTCAGGTTAAATTTCAATTTGATGATGATGTAAGCCTACCTGATTTTAAATTTGATCCGGATCAAATACGTCGGGTCTTCGTGAACTTAATTGATAACTCGGTGGCTGCGCTTGGAAAAGAGTCAAATCCCGAGATTAAAGTCGTGACTCGCTATGATAGTGATTTAAAGATCGCAAGACTCACGGTGGCAGATAATGGCGAAGGTATTCCAGTCAGTGACCGCAACCGTATTTTTGAGCCATACTATAGTACAAAAGAGGGCGGCACCGGCTTGGGCCTTCCGATTGTTAAAAGAATAATTGAAGACCATAGCGGTTTTATTCGTGCCATAGCGAATGAGCCTAGGGGAACTAAAATGCTAATGGAGCTTCCGGTCAACGCTGTTGACGCCTGGACGCCGTCGAAGGCAGGGAACAAAACATGAGTGAAAATAAGAACTACAAAATATTAATTATCGACGATGAGGCTCCTATACGAGAGGTCTTGGGTGCCACTTTAAAAGATGAGGGATATATAGTTTCCAGTGCCCATGATGGGGTTTCGGGCCTTCAGGCAATTCGTCAGTTTAATCCTGATATTGTGTTTTTAGATATCTGGATGCCAGGAGAGTTGGATGGGATCCAGGTTCTCAATCAAGCCCGCAAGGAATTTCCATCTGTGGATTTTGTGATGATTTCAGGTCATGGCACTATTGAAACTGCGGTGAAAGCTACGAAACTTGGAGCCTATGATTTTGTTGAAAAACCTGTATCCATGGATAAAATTAGCATTATTATTTCCAACATCTTGAACTATCAGCAGGAAAAAGAAGAGAAAGCCCTTCTCTTGAATAAACTACGCAAGAGTATAGCTTTGATTGGCGAAGCGCCGGCAATCATGGCAACAAAGCAGATCATTGCTAAGATGGCTCCAACGCAATCGTGGATTTTAGTAGTAGGCGAGGCAGGTGTTGGCAAGGCCTTGGCAGCTCAGAATATCCATTATTTAAGTAGCCGTGCGGGGAGGGTTTTTGTTGATATCAACTGCGGTGCCATCCCGGAGGATTTGCTCGAAAGTGAAATCTTTGGCATCGAAAAAGGTGCCATGCCTGGCGTCGATAAAGTTAAAAAAGGAAAGCTCGAGCTAGCCGAGGGTGGAACTCTTTTTTTGAACGAAGTTTCCGCTTTGACTCCTGAGGTGCAGCATCGATTAGTGAAATTTTACGATACAAAAGCTTATTGTCGAGTCGGCAGCTCAAAAGTGATTCTCAGTGATGTTCGTATTGTGGCAACCACGGCAAAGGATCTTGAGCGGCTAGTCAAAGAAGGCCGCTTCAGTGAGGACCTTTACTATAAACTTAATATTATTCCATTTCGCTTACCGACTTTGCGTGAGCGCCCTGAGGACATCGCCGTTTTGACGTCCTACTTCAGCGACTATGTTTCGCGTGAAGGTGGATATTTAAAAAAGGTTTTCTCTGAGCAGGCGATGGTGGCTATGAAAAAATACGAATGGCCTGGAAATGTGCGTGAGCTTAAAAACTTCATCGAGCGTGTATACATTCTCACTCCGGGGGAATTCGTGGATCTCCATGATGTGCATTTTGCGGGGCTAGTTGACAAAGAGGGTGAGAAAATGAATACAGCAACAATGTCCACCTTCCGCGAAGCGCGTGCGCGGTTTGAAAAAGAATATTTGCTTAACAAAATTGCGGAAAACGGTGGAAACATCAGCAGGACGGCTGAAGTGATCGGACTTGAAAGAAGTTATTTACATCGTAAGATCAAGAGCTATGGAATTGAGGTGTCATAATGGCAAGTACTGCAATTACTCCCACTCGAGCAGAAAACTATCCTGAATGGTATCAAGAGGTCATTAAAGCAGCGGATATGGCAGAGAATTCTCCGGTTCGTGGCTGTATGGTTATTAAGCCCAATGGTTACGCCATTTGGGAAAACATGCAAAAGATACTTGATGGCAAGTTCAAAGAGACCGGACATGTGAACGCATACTTTCCACTGCTAATTCCGCTCAGCTTTCTTGAGCAGGAAGCTGAGCATGTCGAAGGTTTTGCTAAAGAGTGCGCGGTCGTCACTCATCATCGCTTGAAAGCAGGCCCTGATGGCAAGTTGGTTCCTGACGGAAAACTTGAAGAGCCTCTGATCATCCGTCCAACCAGCGAAACGATCATTGGCCACATGTATGCAAAATGGGTGAAGTCTTACCGTGATCTGCCGCTTTTGATGAATCAGTGGTGCAATGTCATGCGCTGGGAAATGCGCACGCGAATGTTTCTTAGAACAACTGAATTTTTGTGGCAAGAGGGACATACGGTTCATTCTACGGCCAAAGAGGCTCAAGAGGAAACATTGCGTATGCTTGACGTTTATGCAGATTTTGCTGAAAACTATATGGCGATGCCAGTGATCAAAGGAATGAAAACCCCGGATGAAAGATTCCCTGGTGCTGTAGATACTTATACGATAGAGGCCCTGATGCAGGATCGAAAGGCGCTACAGGCGGGGACCTCCCATTTTCTAGGGCAAAATTTTGCCAAAGCGTCAGGAATCAAGTTTTTAAACTCTGAAGGCAAAGAGGAGGTGGCGTGGACCACTTCCTGGGGGGTTTCAACGCGATTAATCGGCGGCTTGATTATGAGTCATAGTGATGATGACGGTTTGGTTCTTCCGCCAAAAATTGCACCGCTGCAGGTGGTAATTCTGCCAATTTATCGCAGTGATGACGAGCGCTCGCAAGTCCTTGAATATGTCAGAAGCCTTGAAAAGGAAATCCGTTCCGCGAAATATGCTGACCAGCCTATTTCAGTGAAAATTGATGATCGCGATCTTCGCGGCGGGGAAAAGGCTTGGCATTATATTAAGCAAGGGGTTCCAGTTCGCGTGGAGGTGGGCCCGCGCGATATGGTAAAAGGCGAGGTTTTCGTCGGTCGCCGTGACAAAGGTGTTAAAGAAAAAGCAGGTATACCTCGCGCCACCTTCGTTGGAGCGTTGCCACAAATGCTCGAAGAGATTCAGCAGAATATCTATAATCGCGCCAAGCTCCTTCGCGACGCGAACACAAAGAAAATCGAGAGTCTTAAGGACTTCGAAAGCTTCTTCGGAGGTGATGCGGAATCTCAAGCCGGTGGTTTTGCAATGGTTCACTGGAACGAAGCGGCTATCAATCATGAGCTGTTGACGAGGCTCAAAGTAACTCCGCGATGTATCCCCTTGGAGGGACCTGATGAGAGTGGAATTTGTATTTTCACTGGCAAGCCATCTAAGCGTCGCGTGATTTTTGCAAAGGCATATTGAAAACAGTTGAACGAGGTATTCATTAGCCTCTAAAATAGAGCTCATGAACAGCGAACTTTTACAGCAGATAGTCAGTCGCGAAATTTGCTTCGAGTTTACACGGAGTCGTGGAGCAGGGGGGCAACACGTCAATCGTACCGAATCCGCCGTGATTTTGCGCTGGAGTCTGATTGCAACTCAGGCGTTTGCAGGCGTTGTTAAAGACCGCCTTGTGAGTAAGCTTAGCTCTCAACTCACTAAAGAGGGTGAGCTTCTAATCCGTGCTGAAACTCATCGCGATCAAGATAGCAACCGAAAGGAAGCCATTCGAAGGTTTGAAGAGATTCTCGATAAAGCGCTTTTTGTACCTAAAAAACGTATCAAAACAAAACCAACTAGATCTTCACAACGCAAGCGTTTGGATTCCAAGAAAAAAGATTCCAACAATAAACGTATGCGTAGTGAGAAGTGGTGAGAAAAAATAACCGGAGATATAAATGAAGCCGCATCAGCTTTCTGATCCAATGAGAAATCCCATTATTGTCGCGTTAGACGTGGATGATCGACGGACAGCCCTCCAATTGGCAGATGAGTTAGCGGATGTGGTTGGCGGTTTCAAAGTCGGCCCACGTCTTTGTCTTCGTTATGGACAAGACTTGGTGAAGGAGCTTGCAGCTCTTGGCCCAGTCTTCGTCGATAATAAGCACTTTGATATTCCCTCCACAATGGTCGCAGCGGTTCGTGCAAGCTTTGAAGCTGGGGCAAGTCTTGTGACAGTTCATGCGCTTTCGGGTCGCGAAGCCCTTTTAAAAATGGCGGCCCTTGAAAAAGAACTTAATCAGATCCGTCCTTTCAGAGTTCTTGCAGTCACAATTTTGACTTCATGGGATCAAAATTCCATACCGGAAAATTTTAAACAACAACCTATTTCTCAGCATGTGACTGAGCTCGCCGACCTTGCCCTTTCTGCGGGAATAACCGGTTTAGTTTGTTCTCCGCTGGAGTTGGATCTTTTACAAAGTAGAGGTCTCTACCTTGTAACTCCTGGAATTCGTTTTAATATGGATGAGCTTGGAGATCAAAAACGCGTGATGGGACCTTGTGATGCTATAAAATCGGGGGCATCCGCTCTTGTTGTGGGTCGACCAATTATCGAAGCAAAAAACCCTCGGGAAATAGCAACGGACTATGTGATGGCACTTTATGAAAAAAAATAATTCTCGATTCGGCAGTAAAGCTCAACCTCCCCCTCGCAGGGGAGCTCCACGAGTTCACCATGGGGCAGGCGGCGGCCAGATGCGAGGCAAAGATGATGAAATCCCTAAGGAGTGGCGCCCGGTAATAGGTACGCATGCCATCAAAGAAGCTTTGGCCGTGCGTGCTCATGTGGGAAAACTTCTTTGGCTTCGTCAGGGTTGGGAATCCTCGTCAGATCTGCGCGAAATTCAAGAGCTTACTCACTCAGCAAGAATCAAAATCGAATTTAAAGCTGATAGCATTGTGGATCGCTTTGGCTCTTCACATCAGGGGGCGGTCTTGTTCATGAATGGCGCGCCGACTCTGTTGATGGACGACCTTGAGAGCATTAATAAATCCATCATCCTCATTTTGGATGGTATTGAAGATCCCCACAATTTAGGTGCAATTCTTCGTACCTCTTGGCTCACTGGGGTTCAGGCTGTAATTGTGCCCGAAGATCGGGCAGTGGGCCTTACTCCGACAGTTCATAAGGTGGCTTGCGGAGGCGCTGAGCACGTTCCAGTTGTAGAGGTCACAAACTTTGCCAAGTATGCAGAAGAGCTTAAAGAGAAGGCATACTGGATTTATGGTCTAAGTCCACGCGGGAAAAAATCAATCTTTGAGTTGCAATTGCCTGACAAAGTTGTGTGGGCAATTGGCTCTGAAGACAAAGGTATGCGAGTTACCACAGAGAGGCTTTGTGATGAACTCGTTTACATTCCGCAGAGCAGTGCAGCGGCGAGTTACAATGCCTCAGTAGCTACGGCAATGGCTCTCACTGAGACTCTTCGTCAGCATTCAAGTTCTAGTCTTGGAAAAAATAAGTTGAAATCGAATAATACTCTTTGACGAGCATGGGTTTTTTTCAGTACAAAGTCTCGGTTGATAGATTCGACGTGTTGATTATTCGTATTTATCGAAGGTGCTGGTTTAGCTCAATTGGTAGAGCAGCTGATTTGTAATCAGCAGGTTGCGGGTTCGAGTCCCATAACCAGCTCCAAGTTTTTTGGAGTGCACGTTCTTAGGAACGGACAGGTGCCCGAGTGGCTAAAGGGGGCGGACTGTAAATCCGCTGGCTTACGTCTACGAAGGTTCGAATCCTTCCCTGTCCACCATTAGTAGTTGCGTTTAGTCCAAAAGGCTTGAGGCGAGTGTGAAGGTGAAAAACCGAAGCATTTAGACCAAGCAAGGATCGAGTCGGGCGGGAGTAGCTCAATTGGCTAGAGTATCTGCCTTCCAAGCAGAGGGTTGCGGGTTCGAGACCCGTCTCCCGCTCCAAAACTAAGGCCCTTGTAGCTCAGTGGTAGAGCGCACCCTTGGTAAGGGTGAGGTCGTCGGTTCGGCTCCGATCAAGGGCTCCATTAAAGATGGTGACCAAGTTTTGCAGGTTGTTTTATTTTTTGTTTTAAGTAGAATTTGATTTTAAAAATTAATAAAGATCTCTTCGGGAGGAAATAATGTCTAAAGAGAAGTTTACACGTAACAAGCCCCATGTAAATATCGGTACGATCGGTCACGTCGATCATGGTAAAACTACCTTGACTGCTGCGATCACTACGACTCTAGCCTTGACTGGTCAAGCTCAAGCTATGTCTTACGATCAAATTGATAAATCTCCAGAAGAGAGAGAGCGTGGTATCACTATTTCAACGACACACGTTGAGTATGAGACTGTGAATCGTCACTATGCCCACGTTGATTGCCCGGGACACGCCGATTATGTTAAAAACATGATCACGGGTGCTGCTCAAATGGATGGCGGTATTCTGGTAGTTTCATCTGCTGATGGACCTATGCCACAAACTCGTGAGCACATTCTTTTGGCTCGTCAAGTAGGTGTTCCAGCTCTTGTTGTTTTCATGAACAAGGTTGATATGGTTGATGATAAGGAGCTTCTTGAGCTAGTCGAGCTTGAGGTTCGCGAATTACTTTCTAAATACGAGTTTCCTGGTGATGATATTCCAATCGTTAAGGGCTCTGCATTGAAAGCTTTGGAGGGTGATACCTCTGAAATTGGTCGGCCTTCAATTCTTAAATTAATGGAAGCTTGTGATACCTATATCCCAACTCCAGTTCGTGCCGTTGATAAGACCTTCTTGATGCCAATCGAGGACGTATTCTCAATCTCTGGCCGTGGAACTGTTGTTACGGGTCGTGTTGAGCGCGGTATCGTAAAAGTTGGCGAAGAGGTTGAGATCGTTGGTATCCGCCCTACGCAGAAAACAACTGTGACTGGTATTGAGATGTTCCGTAAGCTTCTTGACGAAGGTCAGGCCGGCGACAATTGTGGCGTTCTACTTCGTGGTACTAAAAAAGAAGACGTTGAGCGTGGTCAAGTTCTTGCTAAGCCTGGAACAATTAAACCGCACAAAAAATTCAAAGGTGAGGCCTACATCCTTACAAAAGAAGAGGGTGGACGTCATACTCCATTCTTTAATGGTTACCGCCCACAGTTTTACTTCAGAACGACAGATGTTACAGGTGTTTGCACTTTAAAAGCTGGAACTGAAATGGTTATGCCTGGTGACCGCGTTGAAATCTCTGTTGAGCTCATCGCTCCGATTGCAATGGAAAAAGAACTCCGTTTTGCGATCCGTGAAGGTGGACGTACAGTTGGCGCAGGCGTTGTTATTGAGATTCTTGCTGACTAATAGGGTCTTCGTTTAACTTGAAGATTGACAGCTGGGGGACATCTCAACGAGATTGTCCCCTTCAGCTTTTGAAGGGCTTTAAAATTTTTGTGCAGGGGTGTAGCTCCAGCGGTAGAGCGAACGACTCCAAATCGTTAGGTCGTGGGTTCGAATCCCTCCGCCCCTGCCAGTTTTTGCGAGCAATATTTTTAATGGAAATAGAGAGTGAATATGGAAAAAACAAACTCTAAAATAATAACCTTGAGTTTTGCGATTGCTGGTTTTTTGACCGGGCTTGTGGTCAGCTTGTTGATCAAAGCTTTTGCCGGTGCTTTTGCGGTTGTGGCTCGCGCGGCGGATTCAGATATATTCCGCCACGGCGTTCCTTTGGCTTTGGGCTTTGGGCTTTTTGCTTACCTGCAATTTAATTCTAAAATTGTGACCTGGGCAGATGAAGTTTCGGTGGAAGTGCGTAAGGTAGTCTGGCCTTCTCGTAAGGATGCTACTGCAATGACGGTAGTTGTAGTCGTCATGGTGCTGATTTCCAGCATAATTATTAGCTCTTTTGACTTAATTTCTGGTTATGTCATCAACACTCTCATGAGATAGGAAGTGGCCATGGAAAAAAAATGGTACATTGTAAATACTCAGACTGGTTGTGAGTCGACAGCCAAAACAGCTATCGAAGAGAGAGTTCGCTCTCAAAAAATGGAACAGTTTTTTGGGGAAATTTTGATCCCCTCTGAGAATGTTGTTGAACTTGTAAAAGGTCAAAAACAGACAAAATCTCGTAAGTTCTTTCCTGGTTACATGTTCATTCAAATGTTTTTAAATGACGAGACGTGGCATCTTGTAAAACATTCATCCAAGGTGACAGGCTTCGTTGGAGGTGCTAAGACACGTCCTCCCGAAGTTCCTGAGGCCGAGGTTTTGCGCGTAACACAGCAAATGGCTGGTGTCGGTGAAAAACCGAAGCAAAAGGTAAAATTTTCTGTGGGTGAAAATGTGACTGTCGTTGACGGTCCATTCTCTAACTTCAACGGAACTGTTGAGGAGATCAATGAGGACAAGGCGAAAGTGAAAGTTCTCGTGAGCATCTTTGGAAGAGCAACTCCTGTTGAGTTGGACTTCATTCAGGTGGAAAAGCAGTAATTTTTTAACTCTCGAAAGAGAGATTTATTAACAAACCCTATTGCAGGAGTGGGTCATGGCAAAAAAAGTTACAGGAATGATCAAGCTGCAGATACCGGCAGGGAAAGCTAATCCAGCTCCTCCCGTTGGACCGGCGCTCGGACAGCATGGGGTAAACATCATGGAATTCTGTAAGCAGTTCAATGCTCGCACGCAGGCATTGGGTGATAGCATTATCCCTATCATTATCACTGTTTATCAGGACAGATCGTTTACTTTCATCACCAAAACGCCTCCAGTCTCGTCTCTGTTGAAAAAGGCAGTCAAATTAGAGTCAGGCTCTAAAATGCCTCAAAAAGACAAAGTTGGAAAAGTAAAGCTAGAACAAGTAAAACAAATCGCGACGACAAAGTTGCCAGATTTGAATTGCTTAAAAGTTGAGTCAGCAATGTCTCAAGTAATTGGCACTGCGAAAAGCATGGGCCTTGAGCTTGCGGATTAGGGTGGTAAGTATGGCAAATAAAAGATTTAAATCAGCTTCTAAAAAAGTTGATTCGACAAAAAAATATACAGTTGATGAAGCTTTCAAAATGGTAGTAGAAAGTGCAACCGCTAAGTTCGATGAAACAATCGACGTGGCTCTTCGCCTTGGTATTGATCCAAAGCAATCCGATCAACAGGTGCGTGGTGCTATTGCGCTTCCGCATGGCCTTGGTAAGAATGTTAAGGTGGTTGTTTTTGCAAAAGGTCCAAAAGAGGCTGAGGCGAAAAACGCTGGAGCTGATTTTGTTGGTGCCGATGACCTCGTTGCTAAAATCCAAGGTGGATGGTTAGACTTCGATAAGTGTATTGCAACACCGGATATGATGGCGACTGTATCTAAAGTTGCTAAGATTCTCGGACCTCGTGGTTTGATGCCGAATCCTAAAGTTGGTACTGTAACTATGAATGTAGGGGAGGCTGTCACTGCTGAGAAGAAGGGTAAATTAGACTTTCGCGTTGATAAAGCGGGTATTGTGCACGCTGGTGTCGGCAAGAAATCTATGGGCGATATCAAGCTTCGCGAAAATTTCCTAACTTTGTTGGGTGCAATCGTGAAAGCTAAACCCGCCTCTTCAAAGGGTATTTATCTTAGAACAATTTCTGTGGCTTCTACAATGGGCCCAGGAGTAAAGATGGACCCAAATCAGGCAGCTGGTATTGTGAGTGCTATTGTATAAATAAAACTATTGCGATCAGAGACAGTAGGTCGTCGAAAGACTTTAATTCCCAATTAAGGGATCCTACCGAGATAAGGCAAAAGAGTTTACCTTTAAAGTGAATCTCCAAACCGACCTGACTCGCATAAATCTAATGAAAGGAGGCCCCTAATGATGATAACTCGCACTGATAAAGAACAAGAGATTAAGCTTTTAACTGATAAGCTTGCCAAGTCAAAAGGTGCCTTCATCGTGGATTTCAAGGGTATGAAAGTGGAGCAAGTTACCTCGCTCCGAAAAAAACTTCATACTTCTGAGTCTGAGATGAAGGTCGTTCGAAATACTCTTGCTAAAAGAGCGCTAAAGGATCACCCGTCTATAGAGAAAGCTTTGAGCACTTCCCTAAAAGGAACTAATGCGATCGTATTTTCCTATGGTGAGGTAAATATCACAGCTAAAGTTTTGGCAGACTTCGCGAAAGATGTTGAAGTTTTGCAAATCAAAACTGGTGTAATGGATGGCGAGGCTATGGATGCTGCTAAGATTAATTTCCTAGCGACACTTCCAGGCAAAGACCAACTTCGCTCTCAATTCCTTGCTACTCTTAATGCATCTGGCGCAAAACTTGCGCGCTGTATTAATGAATATGTAAAGAAATTAGAAAGTGGTATTGGTTCAGAGGCTCCACAAGCATAGTTTGTTGGATGAATTTTAATTTTTTATTTTAATAATTTTTTGGAGGATTTATGTCTTTAACTAATGATCAATTGATGGATGCTTTGTCCAGCAAAACAGTTCTCGAGCTTGCTGAGCTTGTAAAAATGCTAGAAGAAAAATGGGGCGTTTCTGCTGCGGCTCCTGTTGTGATGGCAGGCGGCGCTGCTGCTGCGGCTGTTGAAGAAAAAACAGCTTTTGACGTCATTTTGCTTGACGCGGGCGCTAATAAAATCAACGTAATTAAAGAGGTTCGCGCTTTAACTGGCCTTGGGCTTGCTGAAGCAAAAGCTCTCGTTGAAGCAGGCGGAAAAGCTGTTAAAGAAGGCGCTACTAAAGAAGACGCTGAGAAAATTAAGAAGTCTCTTGAGGCGGCTGGCGCAAAAGTTCAAGTTAAGTAATTATTTTGTGAAGCATGGCCTCTTTTCTCGATTGAATGCAAAAAAGAGGCCATTTCGCATTTTTATTGAAATGCGACATTGACCCCTATACCAAGGGGTACTATATTCTCTCGGCTAAGCTTTAGGCCGAGCGAACTGATTTATTCAGTTCAAATGTATTTTTTGGCTCTGAAATAAGAAAATAATTTCAGTTGCTTAGATGGTTTGACTCTTTAAGGGAGATTAGATGGATAAAACTCCAATCACGGCCTCAAATCTGCGTATCAGAAAATCTTTCGCACAAAACAAACAAGTTATCGACATCCCGAATTTGATCGAGTTGCAAAAAAGCTCTTATGAGGCTTTCTTGCAAAAAGATACGGATCCAGACCGACGTGGTGAAGCTGGTCTTAACGGTGTTTTCAAATCCGTTTTTCCAATTAGCGATTTCAACAATACGGCGAGCCTTGAATTTGTAAGCTACACTCTTGAGCCGGCTAAGTATGATGTTGATGAGTGTCGCCAGCGTGGAATGACTTATGCGGCACCAATCAAGGTAACTCTTCGTCTTATTGTATTTGATGTTGATGAGGAAACAGAAGCGCGCAGTATCCGCGATGTAAAAGAGCAAGAAGTTTATCTTGGCGAAATTCCTCTTATGACTGCCAACGGTTCTTTTATTATCAATGGCACCGAGCGTGTTGTTGTATCTCAGTTGCATCGTTCTCCGGGGGTATTTTTTGACCACGATGGCGGTAAGAATGCAACTTCCGGTAAGCTCATTTACTCGGCTCGTGTTATTCCATATCGCGGCTCTTGGTTGGATGCTGAGTTCGACCAAAAAGACTTGATTCATGTCCGCATTGATAGAAGAAGAAAGTTTCCTGTTACAATTCTTTTAAAAGCTCTTGGTTTCAATACTGAAAAGCTTTTGGAATTCTTTTATGATCTCGACGAAGTTTACGTTAGAGGTGGCAAGTTGTTCAGAAAGCTTGACATCGAAAGGATGTCTGGCCAAAGAGCGATTGCTGACATTATTGATCCTAAAACTGAAGAAGTTTTAGTAAAAGTGGGTCGTCGTATCACTCGTGCAATTGTTAAAAAAATTAAAGACATCAACCTGACTGAGATTCAAGTAAATCCAGAGGATTTAGATGGAAAAGTTCTTGCGAAGCCATTGATAGACGAATCCACCGGAGAGATTATTGCCGATGCGAATGCTGAGCTGAGCGCAAGCCTTATTAAAAAAGCAATTGCACTGGGTATTGATCATTTCTTCATGATTTTCTTTGATGGTTTAACAGTGGGGCCATATCTCAGAAACACTTTACTTATTGATAAAGTTAACAATAAAGATGAGTCTTTAATTGAGATATACAAACGACTTCGCCCTGGCGAGCCTCCAACATTAGAGGCGGCAACTACTTTCTTTCATCGTTTGTTCTTTGACCCAGAAACATATGACTTGTCTGAGGTTGGTCGTATCAAGATCAATCACAAGTTTGGTATTTCTATGGAGGAGTGTCCCCCAGAGTTTAGGACTCTGACTCATAAAGACATTCTTTCTACAATCAAGACGCTTATAGATCTTAAAAATGGCCGCGGTGTGATCGATGATATTGATCACCTCGGCAACCGTCGCGTTCGCTCAGTGGGTGAGCTATTAGAGAACCAATATCGCATTGGTCTTGTTCGCATGGAGCGCGCTATCCGTGAGCGCATGTCACTGCAAGATGTTGAGACGATGATGCCTCATGATCTCGTCAATGCTAAGCCTGTGAATGCGGTTGTTAAGGAATTCTTTGGATCCTCTCAATTATCGCAATTTATGGATCAGACGAATCCACTCTCTGAGATCACGCACAAACGCCGCTTGTCAGCTCTTGGGCCTGGCGGTTTGACTCGTGATCGCGCTGGTTTTGAAGTGCGTGACGTACATCCAACGCATTATGGACGCATCTGTCCGATTGAGACTCCTGAGGGACCAAATATTGGTTTGATTTCTTCTTTGGCTACTTATGCGCGTATCAATAATTATGGATTCATTGAGACTCCATATCGTAAAGTTGATGCCGGCAGTATTTCTTCTGACATCACTTATATGTCGGCTCTGGAAGAGGCCGGACACTATATTGCTCAGGCTCCTCGAGATGAAAAGGGTCATAGAAATATTCAAACGCCTTCTGCGACCACACGCCGTGATGGTGAGTATGAAATTGTCGACAAAGATAAGGTGACTTTGATGGACGTTTCTCCATCTCAGTTGGTTTCTATTGCAGCATCACTGATTCCATTCCTTGAGCACGACGATGCCAATCGTGCCTTGATGGGGTCGAACATGCAACGTCAGGCGGTGCCACTGCTCCGCTCGCGCGCACCGCTTGTGGGAACAGGCGTTGAGAGGCTCGTTGCTCGAGACTCGGGAACATCGGTTGTTGCGCTTAATGACGGTATTGTTGAAGAAGTTGATGCCTCTCGTATCGTAATTCGCCGTTTTGCAAAAGGCGGAGAGCTCGGTGCAAACGTCGACATCTATAATTTAACAAAATATCAAAGGACGAATACAAATACCTGCTTCAATCAAAAACCGATTGTTAAGGTAGGAGACCGTATCTCTAAGAGTGATATTGTCGCTGACGGACCGGCAACGGAACTTGGCGAACTGGCTCTTGGTCAAAACATCCTGGTCGCGTTCACTCCTTGGATGGGTTACAATTTCGAGGATTCAATTTTGATTTCAGAACGTCTTTTAAAAGAGGATGTTTATACCTCAATTCATATTGAAGAATTCGAATGTATAGCGCGTGACACAAAACTAGGGAAAGAAGAGATCACGCGAGATATTGCAAATGTTGGCGAAGAGGCCCTTAAAGATCTTGATGCTTCTGGCATTATTCGCATTGGTGCAGAGGTTCGTCCTGGCTACATTCTCGTTGGTAAAGTAACGCCAAAGGGAGAGACTCAGCTTTCCCCTGAGGAAAAGCTTTTAAGAGCGATCTTTGGCGAAAAGGCAGGCGATGTTCGTGACACCTCTCTTCGCGTTCCATCTGGTGTTTACGGCACTGTAATTGATGCTCAGGTCTATTCTCGAGAGGGGGCAGATCGCGATGAGCGCTTGTCCTCAATCATTGAGGACAAGAAACGTAAACTTGAAAAAGATTTGCAGGTTGAGCAGAACGTTATCAGAAATAATGCGATATCTAAGCTTCGCGACATCCTTGTTGGTAAAATTACAACAGGTGTTCTTTTGAATGAAGATGGAAGTCAGAAATTATTGAATAAGGGTCAAAACCTTACAGAGGCTGACCTAGAGACAATTCCTTTTGAACTTTTGAGCTACATTCCTCTCGAACAAGATCTTGAATTTCAGGTGAACAAGATTATTGATGGGGCACGCAATCAGTTGGATGCCGTAAGGCTTGTCTTTAATGAGAAAATTGAACGTCTCCGTAAGGGCGATGAGCTTCCTCCTGGTGTTATTAAGATGGTTAAAGTTTATGTTGCAATTAAACGTAAACTTCAAGTTGGTGATAAGTTCGCCGGTCGTCATGGCAACAAAGGGGTTGTCTCAAAGGTATTGCCTTTGGAGGACATGCCCTACTTGGCAGATGGAACTCCAGTAGATATGGTTTTGAACCCATTAGGCGTTCCCTCTCGAATGAATATCGGGCAGATTTTGGAAGTTCACTTGGGTTGGGCCGCGCGCAATTTAGGCACCCAGCTTTCGGTGTACATTGAGAATTTTAAATCTGAAGATGTCCGAAAAGCATTAAAAAATACTTTTACTGATGCAGAGATTTCCGCGAAAATTGACAGGGCTGACGATGCTTCATTGAAGCAAATGTTAGTAAAAATGAAAGATGGTGTACACGTCGGCACCCCTGTCTTTGATGGTGCCCGTGAGGCGGATGTAAAGGGTTTGCTTGCAAAAGCAAATTTACCAGAGCGTGCGCAGGCCATTCTTTTTGACGGCCGCTCAGGTGAGCCATTCACGAATCCGGTAACTGTGGGCATCATGTACATGCTGAAATTGCATCACTTAGTTGAAGAAAAGATTCATGCTCGTTCTATTGGACCCTACTCTTTGGTTTCGCAACAGCCATTGGGTGGCAAGGCTCAATTCGGCGGTCAACGTCTTGGAGAGATGGAAGTTTGGGCGATCGAGGCCTATGGCGCTGCATACTCATTGCAGGAGTTCCTCACTGTTAAGTCTGACGACGTGGCAGGAAGAACGCGTATGTATGAAAGCATCGTGAAGGGTGAGAACATCCTCGAGCCCGGCTTACCAGAGTCATTCAACGTCTTGGTGAAAGAGCTTCAATCTCTTGCATTGAATGTTGAGTTGATGGAGTCCGACATCTTGAGTGATCAAGATGAGGGTACTGAAGAAATTGAAGTAGAGAAGTTGGCTGTGGCAGCTGTTCCGACATCGGAAGAGCCAAGCAGCCAGCACTAGGATTAATTTAATTAACAACAAGAATAAGTAGGGGTGAACCTTGAGAGACTTGTTGAACTTTTTTGACAAACCAAAAGATCCACTTAGTTTTGACGCCGTCAGAGTTTCTCTGGCGTCGCCTGAAATGATTCGTGATTGGTCATTTGGTGAAGTAAAAAAACCTGAGACAATTAACTATCGTACTTTCAAACCGGAACGTGATGGTTTGTTCTGCGCAAAAATCTTTGGTCCTATTAAGGATTATGAGTGCCTGTGTGGTAAGTACAAGCGAATGAAGTACCGTGGGGTAATTTGCGAGAAGTGTGGCGTTGAAGTCACGCAGACGAAAGTACGCCGCGAGCGACTTGGCCATATTGAGCTAGCAACTCCAGTTGCGCACATTTGGTTTTTACGTTCACTGCCCTCTCGCATTGGTAACCTACTCAATCTTTCTTTGAAAGATGTAGAAAAGGTCCTTTATTGCGAGGCGTATGTCGTTATTGACCCAATGGAAACTACCCTTGAGGAGGGTGCAGTACTTTCTGAGGAGGCCTATCAAGGCGCACTCAATGAGTTCGGCCCAGTTTTCAAAGCGGGCATGGGTGGCGAGGCCGTTCGCGAGCTTTTAAGGAAAATCGATCCTGAATACTTGTCTCGTAAACTTCGTATGGAGATTAAAGAGACTAAGTCAGAAGCTCAGATCAAGAAATTATCTAAACGTTTGAAAGTTGTAGAAGCTTTCAAAAATTCTATCAATAAAACTGAATGGATGATGCTGGAGGCGCTGCCGGTTCTTCCTCCTGATCTTCGTCCCTTAGTTCCGTTGGATGGCGGTCGTTTCGCAACTTCAGATCTAAATGATCTTTATCGTCGCGTTATCAATCGCAACAATCGTCTGAAGCGCCTTCAAGAGCTAAATGCTCCAGACATTATCATTCGTAATGAAAAGCGCATGCTCCAAGAGGCTGTGGATGCGTTATTGGACAATGGCCGTCGCGGCAAAACATTCACTGGTCCAAATAAGCGCCCTCTCCGCTCACTTTCCGACATGCTTAAAGGTAAGCAGGGGCGTTTCCGTCAAAATCTTCTCGGAAAACGTGTGGATTACTCGGGTCGCTCTGTAATCGTAGTGGGTCCTACCTTGAAGCTTCATCAGTGCGGCTTGCCTAAGGCGATGGCTCTAGAGTTATTTAAACCTTTTGTGTACAACAAGCTCGAGGAAAAAGGTTTTTCGACTACAATTAAGCAATCTAAGAAAATTGTGGAGCAACAAGCAGTTGAGGTTTGGGATATCCTTTCTGACGTGGTTAAGGAGCATCCGGTTCTCTTGAATCGCGCACCAACGCTTCACAGACTTGGAATTCAGGCTTTTGAGCCTGTTCTACATGAGGGTAAAGCGATTCAATTACACCCACTCGTTTGTACGGCATTCAATGCTGACTTCGATGGTGACCAAATGGCTGTTCACGTCCCGCTGTCAGTAGAAGCTCAGGTGGAAGCCCGCGTTTTGATGATGTCGACTAACAATATTCTTTCACCCGCGTCTGGCAAACCGATCATCAATCCATCTCAAGATATTATCTTGGGAATGTATTGGTTGACTCGCTCTCGACCAGGGGCAAAAGGGACAGGTAAGATTTTCTCAGGTGTTACAGAGGCGCAATACGCTTATGAAACAGGCCTTGTAGACCTTCAATCTACTTGTAAGGTACGTATCAATGGAAAACTTGAAGAGACAACTGTTGGACGTGCAATTCTTTCTGACTCAGTCCCTCGCGAAGTTCCTTTTAATGAAGTGAACCTGGTGATGAACAAGAAGCAAATCGCGGCGTTGATTGATAAGACTTTCCGTCTTGCCGGTGCGAAAGCGACTTGTATTTTAGCTGATAAAATTATGGAGCTTGGCTTTAAATACTCAACTGCCGCAGGTATGTCTATTTGTATTGATGACATGGTTATCCCTGTCGCCAAAGCTACTTTGATTGGCGAAGCTGAGAAGCATGTTCAGGAAATTCAACAGCAGTACGATGAAGGTTTGATTACCGATGGTGAGCGCTACAATAAAGTGGTGGATATCTGGGCTCAAACTGCTGACCGTGTTGCTAAAGAAGGTATGAATGCCATTGAGAAACAAAAGTTTATTATTGATGGCAAAGAGACCGTAGGACCTTCCTTCAATCCGATATTCATTATGGCTGATTCCGGAGCCCGTGGATCAGCGAATCAGATTCGACAGCTGGGTGGTATGCGGGGTTTGATGGCGAAGCCCTCTGGTGAGATCATCGAGACTCCGATCACGGCGAACTTCCGTGAAGGATTGACAGTCCTTCAGTACTTCATTTCTACGCACGGTGCGCGTAAAGGCTTAGCCGATACCGCCCTGAAAACAGCGAACTCTGGCTACTTGACACGTCGTTTGGTGGATGTCGCCCAAGACGTAGTAGTTAGCGAAACTGATTGTGGCACAACGGATGGTTTGGAAGTGACTCCACTCTATGAGGCCGGGGAAATAATTCAGCCAATCGGCGAACGGCTTCTTGGTCGAACTGCATTGAAAGATATTTTAGATCCATATAATAATAGCGTAGTGATTCCTGCCAATCATGAGTTCACTGAGAACGACGTGAAGAAGGTTGAGGGGCTAGGCATTGATAAAGTGGTTATTCGTTCGGCATTGACCTGCCAATCTCTTCGTGGAGTTTGTATCCGATGTTATGGTCGCGACTTGGCTCGTGGAGCCACAGTCAATATGGGCGAGACTGTCGGTATCATTGCCGCTCAATCAATTGGTGAGCCTGGTACGCAGTTGACGATGAGAACCTTTCACTTAGGTGGTGCAGCCTCTCGTTCGGTTGAGCAATCCGTTCATACGACTCGTTATGATGGAACAGTTAAATTAACAAATGTACACGCGGTTTCAAATCGTCAGGGCAAGCTAACTGTTATGAATCGTAATGGCGAGGCGCTTGTTATCGATGAATCTGGTCGTGAAAGAGAAAGATTTAAGCTTGTATATGGTGCTGTTCTTAGCTTCAAGGAAGGCGAAAAGATTGTAAAAGGAAGTACTGTTGCAGAATGGGATCCTTATTCAAATCCAATCATTGCCGAGTTGACTGGTAAGATTGCATATCAAGATATCGAAGAGGGCGCGACCATGACCGAGCAGGTTGATGCTGTAACCGGTTTTGCGACAAAAGTTATTATTGAAAGTAAATCTTCAGATGTTAAGCCGACAGTGTTCCTGACTGATGCAAACACTAAACCATTAATATTGCCAGGGCGTGATATACCTGCGCGATATTTGATTCCTGTTGGGGCTCAGCTACTTGTTGCTGATGGACAAGAGGTTCATGCTGGTGATGTAGTTGCAAAAATGCATCGTGAGGCTTCTAAAACGAAGGATATCACGGGTGGTCTTCCGCGGGTTGCTGAGCTTTTTGAGGCTCGTAAACCAAAAGAAGCTGCAATTATTTCTGAGATCGATGGCTATGTGACTTTTGGTAAAGATGTGAAGGGTAAACAGCGTGTAATCGTAACTCCTGAAGTGGGTGAGCAAAAAGAATATCTTATCCCTAAAGGTAAGCACGTGGCTGTTCGTGAGGGCGAGTACGTAAGAGCCGGAGAGGCCCTTATGGATGGGCCTACGAATCCGCATGATATCCTATCTGTACTCGGTGAAAAAGCATTGTCAGCGTATCTTGTGAATGAAATTCAAGAAGTTTACAGACTTCAGGGTGTCGGTATTAATGACAAGCATATTGAAGTGATTGTTCGTCAAATGCTTCGCAAAGTTGAGGTTCGTGATCCGGGTGATACACGTTTCTTAGCTGGTGAGCAGGTTGAGAAATATGCCTTTGAGCAAGAGATGAAACGTGTGAATAGTGAAGGCGGCCAAGCTGCGACCTACGCACCATTGCTCCTTGGTATCACAAAAGTTTCTCTCAGCACAGATAGTTGGATTTCTGCGGCATCTTTCCAAGAGACTACCAAGGTTCTTACGGAAGCGGCAATTAACTCCAGAACTGATTATCTCAGGGGACTCAAAGAGAATATTATCATGGGCCGATTAATTCCTGCCGGCACTGGTTTAACCTCTTACAAGCGTTGGAAAGTTGTTGTTAAGGAAGATGACGATGTGGTTTTCACTGCCCCTCTACCAGGTGGTGTACCAGTAACGGCAGCACCTTAGGCATGTAATTATTTAAGTGGGAGGAGCTGGAAACGGCTTCTTGAGTACAAAATTTATAAACTAGGACTTGACCCGTTGATGATCGAGGGTTAGGTTCCTGATCCGTATATTGGGAATAATTGTTATAAGGGGTAAAAAGTGCCAACAATTAATCAGCTCATCAAAAGTGAGCGTATTGTTCAAAAGAACCAAACGAAGTCGCCAGCTCTGACTCAATGTCCTCAGCGCCGTGGTGTTTGTACCCGCGTATATACGACGACTCCAAAGAAGCCGAATTCTGCTTTGAGAAAAGTAGCTCGTGTTAGATTGTCTAATGGTTATGAAGTGACATCTTACATTCCTGGAATTGGTCATAACTTACAAGAGCATAGCGTAGTTTTGATTCGCGGTGGTCGTGTAAAAGATTTACCTGGTGTTCGCTATCATATTATTCGCGGTGTATTGGACCTTCAGGGTGTTAACGGACGTCTTCGTTCGCGATCTAAATATGGCGCTAAACGACCTAAGAAATAGTCATTAAGAGGTTATAAAAATGTCACGTCGTAAAAAGACCTTTAAAAGAGAAATTATTCCAGACCCAGTTTTCAAAGATCTTGTTGTTGCGAAATTCGTTAACAAAATGATGATCCAAGGAAAAAAGGGTGTTGCCCAAGCGCTTTTCTATGGAGCCCTTGAAGAGCTCAAAGGCAAAATACCTAATGAAGAGCCAATTGCTATCTTAAAGAAAGCATTGGAAAACGTAAAACCTTCTATCGAAGTTCGCTCTCGTCGTGTAGGCGGAGCCACTTACCAAGTTCCCGTAGACGTGCGTCCCTCTCGTCGCCTTGCCTTGGCAATGAGGTGGTTGATCTCTTACTCACGTGAGCGTGGGGAAAAAGACTTCTCAAAACGTCTTGCTGCTGAACTGATGGATGCTTTCAATAACAGAGGAAACTCTATTAAAAAGAAAGATGACGTTCATAGAATGGCTGAGGCGAATAAGGCATTCTCTCACTACAATTGGTAATTCTTTCTAATGTCAGCGAAAGATCCCAAAATTGTAGCTGATCTAAAGTTCACCCGTAATATCGGCATCATGGCTCATATTGATGCCGGGAAAACGACCACCACAGAGCGAATTCTTTATTACACAGGCAAAAGTCATAAAATTGGTGAAGTCCACGATGGTGCGGCCACCATGGATTGGATGGTCCAGGAGCAAGAGCGTGGTATTACAATCACTTCTGCTGCCACAATGTGCTTTTGGAAAGATTACCGTGTTAATATCATCGACACCCCAGGCCATGTCGACTTCACTATTGAAGTGGAACGTTCACTTCGTGTTCTCGATGGAGCGATCACTGTTTTCGATGGTGTGAATGGGGTGGAGCCTCAATCAGAAACAGTCTGGCGACAGGCTGATAAGTATCATGTTCCTCGTATTTGCTTCATAAATAAAATGGATCGAGTTGGTGCAGACTTTGTAATGAGCTTGAACTCCATCAAAGAAAAGCTCGGGGGAAATCCTATTGCTGTTCAGGTTCCTGTGGGCATTGAAGATACATTTAAAGGTGTTGTAGATCTTTTAGAAAACAAAGCCTACATTTGGGACACAGGTGGTAAAGATGAGCAATTCATAATCACGGATGTGCCTGAAGAGATGAAGACAGAAGTTGAAAAATATCGTCTTGAGGTTATTGAAAAAATTGTCGAATTTGACGATGCCCTTTTGGAAAAATATTTAAACGAGGAAGACGTTACCGTTTCTGAGCTAAAAGCAGCCCTTAGAAAAGGGACCTTGGCTCTCAAAGCAGTCCCGACCTTCTGTGGTGCTGCCTTTAAAAACAGAGGAGTGCAGCCACTCCTTGATGGGGTAATTGACTATCTCCCATCCCCTTTAGATGTTCCGCCAATGGAAGGTCATGATCCCGAAAAACCAGACAAAAAAATCCTTTGTAAGACGGACTTCGAAGCGAATGTTGCAGCTCTTGCATTTAAGATCGCCAACGATTCATTTGCAGGAACGCTTACCTATATTCGGGTTTATTCTGGCGAGGTTAAGGTTGGTGATCAGCTTTTCAACCCTCGGTCGGAGAAAAAAGAACGCATTCAAAAACTTGTAAAGCTCCATGCGAATTCCCGTGAAGAAATTCAGTCTCTCAAGGCCGGCGATATTGGAGCTGTTATTGGTCTTAAGTATACAGGAACGGGCGATACTCTCTGCGAGTCTTCTCACCCAGTTGTACTTGAAACAATTACATTCCCCGAGCCTGTGATTTCTGTAGCTATTGAGGCCAAATCTTCTGCAGACCAAGAGAAGATGTTGTCAGGCTTGTCAAAACTAGAAAAGGAAGATCCCTCTTGTGAGGTCAGAAATGATTCAGAGACAGGGCAAATTCTTCTTTCAGGAATGGGAGAGCTCCATCTTGAGATCTTGATAGACCGCCTTTTGCGTGAATACAAAATTCAGGCAAATGTTGGAAAGCCACAGGTTTCTTATCGTGAAGCCATTACATCTTCAGTAACTATCGATTACGTTTACGAACGTCAACTAGGTGGTGAGGAGCATTTTGCAAAGGTGCAATTGAAGATTGAGCCGGCAGCATTGGCGGACGGAGTTCAGTTTGCAACAAAGGTCATGCAGACCTCTCTTATTCAGCCAGGATATCTCAAAGCCGTGGAGAATGGGTTCAGGGAGTCTACTGAAGTAGGGCCCTTGGCTGGCTATTCGATGATTGGTGTTCGTGGAACACTGCTAGCTGTGGAGGCTCGTCAGGAGTCTTCGAATGAGATTGCCTTTAAGGCGGCGGCCTCTTTGGCATTCCGCGAGGCTGTAAAAAAGGTGACAACTGTGCTTCTTGAGCCAATGTTTAAGCTAGAGGTTACGGGTCCAGATGAATTTATAGGCAATGTTGTTGGAGATTTAAACTCTCGCCGCGGAAAGATTATTTCAATGAATATGAAACCGGGTGGAGGTCAGATCATACTGGCCGAAGTGCCATTAGCGAATCTCTTTGGTTATGCCACAGATGTCCGTAGCTTAAGCCAGGGGCGCGCGAACTTCAGCATGGAGTTTTTGGAGTACGCAGTGGTGCCTCCAAAAGTGAAATCGGAAATTTTAACAAAACTAGGTCGATTATAATTATTTTTTTTCGATTTGCCTTTGACATTATTCAACTCCTCGGTGCATACTCGCGCACTTGAAACACTTGAGTTTACAAAAAACTCTCTGAATTAGGGTAATTTCAGGATCGCAAGGGTCCATCCAGAGACGGTTTTCGATGGGACAACGGTGTTTTTGATTAGATTTTACAAGTATTTACGATACCTTAACAAAAGAAGAGTGTCTTATGCAAAGTCAGAAAATCAGAATTAGGTTGAAGGCTTTTGACCACAAACTTTTAGATCAATCTACGAAAGAAATCGTAGAAACGGCACGCCGTACTGGTGCTAAAGTTGCTGGTCCAATCCCCTTGCCAACCCGTATCAATCGTTATACAGTCCTGCGCTCACCTCACGTTGACAAAAAATCACGTGAACAATTTGAGGTGCGTACCCACAAGCGCATGCTGGATATTTTAGAACCAACACAGCAGACTGTCGATCAGCTCATGAAACTCGACCTCTCAGCTGGCGTAGATGTTGAAATTAAACTGTCAGCGGTCTGATAGGAGTAAGTCGTGAGCGAAGCTACAAATACAGGCGCTGAAGCGCCAACAAAAAACACCTCTTCTGAGCAAGGACTAAAGCTCAATGGCATTTTTGCCTTCAAAGAAGGTATGTCTACAATTTTTAATGACCAGGGCGAGGCTGTGCCAGTGACAGTTCTTCGTTATGAACCTTGGATTGTTTCTCAAATCAAAACAAGTGACAAAGATGGTTACAAGGCGATTCAGGTGGCGTGCCATCCCAAAAAAGCTAAGAACTCCAATAAATCTGAAAAAGGTCACTTGGGGAAAGCTGGATTTGAAAATGGTGCTCAATTTATAAAAGAACTTCGACTGGATCTTCCAGAAGGGGCCTCGCTTGGTGCGCAAGTTTCTATCGATAGTCTTGCAAAGGGTGATTTTGTAAAAATCACCTCTAAATCTAAGGGTAAAGGTTTTGCGGGTTCAGTGAAGCGATGGGGCTTTGCTGGCGGACCAGCTACGCATGGATCGCATTTTCATCGCCGCCCAGGTTCTTCAGGTAATAGAACTTGGCCAGGCCGTGTGATGCCAGGCAAGAAGTTTCCAGGTCAATTGGGCTCTGAAACAATTACAGTAAGAAATGTTGAAATTGTTGAAATCAATGCTGTGGAAAACGTTGTTTTAGTTAAAGGACCGGTTCCTGGTGCTAGAAACACTTTAGTGAAATTAGTGAGAGAATAGTATGGCAGTCGTGAACGTTCTTAATTGGAAAAAAGAAAAAGTTGGTCAAGTTGACTTGGCTGCGGATGTTTTTGAAGCTCCTGTTAAAAAGGATATTCTTCACAACGTAGTTCAGTGGCAACTTGCGAGTCGCCGACAAGGCACTCATATGACCAAAACAAAGGGTCTAGTTAGTGGTGGCGGTAAGAAGCCATTTAAGCAAAAAGGGACTGGGGGCGCCCGTCAAGGATCTAATCGATCCCCTTTGATGCCAGGCGGTGGTACTATGTTTGGACCGCAGCCTCGCAGCTATGCCTATGTGCTTCCGAAAAAAGTACGCCGTTTGGGCCTCAGCATGGCGCTTTCTCATCTTCATAGTGAGGGAAAGCTTTTTGTTGTCGATAGCATGAAGTCTGAGGGTAAAACCAACGAACTTCAAAAACGACTGAAACACTTCGGATTGAATAAAGCATTGCTTATTGACGCAAGCGTTGATGAGAACTTTAGCCGCGCAAGTCGTAACCTTGAGACATTCAAGTATTTCCCAGTAGAGGGTTTGAATGTTTTTGACCTTCTTAAGTACGATGCGGCGATCATTACAAAAGATTCTGTTGCGAAGATAATCGACAGATGTTCACTGGAGAAGGCGCGATGAAAAATATAATTAAAGCCCCTCTCATTACTGAGAAAAACACTTATCACAATGCAGCTGGTGTGTATGTTTTTGAAGTTGATATGAAGTCTTCAAAAATCGAAATCCGTACGGCTGTTGAAAAGAACTTTAAAGTTAAAGTGGACAGCGTTAGAACAAGTGTCTGCAGAGGCCATTCTAAAAATAGTAAATTCGGTGCAACTAAGGTTCCTTACTGGAAAAAAGCCTATGTGAAGCTTTTTGCTGGTGAGAAAATTGCACTCTTTGAGGGAGTATAGAGATGGGGATCAAAGTATTTAGCCCACGCTCTGATGGAAGAAGGGGAATGACTGGTTTTGATTTCAAGGAGATCACTAAAAAAACTCCTGAGAAATCACTCACAGCACCTCTGAATAAAAAAGCCGCGCGTAACAATCATGGACAAATTACCATGAGACATATTGGCGGCGGCCATAAGAGAAAATATCGTTTGATTGATTTTAAACGCGAAAAACTGGAAGTACCAGCGAAAGTAGTAGCTATTGAGTATGATCCAAACAGGACTTGCCGGATAGCTTTGATTTCATATGCCGATGGCGCTAAGGCTTATATCTTAGCTCCTGTTGGTCTGAATGTTGGAGATGCAGTTTTGTCTAGCGACAAGGCGGATATCAAACCAGGAAATTCTTTGTCTCTTGGTGCGATTCCAGTTGGAACAACTATTCACAATATTGAGCTACGCCCCGGTAAAGGCGGCCAAGTTGGTCGTGGAGCGGGAGCGGGTGCTACTTTGGCCGGCAAAGGCGAGAAGTACTGCCAAGTTCGTTTGCCATCTGGTGAATTGAAGCAGGTATTAACAGTTTGTCGCGCCTCAGTTGGTCAGGTTGGTAACACTGATAATGAAAATATTTCTTTAGGTAAGGCTGGTCGCTCTCGTTGGAGAGGTATTCGTCCTGGCGTTAGGGGTATGGCAATGAATCCAGTTGATCACCCGCTTGGTGGTGGTGAAGGCGTGGGTAAAGGTCATCATCCAGTAACTCCGTGGGGCCAACCTTGTAAGGGATATAAGACTAGACATAATAAACGTACTGACTCTTCAATTGTTAAGAGACGCAAGTAGGGGTAAAAAGTGGCACGTTCGACAAAAAAAGGGCCGTTCATTGACGATTCTTTATTAAAGAAGATCGACAACGCGATCCAGAAAAACGATAAAAAGGTTATTAAGACTTGGTCACGCCGCTCTACGGTTCTTCCTGAAGCTTTGGGACTGACATTTGCGGTTCACAATGGAAGGAAATTTGTTCCTGTGTACGTGACAGAGAACATGATTGGTCACAAGTATGGTGAGTTTGCGCCATCTAGAACCTTTCATGGCCACGCAGAGAAAAAAGCTGCTCCTTCAGCAGCGCCTGCGGCAAAGAAATAGAGGAATTTATGGAAGTTAAAGCGAGTCTAAATTATGCAAGAGTAGGCGCACAAAAGGCAAGACTGGTTGCTGATGTTGTTCGTGGGAAGGGTGTGAATGAGGCTGTGAAGACTCTTACTTTCCTGAACAAAAAATCTGCATCCGTGATTAAGAAGTTGATTGAATCTGCTGTAGCTAATGCTGAGTACAAAAAAGTTATGGACATTGATAACCTATATATAAAATCTATTTGGGTTGATCAGGGACCAGTTTTAAAAAGATTTCGTCCTCGCGCTCAAGGTCGTGCTTTCGGTATTCGTAAGAAGACTAGCCACATTAACGTAGTTCTCGAGGAGAAATAGTCGTGGGACAAAAGGTTAATCCAATTGGACTTAGAATCGGTGTTATCAGAACTTGGGACTCTCGTTGGTATGCTAAAGGCCAACAATATTATGAGAATCTTCATGAAGACATTCGCCTTAGAAAATATTTGAAGGCTAAATTGAAGCATGCCGGAGTTGCTAAAATTGAAATGGAGCGGGCGGCTAAAAAAATTAAAATCATTATCTCTACGGCTCGTCCTGGCGTTGTTATTGGTAAAAAAGGTACTGGAATTGATGCTCTTAAGGCAGATGTTCAAAAATTGACTCCAAATGAAGTATTTTTGAGCATTCAAGAAGTTCGTAAGCCTGATCTTGATGCGCAATTGGTTGCAGAAAGTATTGCGCTTCAGCTTGAGAAGCGTATTTCTTGGAGAAGAGCTTTGAAAAAAGCTATCGCTGCGGCAATCAAAGGCGGGGTTAGAGGTATTAAAGTACGTGTATCTGGCCGTCTTGATGGTGCTGAAATTGCTCGTTCTGAGTGGTACAACGAGAAGAGCGTACCCTTGCATACTTTGAGAGCGGATATTGATTACGGTACGGCTGAGGCCTTGACTACATACGGTATTATTGGTCTCAAAGTATGGATATATAAGGGCGATATTTTGAGCGCTCGTGAAGTTGAGGAGGCTGGCCGTGTTAAGTCCTAAGAGAGTTAAATGGCGTAAGCAATTTGTTGGGCGTGCTACTGGCTTTGCGGTTCGTGGTGCTAACCTTGATTTTGGAGACTATGGACTTCAAGCAACTGAGGAACATCGTATGACTGCGCGTCAGCTTGAAGCAGCTCGTATTGCAATTTCAAGAAGCGTTAAGCGTGGCGGTAAAATCTGGTGTCGCGTTTTCCCTAATATACCAGTTACCAAAAAAGCTGCTGAAACTCGCATGGGTAGCGGCAAGGGTAATCCTGAATTCTGGGTGGCACGAATTCTTCCAGGAAAAGTTCTTTTTGAAATGAATGGTGTTACTCGCGAGCAGGCTAAAGAAGCCTTTGAGCGTGCATCACATAAGCTTCCATTTAAAACCAGATTTTTGGCTCGGGAGTAGATGTATGAAATTTACCGAAATTAAAGATTTATCTGTTGTTGAACTTAAAAAGAAAAGAGCGGGCTTGAGTGAAGAACTCTTTCAGGCCCGTATTAAAAATACAATTGGGCAGCTTTCAAGTCCAATTGAAATTAGAAACCTTCGCCGTGATATTGCTAAAATTAATACGGCTATTGTTAAAAAAGTAGCTAGGTAATTGGGGAATATGATGGAAACAAATTCTAGAGGACGTAGAAACGAAGTTATCGGTGAAGTGATCAGTAACAAGATGGATAAGACCATTTCAGTTTTGATCTTTCGTATGGTGAAGCATAAAAAATATGGCAAGTTTGTGAAAAAAACTTCTGTGTTTAAAGCTCATGATGAAAAAAATACGGCAAAAATTGGCGATGTTGTAAAGATTTATGAGACTCGTCCTTTGAGCAAAACTAAACGTTGGGCGCTAAGTGAAGTTGTTGAGGCCGTAAAAGGCCAGGGTGTTTTATGATTCAAATGCAAACAAGGCTCAATGTGGCTGACAACTCTGGTGCAAAAGAAGTATTTTGCATCAAAGTACTTGGCGGCTCTAAAAGAAGAGTGGCTTCAATTGGAGACATTATTGTTGTTTCTATTAAAGAGGCGCTTCCAAATACAAAAGTAAAAAAAGGCGATGTGGCTAAGGCAGTTGTTGTAAGAACTATCCATAAGTTGCGACGCCCAGATGGCTCATACATTCGTTTTGATGATAACTCAGCTGTTCTCATCAATGCGTCAAAAGAGCCTATCGGAACTCGTATATTTGGCCCAGTAGCAAGAGAGCTAAGAGCGAAACAATTCGTGAAAATTGTTTCTTTAGCTCCAGAAGTACTCTGAGAGGTGTGATGTGAATCGCTTGCAAAATAGATATAACAAAGAAATTGCCCCTTCTTTGATGAAAAAAATGGGTGCTAAAAATGTAATGCAAGTTCCTCGATTAGAGAAAATTGTGTTGAGTGTTTGCTTGAGTGAGGCAGTGCAGAATCCTAAGATTTTGAATACTGTCGTTGATGAAATCACTGCGATAACTGGTCAAAAAGCGGTTATTACGAAAGCGAAAAAGGCGATTTCCAACTTTAAATTAAGAGCTGGTATTCCTCTTGGCGTTCGTGTGACCTTGAGAAGAGAAAAAATGTGGTCCTTCATCGACCGTTTAAATACTTTAGCGCTCCCGCGAGTGAGAGATTTTCGCGGTCTTCCTGCTAAAGGTTTCGATGGACGTGGAAATTATAACATGGGCTTGAAAGAGCAAATTGTGTTTCCCGAGATCAACTATGATAGAGTTGATAAAGTGCGCGGCATGAATATCACAGTATGTACAACTGCTAAAAATGATGCTGATGGAAGAGCTCTTCTAGAAGCACTCGGCATGCCATTCAGAAAATAAAGGATAGGTGTCATTTGGCTCGCAAAGCAAGTATTGAGAAAAATAATAAAAGAAAAGCTCTCGCTAAAAGATATTTCAAGCATAGAGAAGAGCTTAGAACAAAAGCAGTGGATGCAAAGGCTTCTGATGACGAAAGGGCCTTGGCTCGTAAAAAGCTTCAGGCCTTGCCTCGAGACACTAACGTAAACCGTGTTATTACACGTTGTGAGATTACTGGCCGACCACGAGGCAACTATAAAAAATTCGGTCTTTCAAGACTCGCATTCAGACAATTGGCCCTTGATGGTAAATTGCCGGGCGTAACTAAGGCAAGCTGGTAGAGGAAACTATGGATACAATTGCTCAATTTCTTACAGTTATTCGCAACGCAGGAAGATCTCAACACGAAAAAGTTGACCTGCCGGCCTCTAAAATTAGGACTGGTATTGCTCAAATTTTAGTTAACGAAGGTTACATTCGTAGCTTTAAAGTTGCTAAGGACTCTAAGCAAGGTGTTATGCGTGTTTACTTAAAATATTCGGAAGATGGTCAGCATGCGATTACTTCTTTAGATAAGGTAAGTACTCCGGGCCGTCGCTTATATGTGAAAGCAACTCAGATTCCTAAAGTAAGATCTGGTCTTGGCATGTGTATTTTGAGTACTAGTAAGGGAATCTTAAGCGACAAGCAAGCTACCGAGAAAAATCTTGGTGGTGAACTTCTTTGCACTGTTTGGTAGGTGAATTATGTCTCGTATAGGTAAGGCTCCAGTAATTTTTGATGATAAGGTTCAAGTGAGTTTAACTCCTAAGAACGAAGTACTTGTTAAAGGAGCAAAAAGCTCTTTGAGCATTCATATGTTGCCAGCAGTTACGGCAAAGTTGGATGGCAAGAAAGTTGTTCTTTCCCGCGTAGATGACTCTAAAGAGAGCAAGGCGCTTCATGGCCTATACAGGTCACTTATTCAAAATGCAGTTATTGGTGTAACTAAAGGTTTCACTAAAGGTCTTGAGCTCCATGGTGTCGGTTATCGTGCAAATGCCACAGGAAAAAAATTGGAACTTTCTTTAGGTTTCAGTCACCCTGTAATTTTCGATATTCCTGAGGGCATAGAGATCAAAGTCGATAAGCAAACAACTATTAGCATTACTGGTGCCAGTAAAGAGCTTGTTGGACAAGTGGCTGCAAAGGTTCGCAGCTTTCGTCCGCCAGAGCCTTATCTTGGAAAAGGTGTTCGTTATGCGGGTGAGCATATCAGACGCAAAACTGGTAAATCTGCTGGTAAATAATTGGGGTGAGTTATGATGAAGTTGAAAATGAGCAAACATACAGGTGAGCGTAAAAAAAATCGTCTCACCAAGAAAATTAGAATCAGAAAAACAGTTAATGGAACTGAAGAGCGCCCTCGCTTGTGTGTGTTCAGAAGCGGTAAGCATATGTACGCGCAAGTTGTGAACGATGTTAATGGGCATACGTTGGTTGCGGCCTCCTCTGTAAGTATTGAAACCAAAAATTCTGGTAAAGATCTTGCCAAAGAAGTGGGCATTGCAGTTGCAAAAGTTGCATTAGCTAAAAATATTAAAAATGTAGTTTTTGATAGAAACGGCTATTTGTATCATGGTCGAGTTAAGTCTCTTGCTGAAGGCGCGCGTGAGGGCGGCCTTAATTTCTAAGGAGTGAATTGTGGAGAAAGTTTCAACAGCTGAATTCGAAGAGCGTGTAGTCGCCATTAATCGCGTTACAAAAGTCGTTAAAGGCGGTCGTCGCTTTTCTTTTGCGGCGCTAGTTGTTGTGGGTAATGGAGCGGGTGAGATCGGATTCGGTTCCGGTAAAGCTGGTGAAGTTCCTGAGGCGATTGGTAAGGCTAGTCGTGCAGCTAAAAAGAATTCCAATGGCATTAATTTGCTAGAGGGAACTATTCCTCACGAGGTTATTGGTAAGTTCGGCGCAGCGAAGGTGGTTATGAAGCCTGCCGCTCCTGGTACTGGCGTAATTGCAGGCGGTGCCGTTCGCGCGGTTCTAGAGTCTGTCGGTGTTAAGGATATTCTTACCAAATGTGTTGGCACGCGCAATCCGCACAATGCGGTCAGAGCTACAATTGATGGCTTGAAACAACTTAAACTAATGAGACAGATTTAAACCTCTCTGTGGATTGTATAGGTAGAAAATGGCAAAAATATTTATTGTAACATTAAAAAGATCTCTGATTGGCTGCACTCAAGATCAAAAAGATACGGCAAGATGTCTTGGTCTTAAAAAAATTCGTCAAAGTGCTGAGGTAAATGATACCAAAGCTAATCGAGGCCAAATTATGAAAGTTCAGCACCTTATCACCGTAGATATTAAGGGGTAATTTATGAGTCTTTTAAGTTCACTTGCTCCAAAGGCGGGTTCTAAGCATGCTCCAAAAAGAGTCGGTCGCGGTATCGGCTCTGGCCTTGGTGGAACTGCCGCCAAAGGTCATAAAGGTCAATTAGCTCGGACCGGTGGTAAGGTACGTCGTGGCTTCGAAGGCGGTCAAACTCCTCTGATGAGACGCCTTCCTAAGTTTGGCTTTAGCAACGTTGCATTTGCGACTGAATATAACATTGTGAACCTTGGCCAATTGACTAAGCTTTCTGGCGAAGTTAATCCTGAGATTCTTTGTCAACATGGTATTGCTGGTAAAGGCTTGGTTAAGATTCTTGGTAATGGCGAACTTAAAAAAGCTTTAACTGTTAAAGCCCACAAGTTTAGCGAAGGCGCGAAAAAGGCTATCGAGGCAGCTGGTGGTAAGATTGAGGTAATTAAGTAGTGTCTGCTGTAGATAGCATCGCAAAAAATTCTGATCTTAGAAATCGCATTTTTTTCACTTTGGCAATGCTAGCCGTGTATCGCATCGGGGTTCATGTGCCAACTCCTGGTGTAGATAGTAGTGCTGTTCTTTCTTTTTTTCAGGCTCAAAGTAGCGGAATCTTTGGTTTGTTTAACACCTTTACGGGTGGAGCTCTTTCCCAATTCAGTATTTTTGCATTGGGAATCATGCCTTACATTTCAGCATCGATCATTTTTCAATTATTGACCTCGGCGGTTCCCTATTTGGAGGCGCTAAAAAAAGAGGGTCAACAGGGTACAAAGAAAATAAATCAATACACTCGTTATGCAACAGTGGCTTTGGCTATTATTCAAGGTTATGGAATCAGCTCTTGGCTAATGCACTCAACAAGTCCAACTGGCCAATCTCTTGTAATTGCGCCATTCGTTGGCTTCCTCCCATTCCAAATGATGACAATTATAACTTTAACGGCCGGCACATGTTTTGTGATGTGGCTGGGAGAGCAAATTACTGAGCGTGGAATCGGAAACGGCTCAAGTTTAATTATATTCACGGGTATTGCGTCTTCAGTGCCTAGCGGCGCTCATAAAATGTGGGAACTAGTGACCTCTAATGAAATGCGTACGGCAGTGGCGCTTTTGTTGTTGGTATTGATGATTGCTATTATTGCTGCAGTTATTTATATGGAAGTAGCACAAAGACGTATTGCAATTCAGTATTCTCAAAGACAGGGAGCTGGAATGCAGTCTATGCAGACTCCAAGCAGTCATTTGCCAATTAAAATTAACTTCTCTGGTGTAATTCCACCAATTTTTGCAAGTTCACTCTTAATGTTTCCAGCAACAATGGCTCAATTTGTTCATGCTCCGTGGTTGAAGTCTTTGCAGGATTCTCTGAACCCATCTGGAGTTATTTACAACATTATCTTTGTTGGTTTAATTGTGTTCTTCTCTTTTTTCTATACTGAGATCGTCTTCAACCCAAGTGAAGTTGCGGATAATCTAAAAAAATACGGTGGCTTTATTCCTGGCGTAAGAGCTGGCAAAAGTACAGCGGAGTATATTCAAAAAGTTTTGGATCGTTTGAATGTTGCTGGCTGTATTTATCTTTGTGTCGTCTGCATTCTCCCGGGCGTGTTATCGAGCCAATTCAATGTTCCATTTTATTTCGGCGGAACTAGTTTGTTGATTCTTGTAGGCGTCGCCTTGGATACGGCGCAACAAATTCAATCTCATATTTATACCCAAAAATATGAGGGTTTCCTTAAGGGAACTAAAATCAGAAGTAGAAGGGTTACATTTTGAGCATTATTCTTTTCGGCGCTCCAGGGGCAGGTAAGGGAACCCAGTCTGCCTTGTTAGTTGAGAGGGAAGGAATGACTCAAATCAGTACCGGAGATCTTTTTAGGGCAGCGATTAAAAATAAAACTGAGCTAGGTATTAGGGCTCAGTCGTACATGGATAAGGGCCAATTAGTTCCTGATACTATTGTTATTGGAATGGTTGAGGAAGTGCTTAAAAGTGGCGTAAAGAATTTCATACTGGATGGCTTCCCAAGAACTGTGCCCCAAGCTGAGGCTTTGGATGGACTTTTGAATAAGCTTTGCTTATCTATTTCTAAAGCTATTTTTTTAGAAGTACCTAAAGTTGAACTTATGAGTCGCCTGACTGGCAGACGGGTATGTAAAAATTGCGGAGCAGTTTATCATGAGATTAGCAGACCTCCGAAAACTGAGGGAATATGCGATAGCTGCGGTGGCCAAGTTGTCCAGCGTAGTGATGATAAGGCCGAGGTCATTGAGGCTCGGTTAAAGAGTTATGATGAGTATACGAGTCCATTGAAGGACTATTATATGAAGTCGCACAAGTATGTAGAGGTAAATGGCAAGAGAGAGGCTGAGGATATATTTTTAGATTTAAAGAAGCTTATTTCTTAGAATCTTAAAAATACCGATAGACAAGGGCCTACCCGAATGTTATTTTTCCGGACCGCATTTGTATTTGTTATAGATTCGAGATTTTTAATATTATCTTGTACCTTGGGAATTAAGTTATGAAAGTTAGACCTTCAGTAAAGAAAATCTGTAATAAGTGTAAGATTATCAAAAGAAAAGGTGTGATTCGCGTTATTTGCGAGAACCCTAAACATAAGCAAAGGCAGGGCTAATCATGGCACGCTTACTTGGTGTCGATTTACCTAGAAATAAACGAGTGGAAGTTGCATTGACCTATATCTATGGTATTGGTCGCCCTCGTGCTCGTAAAATCTGTAAAGATGCTGGAATTCCTCAAACCTTGAGAACTGAGGGTCTTACGGATGAACAGATTGCAAAAATGCGTTCTGTTATCGAGACAAGCTTTAAGGTAGAGGGTGATCTTCGTCGTGAAATCGGTCTTGCTATTAAACGCTTGATGGATTTGAACTGTTATCGTGGAATTCGTCATCGTAAAGGCTTGCCGGTTCGTGGTCAGAATACACGCTCTAATGCACGTACTCGCAAGGGGCCTAAGAAGACTGTGGCAAATAAGAAAAAAGCCGTATAACTAGGAGTGGCTAATCAATGAATAATGTGGAAAAGAAGCCTGTTGCTAAGAAAAAAGTTAAAAGAAATGTTCCTCAGGGGAATTGTTACATCCAAGCTGGGTTCGGCAATGTCATCGTGACTATTACCGATCCTAATGGTGACACTGTTTCTTGGTCATCGGCCGGCCACTTAGGCTTCAAAGGCAGCCGTAAAGGCACGCCTTTTGCGGCACAAGTTGCTGCTGAAGACGCCGCAAAAAAGGCCATGGAGGCAGGTATGAAGTCTTTAGACGTCTATCTTAAAGGCCCTGGAGCAGGTCGTGAGCCTGCTATCAGAGCTTTGGCTGCCACTGGTATGAGAATCCTTTCCCTGAAAGACGTTACTCCCGTTCCTCATAACGGTTGCCGTCCACCTAAGCGTAGAAGAATTTAAGGAGATTTGTCGTGAGCTGCATTAATCAAAGTGTCTGTAAGCTTTGCCGTCGCGAAAATGTGAAGTTGTTCCTTAAGGGAGACCGTTGTTACACTGATAAGTGTGCCTTCGAAAGACGCCCTTATCCACCAGGACAACATGGACAGTCTCGTTTGAAGTTTTCCGAGTTTGCCCTTCAGCTTCGTGAAAAGCAGAAGACCAAAAGATACTACGGTGTTTCCGAAGGTCAGTTTGTTAAGTACGTTAAAGAGGCAAGTCGCTCTAAAGAGTTGACGGGGACTGCACTTCTTAAGAATCTTGAGATGAGACTCGACAATGTGGTTTACGTATTGGGTTACGCAAATTCCCGTAGAGAGGCAAGGCAACTTGTAAAGCATAACCATTTTCTATTGAATGGTAAGAGATCAAATATTCCAAGTATTCTGGTTCAAAAAGGTGATGTGATTCAAGTCACTGAGGCAAGTAAAGAAGTCGTTAAGATCCAATCTGCCGTGCAGGCTGTTGCGAGAAGATCTGTACCTTCATGGCTTGAAGCTGATCATACTAACTTCAAAGGTATTGTAAAAGACTCTCCGGTGAGAGACGATATTGCACTTCAGGTTGAAGAAAATATGATCGTAGAATACTACTCAAGATAATTACGTCGCGGGGGAGCTATGCAAGAACACTATTATAAATTCTGGAGAGAAATGATCAAGCCTAAGGCATTTGAGGTTGATCGTGAGACTCTTCGTGATGACTACGCAAAATTTATTATTCGCCCACTCGAGAGAGGTTTTGGCGTAACTCTTGGTAATTCTTTGAGAAGGATTCTTCTTAGCTCAATGATGGGATCGGCCATTACTGCAGTTAAGTTCGAAGGTGTTCTTCATGAGTTCACCACAATCACTGATGTTCTTGAGGACGTAACGGATATTATTTTGAATCTTAAGCAGGTTCGCTTTCGTCAATATACGAGTGATAGCTTAACACTTAAGATTTCCAAAAAAGGTCTCGGCAAAGTGACCGCAGGTGATATTGTGACTTCTGATAAAGTAGAAGTTTTGAATCCTGAGCAGCACATTGCTACCCTAGGCGCGAATGCAAATTTCAGTGCTGAAATCATTGTTGATTTTGGTCGTGGATATGTTCCAACTGAAAACAGAGAAAAAGAATTTCCTGTAGGCTACGTTGGCGTAGATGCTCTTTATAGTCCAATTAGTAAAGTTAACTACAGCGTCTCTAATGCCCGTGTTGGACAAAGAACTGATTATGACGCATTGGCCTTGGAAGTCTGGACTGATGGTTCCTTGAAGCCAGAAGAGGCAGTTGCTCTTTCATCTAAAATTATGAAAGAACAACTGCAAATTTTTCTTACTTTTGACGAAACAATGGAGCCTTCTGAGGAAGCTAGAGACTCCTCTTCTCCTACATTAAACGAAAACCTTTTCAGATCAGTTGATGATCTTGAGCTTTCGGTTCGTAGTGCTAACTGCTTGAAGAATGCGAATATTCGCTATATCGGCGAGTTGGTTGTGCGCTCTGAAGCTGAAATGCTTAAAACAAAAAACTTCGGCAGGAAGTCTCTTAACGAAATTAAAGAGATTTTATCGGAAATGGGACTTGGTTTGGGTATGAAGATAGACGGATGGCCGCCTCCAGGATGGGATCCTAATCAGCCACCTCAAAAGAGAGAAGCTCAGTAATTATTCTCGGAGTTAAAAATGAGTTCACACAGAAGAAGAGTTAAGCATTTTAGTCGTAAATCTGGACCCCGTAAGGCCTTGTTAAGTGGCATTTTGAGCTCCTTAGTTGAGCATGGCCGCATAACAACGACTGTTGATAGGGCGAAAGAGGTAAGAAGGCATATCGAAAAAGCGATCACACTTGGAAAAAAAGGTGATTTAGCGACTCGTCGTTTATTGCTTTCTAGGTACCCGGCAAATAAAGTTGGATCAACTATTCTTGATGATCTATCAGTTCGTTTTAAGACACGCCCCGGTGGTTACACCCGTATTATTAAAATTGGACGTCGTCCTGGCGATACAGCTGAGATGGCTTTTCTTGAGTTTGTAGATTATGATTTTGAGGCCAATGCTACTAGTAAGTCAGCAAAAGTATCTGATACAAAGGCTGATGAAAAAGGCACTAAAAAAGTAGTTTCCAAAGCTAAGAAGGTAACTGCAAAAGCAGTTGCCGGGAAAAAGAAATCCGTCAAAAAAATTCAAAAGAAAAATAGAGCCGAAGCAAGAGCTTAACTTTAGGCTCCCAATCCCTTTAAAAATGATTAACATAAAGCCTGGGGAAACCTGGGCTTTATTGTTTTGAATCCCAAGAGTGAGCGTAGATATGAATAAGCACTTTAGAGCATTATTAATTGTAGGCGGGATCGCAGCACTCATTTTGGTAGGAGCTGGTCTCTATATGCAGAAAACGCAAGAAACTGCTGATCGTGCTGCCGAAGCGGTGAAGGGCTCGATTCTTATTAATCAAGAATTGCCTGGCTTTGAATCTAAGACTCTTGATGGACGTGGCATAAAACTTTCTCAGTTCAAGGGAAAAGTACTTGTTGTTAATTTCTGGGCGTCTTGGTGCGGGCCCTGTGTTGAAGAGGTTCCATCACTGATTAAGCTTATGCAGGCTTTTCCAAATGATCTCGAGCTCATTGCTGTTTCTGGTGATTCTACGCGAGAGGATATTGATAGTTTTATGAAGTCCTTCCCGGAGATGAAGACATTGCCGAATATTCATGTGGTATGGGATGAGGACAAGAAACTCTCGCAGCAATACCAGATCTATCGGCTGCCGGAGTCTTTTTTACTTAATAAGGAACTTAAGCTTGTAAAAAAGATTACTGGAACTATTGATTGGCATACTGATGATGCGGTTGCCTATATCAAGCAACTTGTATTTCCAAATCAAAAATCAACAGCGAGTCCTCCTTCAGCAATGGGTGCCGATGATGAGGATCACAACTAATCTCTATAACTAAGTAGATTCACTTAGAAGCCAAATTTCTTTTTTAAATCATCAACGGCTTTTTGCCCCTGTTCGCCGAGTTTTTTTCGGGCTTGGCTTTCCGCATCTTTTTTTGCTTGATCGGCTTTGCCTTCAGCTTGTTTCTTTTGGGTATTTAGCTGGGATTGGATTTTTTTAACTTCGCTGTCAACCTGCTCACGAATCTGTTTTACTTGCGCATCGATCTGGTCGCGCTGTTTCCCAACCTCTCTGTTAACATACTCGGTGATTTGTCTGTGGGCTTCGGCAATTTTGGTTTCAACTTGCTTGCGCAAGCTTTTTTCGAGCTCACTGCCCAGGTTCGAGGTGACGTCGAAGCTGATACTTGGTAAATATCCCGAGGCATTGCCCGTGAGTGTGATTAGTGGTAGTTCTGCGAACGTTTTTTTCAGGATGCTGTCGATATTTTCATCTTTTGCGCTAATATCGAAATCTACAGTGGTGAACTGGTTGTTTAAATTCATTTTGAGTTCTCTCAGAGCCTTGAGCTGGCCTTCAATATTTAATTTACCAGTGGCCGACTTGAGGCCGATTTTGACATCCGAGGAGTTGACTAGATCTGCCTCCTTAATCGGGTAGGAACCCACGGATACTTGATAAGTAATTAGGCTATCTACTTTTGTATTATCCAAGACTAATTTTAACAGCAAGTCTTTAATTTGTTCTGTAGGGAAGTCTCCATTGATCGTCATCACTGTCGGATGGCCCGTGAGTGATTGATTGGAGCTAATATCAAGAATTTGCCCGAGGATGTTGCCTGATTTTGGTGACATACCCGCTTGAGAGCTGATCGCAGCTTTTTTGATCCATAAAAGCGGGTATGAGTTCTTGCGTCCGAACTCATAGGAAATACCATCTTCACGCGGATGCGGTTGGATTGGCACATCATTTGGGTCCACAGCTCCGGCTTTATTCTTTCCCGTAATTTTATTAATATATTTTGGTGGTATGTACTTTTCAGCCATTGCACGGTAGCGATTGATCTTTGCTACATATTTACCCAGATACTTATTGAAAAGCGCGCGAGTTAGTTCCTTCGTGTTAATTGCGGGAATGCGGAAGCGCGCCTCTAATGCTTTTACATCTGACTTAATTAAAAGGTCGAGTTCTTTGATGTCAGCATCGATCTTCTTGAGATCTTTATCAAGGTCCTGACCGGTGGTGCCTATCTGCTTGTAGAAGGAGTCTCCTTGCTTCAAAACCGCGTCAAACTCTTGCAATGAAGCTTGAAGTTCTTGAGGGGTTTTAAAGTCCTTAGTTTTGATTTTATTTAAGCGATCGCTCAAGGCTTGAATTTCTTTTCCTTGAGGAAGGGTTTTAAGTTTTTCATCCCAAATTTTTTGCTTTGTTTTAATGTCGAGTTCGATTTCTTGTGCTTTCTTTTTTGAAGCCAGGCTACTTTCGATTTTGCCGAGTTGAGTGTGGGCATCAGTTCCGCCTAAGATGGCCGCGAGATCGCCGAGCATATTGTCAGCGTAGTTTTGTTGAGCTTTGGCGATGGCTTCCTCTTTAAGTTTTTGAGCCTCTTGCTCAAGCATTCCTGGCCCTGGTTTTTGAGGTGGCGTGGGGGGGGCTACCTTACCAGGAAACTCGCGAGCTGTTGCGAATTGAATATTTTCGATTACAGCTTCATTGATGAGGATTTTTCCGCGTAGAAGCGCATCCCAAGACATGCTCCAGCGAATTTCACCAATTTCTAGTATATTTTGCCTAGGCTTATCGGCGTCGGTGATCTCAACTCCGCGAATGTAGAGGCTTGCTTTAAAAAAACTGGTTTCAAGTCGATTGATATTTACCTCAGCCCCGACGGCTTTGTAACCGGCCCATTCGAAACCCTTTCTGAGATTGAAGTCGAAGAAGAAATGGAAGTAGATGAAAGTCAAAATGCAGATAATGGTGAAAGGAATAAGGATATTTAAGCGAATGGGGCCTTTGGTTTTTTTTACTTGTTCCGTATTCATCGTCATCACCCGCGAAGTTCGTTGTATTTAGAGTACCAGCCATAAACTTTTGTCGCGGCGAAGCTTCTCCAAATTTTCGTGCCTTTAAATCTGGCAACGAAAGTGGCGCGATATTTCAAGATCAAGACGCGAAAAATAAAAAATGCTGGAATTACTAATATCAGACCGACAATCGCCGAACCCATTACAACGGAATTATTGAAGCGAGTGAACGGAACTAATGGCATATTGTACATTTGTGTGAATAGGGGGCGCAGGGATTCGGTCTCAAGGACTGTGCGTCCTAAATGATCTGCTATCGGATCTGTGACAAAGGCCACAAATTTAAAGAAAAAGGCCGACAAAAAGGCCGCGCCCATTTGAATGCGAAAGAAGAATACCAGGCAGAGAATCAGCAGGGTTTGAATGGACAGGAACGGGGAGAACCCCAAAATTAGTCCGCAAGCCAAACCAGCTGCTAATTGGTTGGTGCCAGTTTCTGAGTTCAGAAGCTGGAAGAAGGAAAAAATCTGCTTTAATAGCAAAGTCATAACTCTCCTAGTGTATTTTGTTAGTACGATTCAGAGGTGAACATACCCAGGTTAGAAAGACAGCTAAGCATTGGCAATCTTTTGATTTTTCGCAGTGAGTAGAGATGGCAGCTGTGGCAGAACGCAGGTGATTCTGGAGGGCTTCTTTGCTATGCTGTTTTTTTGTGGGGTTTTAATGGATTACAAGGCCTATATACGTGAGAGTTTTCAAATGTCCGCTCAAAACATGCTAGCCCTATCTCAATCTGAGGAGGTTCTCAATTGCTTCGTTGGAGCAATTGAGGTGATCGTAGAGTCTTATAAAAAGGGCGGATGCCTATATATTGCTGGGAACGGCGGTTCAGCAGCCGATGCACAGCATATTTCTGCAGAACTTGTTGGAAAACTTGCCCAGGATCGTACCCCGATTCGTGCATTTGCATTAACTGTGGATACTTCTTTTTTGACGGCCGTTGGTAATGACTATGGTTATGATCATATTTTTTCACGTCAAGTGATGGGTTTGATGAAGCCCGAAGACACGTTTTTGGCAATTACTACTTCTGGTAATTCGAGCAATATTATCACTGCCCTGGAGGCCTGCCGTAAGGTCGGTGCGAAGAGCATACTTCTTTCGGGTAAGGGTGGTGGAAAAATTAAAGCCATGAATTTGGCTGATCACTATATCATCGCTCCAGGTTCAAACACGGCGAATATCCAGGAAGCGCATATTGCGACTTATCACACTTTGTGTTTCATGATCGAAAAGGCTCTCGTTGAGGCCGGATTGGTGAAGTACTCCTAAATGTCAAAGAGCGAGAGGTCCTTAGAGGGTTTTGGAACACAAGCTTGTTTGTTTTTGGATCGTGATGGTGTGATCATTCATGACATTCCTTACAATACAGATCTTTCAAAGGTGACCTTAAGGCCTGGAGTAATAGAACTCTTTAAAAAAGCTCATGGCCTTGGCATGTGGATTGTGATCGTAAGCAATCAATCAGGACTTGGGCGTGGTTATTTTTCTTGGACGGCCTATCGTCAGGTTCATCAGAAAATGTGTCAGTTGCTTGCGGCTCAAGGTGAGTGGGCAGATTTGGCACTTTGTGCGCCATACTACGATGGGACGGAGTTTAAACAGGCGCAAGCTCGTCCACACTATCGCAAGCCTGATGTCGGCATGTTTAAACATGCGGAAGAAGAGTTGGGTGTTTCATTTTTTTCCTCGGCAATGGTGGGTGATAGTGCAACAGATTTGATGCCGGCATTTTTGTCAGGAGTGCGTAGGCTCTATCTTGTGACTTCAGAAAAGCAAGAGCACGAGATTTTGAAACTTCAAGAATTTCAAAAGACACATTCTGATTTCAAATATAAATTGATTGCGAATTTTTCGGAAATTTTAATTTAAAAAATAGAAACTATGGACTTGGCGCTTTTTCTTTTCTTTGCATATAGAAAAAAGCACCAAGGAGTCCCAGAAGAAACTGAGTTACTTGGTAGGCGGTGACTACGGTTGGCCCCAAGTCAGTGGCGTGCCCGGTATAAAGATTAAATAGAAAGTAAAAGGCAGCTTGGCCAATGCCGACCCCTGCCGGCGAAATAGGGATAGCTGTAGCCATAAATCCAAGTGGAGCCACGAGGAAGTAAGTAGACCATTGCATCTCTGTGCCGAGTCCTGAAGCGTGACCAGCTAAGATCATGAATACAATTGAGAATGATTGAGCCAAGAGACTGATAGAAATACTGCTGATAAGATTTTTATAACTGCGGCCATAGAGATGAATAGACTCATAAATACGAATAGTTTTGTTGTGAAGCGGAAGCTTCTCAAGTCGTCTTTTAAAAGATCCTCGATCGTATATTTTTTGCGAAAATACTAATGCAAAAGCGACGGAGGCGCCGCAGAACAAGGTTAAGACGATTATCAAAAGGAAATGTAGGGAGCTGTTTGTTTGGATATGCTTCCAGTCAAAAAGCATAGCAAGGAGAGCCATTAAGATCATCGCATAAAGTCCGAGAATACGGTCCATGAGGACGCTTGTCGCGGCCGCCATTTTGGACTCAGGATAATCTTTAGTGAAATAGAAAGCTTTAACAATGTCTCCGCCAACGCCGCCAGGGACTGCAAAGTTAAAAAAAACTCCGATCATGGTTAGCTTAAAAGTTTTCCATGATTTGAGATGATGGCTTTGGGTTTGCAAAAGAATGCGCCAACGCTCGCTGGTTAGATACATGCTTCCAGCGATTAGTAAAAATCCTGGTATTAAATATTCCGGACGCAAGAGGCTGGCAAGAGCTTTAAAATTCAATTTGCC
Organism: Bdellovibrionales bacterium; assembly: GCA_031370005.1. GTDB lineage: Bacteria > Bdellovibrionota > Bdellovibrionia > Bdellovibrionales > Bdellovibrionaceae > JACMRP01. Next base: position 165,991 of record JANMPT010000028.1, on the reverse strand, counting down.
TGATTGGATAAGCCAAAAAATAAGGCCCGCAGAAAAGCCAATCTTTAGAGTTTGGATGAGGATGTTCTTTACTTTTTTCTGCATGAGTTAGATCCGTCGAATTAGAAGTGTGTTTGCCAGATTTTTTGTAGATTCTTAAGCATTGCTTCTAAATTTCTAAGCGGAAGTGATGTCGGACCATCGCAAAGTGCCACTTCCGGATTTGGATGCGTTTCTAGAAAAACTCCATCTACGCCCACAGCTACCGCCGCTCTAGCTAAGGGCCAAACCATCTCGCCGCGGCCGCCGCTGCTTTCGCCAGTAGCTCCCGGAAGTTGAGTGGAGTGAGTTGCATCCATAATTACCGGGAACCCAAGATTGCGCATTTCGATCAAGCCCGTCATATCGTTAATTAAACGATTGTATCCAAAAGTTGTTCCACGCTCACAAAGAAGAAGCTTGCTGTTCCCCGCAGCTACGGCTTTATTGGCGATAGCCCTCATATCCCAAGGAGCCAAGAACTGACCCTTTTTGATATGAATGATTTTCTGTGTTTTTGCAGCGGCCACTAACAAGTCTGTTTGACGAGAAAGAAAGGCGGGGATTTGCAAAACGTCGGCAACCTTTGCTGTGTCTTCAACCTGAATGGTTTCATGGATATCTGTTAAAAGTGGGCAGTTTAATTCGGTTTTGATTTTATCTAAGCTTCTAAGCGCACTATTAGTTCCAGGACCACGGAAGCTACTAGCACTTTGACGATTTGCTTTGTCAAAAGAGCATTTCAAAATCCACGGAATACCTAAAGCCTTTGTGATTCTTTGAATTTCTTTGCCTGTTTCTAAAACCATACCCTCATCTTCAATAATATCAGGGCCCGCGAAGAGAACGAAATTCTTCCCATCTCCCCAAGTAATGGGTCCCTGAGAGGTTTGCATGGTTACTGTTTTTTCAAGCGCTTTAAAACCCGTAGACATGAAAATCCTTACTTCATTGCGCTGATAACAGTGGCAATGATTTTGTCCTGAGTTGCTGTATCCATATCTGGAAACATTGGCAAGCTAATCACATGCTCCGCAGCGTGGCGAGCCCTGGAGATGTCGTTATTGCAAGGCGTATTTTCTTTGTACCAAGGTTGATCTGGCATCGTGCGAGGATAATGCACAGAAGTGGGCACGCCCGCGTCTGTGAGTTTCTTCTGGAATTCAGTGCGGTTTTCCACAGACAAGGTGTATTGTGCCCAAGCGCTTTGACGGTCGGCTTTAACTACTGGAGTAGTAAAACCTGGGGCCTTGATAGCTGAAAAAGCTTCATTAAAGCGGGTGGCAATTTTTTGTCTTTGTTCAATTTCCCAGTCGTATCTTTCCATTTTAGCCAAAAGAATAGCGCATTGGATGGTGTCCAAACGGCCGTTGATGCCTAAGCGCGTGTGATAGTAACGAGACTCAGAACCGTGCTCGCGGATTTCCTTCATTACTTTTAAAAGTTTTTCGTCATTGGTAAAAACTGCACCACCATCTCCATAGCAACCAAGCGGTTTTGCTGGAAAGAAACTCGTTGCGCCAACAAGAGAGGTGTTACAAGATTTGCGGTCTTTGTAACTTGCGCCGTAACTTTGTGCCGCATCTTCAATCACAAAAAGATTGTGTTTTTTAGCGAGGACATTGATTTCATCCATGTCTGCCATTTGACCATACAAAGAAACAGGCATTATGGCTTTTGTTTTTGGCGTGATAGCTTTCTCCAGGGCTTTTAAATCAATATTGTAGGTGATAGGATCAATGTCTACAAAGATAGGCTTTGCGCCAACAAGACAAATGGTCTCTGCCGTTGCAATAAAAGAGAAGGCTGTGGTGATAACCTCATCGCCAGAGCCTATGCCTAAGGCCATCAAAGGTAATACAAGGGCGTCAGTACCACTGGCACAGGTGAGAGCGTATTTTGCGCCGGAGTGTTGTGCGAGTTTTGCTTCGAGTTCGGCAATTTCTGGGCCGTTTATATAGGCACCATGATCAAGGACTTTTTGGATACGCGAGTCGATGGAAGTCTTAAGGGCTTTATACTGTGTTTTCAGGTCAATAAAAGGAATGCTCATGAATTAAATCCTCCAGATAAGGATTTAATTATGTCTCTATCATTGCAAAAAGTCTAATTTTTCACGACGAAAAAGCAGTCCAAATTCAGCGGATTTTTGTGGGTTTTCTTCGACACTGTCGCGAATAAGACTCAGATTTAGATGACCATCTGAATCAATCTGTGGCTATTAGTAGACCTTGACCAGACCTTTTGGTTTTATGGTCCTTTGTTAGAGGAGGAACCATTGTGATTCCAGTAATTTTATCCGGCGGAAGCGGGGTTCGTCTGTGGCCAGTTTCTCGTGCAAATTTCCCTAAACAGTTCTGTGAGATTTTTGAAGACTCCTTGCAAAGCCTTACTTTGAAAAGGTGCGAACGCCTCGGTTCGCTTTGGATAGTTACAGGCATAGCATTGAAAGTCTTGACGGAATCCAACTTGAAAGACCTGCGTTTTCAAGATGTGAATATTATTTATGAACCAGAGGCGAAAAACACCGCACCGGCGGTGGCAGTGCTCGCGCAGATTTTGGTTCAGCGTGGCTTGGGCGAAGAGGTTGTTGGTGTGTTTCCATCAGATCACTTGATTCAAAACACTGAGACTTTTTATCAAGCCGTAAAAGAGGCCGAGAAGTTAGCACTACAAAATAAAATTGTCACGCTTGGTATTCAACCAGATCACCCAGCGACGGGCTATGGTTATATTCAAAAAGAAGCTAGGTCAAACAAGGTTTTGAAGTTTCATGAAAAGCCGTCATTAGAAAATGCTAAGAAGTTTTTGGCTTCTGGTGATTATTTTTGGAATGCGGGAATGTTTATTTTTAAAGCGAAATCAATCCTTGAGAAGTTTCAAAGACTTCAACCAGATCTTTTCAAAACAGTCTCTCAATTAAAATCCGACCTGAGTAATCTCAGCGAAGTTTATTCTCAGTTCCAAAATGTTTCTATCGATTACGCAATTATGGAGAAACTAAGCTCAGAAGAACTCGCATGTATTCCAGCGGATATGGCGTGGAGTGATGTGGGGTCCTGGGATGCAGTGGCTCAGGTCGCCGAGGGGCATGCTGCCAATAAATCTCTAGAGGTAAATGGTCATCACAATTTCGTTTTCGGTCGCCAAGGAAAAGCCTATTCTTTCGTAGGTACTAATGATCTTATTTTGGTAGATACAGCTGACGCTTTAATGGTAGTTAAAAAGGGTGAGTCTCAAGAAGTTAAGCAAGTCGTTGAAGCTTTGCAAAAGCAGGGCTCAACACTTATCAAGGACCATGTCTTTGAGAAACGACCTTGGGGGGCTTTTGAGATTCTTTGTGACACTGATCACTTCAAATCTAAAATTATTACTGTCAATCCGATGTCACAGATCTCATACCAATCACATAGTAAACGAGCCGAGCACTGGATTATTACGCGCGGGGTGGGTGAGGTGATTCTTAATGATCAAGTTATTTCAGTAAAAGCAGGCAGTCATATTTTCATTCCAATTCAAGCAAAGCACCGCATCCGTAATATCTCTGAAGAGATCCTTGAATTTGTCGAAGTCCAATTGGGAAGTTATTTTGGGGAAGATGATATCGTTCGATATCAAGATGATTACAAGAGAGTGTGAGCCGAAAATTAACGGCATCTGTAAAGAGTTTAGACACCCCTCGGAGTGTTAAATCAAAACAAACTGTTTTTCAACACCGGTATGAATGTCGCATTGGAGACTGATCAGGGCTTTATTGCCCTGAGCTCAAAATGAGCTCAATGGGAAAGCAGGTGCCAAATGAAAAGCATAATTATAGCACTTTGCATGTCCGCAAGTCTTTTTGGGAATTTTGTCCAGGCACAGGAAGCCATAAGAGTGGAAAGGCCTCCGCAATATGTATTGCTTGGCTTTGATGGCTCTTTGAATTTGGATATGTGGGATGAAACCCTTCGTTTTGCTCATGATAATAATCTAAAGTTTACATATTTTATCAGCGGAGTATATTTTTTACTTAAGTCAGAAAAGGCGAACTATGTGGAGCCTACCCATGGCGTTGGCGTTTCAGCAATCGGATGGGGTGGAAAATCAAAGGAAGATATTAAGGCTCGCGTAGGCTTTGTGAATCAGGCTTATGATTCTGGCAATGAAATCGCTTCTCATGCAAATGGTCACTTCACAGGAGCGACCTGGTCATTGGCAGATTGGGAAAGTGAATTCAAACAGTTCTACAATTTGGTTTTTAATGTTTTCAACCTTAATAAAATCAGAATGACAACGAATGCTAATCCTTATCACTTTACGCCAAAAGAAATAACTGGATTTAGAGCACCACAATTAGGCAATAATCCTGATATGTACAATGTTTTGAAAGAGTACAAATATACTTACGACACAAGTAAGACCGCCTCGATGAATTATTGGCCGCAAAAAATTAATGACGTTTGGAATTTTCCTTTGGCGCGAATTCGTATTGCTGGTACCGGCAAAAGAACTCTTACGATGGATTACAATTTTTTTTACACTCAATCAGGTGGCAAAGATGATTCTTCAAATTATCGAAAGTATAAAGCTGAAATGCTAAATACTTATATGGGTTATTTTGATACGAATTATTACGGCAATCGCGCTCCGATTCACATTGGCCACCATTTTAGCAAGTGGAATGGTAGCGCATATTGGGATGCAATGAGGGAGTTTGCTCGTGAGGTTTGTACTAAGCCAGAAGTGAAATGTGTGACATATAAAGAGCTTGAGAACTTTATGGAAAGTATTCCAGCAGCAACGTTGGCGGCATATAAAGAGGGCCGTTTTGACAAGGCCCCTCAGACTTCACTGAACTCGCTACGTATTGCTTCTGTGAAGCCTTTGGATATCAATGTAAAAATGGAAATGAGTAATCCTCAGGAGATTTCAGCAAACATCTCTGGTAAGGCTAGTCCAGATATGAATATTGGGATGAAAGAGTATGTTTGGAAAGCCGATGGGCAGATTATTCATCGCTCCGAAAATGCAACTCTCTCACTGCCGATGGCGGCACCCTTTTTAAGGAACAACTCGAAACTCTCAGTCAGCGTGCTTCGCGACGGACGCGAACTTTTAAAATCCAGTCATCGTGTGGTAAAAACACAAGAGATGAATTTCGAATTTTCTGACAGAGATCTTGAAGATAATGCTATGGGAGGCGATATGCCTGAGGCTCATTTAGGAGAAGAAGAGTAATTTTTAAGGTTTATGGCTAGACCAAAGCATTGATGTAGCGTCTGACATATTAAAAAAAAACATATTTTACCGATACGTTACAGATGGATAAGTCTTCGTTATTCCATTTTTTATTAAGACGTTTCGGAACCCAATTCGGGGTACTGTTAATTGTTGCATCAAGTTTCTATTACTTCCAAGAGAACACCTCAAAGTCAGATATTTATAGTCTTTCTTTACTTCTTGAAACGCGCCAACGTATTAATCAGGCCGCAAAAAATAGCGCGCAGTATTTGACGAATGGCAGAAGTAAAGATCTAGATGATTATAATCTAGAGATTGTCCAGCTCGCACGGCGTTTTAGCGAATTGTCAGACAGCTTTAAAAAGATTCCTGAGCAACAAAAAAAATTCGTTGAGATTCAGAAAAAATCTCGGTCTTATTTTTTGGGCCTAAATGAAAGGCTCGAGAGAAAACAAAGCGGCAGGTCCCACGGTGATCGGGTTGTGGCTGGAGTGCCAGAGTCCGGCGAGGTGGTTGTTCTTTTGGACGGCATGATCAAGGACATACGTGAAAATACGTCACAGCCATTGAGTCTTTTTGGCATGACACTGCCAGCTGCGCTTTGGTATTTTTTATTGGGGCTTGTGGTTTCTTGTTATTGCATACTGATGAGTCGCTATTTGCAAGAGAACTCCTTTAAGGAGCAGAAGAAAGATATCTCAGATCTAAAAATTCAGTCAATTCTCTTAGATGGAATTCTAAATAGTATTAGTGAGGCCTTGATCGTTGTTGATGAGAGGGGTTATTTTACCCGCTACAATACAGCAGCTCAGCGGATTATCGGAAATAAAATTAAAAGTATTTCTTCGGATACAGATGCCAAGGAGTTTGGTTTTTTTGAAATCAATAGTTTAAAGCAAATTGGTCTGTTGGAGCTTCCATTTGCTCGCGCACTGCGCGGAGAGCAGGTTGAAGATCTTGAGATCTTTGTACAAAACGAGGTAAACCCTGAGGGTATTTACATCAGCATTAGCAGTCGGTATCTTCGTGATATCGATGGCAGTATTCGCGGTGCTCTTGTCGTGTTTCGTGACATTAGTCGCCGTAAAGCAACAGAGCAGGAGTGGCTAAGAGCCCGTGAATCTGCGTTAGACACTGCTCGAAAGAAATCTGATTTTTTGGCGGCCATGAGCCACGAAATTCGCACACCGATGAACGGTGTGATGGGGATGTCGACTTTATTAGCTGAAACCTCGCTGACTGAAGAGCAAAAAGACTATGTGGGAATCATCAAAAGATCCGCAGAGGCCCTTTTAAGGTTGATCAATGACATCTTGGACCACTCGAAAATTGAAGCTGGTAAGATTCAAATAAACCCGCGATCATTCGATTTAAAATTTCTTTGTGAAGATGTTTTAGAGCTTTTTTTCCCAACAGTTCAAGAAAAGAATATTGGCCTTGAGATCAGCTTTCTCGGCCGCGATGAGTGGGCATTTGTAGCTGATCCTGAAAGGTTACGCCAAGTCATGGTGAACCTTATCGGCAATGCAGTAAAGTTTACGGAGCGCGGTCATATTCGTATTACTGTGGAGTGTGTAAGGTCCTACGCGCAGAAATCCAGCCTTAAAATCTCCGTGATGGACACGGGTGCTGGAATGACTGAGGACGAGAGTCAGTCACTTTTTCAAAAGTACTTTCAGACTAAATCAGGTATGAAATTCGGAGGAACTGGTCTGGGTCTTTCAATTTGTCGCCAGCTTATTGAATTGATGGGTGGGCAGATTGGACTTCATAGTAAGGTGGGTTTGGGGTCTACATTCTGGTTTAATCTTGAGTTGCCAGAAGCCGCCTTAGACCAAATTTCGGTTGAGAAAGAAAGCCATTTCGCACCGATTTTTAAAGGTCGTGTCCTCTTGGCCGAAGATCAGCTAGTTAACCAGCGAGTGGCCGTAACTTATTTGCAGAAATTAGGTTTAGAGGTAGATGTAGCCAATAATGGACAGATCGCAGTAGAAAAAATTCAGCAGAACTCCTATGATCTCGTGTTTATGGATTGCCAGATGCCAGTTATGACGGGTTATGACGCCACGAAAAAAATTCGTGAAGTACAGACGGGCGAGAAAATACCAATAATTGCGTTGACGGCGGAAGGAGCCAGTGGTGAACGGAATATTTGTTTTGCCGTCGGTATGGATGATTTTCTAACTAAGCCCCTAGAGCTAGATCGTTTGACCAAGGTGCTACATCGCTGGCTAAAAACTTCGCCGAAAGTTATAGATGAAGCGGCATTAGAGAAGCTTCGTAAATTTGTTGTAAACAACAAGAGTCTCACAGAAGCATTGATTGAGGATTTCGCGAGCACTGCGCCAAATTTGGTGAATGTTATCACTTCTTCTTTTCAGAAGGGTAACCTAATTGAAATTCATGAGGCGGCGCACGCGTTAAAATCAACCAGTGCGACACTTGGTGCGACAGGCCTTGCAAAACTTTGTCAGACTATCGAAGATGCTGCGAGCCTGGATGAGGTCAAGTCATTATTAGTTTCAATTGATGATCAACTGGCAAAAAGTTTATTTGAGTTGCAGAAGTACTCAACTCGAGTAGCGGCGTAAGCGGAGTTTTTATGGCACACATTCTTATTGTCGATGATCAGCAAAGCGTTTTGTTGACCCTAGAGGCATTGCTTAAAAGTGAAAATCACCTAGTGACCTCCTGCACTAACGCCATTGATGCCATGGCACGTTTAGGTCAAGAGCCTTTTGATCTCGTAATCTCGGATGTGGTGATGTCTGTGGGAGGAACAGGTTTGGCCTTATTACGAACGATAAGAGGTCAGCCGCAATTAGCTCGTCTTCCGGTGATTTTATTAACTGGCAAAAGAGAGAAAACAGATGTTGAAAAGGGTATCCAAGCGGGAGCTGATGATTATGTTGTTAAACCGATTGACCCTACTCTTCTATTGGCAAAGATTAAAAATATTATTGATAAGGCCCAGCAAGAGCCTCCGCGCTTTGCCGAAGCGGCTATCCACGTAAAAGCGGAGTTGGAGACTAAGACTGAAATCGTATCTTTGTCTGAGTTCGGCTGCACAATGCAATCCAATATTTATGCGGCAGCGGGCGCTTTGATTAAAGTTCATAGTGAAGTTTTTAAAGAAATCGGTATTCCGATGCCAACCCTGCGAGTTGTCTCTACGGAAGAAATTCCGGCTCAGGATGGTGTTCGAAAAATTACTGGAAATTTCGTGGGATTGAGTGAAAAAGAACTTACACCTTTGCGACTTTGGGTGCGAAGTAGAAAACGCGTTTAATGAAAAAAATAGTTCTTATTTTATCCATTGCTTTTTTGTTAATTTCGGCCTGCATGATTTATTTAGTGAAGGTCGGGGTTAGTCTTCGTTCAGCACCGATTATTGATGTTTCTGTAATTTCTCCGGATCTACATAATATTGCTGACGGAGTTGTTTTTCGCCTGTCCCCTGAATTTCAGAGTGCCCATTATGTTATTTGGGGATTTCTGCCGCAGTCAGAGGACTCTCAGAAGGTTCTTGAGCTTTTGAAGGCGGAGTATGAAAAAATATTTCATACTCCTGTGCATCTCTTGGAAGACGCCGAAACGGCGAGCCCAGAGGAAATTCGCTCCTGCGCGAAGCCCTGTTGGCTTCTTTTACCAAATAAAAAGGCAAATGAGCTGACCCTCAATGACTTTATTGATCTGAAGGTTCGCCCCTTAGGGCTGGATTACTTTAATATAACATGGGTTCCGTTTTCGAAAGTAGAAGATGTTCCCCCCTATTGCATTGAGGAAAAGCGTCTTACTTTGGGGTGTTTGAAAGCTCTTGCAATTCAGGAAGCAGCTAAAAAGATGAAGCATGGCCATCAATATTTCTTTATGAAAAAATACAATGATAAAGACTTCTTTCTTTTCTTTGGGCAGAGGTAAGCCGACCGTATATAAGCGCCGAGGCGCTTATACTACAGGTGATGCCAATTTGGATTCACCTCTGATACGGGGAGCGCGATTATCCAGTCCCATGAGTTACCTAGATAGATTGTACCACCGACGATGGTTGGGCTAACGAGGCCGAAGCGCCCGCCAATATGTTTTTGACCAAGGAGGACACCAGTTTTTGGATTTACAGCATAAACGGAGCCAACAGTAGCAATGTATAATACTCCGTCATAGAAGGTGGCAGGGCCGCGTGCAGCGCCCGCAGGTCCTGGTTCTGGGACCATCCAGGTCCAGAGAAGCTTGCCAGTTTTTAGATCGAGCGCCTGGTAGAGGCTTTTGACGGGCGCGCCGACATATACCGTTCCGTCATGAATCATCGGAACACCGCCTTTAAAGGCAGGAGGTTTGGATCCGCGTCCCATCTTATGGGTCCACAGTAGTTTTCCAGTTTCACTGTTGAATGCCCCGATCGTAACATCCACGGTGTCTTTGCCATTGATGGTTTTTGAGGAAGAGACGGCATCTGTTACTACAATCCCATCGGATACCGCCGGAGAGACATCTCCTATGCCAGTATTAACTGCTTGTGGAATTTGCCCTTTCCAGAGTGTCTTGCCAGTTTTAGCATCAAGACAAAACAGGAAAGCCGGAGATGACATGCCGACGTAAATTTTATTATTGTAAACTGCCGGACTGGACATATTGCCCATTCCGCCGACCTTGTTCACCCATAGCTGTTTACCCGATTTTGAATCAAGTGCGAATACTTCACCGGCACCTGTAGAAAAAATGAGTTGCCCATCATTGATTGCAGGTGTCGGCATAGCATCGCCCTTGGTATCGAAATGCCACAGTAATTCTCCCGTCCGGCGGTTCAGCGCATAAATGCCGTTGAACTCCACGCCGGCACCGCGAATTGCGCTGCCAACTTTTGCAAAGGCTTGAATATTAGAGAAGTTAAAGCCAACCGTTCCAGCATTTACATATACAATATCTCCTTGAACAAGCGGCTGTCCCATGAAGGTTGTGCTAACAGGACTGGTGCGCCAGATGAGCTTTCCAGTTTGGGCATTCACCGCATAAATAAATTGATCACTGCTTTGTGCGTAGATAATGCCATCAACTGCAGTCACTCCCAGCGTATTTCCCATCCACTGGGTCATGGTTGTATCACTACTGGCTTCGCCAATCGCATAACTGTCGTAGGATTTATTTGCAAGGGGCCATGAGCGCGCCTCAGCGAACTGCCAAGAAACCCCATCCCTGACCCAAGCAGGAGCGCTATCAAGTACTTGGGGTGCTGGCGCATTACGCTCTATATTGCCGTAAGCATATAGCCATTCTTGAGGAAAAAAAGCGCCCTCACCTGCAGCTGGTGCATTTTTCGGGTAATAAACCCGATCATAGGGACCACCTTTTTCGACCGGCGTATCATTGTTACTACTTAGTTTCCCTTGTGCCTGTGCAATGCCTGCTCCTGTAAGTACAAGTAGGATCGCTAGAATTGAGTTAAAAATTGTTTTCATAAATTTGCACCAGTGAACGTTAAAGTTTGAGAACACAAGAAAATCAATTCTACAAATCCAAGTCAATTGAACCGTCTGAATCTTTCATCGGTTTGTTAAATTAAATAATAACAATTTGCTAAGGCACAAAGACTGTTGAAATCACACAGTTTCAATTTACTTACCGGAAATTAGAAATAAAACGTTATCCTTGGTGGAGGCAAAGCTTAAGATGGCTATTATGGAAATAAGTAAGAGAAACAAGATAGTCCATATCCTCTTTGTTATTGGGGTCATCAGCAAAGCGGTTGATGGCGTTTTCGAAATTATCGGTGGCGCTCTGCTATTTTTTGTTAGTCCCGGCCAGATCCACGGGCTGTTAGGTGCATTCACTCAACATGAGTTGATAGAGGACCCACATGATTTGGTTGCTGGCTTGATCCTGCGCTCTGCTCAGCATCTATCAGTGAGTACTAAAATCTTTGCGGCGGCCTTTTTGTTGTGGCATGGAGTGATTAAGGTCGGAGTGGTGTGGGCCCTATGGCGAAAGAAATTTTGGGCTTATCCAATTGCAATAGTGGCGTTTGGACTATTCCTGATCTACCAAGTTTATCGCTATACTCTCACCCATTCAGTCTGGCTCTTGGTACTTTCATTCCTTGATGTCTTTGTGATTATTCTCACTTGGCTTGAGTACAAGCGCTTGAGACCCTCGACTTAGGCTTGTCAAATTGGCCGTATCTAAGGGCTAAGGCGGGAAGCATGAGAAGATTCAGTATTGTGGAGCTGAGGAGTCCGCCCAAAATAACAATGGCCATCGGCCCTTCGATTTCTCTTCCGGAGGCTCCGCTTCCGATTGCGAGGGGTAGAAGTCCCAACCCTGTAACTGTGGCCGTCATGAGAATGGGCAAAAGTCGCTCAGTAGCTCCACGAATGGCAGTGCGAATGTCCCAAGATGCATTTTCCTTTTGTACAAGGTGTTTATAGTGGGAAATAAGCATGATGGAATTTCGAGTTGTAATTCCAAAAAGACTCACAAAGCCGATGAGTGATCCAAGTGAGAGCCAACCCCCTGTGCAAAATACAGCGAGCAGGCCACCCACAAAAGCGAAGGGCAAATTTATGAGAACAAGAATGAGGTTTCGTGCACTTTGAAACACGATCCATAAAAGCAGGATGATAATTCCTCCTGCAAGGAGTGCTTGGACAAGAATTTCATGGCTTGCTTGTGATCTTGCTACAGCTGCACCGGAAACAATAGTGTACATGTTATTTGGGAGAGTGACTTCCCTTAAAAGGCGTATTTCGAGTTCTTTTGTGAATGAGGTTACATCACGTCCAATGACATTACAGCTTACGAGTGCTCTTCGGCTCGTATTCTCATGTAAAATGCTATAGCGGCCAGAGTCTTCACGTATATCAGCAAGCTCGCCTAATTCAACCCAACGTCCTTCAGTATTCCGAATTGGTAGGCTTGCAATTTGTTCTGGGTCTGCTCGCACATGTGCATCAAGTAGCGCTACAATTTGGGTCACCCGATTTCCTTGGTAAACTTCAGACACAGGTGAGCCCTGGTATGCTGTCTGTATAGCATTTAAGACAAGGTCGGGCTCAAATCCAAGGCTTGTTAAACGCTCTGGTTTTAAAGAAATATGAACCTCTGGAATTGTCGGACGAGCCTCCATTCGAACATCTGTCGCACCTGAAATGTGCGCAAGAAGACGGGCCACTTCCTTTGACTTTTGATCGAGTATCTTTAAGTCATCACCGAAAATATGAACTACAACTGGAGCGGTTGAGCCAGAAATTGTTTCCTCAATTCGCTCGGTCAGAAAAGTATTCATTGCAAATGAGGCTCCGGGGAATTTAGCGAGCACCTGTCTAATTTTTCCTTGGACAGCCTCAGTGTTTTCTATCTGATCGGGTTTTAGCTCTACTTGAAATTCACTCTCAAAGGTGCCGAGTGTATCATCTGAAGCCTCAGCAGTACCCGTGATTTGAGATATGGAATGAATTTCAGTTAGTTTGAGCAACTCTTTCGTTATGAGTTTTCCAAAGCGTTGCGACTCAGAAAGCGAAGTTCCAGGAAGAAGTGCCATGTGAATAATTAGACGACCCTCTTGAAAATCTGGAAGAAAGGCTCCGCCAAAGAAAGGAATTGTCGCCAAAGACGCCAGCACAAGAGTAACCGCTATTATTATCATGTGTTTTGGTTTTGCAAGAATACGTTCTAAGTGGAGTTGATAGACTTTTTTTAACCAGCTCACCGCCGTAGGTTCCTCGTGACGGAGTGTCTTTGCGCCAAGTAATAAGGAGGATAATGCTGGAGTTAGTGTGAGTGCTACAAGTAGTGAGGCGAGGATAGAGAAAATATAGGCGTATCCAAGGGGAGCAAAGAGCTTCCCTTGGATGCCACTTAAGTTAATTACGGGAAGAAAGACCACGATAACAACAAAAGTCGCAAATACAACCGCTGAGCGAACTTCAATTGAAGCGTTCAAAATTACTTTTAGTCGTTGTTTTGGTACGTTTAATTTTGCATTTTCTTTTAGCCGTCGGAAAATATTTTCAACGTCTATGATCGCATCATCCACAACCTCACCAAGAGCGATTGCCAGTCCACCAAGGGTCATGGTGTTGAGTGAAATGCCAATGTAATCCAATAACACTATGGCGATCAGTAAGGAAAGCGGAATGGCAGTCGCGGAAATAAATGAAATTCGCAGGTTCCAAAGAAAAATAAATAAGACACTTACTACAAGAATGGCACCCAAGAGGAGTGACGATTTGACATTACTGATTCCTTTTTGAATGAATTCCGCAGGCTGGAAAAGATCTGGTTTTAATGAAACTTGTTCCGCCTGGAGTAAAGGGCCAAGGTCATTAAATTTTTTTTTGACCGCCTCTGCAACCTGGAGCGTGTTCGCTCCATACTGGCTGGAAATGGCCAGAATTATTCCGGATTGACCTAGGATTTGGGCGTCACCAATTTTTGGTGCAAAGCCATCCACCACCCTTGCAACGTCCTTGATCCTAACGCTCAGGCCTGGTGTTCTGCGGATCACAATATTTTCAAGTTTTTCAGCAGTGAGAGATTGCCCTTCGGATCTCAAGATAATTCTTTGGTTTTTGGTTTCGATAAAACCTGAGCCGCGAATGCCGGTGGCTTGTGATGCACCAGCTAATATCTCATCAAAGCTAATACCAAAAGCTTTCATTAGATCTGGAAGAAGTTCAATTTGAAATTCGCGAACTTCTCCACCGTAAATAACAACCTTTGCCACGCCTGGTACTGCAAGTAGTCTGGGCAAAAGCGTCCAGTCGGCAAGGGAGCGCAGGTCTTTTAGAGTTCTCGTTTGGGAAGTGATTCCCGCCATCAGAACAAGACTCATGGCGCTCGTTAGTGGCTCCATGATGGGGGCCTTTATTCCTCGCGGGAGTTTGCTGGCCACCTCAGCAAGGCGTTCTCCTACAACTTGCCTTGCAAGCATGATTTGCGTTTGCTCATTGAAAATGGCGGTTACAAAGGAAATTCCCTGAATTGATTGCGAACGTAAAGTTTTAAGATTAGGCGCTCCATTAATTGCGGTCTCGATGGGACGAGTAACGAGCTGTTCTACCTCCTCAGGAGAAAGCCCTGGGGCATTTGTAAACACGACAATCTGAGGTGGAGCAAACTCCGGAAAAATGTCTACTTTTGAGCGAGATGTAGCATAGAGGCCATAGAGTGTTAACAGAATAGCCAACGTTATTGTTACACCTTGATGAAGAATAGAAAAATGAATGAGACGTCTTAGCATTTTTAGTCCCCACCCGGTTGAATCTGTGATTTGAACTCCTCAGAAAGAAGAATCTCAGCGCCAGAGGAAACAACAGGAGTTTGAGCAGAGAGGTCTCGGTTGATGAGTCGATGTGGACTTTTCGTTCGTGTTAGATGGACCTCTCGGCGAATGAATTCATTAGGTTTAACTTGGACATAAACCCATGTCTGTCCGGCTTGATGTAAAATAGCTGAAGCTGGGAATACGATTTCACCGCCCACGAGCTGAAGTCTTTTAATTTCTATTCCAATAAGCCGCTGAGTATTTTCATCAAGAGTGATTACGGTTTCCCCGCTGTCAGTTTTTTTAACTCTTGACGGAATCTGTATAGGCGTATCTCCCACTTGCTCTTGCTCAAGCTCATGGCGGCTCACACGAAATGACCAGATAGCGAGAGCGGTAAAGATAAGCAAGAGAGCTGGTGGGAATAAAATACTTTTCAAAGTTGACTTCATGGCAAGGTACCGACGGTCATTTCATCCAACTGTGCTTTTCCAATAAGAAAGTCTGAGAGCAAGACTTGGTACTCTAGCTGAGAGTTGACATAGGTATTCGTCGACGTTGTAAAAGTCGAAAAATCGATCTTTCCATAATTATAATTCTTAAGCGCCACCTCAAATGCACGCTTCGAAGTTGGAATAAGTTCTGATTTATAGTTTGCGATCTTTTTACTTAAAGCCTCCAGCTTGTTGATTCTTTCCTCAAAAGTCTGCATCAGCTGTCGTCTAAGGGATTCTGCCTTGGCTTGCTGTAAGAGAGTTATTTGCCGGGCGCTTTTAATATTCTCATTCTCGTCCCAGATGTACCAAAGCGGAAATGATAGCTCTATGTTACCCGCAAACCCTCCATAGTTATTAGTTCCGACCATGAGCTTAAAATCTGGAAGTAAGCTTCGTTTTGCTTGAATCACACGAGACTCAGAAGCCTTAATCAGCAGCTCTGAGGCTTTTAGTTGTGGACTTTCTTGTGTGAAGGCAGCTTTTAATCTCGAGCGATCTGGCTTAAACGGGGAAGAGGGTATTTGAGGGGACTCAACATTAAGCTCTGCGCCAGGAGCTCTTCCCAAAAGAATATTAAACTCTACACGTGCATTTTTTTCTTCCAATCCAAGATCTGCCTTTTCGTTTTCAGTACTTTGTAGGGCCCCTTGGGTTGAGAGATATTCGACTTCAGTCGTTGTGTTTTTCACCATTCTTCGTTTGGCAATCGTAAGAATTTTGGTAAACGACAACTTTTTAAGCTCAATCAGCTGAAGTTTCATTTTAGCAAGATAAAATCTATAGAAAGCAGTTTGTACAAGGCGCGTGATCTCTCGATCCTTTGCCTCGAGATCGTAGCGGACACTTTCAGCTTCAAGCTCGAAGCTTTTTGCTTCTGAAGTGGCTTTTCCTGGGAAGCCAAAACTCTGGCTTAGTTGGTACGTTCTAAGGCTTGAGTTTTCTTCGCTGGGGCGTGCGGCAATATCCCCAAGACCAAGATCAAAGCTTGGGGGAGCAGGGGCAAGGGATCTTCTGTTTTGCGCAAGGAGTGATTCGCGGTTTGCATTAAGCAAAGCCCTATCAGGACTCTGAAGTTTCGCTATATCAATTGCAGCATTAAGAGTAAGTGGTTGCGAATCAGCAAAGGCATTGGCGCCAAAGAAATATGTAATTATGGTTGAGACAAAAGCGACAACCATAATCAGCATGTGAAAATGAAATGTCCTTTGTTGAAAGTTACTCACCAGTACTTCCTCCGATTTGCGGCGACTTTATCCGCTACGGTATGTGATTGCAATTCAGATTCACTTTTGATACGGGGAGCTCACTCCTGCCTCATAAACATCCGACGCTGCCGCAACGCACTCTATAGATAGAGTATTTACATACAATTGTTTCTAAAAAAGGGGGCACAGCGCTTACTTTTAAAAATTAACTAAGTTGCGGAATTGTCGACCCAAAATGTCATTTGGCTCAGCGACGATCCTTTGCCTTTGGGCATATTTGACAAAATGATTGCGCAGATGAATATTGATTGTAATAGACAAATAATCTGTTTATTGTGGGATGACATGCGTAATTCCATCAGCTTATCTTTATCGCTTATTATCTTTTTGCTATTCTGCTTCTCTGGCAGTTATTGTGAACCAATTTTTGGTAGTGATGCCAACAGTATTGCCTCGGTAGTAGCTGCAGATAATCTAATGCATGGGCCTCAGCATGAGGAGGGCGACTGTCACCCAGAAAGTCATACTTGTCATTTCGGACATGCTTGCCACTGCGCTTCAGATGTACCACGAAAAACAGTTTTTATAATTCTGTCCTTAAGTTTGCTTATTTTGGACGGAAGGAATTTGATCTACGAAAGCCCCACCATAGATGGCCTAGTCAGGCCTCCGATAACATAGTTTTCATTCACACAGGCTAGTTTAATTGTTTAGTCAAATCTAAAAAATTGATGAAGGTCTTACTTCATCCAAATATTAATTCGGAGATATGTCGTGAATTATTTTATAATAGTTTTAACGCTGCCATTTTTTCTAGGAGCATGCACTACGCTTTCACATTCGCCAGAGTCCAGACCGATTTACTTTAAAGACGGTGTCACACAAGTACAGGTTAAGTTTGATGAAAATGATAAGGCTTTGGTTGGTCGTGAAGTGACTGCCCTAAATAAGGACTGCGTAACCCATTACTTCAAGGATAGAGAGCGAATATCTTGCCTCAGAAAGCTTGGGGGAATCGGAAGAATTGTGGGTATAAATAATCAGATTTCTACCGTAGAGTTTAATGAAGGCTCGATTTTGCCTAACACAGAATATGAACTACTAAAACGTGAGGTAATTAAATGAGAACCATAGGCGTTGTAGTTGGACTTCTTTTGTCTACGCAAGTGTTTGCACAACAGGTTTCTACGCAGTCCTCCTCTTCAACCGTTCAGAATTCAGGGGCGGACACGAGGGATCTAAGTAAAAAATCTTCTTATGGTTTTCTTGCTATTTCAGCTCTTCAGGTTGCTGCCGATGACCTTAGAGATCGAAACTCTAGGGCGGCTCTTAATACAGTAAATGCCATCGGTATGACATACAAGATCAGCTCAGATTCAAAAATTGGGATGCGGCAGTATTTTACATATCTAAACGACGTCGATAAGGGAAGTAAGTTTGATATGGCGACTACCACTCTAACCTATTCACAAAGGCTTCCTGGATTCTGGGGCTCTGACGAGGTAGCTCCCGTGATTTGGTATTACCTGCCAACAACGGAGAAAGCGATTCAAGATAGGAGTAATGGAAAGCTCAGAGCCTCTGCATTTATCAATTGGACAATAGATCCAAAATGGAGCTTCACTTATTACTTGGATCCTCGTCAGTCATTCTTGCCCACCGCAGTTGGACCTGATGGGAGCGAGGTTTTTTCGCACAGTACATGGATACATGCGGGAAGCTTTTCTTATAATTTTTCTGATATATTTTCTATCTATCAAAGCGTTGGCACTACGGAGGATTTCAGATCCTCCAGTCTTACGCTTTTAGATGAAAGTCTTGATATCAGCACCGGAATGTACATTAGCCTTGGTAAGGTGATGTTAATTCCAGATATTACGAACTCCATTTCGATAAGAAAGGGTGCGGAAAGGCCGGCTGGCAGAAGCATCGCTTCGACATTTTTTCGAGCTGAAGAAACAACTTATAGTTTGAGCATGCTTGCAAACTTTTAGTTGTTTTAAAATAAAAGATGAAATTTGGATCACGAAAAGGCGTTCGTATTGATCTTTAAACAATTAATCCGAGGATTATTATGCGAATCAATGTGCGTAGATTTATTCTAACTTGTATCATTGGGCATGCGACGAGTGCCAGTGCTGAAACAGTCACTCCGGCTAAATTAATAGAGATAGGTCTTAAAAATAGCTATCTTATTAGCTCTCAGCGCTTGATTGTTGAAGAGAAGCAAAAGCTTTCCGATCAAGCGGCTGAGTGGGAAAATCCAAAATTTGATATTTCAACGGAGAGTAAAAAAGAACCTGGCGGAGATACAGACTTAATTCGTTATGGTTTTTCTCAGACTTTGTATATGCCTGGGAAGTTTTCGTCGAAGCAAAAGATAACACATGGGGATTTTGAAATTGCCAAAGCTGAATTGAGAAATAAGGAGATTGAGCTACGTTCCAAGCTGTTGAATTTAATTTATGAATACGAAATAGCGAAGAAAAAGTTTAGCTATGCCTCTGAAAGATTAGTGAGATTTCAGACAGTCGAGTCTTTTTTAAAGTTCAGAGTTTTTGCGTCTCCTCAGAAAAAGACTGAAGCGAGTATTGTGGTAGGGAAGCTACTTGTTTTGCAAAGAGAGCTGCTTCATATTCAAAGCCAAAAAGAGAATCTTTGGAATGAACTTAATTCGTATTTAAAGCTGACTTCAGAACCAGATATTAGTATTTCTTGGTACGAAAAAGGGCCCGATTTAGCAATACAAAATCTCACCGTGAGAGCGATCTCTAACAGTCTCGAATTGCAAGTGCAAAATATTAAATTGCAACAATCAAAAGATGAAGTCGAACTTGCAAAAGTTGAGTCGTGGCCAAGCTTAACCGTTTCTGGAGGTTATTCAGCTAGTTCAGGTTATAGTCCTGAGAAAATTTATGGATTGGGAGTTTCATTTCCCTTGCCATTTTTTAATACGAATCGTGCCTCGAGGGCGGCGACCAGCTTCAGGCTTAGATCAGAATGGGAGCGATTAAGTTATTTAAAAGAGCAAACCCTTAAAAGTATTAACTCAGCATTTTTAGAATTTCAGCTTGCAAAAAAGTTGTTAGCTGGGCTAGCGGTTCAAAAAGTGAAAGATCTGGAAAAATCGATTCGGGAAACGGATCGCGGCTTTATGAGAGGTCAAGTTGATCTTTTAACATATTTAGAGGCTGATACTCAGCATTTTGAAAGCGTATCTGCTATTTTTGATGCACAACTTGATGTCGTCAAAAGCATCTCGAACTTGCAAACTTTGACCGGTGAAGAGCAGCTTTTCTTGGAGAAATAATTTATGTTTAAAAGTATCATCGAAACCACATTCAAGAACCGTACGTGGATTGTAGGTATGTTTGCTGTAGGAAGCCTGTGGGGTTTATTTGAGGTAACTAAACTGCCGATTGATGCGGTTCCAGACATTACTAATGTACAAGTTATGATTAATGCAAAGACGGGGGCTCTGGATCCTGAAAAAATTGAGAAGACGGTAACTTCAGTTGTCGAAACTGAAATGTCAGGGCTGCATGGTCTAGAGGACATACGTTCTATTTCAAAGTATGGGTTATCTCAAGTCATACTGGTGTTCAAGGATGGAACAGACCTCTATTTTGTTCGCCAGCAGGTGTCGCAGCGACTTCAAAACCTAAGGGAACTGTTACCAGAGGGGGTTACCCCAGAGCTTGCTCCAGTGACGACCGGACTCGGCGAGGTGGTGATGTACACTGTGGTTGCCAGGCCAGGATCGGACCTAGAGAAGACTCCTGAAAAACAAAGACTTCTCTATCTAAGGACGATTCAGGACTATATTGTCAGGGCTCAACTTAAGAAAGTTTCTGGTATAGCTGAGGTAGATAGCTCGGGTGGTTACAGAAAAGAAATACACGTGAATGCCGACATTTTGGCCATGGAGAAATATGGGATTACTTTTGAAGATCTTTACAAGAAGCTACAGACGATTGGTGATAGTTACGGTGGGGGGTATATTCAAGAGAATGGAAGGCAAATTATTGTTCGCGCCTCAAGTAAGCTTCCAGATCTTAAAATAATTGAAAAAATACCGATTAAAATTGGAGTTCGTGGCGAAGTGGTTCCTCTAAGCAAGGTGGCAAATGTCAGAGAAGATCACTCACAGCGTCTTGGTGCGGCCACTTATAACGGACGTGAGACGGTGCTTGGTACTGCCCTTATGTATATCGGAGCTAATAGTCGTGAGGTCTCTATCGATGTAGTAGAGGCTATTAATAAGCTTCAACTTCCTGATGATGTCCAAATTGATGTTGTCTATACGCGCAGTTTTCTAGTCAATCAAACAATTAAAACTGTCGCAAAAAGCCTGGCAGAGGGGGCCGCCCTCGTCATAGTCGTGTTACTTTTGCTACTTGGCAACTTTCGCGCATCAGTTTTGGTGGCTTTATCAATCCCTGTATCGATGCTTTTTGCTTTTATTGGTATGAGGTTCTTTGGGATTTCAGCGAATCTTATGTCATTAGGTGCGATAGATTTCGGACTTCTTGTCGATGGCTCTGTTGTTATGATAGAAAATCTTTTGCGGCGTTTTGAAGAACAAATAAACCCTCAGAGTCTGTCTATTGCTCAGAAATTGGAGCTGGTAAAAGACTCGGCTCTTGAGGTGGCAAAGCCAGTTGTCCTTGGTCTTTTCATAATTATGGTGGTCTATGTTCCTATTTTGGCCCTTGAGGGCATTGAAGGGAAGATGTTTCATCCTATGGCAATGACTGTCTTGATGGCCCTGGGGGCAAGTCTCTTAATTGCGTTCATGCTTATGCCGATATTAGGCTTTATATTTATTAAATTCCCGAAGAGTACAGGTGTGCATCAGGAGCCCAAAGCTTTTTCCGCTATAAGTAGGTTATACAGACCCATGCTTTTTTTTGGAATTCAGAATAGAAATATTGTTGTAAGCTGTGCGATTGGCTTTGCCTTGGTTTGTGGTTTTTTATTTACGCATCTCGGGTCTGATTTCATACCTCAACTCGACGAAGGGGATCTTGTCATCGGACTTGTTAGGGACACTGGCATTGGTATAGATGAGTCGATTAAAGAACAAAATAAAGCGGAAGTGATCATTAGGACCTTTCCTGAGGTAGACATAGCATTTTCCAGAATGGGTACACCAGAATCTGCAACCGATCCAATGGGAGTGAATTTTGCAGATACCTTTATAATTCTAAAAAAAGATCACGATCAGTGGCCAAAAATTAAAATGGAAGATGGGACGGTTCGGGCTAGGACAAAGAATGAGCTATATGAGGTGATCGCTGACAGAATTAAAAAAGAGCTGCCAGGGCACGAGTTTAGCCCCTCACAACCCATTGAGATGAGGTTCAACGAGATATTAGAGGGCAGTAGAGCTGATGTCGCGTTGAGGATATTTGGACCAGACCTGAATAAGTTGGTCGAGTATATTGATAGGTCAAAAGAGATTATAGAAAAAATTGAAGGAGTTGATGAGTCCGAGATGGACGCGCTCACTGCTTTAAGAAAAAGTCCTATGTTGGACATTAATCTTAACTATGAAAAAATGGCGAAGTTAGGAGTAAGTCTGAGTGAAGCCAATAGTACTTTACAAATGGCTATGGGGGGAATTCGGGTGGGAAATTTCCACGAGGCAGACCGACGATTTCCAATTATACTTCATCTTTCCGAAGAGCAAAGGGAGTCTCCTAAGTTTATTGAAAACATACCCATTGGATTGCCTGACGGTGGGAGTGTCCCTCTTAAATCAATTGCAAGTTTTGATCAAACTGAGCAAGTGACAACAATAGCTAGAAGTTATTCGAAAAGGTATGCGGCACTCTCAATTTTTTTAAAGGACAGGGATGTTGCGAGTTTCGTGACTGAGGCCAAGAAAAAAATAGAGTCGGAATTAAACCTCGAAAAGGGATATACTCTTGATTGGGGTGGGCAATTTAAAAATCTCGAGAAGGCAAGACTGAGATTGCTCTTGATTGTGCCGATCACCCTTTTGATCATTTTTATGATTTTGCTTAAAAACTTTGAAAGCATAAGGTTAACGTTGCTGGTATATAGCAGTATTCCACTGGCTGTTACAGGGGGAATACTGTCACTATATCTTCGCGGAATTTCATTTAGTATTTCTGCCGGGGTGGGTTTTATCGCCCTCTTGGGAATCGCTATTTTAAATAGCATGGTACTTGTGGACTTCATCAATCAGCAGCGTGTAAAGGGTGTGGCGGTACGGGATGCAGTTATTTTTGGGGCCACGACAAGACTCCGCCCGGTGATTATGACGGCACTTGTGGCTGGACTTGGATTTCTTCCAATGGCTTTAAATACTGGGATGGGCGCAGAAGTTCAAAGGCCACTGGCGACTGTTGTCATTGGAGGACTAATTTCTTCTACATTGTTGACACTTATTTTGTTGCCCGCATTGTACATTTGGCTTGAAGAAGGAAAGACTAAATAGAGTGCCAATTAACCTGATTTTTCATTGCTCTGGCTTAAAACAGCAACGACTTATCACATCTTCATAATAATTTCATAGTAGCGTAGAACCTTAGCGAAAGGACTTTTCGCCTTTTAATTGTTGATTTGAAGAACTGGCGATCTGGAATATAGGGTCTCATAAAATACGCTAAAGAGAGTGTTGGTCTTTATGATGAATTATAGAGTTGGTTGGATGAATGGTGCGATGGTTGGAGGGATGTGGATTTGGCCTGTGATCGGCGTCCTGGTGGTGGTCTTGCTGGCTGTCTTGATTAATAAGATTTCAAAGAAATAATGAAGCTTATCAACGCCAATATTCAGAGTCGGACTCTTCGGCAAGAAGGTGTGTCATGATTATCCGACCCACGTAGTATATAAAACATTACATAACTAGTTTCATTTTGATGTGTAATTTGCATTTTTGGGTTATAGAGATCTTTATGTTTGAAAAAGTGTGAGTGAAGAATTGGCGTTTTCTTTGTTGAGGAGTTAAATTGAAACACCTTACGGTTTTGCGTAATGGCCCTTTTCTATTTTTTGCTACATTGAAATTGGCATTTAATTTTCTGAAAATGAATTTTTTCGAATGGATATTGCATCAAAGTAAAAACGAAATGTATTAAAGACGTTCTAAGTCCTTGGCGAATCTCTGGAGGATTTCGTCAAGGGTTGGGCGACCCCTGTAATACAGATCTGAGCTTCGATTGTACTCTTTTTCAAAGATAGTTTTGTCTTCTGCGTTTGATAATTTGAACGCATCGCTATTCGAAACTTTATTATCTAACGACTTAAAGCGTTCCTTTTTAAATTCATTGTATTGGGGCGTCCCAATAAATTCTTGTACATCTTTTCTGTCAATCAATTGGTACAAATCGTAATAGTGCCTGATGAAATTTTCAGGCAGGTTTCCTTTCCCTTTTTTTCCATCTTTGTATTGCTTAAATTTTTTTACGACAGCCTGAAGCTTTTCAACAAATGTATGCTTTGGCTCATAACAAATAACGCCTTTTGCGCTGTTGTCTTTGACATCAACGCTCGGTGTACCTCGTGCTTTTTCTAGAGCCCAAGAGCAAATATCTAATGGTTGATTTGGTGTAGTTGTATCAAAACCAATTTCTAATAAAACGCCTTCTTTCAATCCACCAGTGGGTATTCCAAAGTGCGATTTGTAAATTAGCCTAATGCCGCAACTTCGAGAATCTTCATCATCAAAATTCGTATCATGAATTACCGAAGTTAGTCCGTGGATTTTTTCATCTAGAAAACTTCGAATCCACTCAAAAAATTTTTTGCGTGATTCAATGTGTTTGTCATTCTGTTGGTTTTTCCCAATAAAAAGTGGCTCTTTATAAAGCGTATGAGGATTAATTTTTATATCAATGTCTTCAGAAAAACGGTTAATGCATTGATAACCTTTTGAAAGCGAAGTTCCACCTTTTAGCTCAAACTTAAGGCCTAAGTCAGCGAGTCCCCAGAGGCAATGCATGATCCAATAGTCTTTTTCGACCAAATACGGATCTTTAATATTTTGCTCTTGAGCTACTATCTCCAAAAGGGCTTTAAAGTCTGCATGTTCATGAAGAAAATTTGCCATTGTCTTTAGGCCTTTTGTTGATCTTGTAGAAGCGTTTTTAGTTTTTTCTGAGCAGATAAAGTTCCAAAGCGATTGGCAGCATTATGCAATTTCGCCTTATTGAAGGTAGGAAGCTTTTCTCGAAGTCTTGCAAGCAAAGCCTCGCGATCTTCGGCAAGTTCATTTATTCTATTTAGCAACTCAACAACTAAAAATTCTTCGGACAACGCCTTGGGAGCTTCTCTCCAAAGTTTGAAAGAATACGTTCTGCCGCCAACAGTAAGTTCGCCAGTTCTTTTTCGATTGAAGACTACTCTTAAGTTATAAAGTTGCGTAGAGCCTAATCCCAGGGAGTTGAACTGACTTGGGCTATAAACAACAAAATGGTCGTCGTTGAGAAATGTTTCAAGCAAAGAGTTCTCTTCTGGTAAAGCATCTCCAAAGGCTGTTTTTTTAGGAGCGAGATAAAGACCTGTAGAGAGTTTTTTTAGGAAACCTTCCTTTACTAGAGAATGGAGATTTCTATCAACATTTGAAGAAAGAGCGGCAAGCTCGCTTCTGCGATAGGCTTGTCCTGGAACTAGATATTTTTTCATTCTCTCTAAAGCGTTCATAAACGTCTCATTTCTCCAATGATAGTATCGGCGAGAGCCTTTTAAATGTAAAGAAAATTATTTAAATGTCATGTAATTTACATCATAAGTGATTGTAAACACATGATAAAGAAAGTTTTCTCATAATGAAACATTTGGCTATTTGCATGAAGATCTGCATTTTATGCCGGAAATGCAGCCTTCTACGCAACTGGCTTCGCGAAAATGATCTCGACCTTCGTCAGAGCGACTATCTGATTAGATGTAGAAAATTTTTGATTGGATCTCGACTTTTGATTTCAGTATCAACGTACTTGGTGACAGCTTGAATCTCAAATTCAGTAAATTGGTGCTTTTTCGGATTGCCGTGCATCTCTTTTATTTCATCGCCTTTGACTAGAATGCGCCATTTAAATTGCTCCAATTGCTTGTCTGAAAGAGTCATATACCAATTTGCATTGTCCAAATTATAGATTTTCAGAGCCTTTTCGTTTCCAAGTGGAATATGGCAGACTCCACAAGCACGAGTCCGAAGAACTTGCCTTACGTCTTCTCTTTGAATTTCGAGTTCGTTTATTTGTGCCCAGCTCGTTGAATTAAAAAAAACTATGAGAAAAATAAAACTCGTCATCTTCATTTAAAAATCTAAACAGAATTTTTTGCAGCAAGGGCAAGACTCTCGATTCAAGATTCGAGTTTGCGGAGCATCTCGGCGTTCGCAAAGGCCCCATTGACCAGAGTCTTCGAGCAAGTCCGTAAGCGAAATCTGTCTGGAGTGAAAAAACCTTTCCACTGCTCTAAGAATAGTTCTTCAAGCTCTGAAAACTTGAAGTTGTCACAGACGTTTTGGTTTCTTGAAGCGCTGGCGCTTGCGTCGGGCTTTGGCTCTAATGATGCATTCCTCGGCATGGTCGTTACCTTCTAGCCCTACTGTCAGCGATGAAAAACGCTGACAGTAGAAAAAATCGAAATTGTAAGTTATTGAAAAAAAAAGAGAAATTGGTGATACCGCCTGGATTCGAACCAGGGACCTATTGCTTAGAAGGCAATTGCTCTATCCAACTGAGCTACGGTACCATTTCAAAGAACGTTCAACTGTCAAAATCACTGTCACAAAAAAAAATATCCAAAAAACCTTAGTCCTTTCAGCTACCGTACAATGGAGCAACACCTTAGAAGGCAATTGCTCTATCCAGCTGAGCTACAGCACCGAGATGAAATTCGAGTTTTAAGGTTTATGAATTGGGACGCTCTAAGTCAAGTCATTCTCTAACAATTGGCGTCTTTGGGTTGAGGCGCAGATAGCCACGCCACCCAAAATTACAAACCAAATTGTGAGTACCCAAATCAAAAAAATCGGTAGGGCCGCAAAGCTTCCATAGATATTGTTCATGCGGAAAAGCTTTATCGCGACCCAGGTGAAGGTACTCTGAACTACAAATAGACCAAGAGAGGCCAGCAGGGCCGAAAAAAGGGCTGATTTAGTCTTTACCTTTATATCAGGCACGTATTTATAAGTTAAATATAAGACCAAACAGAGTGTGGACATTCCCGATAGAGCGCCCGGCAGGTATTGTCGCCCAAACTGCATACGGACCAGGGTTGTGAAACCTACATAGATTGCTAAAAAAACAGGCAATATAATCACCAGAAACCAATAGACGAAAAAACGCTTTAATAAAGGTCGCGTATTTTTTTGGTTCCACACTCGAAGGATTCCATATTCCATTTCATGCATCAGCCGAAAACTTGTTAAAACTAAAAAAACTGCACTAACAAGTCCTAAGCCCCCGGCATGGATGTTGCGGATTGCAGTTTTAATGATCAAAGCAAACTGTGGCCCCGCCGCCTCCTTAAAATAAAGCAGCACCAGATTCTCCACGCGGGAATATAAAATGTCGTCGCCACCTAAGAATTTAAAGGTCGCTAGAATTACGGCTAAGAAAGGGACTATTGATAAAAGAGTAGAAAAGGACAAGGAGGCCGCTACCAGTTGAATTTCGCCATCGCGAAACTGATCGACAATGTCTTTTCCCATCAGAGGGATCTTTTTGAAGAAAAGCCGTAAAAGCGAGCGGGATCTCTTAATCATCCGATAACCAGTAGCGTTCCTTTACATTAAAGTCAGTGCCTTTTTTTTCAATCAGTGCGGAATCGCAGTAAGGATCATGTTCAAAGAACAAATACCAGCAGTGATCTGCGGCCACTGAAAGATACTTCTGTTTTTCCTCCATTAAGAGGAGCGGATGCAAATCATAGCCCATAAGCCAAGGCACTCTTACATGGGAGCTGGTCGGGATGACGTCGCCACAGTATAACAAAGTGGTATGGCCGTCAGTGACCTTGACTAGCTGTTGACCTTGAGTGTGGCCATTTGAGATGAGTGTTGAAACTCCTGGTAGTAAATTTTCTTCGGGGCCGTTTAGGATCGTTAGGGCTCCGGCCTCAATCAGAGGCTGATAATTTGCTGGAAAGTAGCTTGCTCTTTCTCGCAGATTTGGATGGCTTGCCGTTTCGAGATTTTCTTTTTGCACATAGTACTTAGCTTTTGAAAAAGTCGGCACAAGTTTGTGGTCCTTTTCAACCGTCGCACCACCGGCATGGTCAAAATGAAAATGAGTCAGGATCACGTGGTTTATATCGTCGAGACCAAGGCCGTGAGCCTTCAGAGATTTTTCAAGGCCAGGGCCTTCGTCATCAATATTGTACATCTCATTGAATTTCGTACCAAGTTTTTCCCCATATTTTGCAACAAAATGTCCGCCATTTCCACAATCAATCAGAATATTGCAGCCAGGAGATTTAAGTAGCAATCCACGGGCTTCCATTTGTATGCGGTTTTTATCATCTGGTGGGTTGCTTTTTTCCCAAAGAATTTTTGGGACTGTTCCAAACATTGCGCCACCATCAAGGCCAAAAATTCCCGTGGGGATCGGACAGATTTCATAAGAGCCAATTTTAAGTTTCAGATTCTGAGTGTTCATTGGATTCCTCCTGCGGGTTAAAGGAAAAGGCATTTGGATTGATAGTGATAACCCAAGCCCGGTAAGCAGCATACACTGTCTTAATATCGCATGGTGGATGAACCGGGCCAACATGTAAGACTATCTTACCTGGTTTTGGCAGAAGCTTTCCCTTTGGCCATAAATTTGCATTGCCATCGATATACAAAAACAGAATGGGCGTTTGTGTGCGCTCAGCAAAAATACTGATTCCACGTTTGAACTCCTGAATTTTCCCATCTTTTGAGCGTGTGCCTTCGGGGAAAATAATCAGCCAAATTCGTGGCAAATCATGGAGCAGACGAATAATTAAATTTATTGCTTGTCCATGTTGATCCTTGCGATCGATAGGTATGGCTCCTAAGCAGTGCTTCGAGAAAAAAGTAAATACTGGATTTGTGAAAAAGTAATCTTTGGCGGCAGCAATGTAAAGATCCAGCCAGTAACGCCTTGGAATAGCGGCGGCGATGGAGGTCGCATCCAAATGACTTGTATGATTCGAGATTACTAGCAACTTTGGGTGTTCTTTATAAATCTGAGCAAAGCTTCCGCCGGTGACTTTAAGACGAATATAAAATTTAAAAACAATATCCTTCAGAAAAATTGACCATAAAAAGCGCATGCACGCGCTAAATAAATCGACATGCCTAGTGAAGAGTGGAAGATGCTTCAGATAAGTCGGCAACTTTGTCCATTGCTCATTGTCGTAGTTCCAGTCCCTCATAAGGAAATATCCGGAAGTAACAACATGATATAAAAATAAATTGGAGCCACGAAAATCAATCTATCCATACGATGAAGGAAGTCTCCGCGACCAATAATAAAAGGTCCTACAATTTTTACACCCGCGTCTTTGCGGATCACACTCATTACGAGATCGCCGATAAAGCCGCCTAAGCTTGCAATCAATCCGGCAGTCAGCCAGTACTTATCGGAGCGATCTGGTAATAAAAACCTCATAATGCCAGCAAGAACTAGAGTCAGCAAAATAGAAACAAAAAGTCCTCCAAGAGTTCTTCTTGGATTTAATTTAGGAAAGATTTTAGTTTTTCCAATATAACGACCTAGGGCCAAATTTGTATTGTCGCAGAACTCTGTTAGGATGATTAGATAGGTGAGTTGATAGATTCCATTTTCGAGATGAAGTATCAGGCCCAAATGCATGAAGGACCAGCCGAGGAAAATGAATCCGAGAAGTGTCAGTGAAATATATTGAATCATTTGCTTGTAACTATTGCGCGCCATAGGGACCAGGCATGAAACACCAAGAACCAGCATGGGCATAACATTGTAGATGTCCACACGATTGAAGTAAGTGCAGACGCCTAAGGCGATGATGCCCCCATAACAAATCAAAACAAAATAACTGCGATGAAACATTCCCATGATTTGGAAATAGACCTTCGCCCCCATAATCGCAATCATTACAAGAACCACCAGCGGCATGGGGCTTGGTAGCCCCATTAATACAAAAAGGATAGGGGCAACAATGAGCCAGCTTTTAATGCTTGCCCAGCTTGCGTTAAAGTAATAGCTGCTCTTGCGAAGGAAATAAACAATCAAGCCCGAACCAAAAATAATACTCAGGACGATGATTACGGTTTGCTGGTATATTGGGCTTGACCAGGAGGTGCCAATCATAATGTTCCCTCGTCGATTTTATAATCTTTGATTTTTTTATATAGATTTGAACGTGATACCTTGAAAAGTTTGGAAGCCTCTTCCACGTCTTTGGTTGTTCGTAGACAGGCGCGAATGAGATCTGCTTCGAACTCTTCAACTAGAACATTTAACCCCTTTGAGAAGTCAATATCCTCATTAGAAGCGGGTGAGTTGATCTGGCTTCTTTTTTTTGTGCCATCAGAGTTTAGCAATGCTTCAACATCTTCGCTGCGAATAAGGGGCAGCGGTGAGGTTAGACTAATTTGTTCGCAGACGCGTTTTAGCTCGCGCACATTGCCGGGCCAATCGTAATCAAGCAAGGCCGTGAAGCCATCTTCAGTGAACTGTTTATTTCTGCGTGGCCTTTCTTGGTCTAAGAAATGTTTTGCGAGATCGGGAATATCTTCCTTGTGTGCTCTTAACGGCGGCAGCTCTATACGTTGGCCTGAGAGACGAAAGTAAAGGTCTTCACGGAATTTACCCTCTGCCACAAGTTTTTTGAGAGGCTGATTGCTAGCTACAATTACTCGGGTTTGGATATTAAAAGACTCCTTAGCACCCACCCGACGAACTTCGCCAGATTCAAGGAACCGCAAAAGCTTTACTTGTTGTGAAAGAGGCAGAGACTCAATTTCGTCTAAGAAAAGATCGCCACCATGCGCCGCCTCCGCTAGGCCAATTTTATTTTGATCGGCACCAGTGAAGGCTCCCTTCACATGGCCAAAAAGTTCAGATTCAAAAAGATTCTCTGGGATGCTTGATATATTTACGGTAACAAAAGGGCGTTCATCTTCTTGTTGGTTCAGCAGGCGCGCCGCCACCTCTTTACCGCAACCAGTTTCGCCTTCGATTAGAATTGTTTTTGTTTCGCCCTTTAAATCGGCAATACTCTTTTTGATTTTTTGCGAAGTAGGGCCTGAGCCCGTCCACGAAATACCTTTTCCTGCAGAGTCAATATTGCGAATGCTCCAGTATGCTTCAATTTTATTTAAAACCAAAAGTACTTCTTCAGAAAGTAAAGGCTTGGCAAGAAACCTTTGTGCTCCAGCTTTCAAACAGAGCTCCATGGTTTCGCGATTGAGATTCCCAGACATTGCGATGACTTCTAATTGTGGATTGTGTTTGACCAATTTTTCGATGACTTGAACGCCTTCAGGTTCTTTACTCCCTTGTGTCAGGTGCATATCGACCATGGCTGCATGGTAGAAATTGCTATATGGAATTAGTTCTTTTTTTGAGACTGAAATGATCTTCCAAGGCGCAGAAATACATAGCTTCAGCGACTGGTGAATTAAAGTGTCGTCATCAACAACCAATAGATGAAATGCTCTAGAAGTTTTCATTTCGAAAGCATCCCTTTCGTAATCTGTTTTGGCTACCATTAGCGCATGACGTTATGGTAAGAGCTTGATGGCTTGGTAAAGCTTATGGAAAGAGATAGACTTTTTCAATGGGAGTCCACGCAATGAATTCATTGAAAATCCTGTTAGTCGAAAATATTCACCCCGTTGCCAAGGAAAAATTAGAGCAAGAGGGATTTAGGGTCGATTTGATTCCTTATGCTCCTTCAGAAGAGGAGCTTTTAAAAACACTGCCGAAATATCAAGCTATTGGCCTTCGATCTAAAACAGAACTTACCGCCAAGGTCGTCGAAAAAAATTCTCATCTTTTTGTTGTGGGAGCTTTTTGCATCGGTACGAATCAAATTAATCTTAAAGCGGCCCGTAAAGAGGGGATTGCAGTTTTCAATGCGCCTCATTCAAATACTCGCAGCGTAGCCGAGTTGGTGATTGCTGAAATGATTGCGTTGTCTCGTCAATTGGGGGATCGCAATACACTTGCCCACAAAGGTGAGTGGATGAAAAGTGCCGAGGGCTCTCGTGAGGTTCGCGGTAAAACTTTGGGCATTGTGGGTTATGGCCACATTGGTAGTCAGGTTAGTATTTTAGCAGAAGCACTTGGGATGAAGGTTCTTTTTTACGACGTGATTAAGAAATTACCACTTGGGAATGCTATCATGAAATCTTCATTGAATGATTTACTGCAGGCTTCTGACTTTGTTAGTATGCATGTCCCTGAGACTCCACAAACCAAAGACATGATAGCCGCAAAGCAGTTAAAGCATATGAAAAAGGGGAGCTATCTGATCAATGCCAGCCGCGGCAGTGTGGTGGTGATTGATGATCTTGTCGAAGCCCTGAAGTCAAAACATATTGCCGGATGCGCAATCGACGTTTTCCCTGAAGAACCGGCCTCAAACAAAGAAAAATTTGCTTCATCCTTGCAAGGGCTTGGCAACGTGATCCTGACTCCGCATATTGGGGGCAGCACTGAGGAGGCACAGTACTCTATTGGTATTGAGGTCGCCGAGAGCTTTTGTCGTTATCTAAAAATTGGCTCCAGCAGTGGCGCCGTGAATTTTCCGAATGTTGATCTGCCAGTAAAACAGGGAACTTCGAGAATTTTGAATGTGCATCGCAATGAGCCCGGTGTTCTAGGTGAAATCAATGGAATCATCTCGAAAGAGGGGGCTAATATCGAGGCCCAATTTCTTTCGACGGACGATATGGTAGGCTACATGGTAATGGATTTAAACTCTTCCCACGCTCAGAAGCTGGCTGATGAAATTCAAAAACTAAGCCGTAGTATCCGTACTCGCGTGGTCTACTAAAGATCGATGACCTTGCCAGGATTCATAATATTATCGGGATCAAAAACTTTTTTGATTCCCTTCATTATTTCAATTTCAGCTTGAGAACGGGTGAATCTCAAAAACGGTTTTTTGGTCAAGCCGACACCATGTTCAGCGGAGATGGAACCCTTGTGCTTCATGACAGCTTCAAAAACTAAGATATCAACCTTGCGGCATTCTTTGATGAAGTCTTCCTTTTGAAGCCCTATAGGGCGCAAAATATTAATATGCAGGTTGCCATCACCAATGTGACCAAACCAAACAACTTCCCACGTTGGATAAGATTTAGAGAGAATACCATCAAGTTCGTTCATAAAGGATGGAACCTGAGAAATTGCTACAGAGATATCATTTTTATAAGGAGTGTGCTTTGATAAAGACTCACTGATATCTTCACGCAAGCGCCAGAAAGCAGCTGCCTGTGTTTCTGACTGGCTCATGACGCCATCAGAAACCCAGCCCTCGAGTAAGCACCTTTCAAATACATCCAAAGCGAGCCCCTCTTCTTTTTCATTGCGAGCTTCCACTTCTGTTAAAACATAAAATGGAGTTTCAGTCTCGAAAGGACGAGGAAGAGCCGTGTTGTCCAATACATGTTTTAATGCCTTGTCCGAGAACATTTCAAAGGCCACAACTGTCGTATTACTTTTAAATTGCGCAAAGATTTTCATTATTGCATCAAGACTTGGGACTCCAAGAACCATAACCTTCATAGGGGGCGGTGGCGGAGCCAGACGCATTGTGCATTCGGTGATAAAACCAAGTATGCCCTCGCTGCCAATGAATAAATGGCGAAAATCTAATCCTGTGGCATTTTTCACTAGAGCATTGTTGAGCTCCATGATTTCACCAGAACCCGTGACAACCTTTAAGCCGGCAACCCAATCACGAGTCAGGCCATAGCGCAAAACTTTGATACCACCTGCATTTGTCGCAATATTTCCGCCAATCTGCGAAGAGCCGCTGGCCGCAAAATTTACTGGATAATAAAGGTTTTTGGTAAGCGCAAATTCCTGCAATGCTTTAGTGACGACACCAGCTTGGCAAACCACCGTTTGGTCGACGGGGTTAAAAGTCAGAATTTGATTCATTCGTTCAAAGGAAATAATCACTTCGCCTTTGGTTGCTGCGGCAGCCCCGCTCAGACCCGTACGACCACCAGAAGGCACTAACGAAATTTTATGTTCGCGAGCCCATCGAACAATTTTGACTACATCTTCCGTCGTGCAAGGAAAGAGAATTGCAGATGCATTAATATCAAAGTATGTAGACCAATCTTTTCCGTAGTACTTCAAAGACTCAGGATCAGTTTTTATTTGATCTTGTGGAAGGAGCCTTGATAGCTCGGGAAGCTGATGAATCATGATTGTTCCTCAAAAGGATTGATGCGTGGCGATCTCTTTTCTTCCCGAAGTGTGCGAATTTTCAAACTTGCATACAAGGGGCAAAAGCCCCAGGCAGAAGTAAAAATCAAATACACACCGCCAAAAGCCCACGCTGGACCGCCGGCAACGGCATAGGCGAAAAAACCGACACCAAAGATAAATCTTAGAATGCGGTCCCAAAGGGCAACATTGCATCTCATGAGTGCTAGTTTTTCACGAGTTCTTGAAGTTCGCCGTTTTGATACATTTCCATCATGATATCACTTCCGCCAACGAGTTGCTTGTTGATATAAAGCTGAGGGATTGTTGGCCAGTTACCGTATTCTTTGATTCCTTGGCGAAGGTCTTCGTCCTCAAGAATATTCACGCCATGGAATTTGACTCCCATGTCTTGAAGTATGGAGCACGCGCGTGAAGAGAACCCGCACATTGGAAAGCTTTGTGTGCCCTTCATAAAAAGCACGACTTTGTTTTCATTCAAAAGTTTTTCGATACGTTCATGAGTTGCAGACATTCAGTCCTCCAAAATAGGATTATAGATTTTATATTTTCACTTTAGTTTTAATGGAAAGGGCATGGACTTCGCCAGTTTTAAGTTCAGGGCCAAAGACAGCCATAACATGCTGGTGCTGTTGAATGCGGCTGAGGCTTGCAAAAGCCTTACTTTCAACACTGACCTCCCAATGATCCTGGGTTCCGGTGGTGTCATAGATTTCAATATTGCCATCGGGATAAACACTGATTAAACGAGCTTTCATTTCTTGTGATGTCATAGCTAAAATAACTACCAGAAGCTTAGTTTTGGCGCAAGTGCTAACTGAGCAGGTGACAGCGGGCTTCTCGCGGATGTAAGAGTTAGAAATGGCTGAATTTTTACGTCGTTTTGAAAAACTTTTGGGTCTTGTAGCCCTTTCAGTATTGTTTTATCTCTTCGCTCGGATGGAGTTTCTGATATGGAACTGGCCTCATTATAAATCCAAAGAGAATCTGGACATTCTTTGGGCCTTTTTCCTAGGTTTTCGTTTTGATATTTCCGCTATCTGTATGAGTTTAGTTCCAGTGATTTTATGGAGCTTTTGGCCCTGGTCTGAAAAACGCCATAGAGCCTGGGAAACCGTGGCCTTCTGGCTTTATGCGCCATTTTTCTTGGCCTTTATGATTATGAATCTAGGAGACACTGAGTTCATCAATTTTGTAGGTCGGCGCTTTTCTTATGATGCGCTTTTTGTTGTCGGAGAGATGGACAGTAAATTGGCTGGTATTTTGGGCTCTTATTGGCATTTGGCGGTGATTAATTTTAGCGCCATGGGCTTTTTTGTTTGGGCCGTTTGGAAAATTCTTCACCGCCCCTCAAGACGTATTTATTTATTTTCGTCTAGTAGGGAAATCCCCTATTACATCATTGCGGTCTTTTTAGTTCTAGTGACAGTGGTGATTGGCATTCGTGGTGGCTTACAGAAAAAGCCTCTGAACATTGTTAACGCCCATGTTTTTGTAGCCCCTATTCTTAATAACTTGATTCTAAATTCCACATTTACCTTCATCAAGAGTTATGGAGCTGAAAGCCTGTCTCATGACGTTTATTTTGCAGATCGGAATGAGATGTTGAGCCACCTGAACGG
Organism: Bdellovibrionales bacterium; assembly: GCA_031370005.1. Taxonomy (GTDB): domain Bacteria; phylum Bdellovibrionota; class Bdellovibrionia; order Bdellovibrionales; family Bdellovibrionaceae; genus JACMRP01. The sequence continues at coordinate 130,774 of JANMPT010000028.1, read as the reverse complement.
AGCAAGCAAAGTGCCTTCGCTTTTATCGGGGCGCCGAATGAAAAAATCTCAAAATGTGGTGGTGATTATTCTTGAGAGCTTTAGTCTTGAGTACATGGGGGAAGTCAATGGAGGCAAGGGCTTCACTCCGTTTCTGGATTCTCTAGCTCGGAAAAGCTTATTTTTTAAAAATGGTTTTGCCAATGCAAGAAGATCCATCGAGGGCGTTGCTGCGGTGACGGCAGGAATTCCGGCAATGATGAATGAGCCTTTTATTTCCTCGCACTTTTCATCGAATTATTTCGTAGGCCTAGGAAGCATGTTGACGAGTCAAAAGTATCCAACAAGCTTCTTCCACGGTGGCAACAATGGTACGATGTATTTCGATTCCTTCGCTAAGAGTGCGGGCTTTGATAGTTATTACGGAGCCAATGAATTTCCGGATGCGAGTCAAAATGATGGTACTTGGGGTATTTTTGATGAACCTTTCTTGCAATTTATGAAAACAAAAATCAATACAATGAGCCAGCCATTTTTTGTGACAGTATTTACGCTGAGCTCTCATAATCCCTATAGAATTCCCGATCAGTACAAAGGAAAATTCCCAAAGGGTCCCAATGAAATTCTCGAGAGCATTGCTTACGCGGATTACTCTCTGCAAGGATTTTTTGAAGAAGCCGCTAAAGAACCTTGGTACCAAAATACCCTTTTTGTGATTACCGCAGATCATACGGGCTTTAATTATAGACCAGAGAACGAAAACGAACTCTCACGCTTCCGGGTTCCAATTTTATTTTATCATCCGAACTACCAGTGGCCCAAAGAGATCAATCGAGATCAAGTCGTTCAACAAATTGATATTTTACCTTCTATAATGGACTTTCTAGACTTGGAAAATAAAGAAGAAAATTATCTGAGCCGTTCGGTTTTTATTCCTGGAGAGCGTACGGCAACTCTTTATCTCGATGGCAGGTATTTCCTGGTAGCGGATGATTATTTTTTAGATTGGTTTGTCGGCACGGAAATGAAAATGTACAAGATCCAAGACCCCTTCGAAAAAGTTCCGTTCTTGGGACTTCAAGACCGTCGTCATCATCTAGAGGAGCGCCTCAAGGCATCTATTCAATATTTTAACGAAGGCATGTGGGATAACCGCCTTTATTATCCCAGCGGAAAATAATTCTGAACTTGCAAGCTTCGAATTAAAAACTAATATTTCGCAAAAAATGGCAGGTATAGCCATTGGAGTGTTTTTCTAAATAATCCTGATGGTAATCCTCCGCTCGATAAAACTTTTCCAAGGGCTTTATCGTGGTGACAAGGGGAAGCTTCCAGGCCTTGGATTTATCTACGCGAGCAATGACCTTTTCGGCAACTTCCCGCTGACTTTCGCTATCATAGAAAACTGCCGAACGATATTGGTCGCCAAGATCGTTGCCTTGTTGTTCGGCGGTAGTCGGATCATGGATCTTAAAAAAGTACAAAAGTATGTCTTCATAGCTAAGGATCTTTGGGTCGAATTGAATTTGCACGGCCTCTGCATGTCCGGTTTTGCCAGTTTTAACCTGTTCATAGGTGGCATTTGGAGTGCTGCCTCCAGTATAGCCCACATCGCTATCAAGAACCCCGGGAAGTTTTTTTAATAAATCTTCCATACCCCAAAAGCATCCTCCGGCAAGTGTTGCAACTTCTGTTTTGGTCATAGTGGCTCCTTGTGATATAAGCTTTTGCTAGTATGAGTATCTTTTTTCAAGCTGCAAGCCCTGAGCATCAAAAACGCGAAAAAGCGAAAGCCCGTGAATTGCGCCAAAGTCAGTGGTGGAGGCAGCAATTGGGGACGGGAACTTGCTATCACTGCAAGGGAAGCTTTAAGCCATCAGAGCTTACAATGGATCATTTGACGCCCATTGTCCGGGGAGGCAAATCCAATAAAAAGAACTGTGTTCCCTCTTGTAAGGACTGCAACTCTAAAAAGGGCCATAAGATGTCTGTCGAACTTACCATGGAAAACATAGCAAAAAATGGGACCGATGGTAGGGGCGATGATGGGTCTAAATAAGACGCAGCGCATGCTTAAAAAATAAGCTAAGACTTCAAAAGCCTTGCTTTAACACCACGCAATAGGCTTAACCTAGAAATATGTGTTCCTTAGGTCCATGTTTGACCTTGGATATAACCTGTTGAAATTAAAAGGGATAAAGCAGCTGTGAGTAAAATTACCAAAAGTAGTACAGCCGAATATTTTGCAAAAAACCTACAGCAGGTGGGTTTTTCCTCTCCTTTGAAGGCAGTTTTGACGACTTTGAAAGAGGCCGTAGATAACTCATTAGACGCCTGCGAGGTAGCAGGAATTTTACCTGAGATATTAATTGAAGTTGCAAAAGTTGGAATTGGTTCGACAAAGAATACAGATCTTATTCGAATTGTTGTCGAAGATAATGGCCCGGGCATTGATGGGGAAGATCTTGCAAAGGTTTATGGAGAGTACTTAGCATCTTCAAAATTTGGTCGAGGACAGTGTTCTCGTGGTCAACAGGGAATAGGTATCTCAGCAGCGACAACATGGGCTCAAATGACCAATGCTCGTGGTGTGCAAGTAATCTCAAAGACAAAAAGTATGAGAAAAGCCATGTCTGCGCAAGTGGATGTGGATATCAAATCAAATACAGGTATCTTGAAGAACAAACAAACTATGGATTGGGACCGCTCCAGTGGAACTCGTGTTGAATTCGTACTAGACGGTCGTATTCAGCTCAATGGTGATGGTGGTCTTGTAACTTATATCGAGGGAACAGTCCTCGTGAATCCACATATGTCAATTACATACAAATTGGCTGAAAATGACTTCATTTCCATCCCTCGTGTCAGCAATGAATCTCCGGAATTGCCAGAAGCAACTCTGCCACATCCTCATACTTTCAAGCTAGGGGAGTTCATCACTCATGCGACTTTGTTTGGTAAAGTATCTTTATCAAAGTTTCTTAAAACGGGCTTCTCGCGCATTTCTGATCAATCAATCAAAGACTTCGTGAAAAACGGATTGCCAAAAGGCTTGGTTGAGAAACCCATCACGTCACTCAGTGAGGAAGATTTTAAAAAAGCATTTCAAGCAGTACAAGCCACTGACTTAATGGCACCTAGTACGAAGTCGGTTTTAACAGTGGGCGAAGAGTCTCTTTCTAAATCCATTCAGCGTCTTGGAGAAGTTGATTTCTTTGCAGTTGTGACTCGTAAACCCTGCATTTGTGATTTTAAACCGGTGGTGGTGGAGGTTGCTTTGGCGCGTTTTAAAACACGCCAGATGGAACTCGATTCCCCAGTTCAATTGCTTCGGTTTGCCAATCGTGTGCCATTGCAGTTTGATAAATCAGGTTGTGCAATTACATGGGCCATTGAGTCTGTAAACTGGAAGGCTTACGGGCTTCAACAGCCAAAGGATAGTTTGCCAATTGGGCCTTACATTTTTGCCGTTTCTGTCGTATCGCCATTTATTAAGTTTAAAAATGCATCGAAAGAAACTATTGATGCCTCCGAAGAGCTCGTGGCTGAAATTCGTTTGGCATTGATTCAAGCTGGTCAAAAACTTTCTCGTCATATCAAAAAAGAATCTAAAGAGGCAGATCTCGAGAGGAAACTAGCTCACATTGAGCAATTTGGGCCTATTTTGGTTGAGAGCTTGGCTCGTATCGTCGGAGCCAATGAGGCGCGCAAGAAAAAAGCCGAAGAAGGTCTTAAAAAGCTTCTTGGTCGCGATTCACAGGCGGCGATTGCTGACTTGGAAGATGCGGAAAGCAAACTTTTAGCGCAGAAAAAAAAGGAACGCCAGAAGGGCGTTGGCCACGAAAGTGAAGTGGAGCAGGAAGAAGAGCAAGATATTATTTCATCTGCAAAAAAAACCACTACTAAAAAATCTGGCACTAAGAAGGGTGGCAAATAATGGCAAAGCTCATAGCTATTCGTGAACTCAAAATTGATATTCCTAGAGAGGCCAAAATTTTGGCCGAGAGAATGCTTAAAGACCTTGAGAACTCGAAGCGCCCTGTACTTGAGGCCGTCAAGACCTCTTTGGACAACTCATTTTACAACTCTAAAGTTGGTTATTTGACTCCTGGAGATAAAGTTGTTCGCACCGAATTGAATGTTTCTTCAGTGCAAAAGTTGGCCCGAGTGGTTTTCGTGCTTGAAATTCTTCTGCGAAATCTGAAAATCGGCTCAGTGAATACAAAGAGGGAGCTGTACTACATTAGCAAAGGTTTGATTAAGGGCAATTCCCGTCTGAAGCCCTTGGATTTCGACGATCAGACGGAGTCCGATTCCATAGTTGATTTTATCGGTGACATGCTTGAAGTTTACCGCGAGGAATTAAACTGTTTTGCCAATGATCGCGGTGGGCAGACTTATTCTCAACAGCTGGTGGTGACTGAAACCATGGCAGATGGTGAAAAAGCGACGGTGGATCTTTCCACGCTGGGAACTTCCCCTTACCAGCCAAAAAATAAGCCGCAAAGCTTAAGACTAAAAGCCAAAAAGAAAATTGATTTCTGCTTGGTGGTGGAGTCTGAAGGTACCGCAAATACCTTGATGACTATGGGTTTTACTAAACGTAACAACTGTATTTTAATGGGCGCGCAAGGGGTTCCATCAAATGGTGTTCGTGGATGGTGCAAGTTGATCCAAGATGAACTCGACGTTCCAATGTATTTCTTCGGCGATCTGGATGCTTATACTATGCAAAATATTTTCCGTACCTTGAAAGCAGGATCAGCGGCGTCTTTAATTCGGAATGCCGATTTTTCGGCTCCGAATGTGAGATTTTTAGGCGTCTTGCCAGAGGACGTGAAGAAGTATGATCTTCCCCATTACAAAGTGAAGGAGTCAGATCCGGCCGAGGCTCGCGCTTTAAAAAAAGCCAAAGACGTTCTTGAAAATGATCCCTTTTTCTTGGATAAGAAAAATAAAGAGCTTTCGGATATCCTCCGATTTTTAATCAAAGAAAAGATTCGTTGTGAGCAACAAAGTTATTTTTCCGTGGATCCAAACGATCCCATCAAAACTGAGAAGATCATTCTCGAGAAAATCAAACGCGGTTCTTATGTCTAAGGAGACAACTTGCACTTAGCTGCGACTAGGAGGCTTTTGTTTTTTTCTGAATGTTATTGTCGTGATTGGAACTGCTAAAATCATCACTTAGATAGGAAATGTAGTCTTTCCAGGTGTCGTTGCTTTGAATGATTTTTAGCCCCACTTGACGTTGCTCAGTGTCTATCCATACAATTTCAATTTGAATTTTTGCAATCTCATGAGACGACACGGAAACATCAAGCCACATTTGATTTGTTATCTTCTTTGGATTTACGGCCCGCAGGCCAACCAGGGACACGTCAACGATGGTGTCCGCCCAATCAACCAATAGCTTGGATAAAAATCTTTGGCCGCGTACATTATTTGCTCCAAAGCGTCCCCAAAGGGCTTCCTGGAATTGTTCCGTTGGCAGGAAAGCTGATACTGATTTTTTTTCATCGACACTCATATTTTCTAATATGTTTGATTCCTTGACGAAAAATTCAGTTATAAGTTCGGCTGACAATATGTTGTCAAAAAATTTGTAAAAACTTCTTTCGGGAAACAGCAACGAATCCAACATGGTTTCAGCAAAATACTTGTATAGATTTTTTTTGTCCGATTTATTTGAATACACTTTGTCAAAGCGTTTTTTAAGATCTGCCAAGTCTGCGGTTAAGACAACAACGCTGACATCAACAAAGGTATACTTAAGTGGTTTGGGGGTAACGCGATCAAATAGTAAAATAGACTCATAAAACTTACTGGCTTGTGGGGTCACGGAGATATACACGCGATCAATATACAGATAATTAGCGACGTATTGATAAAAAAACTTGCACATCGGTAGAAAGATAGCCCCACCCTTGAGCCTATAATTCCGATCAATGGCTAAGGAGGAGACCTCTGCAATCCTTCTTTTTTTTTCCTCTTCTGGGATCTCGTATAAATTTTCAAAAGGCAATTTTAGACTTGTTCGTTGAATTATGGACAATGTTCCAACTACTTTTCCGTCAATTTTCGCTACAATTATCGAGGTTGTTGGTAAACAGAAATGCTTAATAATTCTTTTCCCGTTAAAACTAGCTTTCATATACCCGTGCTCTACATATGCATCATGTAGAATCCGAAATGATTCCAGCAATTCTTCTTTTGTTGAAGCTAGTTTTATTTCCAATCCGCCAGGAGGCTCAATGTTTACGTCCATAAATTCGCGGATAAGCGGGTAGCATATCCAATTCGGTAGTTTATTGAGTATAATGTTCTTTAATTTTCCCATTAAAGCCTCGACTTATGTCACCATAGTACTTATCGACTATTTGCGAGTTTACTTAAATTTAAAATTAAAATAAAATGAAGTCTCTTTTTGAGACAAATCCAAATTTTATATCTCAGCAGGGAATAAAAAATGCCAGATTTTAATTATGATCAAGCCTTCTCCAGAAATATCGGTTGGGTGACTCGTGACGAGCAAAAAAAATTAGGTTCCTCCCGCGTTGCAATCGCGGGCATGGGCGGCGTCGGTGGTATTTATTTGCTGACGTTGGCTCGTCTTGGTATTGGTAAATTTAATATTTCTGATATGGATGCTTTTGACATTGTAAATTTCAATCGTCAAGCAGGCGCAAATATGAGCACAGTTAATAAAGAAAAAGTCAAAGTTATGGCTGAACAAGCTTTATTAATAAACCCTGGCTTAGATTTAAATATTTTTGCTCATGGTGTAACTAATAAAAATATTGATGAGTTTTTAAAAGATGTAGATGTGTATGTCGATGGAATTGATGTATTCGCGATGGGGGCTCGAGAACTAGTTTATAAAGCCTGCGAAGAAAAAAATATACCAATTGTGATAGCCGGTCCATTAGGAATGGGGACAGCTGTGGTAAATTTTCTTCCAGGCAGAATGACATACGATCAATATTTTGGCTTTTCTAAAGCCAATAACGATACTGAAAAGTCGATTCGTTTCTTGCTGGGGATGGCTCCGAGGATGTTGCACAGAAAATATTTAGTAGACCCCAGCTCAGTAAATATACATGAAAAGAAAGGCCCCTCCACAGCTAGTGCTTGCCAAATGTGTGCAGGTGCTGCTTCGACAGAGGCCTTAAAGATTTTGCTAAAAAGAAAAAATATAAACTCAGCACCTGTTGCATATCAATTTGATGCTTATTCATATAGATTTATTAAAACATGGAGGCCCTGGGGTTTTAAGAATCCTCTTCAACGCCTAAGTTTATTTATTTTGAAACGTATTTTAAAAAAAATGAACTCAGGCGCTCGTTAAATATCGTGTCCGTCGGCCCCCTTAGCCGCGAGGTTGGGGGATCATCACGGGTTTGAACTTCGGTGATTGCAGAATTTTCATCGAGTTCTCAATCCAAGCCGCGTATGGCTGAACTTTAGTATAAACTGTATCGCCTATGCAAAGGCCTTTTGGATCGGTTTTATCATCAGCGCGACTGGTGGTCCCGGCAACATAGCGCTGATTATTCACAGAGACATAAGCCGGCCCGCCAGAGTCTCCATGGCAAGGTCCTTTTCCATTCCGAGTATCCAACATCATTTCGCTTTTGCTAAAGTTCGGATCAAGAATGTCGACGTCTACTTTTAAAAGACTCGTTGGCGGAGTCTCTTTTAAGCCGTCGGTAATGCCGAAGCCAGCGAGAGTGATTGATTGCTGAGCATGTAATGCAATATTCTCTGGCAAAAGCTGTGCTGTTTTATAGCTAGCGGGAAGGCCGCCCCGGAATTTCAAGAGTGCAATGTCCCCCCAGTCAGTTGTCTTGCCTGCGGTAAGTTTTGGCCAGTTGTCACCCACTTTGCCGCCCGTCACACGTCGAACCAGCGGATTGCTTGGAATGGAATTAAGAAAGGCTCGCATGTCTTTTGGCGGCACAGCTGAAAAATACAGAATGATGTAATTAGGGTTCTCGGTCGTGCAATGTGCGGCAGTGAGGATGATATCCTTAGCAAGGATTGAACCTGTGCATCCGGCAACGCCAGAAATGGAGGTGTGCCCCAAGTTATCACGTTGGGTTTGGATCGTATAAATTTGCACTGTGGTTTTAGAGATGTCGTCGTTTGCGGCAACATCGTTGCCGCCGATAATTCCGTTGCTAGAGCTAGATGAGCCAGCATCACCCATATGCATCTTTGAGCAAGCTGTAAATATAAGAGCACCAGCTAGTAAGCTTATTTTAAGTATTGACTGTTTCATGAGCCCCTCCCTTTTCCCGATATCCTTTTCATCAGAATTCCAGGATCTTCTCAAGACGATTGTTTGGATTAGATCTATAAGAGATTCTTATGGTGACGCTTTTTGGCGTATCGATTCGCGGTTTTGTCGCTTAAAAGCCATTTGCTTCCATTTGGCATGTCACTTAGTTTGCTAATGATTTGCCCGGCGGTGGAGGACTTATGAAAAAGTTATTCGGTTTGCTTCTTATGTTAGTGTCAATTGTTGCTCAAGGGAAACTGAGTGATCAGCAATCTATGAGGTGCATCAACGCGGATAAGTCGACAAGATCAGTTTTTCAGGATCTTCAAGCCGCTTATGAAATGCGCATAGTTACGGCTAAGGACTTTTTTCGGGCAATGGATAAGGCGGCCAGCTGCCCTCAGCTGAGGAAAGACCTCAAAAAGCTCCATGCAAGCGCGGTGTCCAGCTTCCCGTCTGCGCCAATGTCGGCTATGCCAGAGTCCGATTCCAGTGATGACTTTAGCGATTTTCGTTAAGATCAGCCGACATCGACCCTTTGCGTAAGCCATTCTAAGGATTGAGCTTTCAGATGATTCTCATTAACATGAAAAACGTCAAAATTATGTTAATTAAATCAACTCGAAAGAGGCTCTTATGTCGGCAAAAATCGAGACCACTCCAGAAATGGTCAAAAATGTTTACACAAAATCTAAAGAGCGCTTGGCAATTGTTCGTAAGCGCCTTAACCGTCCGTTGACTTTGGCGGAAAAAATTATTTTCGGGCACTTAGATGATCCACAAAATCAAGAGCTTGTTCGTGGTTCTTCTTTTTTGCAGCTACGTCCTGACCGCGTAGCGATGCAAGATGCAACAGCCCAGATGGCGCTTTTGCAATTTATGCTGGCAGGAAAAGAAGAGGCCGCTGTTCCCTCAACAGTTCACTGTGATCACTTGATCCAGGCTTATCATGGCAAAGTCGAAGACATGGCGTCTTCAAACAAAGTGAATGAAGAAGTTTTCAACTTCTTAGCGACGTCCACATCACGTTACAATATTGGTTTCTGGAAACCGGGAGCTGGGATCATCCATCAGGTGATCCTTGAAAATTATGCGTTCCCAGGGGGCTTAATGATTGGAACGGACTCTCATACGCCGAATGCAGGTGGTTTGGGAATGTGTGCGATTGGCGTGGGGGGATCTGATGCTTCTGACGTCATGTCAGGTCTTGCATGGGAAGTAAAAAATCCAAAACTTATTGGTGTTCACCTTAAAGGTAAAATGAACGGTTGGACTTCAGCCAAAGACGTGATCTTGAAACTGTGTGGAATGCTTACGGTAAAAGGTGGAACGGACAAAATCGTGGAGTACTTTGGCGAGGGCACGAAATCCATTTCCTGCACTGGTAAAGGTACAATCACAAATATGGGGGCCGAGCTCGGGGCCACCTGCTCGGTGTTTCCATATGACGAACGGATGAAAGCCTATTTGGCTTCCACAGCCCGGGCAGAGCTTGCGGCAGTGGCTGATCAAAATATGGATCTTCTCACGGCAGATCCTGAGGTGGCTCAAGATCCTAAAAAATATTATGACGAAGTATATGAAATTGATCTTTCGGCTTTGGAGCCCCACTTGGTGGGACCTCATTCTCCCGATATTGCTCGCCCGATCTCTGCGATTGCCAAAGAAGCTGTGGAAAGGGGTTGGCCAACAAGATTGTCTTCAGCACTGGTGGGCTCTTGCACGAACTCTTCCTATGAAGATATCGGTCGCGCGACCTTTGTGGCAAAACAGGCTTTGGATAACGGCGTGAAAATGAAACAGCCGTTCTTAGTAAGTCCCGGGTCTACGCAAATCCAAAATACCATCGAGCGGGATGGTCAAATGGCTATTTTGAACGAAGTGGGTGCCACGGTTTTGGCTAATGCCTGCGGTCCTTGCATAGGCCAATGGAAACGTGACGATGTCAAAAACGGCGAGAAGAACACAATTGTGACTTCTTTCAACCGTAACTTCCGTGGTCGTAATGATTCGAACCCTGAGACTTTGGCATTTATTGGCTCTCCGGAATTAGTGATGGCTTTGGGGTTGGCGGGCCGCTTGGATTTCAATCCGTTGTTAGATGAGCTTGAGACGCCAAAAGGCAAAGTGAAATTGAAGGCACCGGAGGCTCCTGAGCTTCCAGCAAAAGGCTTTGTTCCAGACACCGAAGGTTATCAAAAGCCAGAAGGCAGTACTGCAAAAGTGGCGGTGAGCCCAACGTCAGATCGCTTGCAATTGTTGCAAGCATTCACGAAATGGGATGGTCGGGATTTCGTTGACCAACTGGTGGTTGCCAAAGCAAAAGGCAAATGTACAACGGACCATATCAGCCCCGGTGGTCCGTGGTTGAAATACCGCGGTCACTTGGACAATATCTCTAACAATATGCTTTTGGGTGCTGATAATGCTTTCACAGCTGAAATCGGTAAAGGTAAAAACCAAATCACTGGCCAAACCGGCCAAGAGTTTGCAAAAATCGCTCGTGAGTATCAAAAAGCCCACAAAGGCTGGGTGATCATCGGAGATGAGAATTACGGCGAAGGTTCCTCTCGCGAGCATGCAGCAATGTCGCCTAGATTTTTGGGATGTACGGCGGTAGTGACGAAGTCCTTTGCGCGTATCCATGAGACCAATTTAAAAAAACAAGGCGTTTTGGCTCTGACTTTCGCGATTCCTGCGGATTACGAAAAAATCAAAGAAGATGATCATGTGTCTTTGCTTGATTTGGCGAACATGGCTCCTGGTAAAAGCGTGAAAATGGAAATCAAACATAAAGATGGATCAAAAGAGACCATCGAGTTGAAACATAGCTATATCGCTGAGCAAATCAATTGGTTCAAGGCAGGCTCCGCATTGAACTTAATTCGTATAAAAACAGCGGGAGTTTTATGAAAAGTTTCAGAAGTTTTTTTGTGGCACTTGGCCTAGTTTTTTCATTTGCGATGTCCGCGACAAGTTTTGCAGAAGAAAGGTTTATCGTGGTCTCGAGTTTTTCTGAGAAGACTGCGGAGCCAAATCTGGTTTCTCTTAACATCGAGGTGTGGAGTAAAGGGACCAGTGCCAAGCAGACGCAGAGCCTCAATGCTACTGAGTTTCAAAAAGTTAAAAAGACTTTGGATGCTTTCAAAATTAAAAAAGAAGACATACAGACCGAGAACTACTCTTTGAATCCCGAATACATTTATGATCAGAAAACCCAACAAAATAAAATGGTGGGCTTCCAGGCTTTACAAACGTTGAGAGTAACTTTGAAAAAAACTGAGGAGCTGGGCGCACTCCTAGATTCTGTGGTGATGTCTGCTACTAAAAACAGTTCCGGTGTGAATGTAAACTCAATTCAATGGGACACGGATAAGCGCCAGCAGTTGGAGCTGGCCGCCCTAGGTGATGCGGTTAAAAATGGACGCCTGAAGGCTGATGAGCTCGCAAAAGCGGCAAATGTAAAAATCAAAGGCGTTTCGATGCTTAGTCACGGAGTTGCAGCCAGTAATAGTCCAATGCCTATAAGAAGTGGCATGATGAAGGCTATGGCTTATGATGCCGGCGGCGGGGCCAACACAGAGATCATGGCTGGTCAGGTGAAGGTCCGTGTTGAGGTAACGGCTCAGTACGATATTCAGTGAGTTTGGGGGACCTCAGCTAGAGGGAAGAGATATGTCGTTGTCATGGTTTTTTTTGAATGGACGACATAGATCTCAATCACTGATCCATCCATTGTGAGTTGGTGGTTACGCATATAGCTTTCGGCTTTTGGGTACACCTTCATCGGGCCAATACCAGGTGAGCCATCGAAAATTGCCATTACATATTTACGTGCTGGTATTTCGCGGGTTTTGAAATCCTTGGGAAGATTCACAGGTAAGTCTTTTACGATACAGCCTCCGCGGCTGCGCAGGCGAGGTTCTTCAACTACAGTGGCATCATCAATATATTCACCAAAAGATTCGGTACAGTCGATATTATGAGTTTTTGCCCAAGTCTCGACCTCTTCAATCACGGTCACAATTTTATGATATGAGCCTGTATGATCTTTGTAGATCATTTTCATCGGCGCTTTTTGTATTTCTGTAATGTCGACAGGTTTGAAGGCGCCTAAGTAGTAAAACAACCAAGCTCCGATAGTGAGTATAACCAAAAAAATAGCGATCAATAAACTTCTTAATAGTCTCATATTACAGCCACTTAATGGAACATCCCATTGAAGGGATTTGTTGTTGTGGGGCGGGCTTTTCGCTGGCCAAGAGTTTCACTGCCTCAAAGAGTTCACGCTGGGTCACCTTGCTTGGCTCTTTCCAAGAATCGTCAAGGCGTCCACGATAAGCCAGCTTATGTTGACGGTCATAAACGAAAAAATCAGGCGTGCAAAGAGCACCAAAGTGTTTTGCGACCTGCTGATTTTTGTCATGAAGGTAGGGGAAGGGATAGGCTTTTTCTTTCCATCGTTTTTTGAGATTTTCAAAATTATCTTCTGGATAAGTTTTTTCATCATTAGAGCAAATCGCAAGCACAGGCACGTTCAAAGCCTTAAGATCATGACCTAGTTGAATCAAACGGTCTTCGATAGCCTTAACATAAGGACAGTGATTGCAAATAAACATCACAACCAAAGGAGTTCCCATAGCACAATCTGTTAGCGAATACGTCTTCCCATCCACTGCGGGCAAGGTGAAGTCAGGGCAATCTAAGCCGATTTCCGGGTAAGGTGTCGTTGTGAGCGCCATTTAAATCTCCTGCCATTTGATTTTTTTGCCACTATTCATAATCAAAGTGCCATTAGCTTCGAGTCCTATATATTTTTCTTTTAGCAAAGGGTGCGCATTTAAAGCCATCAATAGAGATCGCTGATCTGAGGGGCTCAGCGGATCTTCACAATGAGAGACCGCATCGGTCATTTCAAATATCAAGCGATCCAAGCATGCTGTCCAATCTTGCCCGAGAAGTGGAACTCCGGAAGGAAGAGACTTTAAGATAGAACTCGAAGTATTTATTTCCTCTGGAGATGACAGTGCATTGACTCCAATGCCTAAAATTAGACGGACTTCATCCCCTTGAATTATGGATTCTAGTAAAATACCAGCGATTTTTTTATCACCAATGTAGACGTCATTCGGAGCTTTGAGGTTCCAGTTCAGAAAAGGCCAAGTTGTTGAAAGCGCGCGGTAAACCGCAAGACCTACAAGGCAGGACGTGGTTGGTTGGGGCTTAACATTGAGTAAATAGCTCCAAGAACTTAGCAGCATGCTTCCGGGTTTTGATCCTAGCCAAAGGTTTTTCCCCCGACCGCGACCCGCTGTTTGTTGGTCCGTTAAAAACAGACATAGCCCTTCCTTGAGAAGGGATTCATCAAAGGCGAGCTCTTTGGCGCGATCATTGGTGCTGGTCATAATCGCTTCATACTGAACAAAGAGATGATTGTTTTCAGCCCATTTTTTTGTAATTGTCCCCAGGCGAATATCGATTAAGGGAGTATCTTGCATTAGTTCTCCCAGTCAAAAACTAAACTCACATCGGCACAGGGAGCAGAATGCGTTAAGGCACCCACAGAAATAAAATCAATGCCGATTTCGGCAACAGAACGGACGCGGTCTAAAGTCATATTGCCGCTGGCTTCAGTTTCAATTTCATCAGGGATAATTGCACAAGATTTTCTCAAGGTATCGTTATCCATATTGTCGAGAAGAATACGTTGAGGCTTTTGGGCCACAGCGGCTTTTACATCTTCGAGGTCTGTTGCCTCAACTTCAATTGGCAGTTGGCTATGTTCGCGCACTCGGCTGACAGCTGCCGCAATACCCTTCATGACTGCAATGTGATTGTCTTTAATTAAAATTGCCGTAGAAAGATCCATTCTGTGATTAAGGCCTCCACCATGAACTACAGCTTTTTTTTCAAGCTCGCGAAATCCAGGTGTGGTTTTACGAGTGTCTAGAATCCGGGTCTTTGTGCCTTTAAGGGCATTGACAAAATGGCGAGTGATGGTGGCAATACCTGAAAGATGGCCCAGGAAATTCAAAGCAACGCGTTCGGCTTTCAGGATTTGGACAAGATCGCCTTCAACCGTACAGATAATTTGGTTTTTTAAAACCAAATCGCTTTCTTCAAAGTGCCACTTCACTTTGCAGTTAGGCTCAAGGTTTAGTATGGTTTGTTCAAAAGCCATGGCGCCTGAGAGGACAAGGTCTTCCTTAGCTTTTAACCGAGAGCGTCCTTGGCGAGGTTTTAAAGCCAAGGCCTCTGTGGTTACATCACCAGATGGCATGTCCTCTTTGATTGCTGCACGGATCAATTCTATAAGAGTCATAGCAACCTCATCTAATTTTAATTAAATCTAGTTTTATTTTTCGACGTCGCGGAGGATTTTAGTGATCTCTTCCCGGACGATTCGTTCAGCTATCTCTGGTATCACTTTCCAGCAGATACTTTCAATGACTTCTCGAGCTTCTTCGCGAATGACTCGCTCAATCATTTCTATGTCCGGTGTTGTTTGGGATGTGGCATTGGGCCGAGGGGTGATCTGAATTCTAGTTTCATCTTTGCCAAAGTGAATTTCTTCGAACTCACCATCAGCTTTAATGTGCGCATTATCAAGATCATCCTGTGGAATGACAAACTTCTTAGCAAAATCATCATCATTTGTGGGACTAGCGTCTTCAGTTGGCATTTTAATTTTGAATTTCTTCAAATCTTGGTTCAGCCATCCATCGTCTTTTTCAAGTTGGTTTTTTTGCTGAAAGGAGGTTAAGGGGACAGATGTGAACTCTTCGTCTGATGTTATTTTCATAAGATTCTTATCTGGGCGAGCGACACCAGAGATTGTGCCGTCTTCAGGAATATTGTAGAGGCCTTCATCTTCTGCTGCTGTCGGGTCAAATTGATCAAAATTCACCGGAGTAGTATCCGGAATTTTTCCTGAAGCTTTGGGTTCTGAGGCCCTAGATGAGAGGGGCGGCATAGAGGCCTCTTTGAATTCCGGCATTTTTGGAAATTGTAAATATGAGCTGATCGGGTTGTTTTGAGTTTTTGGTACTAGATCCTGAATTAGTTTGCGAAGAGCCTCGGCATCGAAGGGTTTTTCAAGGCGGGCGTTCGGGCCTGCCATAGAGATTTTGGATTCATCGACTTCCATAAAACTACTCCACATCAAAATGACGGGAATATTTTTGGTCTCTGCATCAGCTTTAATTTCCGCACAGACTTCGTAGCCATTTCGTTTGGCTAAAAGCACATCGGCGAAAATGACGTCGGGCTTGAAGGCTTTTGTTGCCTCCAAAACATCAAGGCCCACAGCAACAGACCTTACCTCCACACTAAAATCTTGAAGGGCCAATTGCATAACTCGTTTTATGGTGGAACTTTCATCTGCTAATAAGACGCGTAAAGCCATAAGCAAAGTAAAGTAGGAATTTAGTCTTGAGTCAACAATAATAGTTTTATGAATCGAATCGATCGTTACGTCTCTGGCTTATTCTGGGCTTTTTTTATTGGCGGCAGCCTTGTCTTCGTAACGATTTTTCTTGCAGTGGATGCGATGTCTACAATGGTCAGTCACAAGGGGCTATCGCTCTCTGTTTTATTTAATTTTTATATTTACTATGTGCCTGAAATTTTCAATAAGATGCTACCCATCGCTTGTTTGCTGGGCACAATTTTGACGATTTCCTCTATGAATAAAGCCAATGAACTTGTGGCGCTTTTTGCTTCGGGCCTGAGTTTATTTCGAATTACTCTTCCTTTATTGGTTTGGGTAATGGTGATTTCAGCTGTGGTATTTGTCACCATGGATCGTGTGGGGCCGGCCATGGCACGGAAAAAGAATTTTATTTTGTATAATGATATCGAAAAGAAACCCTCACTTTTCTCAGTCGTGAAGACCAATAAAATTTGGTATCGTTCGAAAAATGCCATTTTTAACATTAAGACTTTAAGTCTTCAGGGGGACACAGCACAAAGCTTGACCTTGTATTTTTTTAGTCCTAATTGGGATCTGTTACAGATGATCACGGCAGATAATGTTGAGCTGCGGGGCTCCTCATGGAATCTGATTAATGGGTCAGTGACTCTTTTCACTGGCAACTCGAGTTTCCCTTTAACCAGTCAATTTAAAACCAAGAAAATCGCCATGGACGAAGACGCAAAGGACCTTCGCTCCTCAGGTCAAACTTCGGATATGCTAAATCAAACAGAGCTCTCTAGGTTTATTGAGCGCAATAAAGAGGCCGGCCTTGATACCGTTCGTTACGAGGTCGATTATTACTCCAAGTATAGCTTTGCCTTCGCGGGCCTGGTTATGTGCCTTCTTGGAATCCCATTTAGCGTGGGAAAAGCCCGCTCAGGGGGTACAATGATGAATGTTGGAATCGTCATTGCCCTGGTATTTGCCTATTGGATACTTCTTAGTTCCTTCATAACTTTGGGGACTCATGGGCATTTAAGCCCTATTTTTGCCGCCTGGGCGCCTAACCTATTGATGGGTGGTCTTGCCTATTTCTTTATGTTGCGACTTAAGAGATAATCAGGTATTACCGCTATTTAGAGCCAAGATGCAGGCCGTCACGGAGGTCGAAGTATGATTCTCGAAATTTTAAAATTCCCAGACCCACGTTTACGTGAAGTTTCTAAAGCTGTGGACAAAGTCACAGCCAAGCATACGAAGCTTGCTGCGGATATGATTGAGACAATGTATGCCGCACAGGGCATTGGCTTGGCAGCTCCGCAAGTAGGTGAACTTATTCGCATGCTTGCTGTTGATACTCGGCCTCGGGACAAAGTAGGCCGTCGCTATAAGTACGACGAAATGACGGAACTAGAGCAAGCTATCACCCAGCCACTTGTATTGATTAATCCAGTAATTGTTAAGGGTGAGGGCAAAACTACCTTTGATGAGGGCTGTCTTAGTCTTCCTGGTTATTACGAAACAGTTGAGCGCTTTGAATACGTCGAGATCAAAGCTTTAAATGAAAAAGGCGAAGAGATTCTGGTAAAGTCTGATGGTCTGTTAGCGATTTGCATACAGCACGAAATGGATCATCTTGAGGGCACCTTATTCATTGATCACTTGAGTTTTATCAAGGGCAACAGGATTAAGAATCAAATCAAAAAATACGGTTACCCAGACAAAAAAGATGTTGAAGAAGTTGAAGAAGAGGAAGCAGAAAGCGTTAAAGTGTGAGTAAAGTTCGTGTTTGTTTCCTTGGAACATCAGATTTTGCGACAATTTCTTTAAAAGCTATGATCGAGGACGATCACTTTGAAATTGTTGGAGTTGTAACTCAGCCGGATCGGCCGGCAGGTCGTAAAATGCAACTGACTCCAAGTCCCGTGAAAAACCTAGCTGTGGCCCGTGGCTTGCGGGTGATCTCTCCTGAAACTTTGAAAAAAAGTCCGTTGATTCTTGCAGAAATTAAAAAGTGGGGAGCTGAAGTTGCAGTTGTCGTAGCTTTTGGTCAAATTCTTACCCAGGAATTTCTTGATATGTTTCCCTTTGGAGCTGTGAATGCTCATGGCAGTGTTTTGCCGCGCTGGCGAGGGGCGGCTCCCATTCAGCGAGGTATTGAGGCTGGCGATAAGGAATCTGGGGTCACCTTGCAAAAAGTTGTAAAAAAATTGGACGCTGGTGATATCATCGGAATTCGCCGGTTTCCATTGGATGATGAAATCACGGCGATGGAATTGCATGACAAACTTGCAGTTCTGGGAGCCGATCTTTTGCGCGTGGAATTAATGGACTATTTACGCGGCAATTTAGTGCCACATCCTCAGGATGAATCTCAAGTGACTTATGCCTATAAAATTGAAAAGACGGAAAGTGAAATTAATTGGAAACTAACGGCCGTGGAAATACACAATAAGATTCGGGCGCTGACCATGGGGCCAGGAACTTATACTTTGGAGGCTGCTAAGAAATTAAAAATCCATAAAACAAAAGTCAGCGAAATATCTGGGACACATCTTGAGCCTGGAGTCGTGCTTGATGTGAATCAGGAATTTATTACTATTCAGTGTGGATCAGGAGCTTTGAATATTTACGAAGTGCAGCCGGAGTCTCGCAAACGGATGATGGTGAAAGATTTTCTTAAAGGGCATTCTCTGAAGTCAGGAGACCGTTTTGGCGCCTAAAACTATACCCAAGCTTATTGCGCCAAGTATTTTGTCAGCGGATTTTGCTAATCTTGAAAGTGAACTTAAGGCAATTGCTTTAGCCGGTGCTGACTGGGTTCATGTCGATGTCATGGACGGTCACTTTGTGCCGAATCTGACCATCGGAATTCCGGTTGTGGAATCACTTAAAAAAGTAAGCACCTTGCCTTTAGATGTCCACCTTATGATAGAGAGGCCTGAGCGATATGTTGAACAGTTCGTCAGGGCGGGCAGTGACTATTTAACGATTCACGTGGAGGCGACCGAGAAGCCACGGGAAGTTTTGAGGCAAATTCGTAACTTGGGGGCCAAAGCGGGGATCACACTGCGACCAGGAACCTCCTTTGATGAAATCATGCCTTATTTATCCGAAGTAGATCTTGTTCTTGTCATGACGGTTGAGCCGGGTTTTGGCGGGCAAAGCTTCATGATGGATCAGGTAGAAAAAATGAAAATTCTTCGAGAGGTGCGTGAGCAGCGCAAACACACTTACTTAATTGAAGTTGACGGTGGCGTGAACGAAAAGACCATGGCGTACTGTAAAGATGCGGATGTTTTGGTCGCTGGAAGTTATATCTTTCGCAATGATTACAAAAAAGCTATCGACTTATTGAAATCCTAGCCTGCTATTGCTAAAAGAATAGCCAATGGCAAAATTTACTGATCTCCCCTTAGTGGCTCCTCTTCTTGCGTCTCTTAAAGACGCTGGTTACGAAACCCCAACCCCCATTCAAGTACAGGCGATTCCCTTGATTCTTGAAGGGCATGACCTTTTGGGAGTGGCACAGACTGGAACGGGCAAAACCGCTGCCTTTTGTTTGCCGATATTGCAAATTTTAGCAAAAAATCATATTCGTCGTGAGCCTAAGTGCCCCAGGGCTTTGATTTTGACTCCAACCCGCGAGCTAGCAATCCAAATTCACCAGAGCCTGGTAACCTACGGCAAGCATTTAAAAATGAAACACTCTGTAATTTTTGGCGGTGTTGGACAAGGAAATCAGGTTCGTGAGCTGGCCGGCGGCCTGGATGTGCTTGTGGCAACCCCTGGTCGTTTAATGGATCTTTTTGGGCAAAGGCATTTGCGTCTGGATAAAATTGAAATTTTTGTTCTTGATGAGGCCGACCGCATGCTGGATATGGGCTTTGTTCAAGATATTAAGCGCATCGTTCCCTTGCTTCCAAAAAAACGTCATAATTTGTTTTTTTCGGCGACGATGCCAAGTGAGGTTCAGCAATTGGCAACTCGCATTTTGCATGAGCCTCGTAAAGTAGAGGTGACTCCGCAGGCTACTACAGCGGAGAAAATTGAACAGTCCGTGATGTTTGTTGATAAAAGTAAAAAACTTGATCTGTTGATTCATCTTTTGAAAGATCGAAGTTTGAACAAAGTTTTGGTCTTTATGCAGATGAAACATGGTGCCAATCGCATCGTTGAAAAACTTCTCAAGCAAGGTTTTCAAACAGCTGGTATCCATGGGGATAAGTCGCAAGGGGCTCGTCAAAGGGCGCTAGAGGAATTCCGCAGTGGCAAAATTCGAGTCTTGGTCGCAACAGACATCGCTGCTCGCGGCTTGGATATAGATGGAATTAGTCACGTAATCAACTTTGAGCTTCCGCATCTGCCCGATAGTTATGTTCACCGCATTGGTCGTACGGCTCGTGCCGGAGCTGAAGGAAAGTCGATTGCCTTTTGCACGGCGGAAGAAAAATCTTATTTGTACGCGATTGAGAAAACGACTCGTCAAACAGTGACCGTGATCGTAGATCACCCTTTTCACTCAGCAGAAAGCCAGAGTGCCCCTGTCACAAGTGTTGGTAAGGCAAAGGCTGCGATGGAAAAAAGACAAGGTGGTTATGGCCCGAAAAAGCGTCACTTTGGTGGCGGTCGCAAAAAAATGGGATCTAAAAAATGAGCACTGGAAAATCTGAACTTGCTCCTTTTGTGCTGGTATTAACAGGTGAGAGTCTCACTCTTGAAAATCTTTATGAAATTGCAAATAAACCTGAGATCAAGGTAGAGCTTGCGGCAAAGGCCCGCACGGAGATGCAAAAAAGTCGCGATTACATCGAGGGCCGTATTAAAAACGGTGAGGTAATATATGGCGTGAATACGGGTTTTGGTGCTTTTTCTTCTGTACGTATTTCCGATTCGGATATTGAAAAACTACAACGCAATTTGATTCGATCTCACTCTGCTGGAGTTGGTGAGCCCTTCACCAAAACTCAGTCACGCGCAATGATGGTTTTACGGGCGAATGCCTTAGCTCGCGGACATAGCGGTATTCGCCCAGTGGTGGTTGATAAGATCCTCGAGTTTTTAAATATGGATATTATTCCTGTAATTCCATGTCAGGGATCGGTGGGAGCCAGTGGTGACTTGGCTCCGCTGGCTCATTTAGCTCTTGCCGTAATCGGCGAGGGCGAGGTTTGGCAAAATGGTCAGATTGTTTCGGTGAAAACCGTATTGGCTGAGAAAAAAATTCAAGCTCTTGAGTTGAGGGCTAAAGAAGGCCTTTCAATGATCAATGGTTGCCAAGTGATGACGGCTATTGGTCTTTTAGCTGCCTGGGAGGCTCGACGTCTTTTATGGATGGCAGATCTTGCGGGAGCAATGTCCTTAGAAGGTCTTCGCGGTTCTCGCAAACCGTTTGATCCACTGATCAGTGCGACTCGTCCACATCCTGGCGAAGCAAAAACAGCGCGTAATCTTTTAAAGCTCATGGGCACAAAAAGTGAGATCGGCCAAAGCCACATTTCTGACGATCATCGCGTGCAAGATGCTTATAGTCTTCGGTGTATGCCAGCAGTTCACGGCGCGGCTAAAGATGCCCTTCGTTATATTGTGAAAGTTCTTGAGACCGAGGCGAATTCGAGTACGGACAACCCCTTGGTTTTTGTTGATGACAATAAGGTTTTGTCCTGTGGAAACTTTCATGGAATGCCTGTGGCACATGCTATGGATTTTGCTGGGATTGCAATTTCTTCTCAGGCAAGTATCAGTGAGTGTCGTATTTCGAAATTGATTTCTCCGCAAATGAGCGAGCTTCCCGCTTTTTTGACTCCAAACGGCGGCTTGAACTCCGGACACATGATTGTGCAGGTTGCAGCGGCGTCTTTAGTAAGTGAGAACAAGGTGCTTGCCCATCCGGCGAGTGTGGACTCCATTCCAACCTCAGCAGAAAAAGAAGATCACGTTTCTATGGGCACGATCGCAGCCAGGAAGTTTGAGAAAATTCTTCGCAATGCTGAAAATGTTATCGCAATGGAAATGCTTTCTGCCTGCCAGGCTCTGGACCTGATTGCTCCGCTTAAACCAACAGCTGCTGTAAAAGCGGTTTATGACCATATTCGCCTGCAAGTGCCTTTTGCGAAAGAAGATCGTTATTTCGCAAAAGACGTTGAGGCGATCCGTGGCATGATGGATAGGGGCGAAATCATGCAGACCATAAAATCCGCTATCGGTGAGCTGGAGTGGTGACTCTTTCTTTGATGCTAATCACTTTGCGTTGTTCATGACCAATATACTCGCTCAGTGGTCGAATGATACGATTGTTCGCCGCTTGCTCCATGATATGTGCTGACCAGCCAGTGGTTCGTGCCATCACAAAAATCGGAGTGAAGAAATCGATTTCAAATCCCATCATATAGTAGGCCGGACCCGCTGGGAAATCGAGATTTGGATAGATTTTCTTTTTATCGACCATCACTTTTTCAAGTGAGTTGTACATTTTCATCCATTTTTGTTCGCCAATAACGTCGGCCATGACCTGGGCATATTTTTTCATCGTAGGGACGCGTGAATCCCCAGATTTGTAAACCCTGTGGCCGAAGCCCATGACTTTGCGTTTTTGTGTCAAGGCATCGATCATCCATTGCTCTGCTTTTGCTGGGTCAGCGATTTCGATCATCATGTGCATCACTTGTTCATTTGCACCGCCGTGCAAAGGGCCCTTCAGAGCACCGATGCCGGCCACCGTTGCCGAGTACAGGTCTGACTGAGTTGAAGTCACAACTCGTGCCGTAAAAGTCGAAGCATTGAAGCTATGTTCAGCGTAAAGGATTAATGAAACGTCAAAGGCCTTTACGATTTCTTTTTGTGGAACTTTGCCGAAGCACATATGAAAGAAATTCTCAGCGATACTTAAATCAGAGTTTGGAGGAATAAAATCTAAACCCTTTTTGAAGCGATAGTCAGCGGCAACCATTGTCGGAATTTTTGCAAGTAATTGGATTGCTTTATCCATGTCTGTTGCTGGAGAGGAATCCCAGATACGTGGGTCTTCGCAGCCCTGGAATGAAACGGCAGTGCGGATGGCATCCATTGGGTGGCATTTTGTTGGAAGTGATTTTATCACACCCAGCAATGTTTTAGAAATTTCACGATAGCCGCGTTCTTTTTTTGTGAAGTTTGCTAGCTCTGTCGCGTCCGGAAGTTCACTGTTGTACATTAAGTATGCGACCTCTTCGAAAGAGCAGTTTTCTGCCAAATCTTGAACGGGGTAGCCACGGTAGACCAAAGAATTCGTATCAGGATTTACTTTCGATACTGAAGTGGTGTCGATCACCGCGCCTTCAAGACCTTTTTTGACGTTCATTTTCTCTGGTTCGGGTACGTAGTCGGGATTGATATACTCAGCCATATTTGCTCCTTAGCAGCCTTATTTCTTAAGGGTGAAGTTAAAGATACTAGTGTCGAAATTATTGTATTCTTCATAACGAGTCAGGGTGTACAAGTCCTTGCGATGTTGCATTTTATCCAAAAGACCTTCTTGGCTACCCTTGGCTTTGATTTCAGCAAGTCCTGCAACTGTTGCCCCCATGGCAAGTCGGAAAGTTGTAACCGGATAGATCACGATATTGTAGCCCAAATCTGAAAGTTGTTGGTAAGTATACAAATGGCCTTTTCCGAATTCAGTCATATTCGCGAGGAGCGGAACTTTGACAGCTTTACGGAAAGTTTCAAATTCCTTTTCGCTTTCAAGGGCCTCAGTGAAAATGCAATCTGCCCCCGCATCGATATAGGCTTTGGCTCTGTCGATGGCTTTGTCTAGGCCCTCGACAGCTCTAGCGTCCGTGCGGGCGATCAAAAGAAAATTCTCATCAAGCTTTTTACCGCGGGCTGCTGCGGCCACCTTGCGAACCATATCCTGTGTTTCCACGATGCTTTTGCCATCAAGGTGACCACAACGTTTTGGATTGATTTGATCTTCAATATGGCAACCTGCAAGCCCCATCTCGATCATTTCTTGCACCGTGCGGGTGGCACTCATAGGTTCGCCGAAGCCAGTGTCGATATCAATGA
Source organism: Bdellovibrionales bacterium (assembly GCA_031370005.1). Classification (GTDB taxonomy): domain Bacteria; phylum Bdellovibrionota; class Bdellovibrionia; order Bdellovibrionales; family Bdellovibrionaceae; genus JACMRP01. The sequence goes on along the minus strand of JANMPT010000028.1, from coordinate 107,054 downwards.
TGGTTGGTAATTTAGTTGTACGAGCAATTTGGCGTCCACGATTTGCCACTTCTGTCAAAGTCGTCAAGCCAATGTCAGGATAACCAAGATCATTTGAAAGCACAGAGCCGGAAATATAAACTCCGTCAAAGCCCTCTTTTTCGATCGCCATACTTACCAATGGTGACCATGAGCCTGGAAATTGCAAGAGCCTTCCGGATTTTAATTGATCGCGGAAATTTTTACGTTTTTGTGAGGGAGTAACTTCTGGAAACAGCATTAGAAAATCCCTTGAGTATCGCGTTTGTTATTTACAAGTCTGTCCAATGGGATTTGCACGTTGATTTGCTGAACTTGCGCAGGAGTCAGATCTGCCAGATTTTCGACTAATGAGACGAAGCGATTGCGTTCGTCTTTAGTGATGATTTCCTCAGTGAGCATATCGAATTTGCGGATGTAGTCAGCACGTTTGAATGGTTTTGCGCCCGCAGGGTGGGCATTTGCCAACCCTAATTCATCCACAAGTGTCGTGCCATTTTTAAAAAAGATTTCAACTCGGCCACCGAAACGTTTTTTATCCGGGTCTGAATTGTGATAAGCCTCAGTCCACTTCGAATCTTCAACTGTAGATATTTTATGCCATAAAGCCACAGTATCAGGTCGTTGAGCACGAGAGGGCTCGTAAGATTTCACATGGTGCCAAACACCATCTTGGAGCGCTACCGCGAAGATATACATGATTGAGTGATCAAGCGTCTCACGGGAAGCGGTTGGCTCCATTTTTTGTGGATCATTGGCGCCGGTGCCAATCACATAGTGTGTATGATGTGACGTGTGGATTATGATCTTCGTGATATCATCGTAGTTGTTAATTTTTGTTTTCATGCGTGATGCTAAGTCGATCAAGGCTTGTGACTGATACTCAGCTGAGTGTTCTTTGGTATATGTTTCAAGGATTGCACATTTTTCTTCGCCTACTTCTGGTAATGGGACCTCGTATTTTCCATTTTTACCAGAAAGCATGTAAGCAATTACAGAATCTTCACCTTCGTAAATTGGAGACGGAGCGCCCTCGCCACGCATGACCCGGTCAACAGCTTCAATTGCCAATTTTCCTGCGTGTGCAGGAGCATATGCTTTCCAGGAAGAAATTTCCCCTTTGCGGGATTGGCGTGTCGTGAAAGAAACGTGAACCGCTTGCTGGATGGCTTGGAAAATAGTTTCAGTTGGAAGACTTAATAGTGCTCCGATACCAGCTGCTTGTGCTGGGCATAAGTGAGCAATATGGTCTTTTTTGAATTCATGAAGACAAATGGCTTTGACCAGGTCGACGTGAAGTTCATAACCCGTCACTATGCCACGGAGTAAGTCCTTGCCGCCTTTATTCATTTGTTGGGCCACGGCAAGTATTGGCGGAATATTGTCGCCTGGGTGGGAGTAATCAGCAGCTAGAAAAGTATCGTGATAGTCGAGCTCACGAACGGCGGTTCCGTTTGCCCAAGCGGCCCATTCACAGTCAAATTTTTGATCATTCGGCATACCAAATACCGTGGCTCCCTTGGCGCGAGGGTGAGCAATGGCCATCGCTCGAGCAGAGGCCACGGGGTGACGATTAGCGGCTGCCATGGCAACAGAGGCATTGTCGATCATACGATTGATTACCATATCAAGAACATTGGCTTTAATTGGAGCATTGTCTGAAGCAATTTCGGCCATTTTCCAGGCAAGTTGATCTTTGCGGTTAAGTTGCTCTTTGGAGGGATAAACGCGAACAGAATGTTTTTTCATTGAGGTCGTCCTTGGAGTTGAGTAAACAACCCAAGCTATCTCCAGGAGATAAACGCGTCAAGAAGGGCCACTTGGAAGCTGCGAATCAAATGGCCCCCATCCTAGCTAAATTTAATTCGAGCTAACAATAACAAGGGTTCCTGAAGCTGCGTGATGTTTGATGCTACCATCTCTATTTCTGAGTAACTGACCACTGCGAGTGAAGTAAGGAACATTTGCCGTCTTATTAGCGAGTGATAAGTTCCAGAACCACGCTGCATCGTCCTTATACATGCGAACACAGCCTCCAGAGGCTGTGTGGCCTAACTCCTTATAGTGATCTGGAGTTGTTGCATGAAGAGCCACACCACCATTAAAAAAAATGGCATATTCCATGAGGGCAGCCCAGGTATTAGACCAGTGATTGCGAACGTAGCTTTGTGGCGCAAACCATCCCGACGGTGTTGACGTAAAGTATTGTCTACCTGACTTCGCGGTCTCCCAACGCTCCCGCCCTGTGGAGACTAGGAAGGAATTTACTTGGTAGCCATTTTGGTAAACAGTGGCAGTCTGGAAGTTTTTATTGATGACTATGACTACGGGAAACTCCGCATAGACATCGACACCATAGGCGTCGAAAATCTGTTCGGCAGTAAAAGGCTCTACTTGAGGGCTCAAGTCTGTCGATTGCGTATTTCCAATCTCAGCAGCCAGCTCATCTGGCGTCATCAAGTCGTCAAGCTGGGCTTTATTATCAGCGGCAAGCACATTCGTGCTTACCAACATAAAAACGGAGAGTATCAAAATTAAACGAGATATCATAAAGACCTCCTGTTACAGGGAAAGACTAGCACCCCATTTTCGCGGAGTTGTGCTCTTTACGTCCTATAATGCAGAAAAGTCGTGGCAGTTTCTAGATCCCTGGCCGGCGGCTTAGCCGCCGATTGTGGCAATCAAACCAGCAATAAGAAGAGAAACTACACTCATTACTTTGATCAGGATCGCAACGCCTGGGCCCGAAGTGTCTTTGAAGGGGTCACCCACCGTGTCACCAACAACAGCATTTTTATGAGCGTCAGAGCCTTTTTTGTGGCCTGGAAGCTTCCCTTTTTCGATATATTTTTTAGCGTTGTCCCAAGCTCCACCAGCATTTGCCATGAATAATGACATAGTTGCGCCTACTGCCAGTGCGCCAGCAAGCATTCCGGCAAGACCCGTCGGGCCCAGCAAGAAGCCAATAAGCACCGGAGCAAGAACCGCAATCATACCTGGAATGATCATTTCAATCAAAGCGGCCTTTGTCGCGATATCTACAATCTTAGCAGGCTCTGGATCTGCTGTGCCTTGAAGAAGGCCTGGGATTTCTTTGAATTGGCGGCCGATTTCAGTCACAATTTTTTGAGCTGCCTTACCAACAGCAGTCATTGTTGTTGCGCCAACAAGGAAAGGAAGGATCGCGCCGATCAACAAGCCGATTAAAACTCCTGAAGAGGTCAAATCCAAATTGATGTTGGCAAGACCCGCCAAAGCTCGTGTGTGATTTACCTCCATATTGAAGGCAGAAAAAAGTGCGACCACAGTCAAGATCGCAGAGCCAATCGCAAAACCTTTGCCAATTGCCGCTGTTGTATTTCCAACCGCATCGAGCTCGTCGGTGATGTCGCGAACATTTTTTCCGAGACCAGACATTTCGGAAATACCGCCCGCATTGTCAGCAATAGGACCGTAGGCATCCACAGTCATGACAACGGCAGTTCCAGCCAGCATGCCCACGGCAGCAAGGGCGATTCCATATAGGCCCAAAACGCGATCTGCAATAAAAGCTGCAACCACAACAATCAACATTGGAATAGCTACGGACTCCATGCCAATAGCTAGGCCGCGAATAACGTTTGTACCTGCTCCAGTTAGGGAAGCTTCAGCAACAAGTCTAATAGGTCGAGCTGCGGTGTAATACTCAGTGATCAAGCCAATCAAAGCGCCACCGATGGCACCTGCCGCCAAAGCAACAGTCACTGTTTGGTTCAAGTCATAGATTGGCATCAAGATGTAAGAGGCAAGGGTCAATATAACTGGAGGAATGAGCAACGCATTTCTCAAAACTGTCGCAGGAGCGGAACTGCAGAATAGACGAGTGATAAAAATCACAAAGATTGAGATGAGCATACCTAAAGCGGAGAGACCCAAAGGCAGGAAGATCGCAGATGTTCTCAGAATCTCTGTATTCGCAGTTAAAGCTTGGAGAGTTTCTACAGGGGCCGTCAGGGCAATTGCCATTGCCGCAACGATTGCTGCAACCATGGATTCATAAATATCTGCACCCATGCCGGCAACGTCACCGACGTTGTCACCGACGTTGTCGGCAACAACACCTGGATTTCTAGGATCGTCCTCGGGAATGCCTTCGATGACCTTGCCAGCAATGTCAGCTCCTACATCTGCAGCTTTTGTATAGATACCACCACCGATACGGGCAAAAAGAGCAATGGAAGAAGCGCCAACAGCAAAAGAGTGAAGGACAGTGCCAACCTCAGGAGTACCGTTGTAAATTTGGAAAAGGATACCTAGGCCCAAAAGACCAAGACCGGCAACGGAAAGACCCATCACTGCTCCACCGTCTAGGGCCACAAGAAGGGCTTTTGATTTGGAGCCACTGGCAGCTGCTTGTGTTGTACGAATATTGGCATAGGTTGCGGCTTTCATACCGAAGAAACCGGCCAGAAGACTTAAAAAAGCACCTAAAACGAAGCAGCCAGCAGAGAGCCATCCCAAAGAAAAACCAAGGACTAAGCTCACGACTGCGGCGTAGCCAGCCAACACTTTATACTCACGGGATAAGAAGGCCATAGAGCCTTCACGAATATATTGAGCAATGCGGTTCATTGTCTCATTGCCAGTTGGTTGAGACTTCACACGGAAATACAAAATCAGGGCAAGAACAAGACCCACAGCTCCGGCGATTGCTGGAACTAACAGCAAAGAATCACTTGTCATTTTAAAAAACTCCGTCGTTGAATTTGTTTAAGATTTTCAGAACGAATAGAGGTACGAAAAACCTTGGGTTTAGTCACGTGCTGCGTGGCGCGTTAATCTAAAAGCTGCCTATTGATAAGTGCACTGCATAAGGGTCTTCGCCAGGCTTTGCATCGAGTTTCCAGGCGATTTCGAGGTTTATTGGTCCCACTGGGGTGTTGTAGTGAAAACCAAAGCCTGCGGCATCTCGATACTCATCGACAAAATCTCGATTCTCAATGTGAACAGCCCCGCCATCATAGAATATTGCTCCTCCGAAGTTTCCAGAAATTGGGAAGCGCAATTCGGACTTCACTAAATACATGGTTGCAATTGCTTTAAGGTAAAAGGTCTCTGTTGATTGAATACCTAACTGGCCATAAGTTGGAAAATATTGTGTGGTTCCATTGAAACCTCGAACTGTCGAGCTGCCGCCTAAATAAAATCCTTTTTTATCGTAAGGAACACCGTCTGTAGCGCCGCGGCCTTGACTTAAGTTTTCCAAGTAGCCGCCGCGCACCGAGTTGGCCCAAACCATAAAATCACCTTTGAGATAAGGGACGCGTAAATAATGAGTGAAGGAACCCGTTGCCCTTTGGAATTTGATTTCACCTTGGCGTGAACTTCCGATTTCCGGGGAGGAGTACTCATAAGAAAGTGTTGTGAAGCTTCCCTTCGTTGGATTGAAAGGATTGTCTCGGTAATCAATATCAAGACGTGGGCCGGTGGTGACGATGTCCTGTGGCTCTGGCTTTGGGGTTCCCGGCGCGGGGTTCAAGAAAAAATCTTGAAGGTGGGCGCCATTCCAAATTTCATAAATAATTGTCACATGGGAGGTTAAATCTTTTTCCAGAGACCAAGTAGTTTGATTAATGTCAGAGACTTTTTTAGTGTAATAATCAGTGAGTTGGCTCGATCGAGTCAGATTCACGCGGCCACGAATTTTCGAGCCAAATAAGTAAGGCTCAACATAGCCGAGAGTCACTTTGGACTCGAGGTATTTGATTTCGTTGACGTTGTAATTTCCCTCAAGACGTAAAGAGACCCCACGTCCGGTTCCCATGAGATTATTATATGCAAGGCCTGTATAGCCTTTGAGAGTTAGTCCCAGATCGCTGTTGGCGCCGGCACCAAGAGTAAAGAGGCCGGGGTCTCTTTCAGTTACCTTAATGACGAGTGTGCGATTGGCGACGCTGGTTTTTTCTTCAAGAGTTTTTATGTCCACGGTATTAAAATAACCCGTACGTTGAAGTCTTGCGACGGCTTCGTCCAACTTCGAGGGAGTCAGGGTATCACCAGCTTGCAGGTCAATTTCTTTCAAAAGAACATAGTCTTTGGTGAACGTATTGCCGTCTAATACAATACTTGCAATGCGTACGAGGGGACCTTCATAAATTTTGAAATTTAATTTTGCTTGCGTATTGTTTTCGTTATAAGTGACAAGATCTTCTTTTTCATTCAGCAGAACCATATCGATATAGCCTTTTTCATGGTAATAGATCTTGAGACTCTGAATTGCTTTTTCGAGTTCGGCCAAGCGCAAAGCCTGATTTTTCTGAAGACCAATAACCTTTAAGAGCTCTGGTGCAGGCACGGTTTCGTTGCCTGTAAATTGAATATTTTCTATCTGAGTAAGGGGGCCTTCATCAAGGTTGAGGTAGACTGAAACCTGGTTTTTTTCTTTGTTGTACTGAGTCCGAGTAGAGTTAATACGGGCTAAGAGGTAGCCCTGATTTTGCAACTCAATCCGTAGGGCCTCAAAACTCTGATCCAATTCTATTTTATTATAGTAACCTCTTTGTAGTAAATCTGAATTTTGTTTTTTTAGAAGCTTTATGTAGTACTCGGGTGGTCGTGAAATGCTTCCCGAGATATTAAATTGTGTAATTTTGACCTTAGGTCCTTCTTCGATATTGAAGCTAATTTTACGCGTGAAGGGTTTATGGCCTCCGCCTTCTTCACTTTGAACTTCAGCGCGGGCAAAACCACGTGATAAGTAAAGATTTTTAATTTTTGAAGCCAACTCAGACCCAATATTTGGATTTGCCGAATAGAAGTTTCCAACATCCAAGGAGTTATCCAAGGTCGACGTTGTGATTTCACGATTGCCAAGGTATTCGATGCGGTAGGAATCTACTTTTTCAAGTGTGAATGCCAACTGGGCCTTTGATTCGTCGGTATTAAAAGTGACTTCCGGACCTTTAATTTCTGTGCGGATAAAGAATTTAGAATTCAAATAATCACGGATTTTTTTATGTATCTCAGCAAGCTGTGCGTCTGTTAAGGGATAGCCTTTTTCCCTGGACAAGCGACTTTCTAAGTCTTTATTAAGTTCGGGATTTATGGAGCTGAAGGTGATTGACCCCGTTAAAGTCTGTACACCTTCTTTGACTTTAACTACGAGCTGTACATCGCCCTTTCCATCAGGTGGAATCTCAATATCAATGGAAGCATTTCTATAACCAATTTGACTATATTGTTGGCGTAACTTCTCCGCACCATTAATCAACTGATCCTGATTAAGCACGTTATTGACATTGATACCAAGAAGCAATTTAGATTCGGACTCAGAGATTGCATGTAGGCCTTCAAACTTAATACCACTTACACGGGTTGAGCGTTCGGTATTGAGCTTTAAGTTGCCATTGCCAAGGTCAATGACCTGGACCAAGTCAAACTCTGGACGGAGTTGCAGAAAACGGATGATGTCGTCGACAGTGTCTAAGGTGATTTTATTGCTGTTGAGTTGGGGATAGCGTTGAGTTAGTTCTTTTTGAATTTCTGGAGCGAGCAGAGAAATATTTAGACTGCGATGGGGGGCCTCTGCGGCCATCGCCATTGATAACTGTACAATGAGTAGAACACTAAGTAATAAACCTCGCAGAATGAAATTCAAACTCATTATTTGAACTCCTTTCTAAATTCGAGATCTAAACCAAAGACATTTTCTTTTTGTCGAGTTGTGTTTGTAAGACCTTGTCCGCCCTGAAGAGTTTGACTATTTTCATAGCTACCAATGGCCGAGACATTCTGATTAATTAAATAACGCAATTTCACCTCTACGTCATTGGCATCAGAGCCTAAGGTACGGCTTGCGGAGGCATTCACCTTGTTGGATAATTTACGACTGACAGTGACTTTAGGCACGCTGATATTCCGAGTGGTATCGAATGAGGATGTAAATTGCACGTTGAGGCCCAAGCGGTCTTGCAGCTGCTTATTGATTGGTTGAGACATAATCGCAAAGCCCAATTCATATCCAGCTTGGACTGATTGCTCGCGCCCCTGGGCGTTGGTGTCAGAGCGCGAGGAAATTACTCCCAGTGCCAACAACGAGATAATATCTTGCTCCGGCAATGGGGGGACGCTGGTGAGGCGAATGGATTTTAAATTTTTTGCAGGCCCCTGTGCTAAGATCATAATGTCATAGTCACTCACTCGTGCTTGTGCTGAGACATAAAGTTCAGGGTTGATCTCGTTTGGATTATTGAAAAGAATATTGGCGGTCAGCACTTCGAAGCTTTTATCTTTGAAAATTAGCTTGGTATTTTTATCTGCTTGAAGTCGTCCAAGTAAAATGGGGTTTGAAGTCGAACCTTTCACCTGGAGGTTTCCCTGTACTGAACCATCCACGAGGGAGTTTTTGACCAGGAAACTTTTCTCAAAAAGAATTTGAATATCTAAAACCAAAGATTCGAATTTTGTCTGACGAAGTATTTTTGGCAGATAAACACTTTGTCGGGAATTATTTAAACCGGTGTCGCCGCCTTCGGTGAATTCTCTTTCAAAGATTCCGCTACTCACTTTGTAGGTGCCGGAAAGTAGGAATGGGAACCATTTACCGGAAAGAAGTAAGTCAGCTGATCCTGAAGTGTGGACTTTATCCGGAATATTGAGATTGACGCCATCAAGGCCAATGTGAATTGAAGTTGGGATATCACGGTACTCATTAATGGTCACATTGCCGTCAGCTGTAATCACACCGCCAGCCATTTGTGCTTTTACCGAGTTAATAAGAACTTTCGTTTGTGAAAAATTTACTTCCGCTTGGATGCGCTCAATTGGATGTGGAAATCCTTTGATTTTTACAAAGCTATTATTTGTCGTCAGGCTTCCTAAAATCTGTGGTTTAAACAAAGAGCCAGAAAAGGTTGCAGAGGCCTGGATAGAGCCCCCTAAGTCGTCAAGAAATGGGAAGAACATCTGGAAGAGGCGAAGCTCAGTATTTGCGACTAAGTTTACATTGAGATTATTGAGTGTAAAGTCATCGCCCTTGAGTTGAATACTATTTTGTGGGCCCTCGAGGTTAAAGTTTTGAATGTGGATCTTGCCAGTGTCCATTTTTATTTGAATAGGATCTTGGTTGCGAAAGCTCAGATTACTACGCCTTAAGTATAAATTCTTAATTTGGATCAGGCCACTTGCTTTTTGCCACTGACCAGTTTCAGAATGTAAATCTACGTCAGCAGTTAGTCTTGAGTCATATTCATTTTGATAGGGATTGCCGCTCAGGATAGACAATAGAGCTGCGTAATTCCAATCCACAGTTTTAAGTCTGAGGCGCATTGGCGAGCTGTTAAACGGAAGAAGCCAATCGGCTTGAATGCGGTGACCAAAGAAATTGGCATTGCCTTCCATGACAGTTTTACGAACTTTAATATCGAAAAAAGAGGAAGGTGCTTCTTGTTCATCAAGCACGGTTTCAGTGATGCTGCCGCGAAGAGAAATATCTGGCTCAGTGATTTTTCCGTGAATTTGGCTGGTGAAATTGAGAATGCCAAAAATATTGGTGCTAATTTTAGAAATAAAATCAGACTCATCTAGGCGGAAATTTCTTCCCTCAAGTTTCAGGTTTAAATCCTTCTGAGGACTGATTCCGCCTGTAGCCACGAGAAGAGCTTGATTTTTTCTGACAGTTGCCTTTTGAATTTGCAAATTTCCTTGGGTGGATTGGACGTTAATGGCAAGTTCATCAAAAGATTCGCCTGCGAACTGGCCACCTTTAAATTTGGAATCCAACTGATAGGAGAGCTTCCAGAAGTCCAATGGCCCGGAGAATGAAATGTCGGCTGAGCCTGGTGCCTTTACCGAAAGTGGGAAGTGATATTGATCTTCAAAAACCTTCATGAGATCCGCAAGATCTAAAGTTGGGGCTCTAATCCGCCCCACTATTTTTGAATCAGTGAGATTTACATTAATAGATCCCTGGTAATTTGATTTTGGCAGAAAGCCATTCAGATCGTTGAGTAAAAGATGACCACGGTTGAAGGCTAAGAGCCCATTGAGTTGGCCAAGATAATAATTCTCAAATGAAAATTCCTGCATTTTTAGTTTCATTTCAAAAACAGCCGAGCGGGCGTCCCCTGAGGTGCTACCCTCAAGGCTGCCGTAACCGTTTAATTTGAGATTTGCTAGATTGCGAATATTTGATAAATCCAACTTTGGGGAGCTATAATTGATTTTAAAACCTTGAGCAAATTCAATGTGGCCAGAACTTTCACCGGTGCTGTTACCAAGAGAGACCTTGGCCTTGTAAGTAACAGCTTTTTCTGTGATCTCGACTTGCCCTTCAGCATTTATTTTGGCGATATCAGCAATCACGGCTTTTTGATTGCGATAATCTGAGGTGACGAAAAGATTTTCTGCACTGAGGGCTGCATTGCAAGTGACTTTGATTGGAGATTTTATTTGCCCCTGGCAGGGAAGGTCAGCTTGCAAACTCATCCATACAGGAACGGATTTTAAATTCAACGAAAGCAAAAGCTTTTGCAGATCGAGTTTTGAAACTTTAATTTGTGTTTTAAAATCAAGATTGTTGTTTAGTTGAATGTCAGTGTTAAGTAAACGGGCGGTGCCAGCCGGATGATTGATCTGAACCTCAGGAAAGATAATACTATTGCCCTTAAAGAGTCCCTGAACGGAAGCGTTTCCTAAGGTAAAAGAGTCCAAGGAAACATTTTTTGTTTTAAGATTCATTTTTCCTGTGATTTGTTCTTTGCCATTGATTCTGACATTAACCTTGGCAATAGCTTCGCCATTCAAAATAGGAAATTTGTTTTCCGAAAAAATTAAACGCACTTGTTGCATGATTTCCTGAAACTTTAAATCCCCGGTAGCCTCTAGAGTTCCTAGTGGATGAAGTGTGACCTGGGAAAACTTGTCGAGCTCCCCTTTGAGGATCACCTCAGACTCCCCATAGCGTGCGACGGCTCTTGTAATGCGTAAAGTATCTCGGCCCAATGCTGCGGAGACACTGAAGCGTGATTCCAATGGGCCATGGTTAAAGATTGTAAGGTTTAGACGTGGAACATCCAATCGGCCAGTGAGGGAGTTTTGATGATTTCCCAAGAGCAGGTCGGCACCTTGCAGGAGTGCGGAGGATTTATGTTTTTTAGATTGCAATTCAAGCTGTAGATTCTGAACAAAGATGCGCTCCACGGGAGTTTTTTCGAGCCACTCGAAGATCAAATTTAGAGGCAAAGGCTTGGGTTTGGAAGTGTCGTCTAAAATTGGATCCAGTTGAATGCGACCTACTGGTGAGTTCACTAAAATCGCTGAAATGAGCAGACGACCGGTAAGAAGTTGGAATAGATCCAGATTTATATTAAGGCTTTCAATGCTCACGCTATCAGTAAATTTTTGCAGATCTTTTTTCGGAGTAATAGTGATTTTTTCAATACTGGCGGCAGTTTTTAAAATATGGAATTGAACGCTCTCTGCCCCAATCACCACCGGAAGATTTGCTTCAGAGTATGCTTTTAGCTCTTGCAGTGCCCAAACTTCAGCATGAGGAATAGCCCAATATTTTAGGCCGACTGCCAAAAGTATTAGAAAAAACAAAGGAGGCAATAGGATCAGCAGTATGCGCCTCATTGCGATCTCCAGAGATCTAGAAGGGCGGAACTAGCGCGGTAGTTCGGACGTGCAGCCAAAATAGTTTCAAGAATTTCAATAGCGACATATCTTTGCTCAAGCCCCCAATAGGCTTGGGCGCGAAGATAGGCCGTGGCGAAGAATGTTTCTGGTTCATTTGCCAGTCGTAGCTCAAGTGGACTTAGCTCTGCGAGTACTTCTAGGAAATGACGACATTTTAACTTCACCTCCAAATAAAACCAACGCTGATCAGGAGTGAGTTCCGTTGTCTCAAGAAGTGCTAAACTGATTTGTGGCTCATCGAGCATATAGGTGGCCACCGCAAAATCAAAAGCCATTTCAGGATAAATCACTGCGGCTTCCAATAGAGATTTTTTAAGCGCATCTGTGGCGGCCTGAACCTCTGGACTCGTAGGCATTTCTTTAGCCGAGTGTGTATTGCGCCCTAGAGGCGATCGACGCGAGAGGATTTCTAGAGCATAGCGTTCTTTATGTTGGAGAAGTTCGTCCTTGATATCCTGGTCTCCAGGAAACATTCTTTGCAGCTTTTCCAACATGATCTTTTCTTGTTCGTAAAGTTGCTGCGTGCGCAGGGTGAGAAGCTCATCTAGCATTTGCTGCTTAAGTTCCCTTGCTTGCTTGTGCCGTTTGCGTCTGAGCTCGTTTCTCCACTGCGCGACATTTTGGATAAAGCGCTCCGCTCCCTGCCCTAGGGCGACCTGCTCAAGTGCATTTTCTTCCTCTATACCTGTGACGATGAATTTCACAATATCGTCTTCAAGCTCTGGGGCGCCAAGGGCAAGAGCTTGGATGAAATATGGCCAGGGCATTACAAATGCTTTAGCGCTGAGATGCCTTAGGCAAAAACCAATTAATTGTTTATAGAGGCCGCAAGAAAGCAGAAAGCGGGAAAGCTCTTTTAAGCTTTCTGCAGACCAATCATCAGGATGGTCTTCGAAAAGCTGGATCAGCTTTTCCGCAACAGCTTCTGGAACGCGAAATTCTTCCAGAAGGGTTTTAATTTCCAGCTCAAGCGAAAGCGTCAAAAATAGCCCCCAAAATTCATTTTGGATGAACCTTATTATTTTCAGCTATTTTGCAGTGAATCTGGAGGCTTAACGCGAGGCATCTGTTAAAATATAGCCCTGGGTATTTGGTAGTAAAACCTGGGCTAAGGCCTTGTTTGAATGTGGGCTTATTTTAAATTAACACGCTCTACGTAGGCGCCGGAGTCTGTGTCTATTCGAAGAGTATCGCCTTCGTTGATGTGAAGGGGAACATTGACGACAAGTCCAGACTCCATAGTCGCAGGCTTTGTTGCGCCGGAGACGCGATCGCCTTTGATGCCTGGATCTGATTTTGCCACTTTCAAGTTTACTGCCTTCGGTACGTCTACTGCGACGGCTTTGTCATTGTAAATCAGAATGACGACTTTTAGGTTTTCTACAAGGTAATACCTAGTCTCACCAAGCTCTTCTTCGTTCATGGTGATTTGTTCATAGGACTCTTGGTCCATAAAACTATAGCCGTTATCGTCTTTGTAGAGATAGGTCATTTCTTTGTTTTCGACATTAGGCACCTCGAATTTCTCGCCAGATTTAAAAGTAACTTCGAGATTTTGCCCAGTGAGAAGATTTCTTAATTTTGTGCGAGAGAACTGATTGCCCTTACCAGGTTTTACGTGTTGAAAATCAACGATCACGTAAGGTTTTCCCTCAACCATAATCTTGAGCCCTTTTTTAAAATCGCCTGTTTCGTACATAGTGTCCTCATTTGAAATAATGAGGGATTAATATAAGCCAAGAGGATGGGGACTGGTCAATTAAAGCTGCCGATACTCATCAATATTGCGAAGCATCATCTCAAGAGTCTCCAGTTTTCGCTGTTGAATAGTTCTTTCTCGAGAGACAAAAGGTTTTAATGGGGTGGCTTGATTTTCATCAGAAGTTGCCATCATAGAACCGCTGCGGCTATGGAGAAGCCTCATTCTTTGTAAGACTTCGGGGTTGTCTCCGAACTCAGTTTGCGTATCACTCAGAAGCATTTTTGCTTTATTAAGATCATTGCGCACGATAAAGGCATCGATTAAAGAAAGCATTCGCTCAAGGCCATGGGGCGAGGTCGGTGGGGTTTTTGCCACAGAATGAATTACAGAGTCTTCTTTTTCCTCATCTTCAATCCAAAATTGTTCTTTGAGCGAGGCGATTTTACTCATTTCAAAAATATCATCGTCGTACTCATCCGCAGTTAAGCTTTCAAGTTTTGCCACGGCTTTGCGGGCGCGTTCGCTCTGAGGATTTAAGAATAAAACCATCTTAAAAGCCTTCAGAGCTTCTTTTGGCTGTTTGTTTTGCAAATAAATTTCTGCTTGTAGGTGGTGGGCTACAATATTTTCAGGCGATAGCTGCACTGCTTTCTGTGCGAGCTTCAAACAGTCCTCTGGACGCCCCTGATCCTTCATAATACGCGCATAAACCACAAAACCTGAGGCAAAAGAAGGGTGACGCTTCACTCCAATGCGGGCAATCTGCTCGGCCTCTTTCAACATACCCATCTCACGATAAGCATCAGCCAAGGGCGCGAACACCTGGGAGTTTGGATCTTTTTGCAGAATCACTTGGTATTTTTCAATAGCACTTGCTTCGATCTTGGGCATGGGCTGATCATGACAGCTTAACTGAGGAATTTCAATAGAGCTTTTTATTGACCTGCCAGGGGAGACGAATTCAAATACACGGATGAGTCATTTAATTTTGGGTGTAGATCCTGGTTCACGTATTACAGGTTTTGGATTGGTTCGTATACAACAAGGGGGACGCCTTGAACATGTCAGTCATGGCGTGATCGTGATGGATACGGATGGCAGCTTTCCTCAGCGCATGATGGAGCTCGGAAGTGCCTTTCATGAAATCATGGAAAAATATCGCCCGGAACATGTGGTCATTGAAAAAATATTTCTAGGTAAAAATACTGATAGCGCTTTCAAATTAGGCCATGCCCGTGGCATTTTGATGTATGAGTCTGTTTGCGGTGGGGCCAAAGTTTTTGAATATGCCACGCGCCTGGCAAAAAAAGGGGTGACTGGGAATGGTGGAGCCAGCAAAGAACAGGTGCAGGCGGTTCTGAAAGCCTTGTTGCGCTTGCAAAAAATCGATCGTCTCGATGCCTCTGATGCCTTGGCTATGGCTTGTCATCACGCATATGAAATTCAAAGGCAGCAGCTTGTTCGTCGTGCAATTGAGATTTAAAAATTTATTATTGGGGATTTTATGATCGGTTACCTTAAAGGAATTTTAGTAGAAGTTACAGTAGATACTGCCTTGGTTGATGTTAATGGCGTGGGCTATGAGATTTTAGCGTCTGGCAATACGCTGTCGGATCTACAGAATTTCATGAACAAAGAAATCATCGTGTGGATTCATACCCACGTAAGAGAGGATGCTTTTCAGCTTTTTGGTTTTCACTCAAGGCCAGAGAAGAATTTGTTTCTATCTCTTTTGAAAGTAAATGGTGTGGGGCCAAAGATGGCTCTGAGTATTTTATCTGGGGGCCGAGTTGAGCAAATTCATGAGATGATTGAAAGCAGCAATGCCAAGGCTTTGTCTGGTTTACCGAAAGTGGGAAAGAAAACCGCTGAGCAAATTATTCTGACCCTTAAAGGGAAATTAGTTGTAATTGAAAAAAATGATCCAAAACAGAAAGCTCCCGGTCTTTTGCCAGACATTACCTCAGCTTTGTTGAACTTGGGTTTTAAGCCGCAAGCTGTGGAGCATTTTGTATCGACCTTGCCAAAAGATGCCAATTTAGAAGAGGGCGTTCGTCAAGGCTTGGCCGCACTTGCACAGCCGTTTTAAACCCGTTTTAAATGGAGTGAACTTGGGACGTATTTTAGAGGGTGATCCAGCTGAGGGTGAAAAATCCTGGGAAAATGTCTTAAGGCCCCAAAACTTTGAGGATTTTCCTGGTCAGCATGAGGTCAAAGACAAGTTAAAAATTTTTGTAAGCGCAGCCAAGGGGCGTAACGAAGCCTTGGACCATACCTTATTGAGCGGTCCTCCGGGGCTTGGAAAAACCACCCTGGCAAAAATTATTGCCAATGATATGGGCGTGGATTTCAAAACTACGTCGGCACCTGCTATTGATAAAAAAGGCGATATTGCTGCGATCCTGACCAGTTTGAAACCTCAGTCAGTTTTATTTATTGATGAGATTCATCGACTCAGTCGTCATGTGGAAGAGTATCTTTACACGGCGATGGAGGATTTCTATATCGATATTGTCACCGGCGATGGCCTTGGGGCTCGCTCGATGAAATTTCAGTTAGCTCCCTTTACTTTGATTGGAGCCACCACGCGGGCAGGCTTATTGAATGCTCCTTTTCGTGATCGTTTCGGGATTGTCGAAAGATTGCATTTTTACGACAAAGAGTCTTTGCAGCAAATTCTTGAGCGCGATGCCAAACTTCTTAATATCGCACTTGAGGCCAATGGAGCTGCGGAAATCTCACGCCGATCGCGCGGAACCCCACGAGTGGCTATTCGATTATTAAAACGTGTGCGCGACTTCGCTCAAGTGCAAGGCAATGGGATAATTACACAGGATCTAGCCAACTCTGCACTGAATAAATTGGGTGTTGATCGTTTTGGGCTGGATCTAATGGATCGCAGAATCCTTCAGCTTATTCATGAAAAATACGCAGGCGGCCCCGTCGGCGTAGATACAATTGCTGCAGCACTCAGTGAAGAGCGTGATACCATTGAAGAAGTTTATGAGCCCTTTCTTTTGCAAGAAGGTTTTATACAAAAGACTCAGCGAGGACGTGTAATTACGGAATTTGCTAAAAGCCAAGTGTTTGACTCGCCATTGACTAATTAAATCAGTACTAGGATGTTGTTATGAAAGTAAGAAGTCCACTTTCTGTGGAAGTTTCGCGCGGCTCTGGGGTGGAAAGCCAGCATCAAGTCATAGCGGTGGTTGTGGATGAAAATGCTGTGCCGGTGTTTTATTGGGGTGATATTGACCATCTGACCTTTCCTCGCTCGGCCATTAAGATGTTGCAGGCGTTGCCGTTGATGGAGTCTGGCGCTGCCGATGCCTTTGGTTTTGAAGATAAACATATTTGCTTGGCCTGCTCTTCTCATCGTGGTGAAAAAAAACATATTCTTGGCATAACTGAAATCATGAAAAAAACAGGAATTAGCGAAGACCAGTTGTTCTGCGGCGGCCACCTCCCAGCCCATGAAGGTTCTGCTCATGAGCTGATTCGGCAAGGAATTTTGCCTACGTCTATTATGAATAATTGTTCTGGTAAGCACTGCGGAATTATAGCGACATGTTTGCATTTTAAAGAAAATCCTGCGGGCTATGCAGAGTATACTCATCCGGCACAAGTGCGAATACGTAAAGCGCTTTCAGAAGTTATGGGTTTTGATCATGAAAAAGCAAGTTATGGCATAGACGGTTGTGGAATTCCGACCTACGCTGTGCCTCTTCAAAACCTGGCTGTTGGAATGCGGGCCTTGATCAACTCGAAAGAAAATGAGCTTCGAAAAATAGCAGCAAAGCGAATCCTTCAGGCGGTTCGGAGTGAGGCTTTTTACCTATCTGGGAGCGATGATTTTACCTCAGATATTATTCAAAAAACCCAGGGTCGTTGTATTATTAAAAACGGGGCTGAGGGCGTTTTTTGTGGAGTCATTCCGGATAAGGGTTTGGCTTTCGCTCTGAAGGCCGAAGATGGAGCCTCCCGTGCCGCTCAAGCCGCAACAGTGTTTTTATTGCAGAAATTAGGAATTTTTGACGAGGAAAATCTCATCAGCCTTAAAAAATATATCGAGCCCAAAGTAAAAAACTGGAAAGATTTAGATGTAGGCCATATTCGCGTGCGAATGCCGGAGTGATGTTAAAGGGCGATTTTTATATCCTTATGAACATCAAAGACACGTGCCTTGTGATTTCCAGTACCTTTTGAAACTTGGTAGGGAGTCGCAGAAGGATTCCAACTTAAATAACTAGCGACATCCGCGTTGACAACAGATCCAAATAACGCACGATTCTTAAGCTCAATAGAGCTTCTATAAGTTGATGAAATAGGGGCTAAGAATTTTTCCTGATCCATCTTGAAGTTGTTCGTGATAATATTGTATTTCAAGAAGTGTGGATTTGGCGTTTTTGGCTGTGGCCCTTTAAGCAGCGCCCGCTTTTTGGGAGCCTTCCGGGTATAGGGCTTAACAATCTCCCACTGCTTAGAATTGATTCTGTGTTCAACAATAAGGGAAATAAGGCCACCAAGGACACCTGTGTCGCATGGAGCTCCAGATTGGATAAGTCTTCGCGTCTTAGAGGGGCTTAAAAGGTGACCATAGCGGAGAACCCAGCATAAAAAGCCTTCTGTAATTCTGGAGGAGTGAAGGCTGTAAGTTCCAGCGAGAAAAAATGACTCCAAATCCACATAGTGATGAATTGATTCGATCCGGTCGGATTCAATTGCGATGCCAAGATACTTGGCTTCGCTCAGAAACTCTTTTTCTGACATCCTACTTGAGAAGTTTTTTGAGATCATTAATAGTCTCCTCAAACTCGTATTTCAATTTCCGACTTGCATTTGGTGGTGGTGAATTGGTGAGCCTTAGAAAATCAATTGCAGCATCCAACTCTTGTTTCGTGGGTTTTAGAAGCTCTAAGTCTTCCCAATCTTTGGTTGTTTCTTCGCGTCTTATGGAAAAAGCAGAGACTTTCATTTTGACCAGGTCGCTTCGGTCAATCAGTGAAGCTTGGATCGCTTTCCAGCGGTCGAGTGGTTTTGCTCTTTCAAGGGTGCCATCAGGGATGCTGACAGTTGATGCTTGATCGTTGAGCCAGCGAGAACCAAGACCTAATTTTTTGCCTATTTGTTGAATGGCTTCAAGAATCATAGGAGAGTCAAGGCGCGTGAGGGAGTCTATATCTTGCGTATAGAGATTTCGGGTAAAGCCGTGAAGCTGAATTGCATAGGCACCGCAGATGACAATCTTAAGCTGTAGAGACAGGCTCGACAAGAGATCATCTAGTTCATTAAGGGCTCGAATTAACCTATCAGGCGATTCCATATAAACAACCTCATGCTGGTACTATAATAATACCACATATCATATAATTAATCCAACAGAATTTTTTGACAGGGGCCGGAGTTTTAGGGTAGAGTGGCCGCATGTTCTTACAAAAAACAATTCGGAAAAAGACAGTCGTAAATGGTATTGGCATTCACTCCGGAGACCCTTGCGTCTTAACATTCCGTCCAGCTCCGGCGAACACGGGGGTTTATTTTATCAGGGCTGATCTTCCGGGGTCGCCTTCCCTGAAGGTTTCTGCGAAGAATGTGCAGGCGACGTCACTTGCCACCACCGTGGGTGGGGCAGCTTTTAGCGTAGCTACCGTTGAGCATTGTTTATCGGCTCTTTCAGCACTTCGCATTGACAATCTTTTTATTGAGCTCGACGGCCCTGAAATCCCCATCGGAGACGGCAGTGCGAAAGAGTTTTTAAATGCATTGCTAGAGGTGGGTATGGTGGAGCAGGACCAGCCTCGCAAGTATTGCTATATCACTGAACCGATCTATTTCTCTGAAGGAGAGAAACACGCTTATGTGGTTCCCTATCATGGTCTTCGACTAAGTGTGACGATTGATTTTCCTCACCCGGCCATTGGATTACAGAAGATGGATATTGATGTGAATGAGGAGTCTTTTGGTCGTGACATCGCCAATGCCCGTACCTTTGGTTTTCTTCGTGACGTAGAGGCCTTGAAAGCCCGTGGCCTTGCAAAGGGCGGCAGTCTTGAAAACGCCATAGTCTTGGATCATGAGACTGTGATCAATCCGGAGGGCCTGCGCTTCGCCGATGAATTTGTCCGTCACAAGACGCTTGATGCCTTAGGGGACCTGGTGACTCTCGAGATGCCGCTGATGGGCCACGTGGTACTTTACAAAGCAGGGCACGATATTATGAATAAGCTCGTTCGCAAGATCATGGATTCTCCGCAGAGCTTCCGTCATGTGGAGCTCGGTGCAGATATCAGCGAAGAGGTTCGGCGTTTTTCCGGATGGGAAGTCCCTAGTTAAAATTTTTATTTAGCGCCAAGGGCAAATGAAATCGCTTCAATTTGTCTTTGAGTAAGTGACATCAAATTCGCGTTTGATTTCATGTCCTGTACTGTCATTAAGGCACGCTTAATCGTAGAAACTTTTGCTCCTGCTTTTGAGGACATACTTAAGGCATTGTGACAGCCTGCGCAGTTTTTGGTGTAAAGAGCCGAGCCATCATAGGCCACCATATAAAAAGCGGACTTGGTTCCCAGCTGGTGGTCGTAGAGAATTCCATTAGTTTTATAATCATAGGCCTTTGCAATCACACAGTTCGTGGAAGCTCCTGAGGCCATGGCTGAGCCATGGGGGCAAGGGGCTCCATTGGTATGTATTTGGTGGGGAATGCTATCCATGTTGACGAATTTCAAAGTTTGACCAATGAAGGTTTCAACCACTGTGCTGGTGGTATTCCAAGGTGCGGACCCCGTGCCTGCGGGAATATTAAAGATCACTTGCAGATTGATTTCCCCCGTACTTGCTGGAGTTCCGGCGAGGAGGGCCGTATAGACTGGCAAAGTTAAAGGAGTATTG
This sequence comes from Bdellovibrionales bacterium, assembly GCA_031370005.1. Lineage (GTDB taxonomy): Bacteria > Bdellovibrionota > Bdellovibrionia > Bdellovibrionales > Bdellovibrionaceae > JACMRP01. The sequence goes on along the minus strand of JANMPT010000028.1, from coordinate 86,770 downwards.
CCTTCCATCACAGTTACGGAGACATTCAAAGTCCCTGCCTGACTGCAATTGATAATGTAGCTAGTGGCTTGATTGCTATTTTTTAATGTGCATGCCGCCGGAACGTTATTAAGGGTATGAGACCATTGATAACTTATTGATGGGAGTAAAGAATCCGCAGAGACTGAGAATTCAATATCAGTATTGGCTTCTATTTTCATGGAGACAGGAACGATGTGCGGGGTCTGGTGGTTGTCTACAGTGCTTAGACTGCTGCTGTCGACAGTGACGGCGGTATCGGCCAGAGTAAAACTTTTCCCGCAATTCTGAAAAAGAACGACAGTACTTGCGATGGAAGCGACAATAGCGACAGTGCGCAAAATGAGCTTCTGCATAATAAACTCCCCCCGAGTTGCATAACTAAGAATACCTTTAGGAAGAGGCTATTCAAAGAAAAATGAAAAAGAACGGGCTCGGGCGTTTCATAATGAGAACACTTGACGCAAAGAGCAACTGACAGCGTTTAATGCTCTAAGAACGAGCCTTGCAATTCCAAGGCGATCTGGCATATTTCAAGGGCATTACAAAGAGTAGAATAATAGGAGATATTTATGCTTATAGGGGTTCCTAAGGAAATTAAGATTTCTGAAAACCGTGTGGGTATGACTGAAGCCGGCGTTCGCCAGCTTGTAAAAGAAGGTCATTCAATCATCGTTGAAAAAGATGCTGGTCTCGGTAGCGGTATTACAAATGATCAATATGAAAAAGCTGGCGCGAAAGTCATCGACACTAAAAAAGAAGTGTATGCCAAAGCCGATATGATCATGAAGGTAAAGGAGCCGCTTCCGGATGAGTATGAGCTTATGAAAGAGGATCAGATCATCTATACGTATCTACATTTGGCCGCTGAGCCAAAACTGACAAAGGTTTTGTGTGAGAGAAAAGTAAAAGCCATTGCTTACGAAACAATCCAATTGAACAATGGGACTTTGCCACTTTTGACTCCTATGTCTGAGGTTGCAGGTCGTATGGCTACTCAAATTGGTGCTTTCTACCTTCAAAAAGATCATGGAGGTAAAGGGATCCTACTTGGAGGCGTGACCGGTGTTAGACCAGGTAAGGTGACTATTATTGGTGGTGGTGTTGTTGGAACGAATGCTGCGAAAATGGCAATAGGTCTTGGCGCAACAGTAACAATCCTTGATGTGAATACGGCTCGTTTGGAATATCTTGATGATATTTTTCAGGGTCGTTGCATGACTTTGTTCTCAAATACAAAAAACATCGAGGAATCAGTAAAAGATTCTGACCTTGTTATTGGTGGCGTTCTCATCACGGGTCAAAAGGCTCCAACTTTGGTTTCTAAAGACATGATTTCATCTATGGCCAAGGGATCTGTTGTGGTCGACGTTGCTGTAGACCAAGGTGGTTGCATCGAGACTTGCCGCCCAACTTCACATCAACAGCCGACTTACGAGATTGACGGTGTGATTCATTACTGTGTGCCCAATATGCCAGGAGTTGTGCCACGTACTTCGACTTATGCTTTGACGAATGTCACTTTGAAATATGCTTCGATGCTTGCTGCTATGGGTGTTGAAGATGCTGTTGCAAAAGATAAAAATCTTTTGAAAGGTTTGAACGTTTACAAAGGTCATGTTGTCTACGAGCCAGTTGCACGCGACTTAGGCATGGAGTACAAAGCATATAAAATGTAAACTTTAACGAGGGACAAGGTTAGGAACGCGGAAAGACCTTTCCCTCGCGAAAATACCATATACCTGCTTGTTTGCGGAATTTGCTTACTTCGTGGTGAACAAGCTCGGTATTGTTCTCTTTGAAGTAGGCTTTGAATTCAACTACAGCCTTGTTTCCATGTTCTTCAGCACGCAGGATCTCCAGCCTTACAAGCTTTACTTTTTCGGCCCATTCGCGATTTCCCTCATGATCAAAATCCATGGCAGTCTGTGGATCCAGCGTCTTTTCCAAATAAGCATACTCTTTTTTAACGAAGGCGCAGTAGCGCGATCTCATGAGTTTTTCAGCAGTTGGGGCGCTTTCTTTTTCTATATGATAAAGACCGCAACAGAAGTCATATTGCTTTTCAGAGCCGCAGGGACAATTCGTCATCTTTTATACCTATTTTTATCGAGGGTAAATTCCACCAGTTTCTAAATTAAATTGTGGCATTGTGTAGGGAAAATCAAGTTCAGAAAGCTTATTTATAAATCTTAAAGCGTATGCGGATTTGTCATAAACTGCGCCGAGGTCACGGACCTGATGGAAAGAGGCCAAGTGTCCTTGGATGAAGTTGCCATCTCGATCAATTTGTAAACGCAAAAGGGGGGCCGCGCCAGCATAACCTTGAATGTTGACTCCGCGCCCAGTGGTGAAATTTCCCAGGCTATAGGCGATTAGTTTATTTTTATAGATTTCTAGCCCGCGAGCGACGTGTGGTCCGTGCATAAGAATCACGCTGGCGCCCATATCAATAGCCGTATGCGCAAAGAGAACCGAGTTTCCACGGTTTTCGCCTAAGAAGACCTCATTTGTATCTGTCACGCGCTCGGCACCCTTGCCCTCGCCACCAGCGTGGACTGACACAATGACGATATCAAAACTTTCCTTGAGTTTTTGAATTTCCTTGTAGGTGCTTTCAGGGGTGCTGAGGCTGCGATGGCCGGAATAAAAATCACAGGCAATCAAAGCCACCTTGATTCCACGAATATCAAACTGAACGACTTCTTTGCCGCTCTTGCTCGAAAATTGAATTCCATTCGTTTTAAGAATTTCACGGGTGGACTTGATTCCTGCAGCGCCAAAATCCAGAGCATGATTATTTGCAAGACTCAGGACATTAAAACCGGCATCTGCAAGCAAAGCTCCATATGCAGTAGGGGTGCGGAAAAGATAACGATTGGCTCCTTCGGCTTTGCCGTCTGCGCCCTTTTCTCCATCAAAGAGAGTGCCCTCGAGATTGCCGAAGCGTATGTCAGCTTGTTTTATATATTCTTTGCTGTACTTGAAAAGATTTTTGCCACCATCTGCGGGAAGTGTATTGGTGGGATAGTTGGTGCCCATCATAATATCACCCACTGCAGAAATGGTGACGTTTTCTTGGCTGGCGGCAATGGCGGGAGAGGTCGCTAAGACCAGAGCTACGCCCAGCTGAAGAGTTAAAAGTGTTTTAATCACAAGGCACATCCATATTCATATTCCACGTTCATGTTGTCGACGACTTAGACAGAAACGCCAAATAGCGATACCAAATAGGGGTCGTAAGGAGCCTATTCGTTTCTGCTCCGTCCATGGGTGGTATTGGCAATAATCAAGCCGTTGTTGCTTCATTTGGCTCTTGGCGCGTAGCTTTGAAACACTCTCAGCGGGAGCACCGCAAGCCCGACTTCCGCGCTTCATAGATATTATGAGTACGACACAAAACCCTCAGATTAAACTCATTATGGCTTCCACCAAGAGCTAATGGCTGGCGATGATCAATTTGCAACTGATGCCGAGAGCTACATTTTCTTCCAGTCAGCGGGTTCACGAACTCGCATTGATGATGCGCTTTTGCGAGCAGCCTTCGTTTGGTTCTAACAGAGAGATAAGGACGATAGGTTTGTGCTGAGGACTGGCTTGTCATTTCCGCTTTGGTCGCGTCGGTGTTGTTTTGCGAAACGTTATCTTGCTTGGGTTCTTTGCCAAGTTTGGACTGGTTAAATTTCTGAGCCAAAGTGGTTAGCACTTCATTCCAACTTCCTGCAGGGCAAAGATGCGAAAGCAAACTCTGGGCTTGTTGTAAAATTTCAAATTGCACTTTGCTAAATGTAAGCTCAAGCCGGACAGACTCGTCTTGTTGAGGCTTGACACTTTCCCAGCCTTTCACTGGCTGCTTAAACTCAAAGGCTAAAATCTTCTCACTTTCAAGGATAGACTTATGTTGAAGTGTGTTTAAGATCTCCTGCACTTTTTCAGTTCCAACTTTCAGGCCTTTTTTATTTTCTTCTTTGAGACATTTCTGTACTTGGGTGAGCTGGGATAAGTTCAAAGCCCCGGATTCTATTTTTTCGGCCACTTCCGGCATAGTTTTTAGTAACCGGGCGGCCTGCAACCTGCGGTAAGCTGCGGATTCACTATAGAAAAGTCCTTTTGTCAGGTAAGCATAAAGACTTTCAAAACCAAGCCCGGCATAAAGCTGTCGCGAGTCGACTTCATTGATGTGAAGCAGAATTACATGAGTTATTTTACGTTCCGTTCGAGTCAGTTTTTCAAGCCTAAGAACTAAATCCTGATCAGATATGTTTTGCAAATTCATGCCGTGCCTCCTAAAATTTGAAGGCACTATAACATGGGTTTTTATCTCTCATTTTTGCAGCTCTGCGCAGCGAAGAGGGCGGTCAAAACCTGCAGCTGATCAAATGTAAAACGAACTACACGTCTCACTGTTAAAGATATTTCAGAAAAGCACCAGGGAGCCTAGGGATTCAAAAACTTTTCTACCACAGGCATTTGCGAGTGCGGAGTTTCACCCGCAAGAAAAAAATAATTAGAATGAAATAAATTTACCATTTATGACGCCAAGCTTATTCGAAGCGGAGATTAGGGAGGATACATTTGCAATTGGCACAAGTGGCACGGCTCCCGCTTTCACTTCCGCACCCAGCACTCACACTTTGGATATTCCGATGGCTTCCACAGCGGCGGTCACTGCGGGTCTTATTAGTAAGACAGACTACGATAGCTTCAATACTAAATTGAGTGCGGTCACAAATACGGCCACACTCGCGCCAACAAAAATCTGGATCGGAGACGTTGGCAGCAAGGCCCAAGAGTTTGCCTTATCAGGCGATGCCACAATGACTTCTGGTGGTGTAGTAACTGTGGATAAAACTCAAGCCGCAGCGGCCAGCAAAATTTTGCAACTAACAGCGGGCTCAGTGGCCGTAACAAAAGGTGAGGACATTGGTGGTGCGGGCGCAGGCGTGGCCTCTATCCGCTATCCAAACACCGCGACAAATACCACTTTGACTCTTCCGCCGACTGCGGGTTCAGCAAGTCAGTTTTTGCAAACTGATGGCGCTGGTAATTTAAGTTGGGCGGCCCCTTGTCATTCGGCGATTAAAATCGAGGTATTCTGATCTTGTGCTGACTGTCGTAAATAGCTTAATTCCGTGATCTTCAAGAGCATCAACAAATTCAATGACGGCATCATTGTCAGATTTGATTTCATAGGTGAGTGAAATCAAAATATTTGTATCAAGAATAGTTCCGCGCACAAACTCGCTTGCCCCTTTTGAGAGTTCCTTCATGTAAGAGGTAAATTCGGAAAAAGCGATTACGCGACCCATGTTTTAAACGCCAATCTCAGATTGGCTTGCGATTTTTTTCTTGCCAGCTTTGTCAGAGTTATTTTTTTCATCTTCCTGGCGAAGACGGTCCTCTTCTTCCATGATTTTGTTGAATGCATCTACTTTTTCTTTTGGAATGGGACTGTTCCGACGAGCTTTTATGTCCTCAGATAAAGTTTTAAAAGACTTCTTTTTTTCATTCATAAATTCCTCACTTTCTAAGAACAATATACCACACCTTATTGCGATCCAACATTGCAGATTCACTGGCTTTTTTGGCCTACGTGTTTTTACGATGGATAAAGTTCTCAACGGCTTCTGTCATTCTCAAAACCAAAAAGTATGCACTGTATATTTGAAAATAATGATCGGCATCTTCTTAACTAAAGATAACATATTTTTTATCAATGGCAAACAACTGAGTTCGCTAAATTCTCGTGTCGATACTTATTTCTCGAAGGCATCGCGAAGTCCAATTCTCCAACTCAAGCACTCAACGCCAAGAATTGTTTTTGAACTTGGATCTTGTGACCAGACTTGGCTTTGGCATGGGCGATCCCAGGCGTTGGCTATTTTGGAAATTGATTTCACATCCTCCTCACGGAGGAAGCCGGTCGACTTAATCTCGACCAGTAAATCAGGTTGACCTGGTCTTTCAAGAATCAAGTCAATTTCGACATCGGATTGTGTGCGGAGATAAGACAATCGAAAATCCCTCTTAAAATACTCGTTCAAGCGAAAACATTCTTGTACGACCCAGGTTTCAAAGGCTTCACCAAAAGCATAGGAACTTGAATTCAAATCGACAGACAGATTCCTTTCCAAGGCGCGCTTGACGCCCAAATCAAAAAAATAAAATTTGGGAGCTTCCCGCTGGCGTTTGCGGATCGAGCGATGAAAGGAAGGAAGGAAAAATCCGACGTAGGTGTCCGCCAAGACAGAGAAGTAGTTTTTCACAGTCTTGTCATCGACCCCCAAATCTCGCGAAATTTTTGAATAACTTAAAATTTTGCCGTTCGTTTGCGCGGCCACCTCGAGGAAGTCTTGGAATGGATCGATGTTTCTGATAATTTGTTCTTGCAGAATTTCCTCTTTGAGATAGGTCCGTGCATAAGTCCGCAGGTAATCGGATTTCTCTTCTTCTGAAGCCAGGTGAAGAAGCTTCGGCAGACTTCCAAAACGCAAAACCTCACTCAGCTGAAACCGAGAACCTAGTTCTGAAGTCGTCAGCGGAAAGAGAAAATACTCGATCGCCCGCCCAGCAAGAAGATTGGCCGCACCCCGCTTCAGCTTTCGAGCACTTGAACCTGTTAATACAAACTGCAAATCAGGATTCAGTTCGATCTGACGGTGAACAATGTCGAGGAGCTTTGGAATTTTTTGAACTTCATCCAGGATGACTCTTTTGGGTTTTTGGCTTTCAATTAAATAAGACAATTGATCAGGATCCCGGCGAAAACGCTCTTCATCCTGCGCAGTGAGCAGATCAATCCAGAGCGTCTTTGACCTTGGGAAGAGTTCCTTTAACAGCGTGGATTTACCGCATCCCCTTGCGCCAAACAGGAATAAGTTATTGGTTTTACTTAATTTTTGAATTCTATTGACCATACTCCGAAATTGTCGTGCATTTCCGGAGCTTTGTCAATCGTCGGGATAGGAACTACAGGTCCGGGCGCTAAGTTGGATGTTGCGGGCACTGTTGGTATTGGGACGACAGCACCCAGTTCCATCCTAGATATCAACGGCGCCTTCACCCAACGCGGAATGGCGGCACCGGCCCTTTCCCCTGCGACACAAGGCCGAATTTATTTTGATTCCACATCCAACACCTTTAAAGCTTCGCAAAATGGTGGGGCTTACGTCGATATACTAGTTTGATTGCCGTGAAAAGAACATCGCCATCAAAGTCAAAGCTTCGCGCCAAGAGCCAAATGTCATAGAAATCTTTCATCCGACTATTCAGAATTTTAAATCGGATCATAGCTTGAACTTTTTCTGCGATTGCGCTTTCGCGCGGATAGCCAGTGATCTTTGGCGCAGGAAAATCAAGCAGCGTCGGGTATTCAACTCTTGATGGTGACGGAACAACCGGATCGCCGAATCCGATATCAATCTGAATCGGAATTCTTGCTTGGCCAAGATGGGCAACTAAGAAAGCACGTACACCTTCGTATCCCTCTTGCTCCTGAATACGCTCCAACTTGATTGATTCAGATGAAAAGCGCAAACCATCGTCGACTTCAGGCGGCGTCTCACACACAATCTTGAGAGCTCGGGCAATTCCATCAAGGTCATTTTTCATACGTCCAAGAAAATCAACATCCTGGGTTGCTCTTGCCATTTCTTGCGACCAAACTTGGATCATGAGGGCACCCTTCAAAACAAATTTCTTTTCAAATTCAGACCGTCCGAGTCGATAAAGAAATCTCTCGATTCCATAATAAACAAGTACCTCATTGAATGGCCGGTCAGTCTTTTTTGCTAACGTAGCAAGGCGGTCTCTCACTGAGGCCGAAATATTCTTTTTCAAAGTATTGCCTCCAGGTAGGGTCTCATCACCTTTTCAACCCGGCAAATTTTTGCGAATTTAAGAAGCCCATCGAGGTCACCTTTTTTTCGTCGCCACATCCGGAGCGCCTCTAGCGCCACGTCAAAGCCAATTTTGTTACGGTATTTAAATGCATCTGCGACAGATTTTTCAGCACTGAAAATTGATACAGGGACTCCGTCGAGCCTATGAATTTCAACTCCATTTTTTATCGCTTTGGTCGAATACCAGAATATTCTTATCGGCGGATATTGTAGCCGTGGCTTCATAGTTTGACGAGGGAGGGCGACAAAGACATGCCTGGGAATCTGAGTCGTCAGGCCGTGGAAGGCCAGTGCTGAAATCAAGCAAACGACTCCCTTTGGAATCCTTTTAGCCACAGTGATGAGGTCAGGATTCGCAATTGAAGGAAGGGAGCTGAGACGAAAAACTCCGCGACTTATTTGTTCAATCAAGCCTTGGTCACGAAGACGATATAGACTGACGGCATGAACGCCCAAATCCATGGCTTCGGAGGTGCGAATAATGCCCCCTCCCTTCTCGATAAGCGTGAGTGCCTTTTTCAAGCCTAAAGCCAACTTGTTTTTCTTGTAAAGATAGGGTTGTCGCTTTGCTGCCATGTTTACTATTATCTACATATAAATATAAATGTCAATTATATTAAACAAGACACTCAGCTCAATCTTTCAATATAACATGGGTTTGGCGAGCAGGAACCCGTTGAATCTGCTTAGAAAAATGGCCTATTGGAATCGGCATGAAATTCTCACTTATAGTTCTTGGGATTATACTCCTTGCAAGCATTCTTGCTGAAGATCGAAGGGCAATGCCAACTGGTGGAGGCACCTGTGAGTGCTCTACCGCGAAGATCGGCGATCATCTTCTGCGGAAACCTAAAAACACTTTCACTAAATTTTTGATAGTACCTTGAATGCTCATGGGAACTCCTTGTTAAAAAATTGGCTTGAGTCATGAAAGTCTTGGACGTTGCTTTATTTGGCTGTGAAGGCGAGAAAATTTTAGCCTTTGAACTCCGAGACGGTGCCTGGGTGTTGCGTGTTTCATAGCTGGATTTTCTCAAAGCGAGAAATCTCAAAATAAGAATTTCATTTTTAAATCGAATATAGGCTGGTCCCCAGAAAAAAAATAAAAGCCCTCTTTAGAAAGGTCTAATCTTTGCCGATCTTTAACATATGAAAACACTTATTAGCTGTACGTGTATAAATCTTCGTCGAATAATTACAAATTCACCAAATTCCATCAAGACGGCTGTTATTTTATTCTTACTACTGTTTACTCAGCAGTCCTTGGCGGTGGCTCCAACTTCAGGAATTACATATACTGGTCGAATTCTGGACTCAAATGATGTACCCGTTGTTTCTAGTCAAGTTATCTTTACTATTACTGTTTATGATCCTGATCAAAAATGTTGGCTTTATACTGAGCAACGCAAAGTCGACTTGTCCAATTCAGCTGGGACCTTTTCTTTTGAAATCGGCTCTAACGATTCAACGACACTTTATGGAACACCGTCTTTTAACAATCCGCTAGCTGGCGGTCCTAAAAGTCTTGCTGATGTTTTTAATAACAATAAAAGTTTTACAGGGTTAGACCCTTCGCCAAATTGTGTGAGCACCGCTTATAATCCAGGAACATCCACGGATCCTAACGAGGGCCGTGTCCTTGGTATTTACTTCAGAATTGGAGCCACTGGCGCTGACCAAGCTCTTCCTCCATTAAGAGTCACTCCGGTTCCCATGGCCCTTCAGGCTTTTGATTCCAGTAAAGTAAATGGCTATGATCAAAATCATTTGTTGAGAATCGATCCAACAATTGTCAGTCCTGTTAATAGTGACTTGAATGCCACAAAACTAGCTGAATTCTTCCGTCTCGTGAACAATCCGAGTGCTGCCTATCTTCCGGTAACTGGTGATGTGACTGTTGTAAGTGGTAATAATAAAGTGACAACAATATTAGGCCAGGCTCTTCCAGGAGGAGCCCCGACGAATGGTCAGGCTTTGGTTTCAAACGGAACATCTTGGGTTTTGCAATCTTTAGGTTCTGGTTCTGTAACGAGTGTGTCGGCAACAGCACCTCTTACTGTCACTGGTACAGCAGCAGCTCCTATTATTAATATTCCGGCGGCAAACACCACCACAAATGGTTACTTAACTTCTGCGGATTGGAATATATTTAATTCTAAAATTGGATCTTCATTAACTTCTGGCAGCATCTGGGTCGGTAATGGCTCAAACGTCGCCACCGCCGTGGCGATGTCAGGTGACGCAACTATGGCCAACTCTGGAGCTGTGACTTTAAAAAACACGGGCACGGCCGGAACCTACTACAAAGTCACAACGGATGCTCAGGGTCGTGTGACCTCCGGCTCTAATTTGGCTTCTGGTGATATCACAACAGCTCTTGGTTATACTCCAGTGAATAAAGCTGGGGACACCATGGGTGGAGCCCTCAATATGGGTGGCTTTGATATTAGCAATACTGGTAATATTTCAATGGCGGCGAGTAAGACCTTTGGTCTTTCAAGCAATGCTGCGGATCCAGTGATTCCGGCCACAGGTCAGGTTTGGTATAACTCCACTTCAAATGTTATTAAGTACTACGATGGAACTGCAGTAAAAGCTCTCGGAGTCGCAGGGGCAGGCATTACCTCACTCAATGGCTTGACCTCTGGTACCCAAACATTTGCAATTGGCACAAGTGGCACGGCTCCGGCCTTTACTACTGCTCCTAGCACTCACACTTTGAATATCCCGATGGCTTCCACAGCAGCAGTCACTGCTGGTCTTATTAGTAAGACAGACTACGATAGCTTTAATACTAAATTGGGAGCAGTTACAAATACAGCCACGCTGTCACCAACAAAAATCTGGATCGGTGACGTTGGCAGCAAGGCCCAAGAGTTTGCCTTATCAGGCGATGCCACAATGAGTTCTGGTGGTGTGGTGACTGTGGATAAAACTCAAGCTGCAGCGGCCAGTAAGATTTTGCAATTAACAGCGGGCTCAGTGGCCGTAACAAAAGGTGAGGACATTGGTGGTGCGGGCACAGGTGTCGCCTCTATCCGCTATCCAAACACGGCAACGAATACCACTTTGACTCTTCCGCCGACTGCGGGTTCTGCAAGTCAGTTCTTGCAAACTGATGGCGCGGGTAACTTAAGCTGGGCAGCTCCAGCAGCATCTTTGCCAGGTCTTAATAATGGTCTTATGTGGCTTGGTAACGCTTCAAACGTAGCCACAGCCGTGAGTATGTCAGGGGATGCAACAATCAGCAATGCGGGTGTCGTGACTGCCAACAAAACCACCACGGGGCAATCAAATAAATTATTGTCTCTAGACGGAACTGGTGTTGCAACGGCCGCTGGCCTAGCGCTCACAAATACAGGAACAGTTACTTTATCAGCGCAAGCAGCAAGCTCTACATATGGATTAAAGTGGCCAGCAGCGGCCCCAAGTGCTGGTCAAAGTCTGCAATCAGATGCTTCCGGAAATATGAGCTGGGTTGCGGGATTGACTTCAACAACTGGTTGGGCAAAAAACGGTAATAGCTTTGGTGCAAAATCAACTATCGGTAATATTGATAACTTTGATCTGGGATTCATAACAAATAACACCGAAAGAATGACTATTCTTAGTTCTGGAAATGTCGGAATTGGGACCACGACTCCGCAACAAAAACTTCATATTGCAGAATCCGTGGCAGGTGTTACTTATTCATTAAAATTAGACAATTATGGAATAAACGGTGGAACGGGAATATTATTTTCAGTTGATGGTGATGGTGGGGGTAACCCTGCGCCCAATCGCGGAAAAGGCGCTCTTGTTTATCAAACCTCAGGGACGTGGAATACAGGCGATTTTCACTTTTTACAAAACTCTGCCCTTGATTCAAGTACTCCGACGCTGAGTAATTCGGTGATGACGATTAAAAATAACGGCAACGTCGGTATCGGCACGACAGCCCCAGCTTCGATCCTAGATATCAATGGCGCTATCACCCAACGGGGAATGGTGGCCCCCGCCCTATCCCCTGCTACACAAGGCAGAATTTATTTTGATTCCACATCCAACACCTTTAAAGCTTCACAAAACGGCGGGGCCTACTCTGATTTAGTTACTAGTGCCTCAGTTGCTACTGGTTATGTTGCTAAGGCTGGGGATACAATGACAGGGCCTTTGGTAAATAACTCAAGCAGTGCCTCTACTGCGCTTGCTGTGACTCAAGCTGGGGCTGGGTATGCTGCAACTTTTATGGGGGGTAATGTCGGGATTGGGATAACGACGCCAAATTCTCCTTTCGTGGTCTATGACACCGCCAATAATGGTTCATCCGGTGTAACGGCTAACTTCACCAATTATTACACTAGTGGTATAGCTACCCCTAGTATGGTAGGGGCCCAAGGGCTTGCTCAGAATGGCGGAATTGCCACGGTTACTACCGCATACGGCTTAAGTGGAGTTATTATTAACGCGGCGTCGGGAAACATCACGACTGCGGTAGGATTAAATGGCTCGGTTCAAACCGTAGGCGTTGGCACTGTCACCAACGCATACGGTTTGAAATCATCAATAACACAACCGATTGGCACAATCACCAATGCATATGGCGTTTATACTGGAACTATCCAAGGCACGAATAAATGGTCAGTCTATGCTTCTGACTCGACTGCGCCCTCTTATTTTGCCGGTAACGTCGGCATCGGCACAACATCCCCAACAACAGGGACTCGTCTTGATATCACTGGGACGGGTGTTGCTGCGAGCTCCATGATCATTCCTCGGGATACGGTTGCTAATCGCCCAACTGTGGGTGTTAACGGAATGATACGTTATGCTTCTGATACGAATAAATTTGAGGCTTACGAAAACGGTGCTTGGACCAATATGGTGAGCAGTACCAATGGCACTGTCACCAGTATTGTGGCGGGAGCTGGTCTCACTGGCGGCACGATCACTAGTACTGGAACTATAGCAGTGGATTCAACCCAAGCTGGGGTTGCAAGTAAGATTTTGCAATTAACGGCCGCTTCAGTGGCAGTTACTAAAGGAGTCGATATTGGTGGCGCAGGGGCTGGTGTGGCCTCCCTTCGTTATCCAAGTACAGTGACAAATACGACTTTGACTCTTCCAAGTACTGCGGGTTCTGCAAGTCAGTTTTTGCAAACTGATGGCGCGGGTAACTTAAGTTGGGCAAGTGGCAACAGTGGAACTGTAACAAGTGTGAGTGGTACGGCTCCAATTTCTGTAGCTACTGGGACAACAACTCCAGTGGTGTCAATTACGGCCGGGACTTCTACGGGCCAAGCTCTTCGTTGGAATGGAACGGCTTGGGCCTCAGGTTTTATTGCCATGACTGATTTGCGATCAAATGTCACCGGAGCCAGCATGTTTGCATCTTCTTGTGGAGCAAATCAAACTCTGACTTACAACTCAGTGGGTGACATCATGAGCTGCGCCAATATCTCTATTGATGCTGCCACTCAACTTACTGGAATTTTACCGGTTGCTAATGGCGGGACAGGAACTGCCACAGGCTCGATTACTGGAACTGGAGCATTGGCCTTTGCAGCCGGTGGTGTAAATAATGATGTCACACTTACACCTGCGGGTACTGGTAAAACAGTTATTAGTAGTGCAGTTGTTCAATTGGCCGGAAATAGTGGAGTAATTACTTCTGGAGTGACAAGTTGTGCTGGACTAACGGGCTCAATCACCAGGGATTCTAATGGCGATTTATATATTTGCAAATAGGTGCTGGCTCTAAATAGAGTTTGCATCAGCGCCAAAATTCACGCCATAATTAAGGGATTATTGAGGGGTGGGGTCATGGAGAAAATACATTTTATTTCTGGTTTACCACGATCGGGAACAACCCTTCTTTCAACAGTTCTGAATCAGAATCCAAAATTTTCTGCTTCGATTTCAGGACCGGCCGCGCGAATGGTCCGAGCAATTGTGAATGAGGCCCAAGCCCAAGGGGGCTATCGGACCCAGTGTCCCGAGAGTAAGCGCCGTAAGCTAATTAAAAGTTTACTTCAGACTTACTATGAGGATTCTCACGAAGTGGCATTTGATACCAACCGTGGGTGGACTTTGATGACATCACTAATCCACGACGTTTATCCTCAAGCCAAAATGATTTGCTGTGTTCGAGATATCCCTTGGATTTTGGATAGTTTCGAACAGCTCTTGCGTAAAAATCCTTATTCCGTGAGTTCGCTTTTTTCCCCCGAAGAGTCCGCAGATGTGTATGCCAGAACTGCAGCACTCTTACGCCCAGACAGGACTATTGGTTTTGCCTTAAATGGACTTAAGCAAGCTGTGTACGGCGGCGAGCGTGAAATGATTTTGCTGGTGAACTACGATGACCTCTGTCGTTCCCCAGAAGCTGTGATGCGTGATATTTATAAATTTTTAGATGAGCCTTATTTTGCTCATAACTTTAACGACGTCGAAGCCTCTTATGATGAATTCGATCAAGACGTGAATCTAAAGGGCATGCACAAAGTCCGCAAGGAATTGTCACATATTGTGCGGGAACCGATTTTACCGCCAGACCTGTGGCATCAAGCGGATGCTTTGTCTTTTTGGAAGTCAGGAAGAGCCTAAGTGGATCGCCGAAAATTTCTAAAATTCGCAGGGATGGCTGGCGCAGCTGAAGCTTTTTTTGGAAAGCTTCAGCCGGCCTTAGCGCAAACCTGGCAAAAACTCGGCCCGATCACAACAGTAACGGGCCACGGTCGTTTGCCCAATCGGGTTGCATGGCGAAAGTCGCCGACGATGGCTTTTGGAGGAGATTTCGCAGTTGCCTTGAGATCCGACGGTTTGGTTTTTGCCTGTGGCTATAATGGCAAGGGCCAGCTTGGCGATACTACAATAGTAGATAAATTAACTTATGTGCAAGCCCTGGGTGTTTCCAGTGCAACCGCGGTGGCCTGTGGCTATCGTCACACAATAGCACTGAGATCTGATGGCTTGGTATTTACCACTGGGCAAAATGGCTATGGTCAACTCGGGGATAATACAATAGTTGATAAATCAACTTACGTGCAAGCCTTGGGTGTTTCGGGCGTGGCCTCGATTGCTGGCGGTGGGAGTAATACTATAGCGGTGAGATCAGACGGTTTGGTTTTTGCCGCTGGTTACAATGTGGACGGTGAACTTGGGGATGGAACAGGGGTTGCCAAATCAACTTTCGTACAGGCCTTAGGAATTTCAAATGCGGTGGCGGCCGCAGCTGGGAAACGACACGCAGTGAGCTTGAGGTCCGATGGTTTGGTCTTTGCTTGTGGATATAACTCCATGGGCCAGCTTGGGGACAATACAGTTACTGGCAAATTAACTTACGTACAGGCTCTGGGAATTTCAAATGCGGTGGCGCTTGCCTGCGGATTTTACCACACGGTCGCCTTGAGAGCTGATGGTTTGGTCTTTGCTACGGGGCAAAATACAAGCGGCCAGCTTGGGGATAATACGCTAGTCAATAAATCAAGTTTCGTACAGGCCTTAGGAATTTCAAATGCGGTGGCGGTGGCTGCGGGAATTGGTCACACGATCGCCTTGAGATCCGATGGTTTGGTTTTTGCCTGCGGGGCAAACTCCCACGGCCAGCTCGGCGATAATACAATAGTTGGCAAGTCAACTTTTGTGCAAGCCTTAGGCGTTTCAAATGTGGCAACGATTGCGGGTGGATGGTATGACACCACTGCCCTGAGATCAGATGGCTTAGTTTTCGCCACTGGAGTTAATTGGGGCGGTGAGCTCGGCGACAATACATTAGTTGATAAATCCACCTTCATTCAATCCACCGGAGTTTAGGGAAAACGTCCTGGTCTGTGTGAGCTATTTGGGCAAAAGATTATTATGTTAAATCCCATAGTCAAATTAAAGATATACGAATGTATATAAAAATGTATTACAATTTAATTACAAATGTGCTATATTGACAAACAGCAACTATGAGATTATCAACACTAGAATATGATGGATTAGACTGGGACGATGGAAATACAGCCAAAATAGAGGCTAGAGTTCCACTGGAAACTCTTGAGGATTTCTTTAAACAGGAACTTTTGATTAAGGAAGACCTCAGGCATTCATTTAGCGAAGAGAGGCTCTTGGCAATGGGCTACACCCAAGACCCTAAGAGATGTTTGCTTGTAGCTTTCACAGTCAGGGTTAAAGGCGATGAAAGGTTAATTCGTCCAATTAGTGCTAGATACACTCATAAAAAAGAGGAAGAGGCTTATGAAAGAGAAGTCAAAAAAATCAAAGAAAATGAATAAAGTTGTTGATGATATTGACGACCCATTAGCTGGAGACCTTAGTGATTTTATAGCTGAGGGTGGCTGGCAAGCTGTAAAATTTGAGCTTAGAGAGAAGAAAGATAAAGTCTTGTCTGTAAGGCTCAGCGAAAAGCTTTTAAAAGAAATTAAAAAACAAGCTGAACAATCAGGCTTGGGTGTTCAAAAATATGTTCGTATTTTAATTGAAAGCACCATTAGGAAAAAAGCTGGCTAGCTTCAAAATCTATATCCAAAAGAGGCCCCGGCAAAAATACTGTTTCCAGTTTTGAATCCTGAAGAAATGGTGAAAATTGATGGGGATTCCAACATTGACCAGCTCTGCAATTAATTTCAATGACAAATAATGAGTTTTGTTGGGTATTAACAAGGACTTCGGAGACTAAGCAGGCCTCTTGCCTGCAGAGCATTCAGTATCTTGATCGAAGATCCAAATGCTGAGACCCCCTGTCCGCGGTCAAAAAGCGTCACGGGCATGTTAAAAATTAAGACGCCAACTCCTACTGACGCTTGGAAGACTTGGCACAAGCTCTGCAGTAACTCTCCTTAGAGCCTAAGTCTCAACTCTAAGGGGTTTATGAACTTCATTTTCACCGTATTTTTTTTGGGCATGTCGGTTTTTGCTCAGGTCCCCCCTGCAGAGCTCACGGTTATTGGGCTTGTGGGAAAAGATGGAGCCAAAGAAGACTGGGCGAAGGAGGCTTGCCTCAAGCTTCAGAGATCTGTGGCTCTTTCATTTTCCCAAAAAGTGAATCTTCACTGCGTTTGGCTTCGTGACAATGAAATGATCAATCCTGATGTGCAAAAGATTAAACAACGCGGTGACATTCGCTACCAAGTTGAACTGCGTGAAACGAATTCTGGTGAGCATATTTTGCGGGTGGTGGATTTGGCTGCACCGACCAGCCAAGAGGCTACACAACCTTTAGCAAATGCCGTGAAGTATTTTATTGAGCACCCTTCAGCAGGCTCTCACAGTCGGGCGCAAGAGCTTGTAGCTGATTCGGATTTCTCGGAGGCAATTTCAAAAACTACAGTTTCAGGAGGGGGGCCCAGTGACTTTTTTTTGTTTGCGAAAACAGCCCTCGCTGCCTACCATGAGAAAAGTTCAGACCTAGATGAAGAAGCTCAATTGAAGGGATATAATCTCTATATCGGTCCGGCAAGTGCCATTGAGTTCGGCAATCATTCTCAGAAAAATGGCGACAAGGGTGACTTCATTGGAATCATCAATGTGCATGGTGGTACGATGCAGTTAAGCTATTATGGAGGCGGATTTAGAGTGATTGCCACTGTGGATGTCTATGGTGATGTGGCAATGGTTCGCCCCACTTATATTGTCGACAAGTACATTGGGGAAACTGGCAAACAAGGCTGGTCAACAGTTTTACAAAATCAAGATTATTATTACGCAGCAGGAATGACCAGTCGTGGGCAAGTGATTGTGGAGTACGGCCGTTGGAACTCTGGAGCTTCCATTACTCAACGTGATTTGAACTTTATCAACAAAGGCACATCTTACCAAACGGCAATTACAGATAGCTCGCGGATTACGGATTCTCGTCTGCTGACTGAGGTTTTTGTCTCTTACCAGCTAACAAAAAATTTCTCTGTGAAGTTTGCTTTTGAGCATCACGTAAATCGCAGCGAAATCAAAGACTATGGTTCAGGTATTGAGGGGGAAAATCGCCATATGGGTTTCCTGGTTTATCACTTTTAGCCATAGAGATAGGGTAAATATCCCGCGCCAAGAACGCCGGCGGTGTTTTTGGTTTTTGCGATTTCAATTTTACACTCAAAGTCTGGATTCATTTGACGAATCATATTTTTGTAGTGTGATTGAAGATCCGCGATATAAAGACTTTTGATTTTAATCAATCCACCGCTCAAAAAGATTCTCTCTAAGTTATAACCAATGGAAAGGTCATAGCAAAGACAAGCCAAGGCCCAGGACATATCCTTATAAAGTACTTTGTACTTTTCTTCTGGCGAAGCAATAAGCTCCTCGACGGAGCCTCCGTTGAAGCCCATTTCTTTCGCACGACGAAGAAGACCTGTGCCTGAGGCCACGCCCTCCACCGTGCAGTGGTGAAGTTTTGTTGGATTTTCCTGAAGTTTTTTATAATCGACGATGGTGTGGCCGTACTCAGAACCACGCCCGCGGTTTTGTACTGGAAGTCCGTTGAAGATCACTCCAGATCCCACGCCAGTGCCAATGCTGACAACGGCATAGGAAGCCATGCTCTTAGCTCCTCCGACCCAGCCCTCAGCAAGTGCTGCGGCGGTGGCATCATGTTGGAAGAAGACCTTGGTTTTAAAACCACGATTCAGAATATCCTTTTGCAAGAGATCGCGAATCGGGACAATCTTCCAGCCGGGATAGTTCACTGGATAAGTCAGTTTGCCCTCTTCGGTATTTAATGGACCCGCACTGGCGAGGCCAACTCCCAGGAAGGTCTTGCCTGTAGTTTCTTTGGGGAAGCGGTTTTTCAAATCCATGGCGATGTCAGTCATTAGACTGATCACTCTTTTTTGAGTTTTTGTGGCAGAGCCTTCGCGCTTCATATCAACAGGTACCTTGATGAAGTCGAGAGATTCTCCCTTGTTATTTAAAAGTGCAGCGGCAAGTTTAGTTCCGCCAAGATCAAAGCCAATGGTATAGGTCATTTTTTTCATATATTATTTTTTTAAAAGCACAACTGCAGACAAAGGTTGAATCGTCACACTGACAAAGCCATTTTGCACATTGAATTTCTGGCTACAATTCGCATCTAGAATATTACAGTAAGAGCCAGAATTCATACTGGTAGAAAAATTTCGTGTGATTGCGTTTTGTGAGGAGTTGATAACAACGAAGCCGGAAGTGCTGCGGCTAAATGCCAAAAGATCTCGGCCATTGCTCCACCATTGGTCTACTTGAGGGGATTTCTCTGTTTGTTTGCGGAAGTCTAACATGGGCGCGATTTCAGGCAGACGGTGTTCACAGGTCCAAGGTGCTCGGCATTGGTTTTTAGAATCAAAAACACTTAAGGTTTTAAGATTAGGGCTGAGGGGTGGGCCGGCCTCCCTATCATTGAACTGATAGCCAGAGTAGAGTTGAGGATAACCATAGGGCCATGCCAACATAAAGATTTGAGCCAGGCGATAGAGGCCTTGTTGGTTGGTGTTGTAGCTAAGAACATCACTGCCGCGCTCTAGATCATGGTTGGTGATAAAAACGATGGCCTTATCGTTCGGGGGAAATCCATCAGCAATGTGCAAGAGCGTATTCGTATTTTTATCCTGAAAGCCACTGGCGATTATGCGAGGGTAGTCATAAGCCATGACATCGCCCACGGGGAAGTATTCACTGTACTGAATCGGACCATTGGGGTCATAGATAATTTCTTGGTATATATAAGCGGATCTTTTAAGTTTTGATTTGATTGCAGCCAAGTCCGTTGCTGGAATATGTTTGGCGGCATCAATTCTAAAGCCATCAACGCCAAGATCTAAAAGATGATTTAGATAATTTGCCAGAGTACTACGGACTTTTTCAGATCCGGTTGCAAGATCGGCAAGATCCAGCAGCTCACAATTCTGAAGTTCATAGCGATCACTGAAATTAACGATATCATCATTGCCATTGCGGCCGCAGTGATTAAAGTCTGTGTAGGAATAAAGGCCCGGATATTTATAATGACTAAATGAGGTGCCGCCAGAGCCAATACCTCCGGGGATTCCAGTCATGTGATTTAAAACGGCATCAACATAGATAGCGACTCCGGCTTTATGACAGCGTTGAACCATTTTTGCAAAATCAGCTTCGTTACCGCTGCGAGAGTCTAACTTATAGCTAACAACTTGGTAGCGCTCCCACCATGGATTGTTTTTCCAGTGGATATGCTCTTGTGGAGGGGAAACTTGGACTGCAGAAAATCCTGCAGGGCCTAAGGAGTTCTCGCATTCTAGGGCGATGTCGTTCCAGGGCCATTCAAAAAGATGAACGAAGGCGGTGCGGGAGCTAGCCTGAAGCTGCAGTGTCCCTAGCAGCAACATAGGTCCTAATAATTTCACAATCCAACGAAAAGACATTTAGGCTCCCAGAAGTCTTTGATTGAGCCCAGTCTTTTTATCAAATAAGTGCGATTTTGTCAGGTCAATCTTCACAGAAATTTTTTGGTCCTTGCTAAAAAACTCCGTAGAGTCAGCAAAGATTCTGATGCTTTGGCCCTCAATTCGACCGTGGAGCATCTGTTGGCCACCGAGGTTTTCAGAAAGCTCAACTTGGAAGCTGCCGAGCTCCAACTCACTGGTTTTAAGGCTTCCTTGGCTGATTTTAAAGACCTCAGGACGAACCCCGAGAATTTGTCCGGGTTTTTGAGCCTCAGGCCATGGAAGTTTTTGCACAAGAGAGCCCTCCATAAAGTTCATTTCAGGGGAGCCAATAAAACTCGCAATGAAAAGATTTTTAGGGCGATGGTAGATTTCTGTTGGTGTGCCGATTTGCTCGATTTGACCATCTTTCAAAACGGCAATACGGTCACCCATGGTGGTGGCTTCCATTTGATCATGGGTTACATAGATCATGGTGCTTTTTACAGCCTGATGAAGACGCTTGATCTCGATCCGCATTTGACTACGCAGGTAAGCGTCTAAATTTGAAAGGGGCTCATCAAAAAGAATGATGGAGGTCTGGCGAGCCAGGGCGCGGCCCAGGGCCACACGTTGACGTTGACCGCCTGAAAGTTCTTTGGGTTTTCTTTCTAAGAGATGATCAATTTGCAAAAGCTGAGCGATTTCTTTTACACGAGTATGGATTTCGCTGGCACTGCGCTTTTGCAGCTTCATGGCAAAGCCCATGTTTTCAGCCACATTCATATGCGGATAAAGCGCATAATTTTGAAAAACCATGGCCACATCGCGGTTCTGCGGCTCTATGTTTTTAATGGATTTTCCATTTACCTTAATGTCACCACCATCCATTTTTTCAAGCCCAGCCAAAGTGCGCAGAAGAGTGGATTTGCCACAACCCGAAGGACCGACCAAGACTAGAAATTCTCCGGCGGAGATTTCAAGATCAATTCCCTTAAGGATATGATTGTCTTTAAAGCTTTTTGTGATTTGAGAGAATTCGATATGAGTCATAATTATCCTTTCACGCTTCCTATCGTTAGGCCCGAAACCAAATAACGTGAAATACTAATAAATAAAACTAAGACAGGAATACTTACAATCAAGGCTCCTGCGGCATAAAGTCCCCACTGAGTGGCGAGACTTGCTTGAAAGGAGCGAAGACCCAATGGAAGTGTATACATCTGAGGGTCTTGCAAAACTACGGCCGCAATCACGTACTCACTCCAGCTGGCCATAAAGCTAAAAAGTGCCGTGATCACAAGCGCGGGTGCTGACACGGGAAGTATGATTTTATAAAATGTTAACCAGCGCGAGCAGCCGTCTAAAACAGCGGCTTCTTCAAGTTCTTTTGGGATTGTGTCGTAGTAGGCTTTCATTTGCCAAACGCAAAAGGGCAATGCTGTTGAGGAATAGATTAGAAAGAGCCCAAAGAAACTGTCAATCAAGTGCAGCTTTGAAAGGATAATATAAAAAGGCAGAATCAACATCGTGGGTGGAAACATTTGGGTTGCCAGTAGCGAGAACAGCATCATATTGCGGCCTCGGAATTGAAATCTAGAAAGTGCGTAAGCACTGGTCGAAGCAAAAGCCACTCCCAAGAAGGTAGTTACTGTTGCCACTAAGAGTGAGTTTCGCATCCACATTAAAAAATCGGTTTGAGTAAAGAGGCTAATAAAATTTTTCACTGTGGATGTTGATGTGATGATCTCAAGGGTCTGGGACTGAAAGGCGTTATCTCCGCGCAGGGAGACTCCCAAAACATAAAGCATAGGGTAAATCGAAAAAATCGCAAAAAGCAGGGCGCCCAACCATGCAAGAAGTTTCTTGATCATGATTTTTGCTCCTTTTTAAATTGTGTTCGCAATGAGCCCAGACTCCAAGCAATCAGAATCAGGAAGATCAACATTGAAACGGCGGCCGCATAGCCATAGCGATAGAGATTGAAGGCCGCTTTGTAAACATAGCTGACGAGGATATGGGTTTGGTCCCCGGGTTCGCCGCCATTACTAACAAGCCAAATGATATTCAAATTGTTGAAAGTCCAAATGCAACCAAGCAGGATTGCTGGGACCATCACGGGCATCAGCAGAGGCAAAGTAATATGTCGAAATCTTTGCCAGGCATTAGCCTTATCCAGATAGGCCGCTTCATAAAGTGATTGCGGAATGGATTGAAGTCCCCCCAAAGCAACGATCATCATAAATGGGAAGCCCAGCCAAACATTTGTTACGATACAAGCGACAAAAGCAGTGAAGGGTTGGCTCAACCACTGAACAGGAGATAAATGTAGGAATCGCTGAAGGAATAAATTAATTGGTCCATACTCCTGATTGAACATCCCACGCCAAGTCAGTGCTGTAATATACTGTGGCACCGCCCACGGAATTATAAACAGCGTTCGCCAGAAGGTCTTTACTGGAAGTACCTGATTAATTACTACCGCTAAAAATACCCCAATAGTCACATGGAAAAAGACATTGGAGATTGTCCAGATCAGGGTCTTTAGGAATAGTGAATAAAATTTCGGTTCCGTGAGAGCCTCAACATAGTGATGAATGCCCACCAGGGACCAGTCTTGGAAGGTGCGCAGGCTGAAGTTCGAAAGTGAAATTGCTATATTATAGAAGAATGGGTAAATGATCACCGCAAAGATTCCAACAAAGGCCGGAAGCATCATGAAATAAACAAAACGTTGAGGTCCCCAGAAGCCTTTGATAAAGCCCATCACTCCTGAGCGAGAAGCCCATAATAGCCATATTGTTCCCAATAAAACGATGATTTTAATAATCCAAAGGGAGGCATCAGGTTGAACAATTTCGTTCATATTTTTGATCTGAGCTTCAGCCATGACCTGTGCGCCCTTTGCGGCAAGGTCTGGGGTGAGGGAGCCTGCGAGAATTTTTTGATACTGAATGCGAAGGCTGTCCCAGACCGCGCGAATTTCAGGAACCACTGGCATAGGAGTTCCTACGGTCATAATATCTGAGGAAACCTGCAGCAAAGGGTTGTTTTTCACTGCTGGATTTTCACGAAGGGACAGCAGGGAAGGCAAGACGGCTACGCGCTCGGTAAAAAGCAGCTGAGTTTTTTCAGAGGTTAAGTAATTCAGAACCTTCAGCGTGGCGGCTAGGCGTGCTGGATCTTTGACGTTCACATTCAGAGAATATCCCGTAGTTCCAACCAAAGGACTTGGCCAGCGGCCGGTCTGTGAAACCATTGGTATGCGGGCTATACCGAAATCCATTTTGGCTTCTTTGTAGTCGCCCCAGGACCAATCTCCATTAATGAGCATTGCGGCTTTACCTTGTTTGAAAAGCGCATTGGCAGTTTCATAGTCGCATTCTTTAGGGATGATTTTATACTTATCGCGAAGATCTAAAATAAATTGGAAGGCCCCGCGAACTCCTTCAGTGTCCAGATTTGGTTGAGCATTATTTTTCATAATGGCATCGCCAAAAGCAGGGATAAAAGGAGCAATAAAGAAGGGCTCAGTATAGTTGAAGACCAGGCCAAAGCGATCGATTTTTCCATCACCATCTAGATCTACGGTAAATTTTTTGCCAATCGCGATAAGCTCGTCGGTTGTTTTTGGAGGTGTGGCGATAAGCTTTTTATTATAGATCAGCATCAGGTGATTTCCGACCAATGCACCTAGCATATAGTGCTTATCTTGATAAAGTGGAGTTGCCAGAGGATCAAATTTTGCAAAGTGCTCTTTATCAAAAATTCCATCCAGAGGTTGAATGATACCCATGGTGGCAAAAGGGCCAATTTGATCACTAGGTCCATAGACAAGCTCCGGACCACTGCCGCCCATGGCAGCAGCTTGATAGCTCGAACGCAACTCTTCGGTTTCTCGATAGGTTGCTTGAATAGTGATATCTGGATTCTCTTTTTCAAAATTTTGAATAGCTTCTGCTAAGACTTGGCGATGTCCATAAATCATTTGGTGCCAGATTTGGATCCGCATTTTTTCAGCGTGTGCGATATTGGTCGTGAGAGTTAAAACCCAAAGAATCCACAGACGCAAAAACGTCATTGCTGGCCTCTTTGTGAAGCGTTCAACTTCAGAATCACAGTGCTACGGCCTGGAAGCTGTATAGACCCTTGACTTTGATTCATAATGACTGCGGATAGGTTCTTATCCACTTTGTCGTCAAATAGAGGGTGAAGACTCCAGTTTTTTTTAAGAACACTATTGTTGAAGCTGCGGTTTTCACGGGAAGCATTGAAGAAAATTAAAAGAGACTCATTTTGATTTTGTAAAAGCATTGCGATTAATCCGGGCTCAGGCCTTGTCTCATTATCAATAAAGGAAAGTTGCCTTGAAATTTCATCCAGAGTGTTTAGCCGAAATAAGCCAGAGCTTTTTCTAAGACGGAGCAAGGCTTTAAGATAATTATCAGTCTTAGCAATCAGATTTGGAGTTACTTTTAGACCGGGATCTAGCAAGCGGGGTTGCCATAAAGGCCAGTCGTCAATATTTTTCCATGACGGCGGCAGGCCCTCACCCCAATAGTTTGTGGTCCCTGTCCAATCAATGCGATTAAAGAAGTCCCCAGAATCATAGCTATCTTGATCCCCATTTTTCGAACGTAAAAGCTCGGTGCCAGCTTCAACAAAGGGAATGCCTTGACCAAGAAGCGGAATTGCTAAAGCCAGCTGCTGTATGCGTTGCCGGTCTTCAGCGCTAGCAAGGTCAGGAGTGCGCCCTTGAGTATGGAATGGCGCCTTGGCCTGAATAGCATCCCAAAGGGCATAGCCATCATGAGCAGAAACATAATTGATGGTTTCAAGCGCTTGAGAGGCCACTGCCACCGGAGATCCTCGGAAGCGGAGATCCCCCGCATGGACAATCGAGCCTAAATGTTCTTTGAATGTATAATCACGTAAATTCCCTGCAAGACCAGCTTTGGTCACATCACCCAAATGTAAAAGTTTTGCTTTTTGGCTGGCCTCATCCGTCGGGGTATTGCGATTAGCAGGTTCGTAATTGAAATCAAAGTACAAACCAGTGGCGAAGCCCTGATCAGATTTTTCAACGGAGTTGGTGGTTCCACCGCGAACGGCATCGCGTAGACGATCATTGAAGAAGCCATAGCCTGTGCCATAGGAGTTTTCAATGCTCATAGACTCTGCTGGTGCGTGATTAAATAATGACCCAAAACTCCAGCCCTCTCCGTAGAGAATAATTTTTGAGCCATCCACGCCATCGTTTGTTATTGTCAAGGCACGGAGAGCTTGGCGTAGGCGCTCCATGGTAGCGCGTGAATGAAAAGACATCAGATCAAAACGAAAGCCGTCAATTTTATAAGTCTTTGCCCAATGGACCACAGTATCGATCATCAATTTTTCCATCATGCGGTGCTCACTTGCGGTATCATAGCAGCAGGAAGTTCTATATGCCTGTCCCTGATCGTCAAGGCGGTAGTAATAAAGTGGAACAATTTTATCAAAGACCGAAAAAGTACCCAGAGCATTTTCGTAGGTATGATTTAGCACCACATCCTGGACCACGCGCAATCCGGACTCATTCAAGGCTTTTACCATTTGTCGCACCTCAAGGATTCGTGCCGTGCCCTCCGCGTTACGAGCATAGCTTCCCTCTGGCGCCATGTAATGGACCGGATCATAGCCCCAATTAAATGGATCACTGGCGCGAATGCCGCTTAAAACACTTTGAGGTTCTTTTAGATTAGGGCTATTGCCTACATAGTTCTCCCAAGTGGACTTATCTTCATTTACGCTGCCAAAGTCATTGAATGGGAGAAGATGTAAGTGAGTCATTCCAGCATCGGCCAGGGCTTTTAAATGGCGCATCCCTGCGGAATTTTTCTGGTTAAAAGCTAAGTATGTTCCACGAAGGTCCTCGGGTACGGAGACGTCGTTGGCGCTAAAATCCCGGATATGAAGTTCATAGATCACAGTGTCTTTTAAATTATTGAGCACAGGCTTTTGGAGATTTTGCCAACCGCTAGGAAGCAGAGAGCTTTCAGTTAGGTCAGCCATTTGTGAGCGCGTTCCATTGACACTCAAACTTTTACTATAAGGATCGGTGACAAGATTGGTTTCTACTTTATCGGTGAAGGGCTGATAAACTTGCACTTCATAGAGATAATATGAATTTTTGAACTCAGGAGGCAGCGAGAGGCTCCAGACTCCTTTGTCTTCCAAATTCATATTCAGAATTTGCGCTTGATCAATAGGGGTTGTTGCTGTTGAAAAAAGGAAAGCACGGACTCGTTGGGCTGTGGGAGCCCACAGTTTTAGATTGCATTTATTGTTTAAACAATCTCCACCCAGATCGTGACCATCATAGTAAAACTGATCATCAAGGAGTCCTGAGTATTGAATTGCGGAAGAGTCTAAAATCTGCTTTGAATCTGTCGTGATAAAAACTCTGAGGCCGCGGGAAATCAGGTTTTTAATATCTGTTCGCGAGAGCATCGAGGTATCAAGCAGAGCTTGATCGTCCTTTAGTGAAATCAAAGGTAGAGAGGTCATGGAGCCAGTTTTAACGGACTGAGTTCCATCTGCTAAAAAAAACTGCGTGGTTGAGCTGATATAAGTTCCAGGGGAGAGCCTGTATAGAATGCGAGTGGAGTCCAGCCACTGTGCTCGGACTCCTGTTGCTTGAACAGAAAGACTTTGAAATAGAATAATAAAAAACAGGCAGCAGAGTCTGCTCAATATTCCCCCTCGGCATTTGCATCGGAATTACATAAGAATTGCTTAAGACCGTTTGCATAAAGTGTGGCCAGCCGCAGACTTTATGAGTATCTTTTGCATTTTTCAAGAGACTTATTTCAAGAGATTTATTTCAAGAGATTTAGCGGGGAAAAGAATGAAGTGTTTTCTAGTTTTGGTATGTTACATCTTGACAATAAGCTCATCGGTCTTCGCTCTGGAAGCAAAATTCACTAGTTACCTTCGCGGTGGGGCGGGGCTCAACCTTGAGGGTGGCCAGCAAGAATGTTTTTTTAATGTGGGAATCCCCGGTAATTTCTTACGTTTAGGTAATGAGTGCGGGTTTTACTCAGAGCTTGCCGTTTTTTTTATCAATAAAAAAGCAGATGAGACCGACGCGAATTACTTTAAGACGCAGATGCGTCTAGAGTTTAACTCGAAGGGAGCGCGTCAATGGGAGCCAAAGGCCGACCGTGATATAAATCAAATTGAGGCCTTTGTTAGCGCTGGTGGATTTTCAGAGGTCCCAGGGGACTTCTGGATTGGAAAACGCTTTTATCGTGACGTCGATCTTTATATTTTTGACTGGTACTATTTTGCTGACATGAGTGGTGTAGGAGCGGGAGTTGAGAACCTGCCGCTAGGTGTTGGTAGATTTTCTTTCGCCCATTTGATTCAAGCCAATGAAAATCTGACCACTTCGGTGGGAAGACCTGTTCTTCAAGCTCTGGATCTTCGCTGGAGGGATCTTCCCATGGGAGATCAATCTCTGTATTTGTGGGGAGTTTATGCATGGGCCCCGGCGAGTTCAGATGCGACGAGTAATTATGTAGCGACTACGGGTTATTCTTTTGCCGGACGTTTGCAAGGGTCTGCCTTTAAGGGCAACAATAACTTCACTCTTCTTTATGGTAAGGGTGCTATGAAGGATTTCAATATCTATGCAAACAGTGCCCTCATTTCCACTGATGATAGTCAAAATAGAGCTTGGACATTAAGAGCGGTCGAGGACTGGAGCAAAGACGTCACCGATAAGTGGGCGGTGATGATCGCAGCTGCGGCTGAGATAGGTGGGAATGGCACTGCAACTAAGAACTATCGTGAATGGCAAGAGGTTGGTATTCGCCCGATATATTTTGTCACAGATAGATTCCAATGGGTTTTTGAAACCGGCTACTCTCGCATTAAAAACGATGCGGAAGTCGCTGCTAGCGGTGAATCAATCGGGGAGCGCGCCTTGGGTCGAGTGAGTATTTCTCCGCAGTTATCTATTGGAAAAAGTATTTGGATGCGCCCAGTAATGAGAGCTTTTCTTTCGCATTCATTTTGGACAACTTCAAATCGCAGTTTTATAGCTTCAGCTGCGCCGACATTTAAAGATAAAAATGAAGGCACCACTTTTGGCTATCAATTCGAAGCTTGGTTTTAAACAGAACGATATTTTTTAAGAATATTAAAGATGGATTGGGCCTGTTCATTCTCGGTCCATCGTGAAATCGGCAAAGAGTATTTGCGGCGCCAGTTCGGATACTCTTTCCAGGTCCCGGGGATATTTTGCGGAGCCTCTTCATTCCAGAAATCTTCAATGGTCACGACAAAGTATTTTCCTAACGTTTTGGCCAGCTCCTCATGCAGTTTCACAGTAATGTTTTCTGTCGCAGCGAATTTCGACCAAGTTTCCATCTGAGCTTTTCGGTCACTCTGGAATTTCACTCGAGAATCATCGCGGAGGATCTTTAGTCGGCACACTAGATCCAAGTCTGTTCCTTTCATAAAACTCGCCCACATCGGCAGGTCATGATTGTTGAAACTGATCATAGTATTTTGCGGAATCGTAGAGAAAGCCTCGGAAGGTTTTCTCCATGCCTCGAGCTGTAGAACCCACATGCCGTTGATATTTCTTTTGTGAATGAGTTCATCCACCGCCGCCGGCACGGTTCCAAGATTTTCTCCGACGATATCAGCATTTGCTTTGTAGGCTTCAAGCATTGAAATCGCAAAAAGATCATCCTTCGGAAATCGCATATAAACGCCCTCATGAGCGGTCCATCCTTTTGGAATGGTATAGACGCGATAGAGTCCCATCACGTGGTCCATGCGTAGAATTTTACAGTATTTCAAATGATTGCGAAGGCTTTTGCGAAGATATTGGTATCCCTCATCTTGATGAGTAAATGGATTGAAAGCTGGAAAGCCCCAGTCCTGTCCTTGTTGGAAAACCTCTTCCGGTGGAGCCCCCACAGAAACTTCCTTAAAGAACACGGGTTTGAATTCTTGAAAATCAAAACCGGCATCGTTAACTCCCACCGGAAAATCGAGATAAAGTCCCTGAGGAAGAGTTTCTGAAAGCTCACGGAGGGACTGATTCATTTCAAATTGTACAAAACGATGAAAATTCTGTTCACCAATTTCTTTGGAGCGGAAATTTGCATAGGCATTGATCTCTACATTGTCTGCCGCGAAATCAGTATAGTCTTTTTGAGCTTCTAATTTTTTGGCAAAAAAACTTTCGGAAAGCATTTTTAAAACACTTTTTTTAAGTTTGTATACGCGATGGTAATCCACATGAGTACATGCTCGTAGTTCCGTCAGCTCTTTTTGGAACTCGGGGGTCTGAATAAGTTTTTTGGCTTCTAGGTGTTGGTATTTTTCAACCAATGCTTCGACATCTAAAAAGATCTCATTCCAGAAAAGACGGGTGAGGGCTGAGTAAGGACTCGGATCGCAGTCCACAGGATCCAAGTCCACGGCCAATAAGGGTAAGGTGCCAAGCCACTGAGCTCCGTATTCTCCGCACTTTTTAAGTGCGAGTTTCATTTCCCTCAAAGAGCCAATGCCCCATTCGCTCCCAGTGCGAAGTGCGTAAAGGGGAATGAATGGTCCCCAGGAATGTTTTAGCTTTTCGGCAGTTTCAAGTTTTTCAGGAGCACAGATTAAAAGACTTTCGAAGTTGCGAGTATCGGTTTTGATTGTGAGTTGGTGATAGCCCAAAGGCAGTGTTTTATTCCATTGGACCTGAAGGCGCCAGTGGTTTTCGCGATCTGTCTCAGAGATTGTTTCTAGAGGAAGGTCTATGAAGCTGCCATCCTCAAGGTGGACTTTGCTTTCAAGTTTTGTAGGCTTTTTATTTTTGGCAAAATACAAGCTTAAAGGGTTGGGTTTGCCCCCCCAGAAAACTTGAGACTTGGCGAGGCCATCTTGAATGTATTTTTCACGGCGCTGTTTTAAGAGTTTTTTTAGATCTTCATCACTTTGAATTGTTGTTTGAGTGAGATCTCCCAAAACTTTTAACAAAGATTTTTCAGGAGCCCAGATGGCCGTTTGGCCATTCACTAAATAAGAGGCCTGCAGCCCCCAAGCCCTTGCGGTATTGCGAAGAAGTGTTTTATTAAAAGTCATGGCCCGAAGACTAATCGGCCATGACTTTAGGTGCAAGACTTGTTGTCTCGCGCGGCGCAGGACGACCAAATTCCGCGATGCATCCGAAAAAGGTACGGCGTACCTTAAATTTCGAGGAGGAGTCTTTCTGGGTCCTCTACGCCTTCTTTGATTTTTACTAGGAAACCGACGGCTTCTTTGCCGTCGATAATTCTGTGATCGTAGGTTAGTGCTACGTACATCATTGGGCGGACTTCGACTTTGCCGTTGATCGCCATTGGGCGGTCTTGAACCTTATGAAGACCCAGGATTGCACTTTGTGGTGCATTTAGGATCGGAGTGGACATCAAAGAACCAAAAACGCCGCCATTTGTGATAGTGAAGGTTCCACCGCTCAAATCATCAATGGAGATTTTTCCGTCGCGGCCTTTGCCCGCTAGATCGCGGATTGCCAATTCAACACCTGCCAAAGTGAGGGTGTCTGCGTCTTTTACATTTGGAACCATCAAGCCCTTTTCTGTAGAGACCGCAATACCAATGTTGTAATAGTTGTGAAACTCGATATCGCTATCAATAACGAAGGCATTCGCTGCTGGGAACTCTTTTAGGGCCTCTACCGCTGCTTTTACAAAGAAACCATTAAACCCCAAGTTCACACCGTATTTTTCTTTGAATTTTTCTTTATACTTCGTGCGAAGCTCAGTGACTTTCGTCATGTCGATTTCATTGAAAGTAGTTAAGAGAGCCGCATTGTGCTGAGCTTGTACAAGCTTTTCAGCAATACGCTTACGAATCGTTGTCATGGGAACGATTTTTTTGTCCCCCTGCTTAGTGGGACCTCGAGGAGCAGGAGCAACAGTTGGTTCCGCTGCTGGTTTTGCTGCAGGAGCGGGACTAGAAGTAGGAGCAGGAGCTGATGTAGAAGCAGCAACTAAATCTCCCTTTGTGAGCCTGCCATTTTTACCAGTACCAGCAATTGTTGCAGGATCCAGGTTTTTTTCAGTCACAATTCTATTCACAGCCGGAGAAAGGTGTTGAGACTTAGCATCAGCCGCAGGCGGAGCACTTATGCTCGTGCTGGCACTCGCGCTTGCTGTCGGCTTTCCATCGGTATCGATATAGCCAACCGTCGCGCCTATTGCAAGGGTCTGTCCCGCTGGAGTTGAGATGTGAAGAACGCCGTCGTTTTCTGCCACCACTTCCACACTGGCCTTGTCTGTCTCGATACTCATCAAGATCTCATCACGTTTCACGAACTCGCCATCTTTTTTGATCCAACTGCCGATTGTCGCTTCGCTGATAGATTCACCGACTGCGGGAATTTTTAAATCTATTTTCATAGTAGTTACCCCTTAAAGCATCCTTGAATAATTTCATTTTGTTCAACCTGGTGTCTGTAGATCGAGCCCGTAGCTGGTGAGGAGCGCTCTGGGCGTCCTACATATTTAATTTCAAGCTTCAGCCCCTCTTGAGTCATTACCTCGGCAAATTTGAAGTATACATTCTGAAAAGAACCCATATTTTTAGGCTCCTCTTGTGACCAGATAAAGTTCTTCAGTTTCGGATAAGACTTCAGCACCGCTACCACTTGTTTTGCCGGAAACGGATAGACCTGTTCAAGGCGCACGAGGGCAACATTTTCTTTTTTGTTTTTTTCTCTTTCTTCGAGCAAATCGTAGTAAAGCTTACCGCATACAAAGACCACCGTGTCCACTTTTGATTTATCAACAGTGTCAGGAATCACCTCTTGGAAGCTGCCATTAGCGAGTTCTTCCAGGCTTGAAACAGCCCGCGGATAGCGGAGCAATTTCTTAGGGCTCATGACTATCATCGGCTTTCTGAAATCACGTTTCATCTGTCGGCGCAGGGCATGGAAGAGCTGCGCTGGAGTTGTCAGATTCACAACTTGCATATTATTTTGAGCGCAAAGCTGCAAGAATCTTTCAAGTTTCGCAGATGAATGTTCGGGTCCTTGGCCTTCATAGCCATGAGGAAGAAGAAGAACGAGTCCGCACATCTGTTGCCATTTTGATTCGCCACTGCTTATGAATTGATCAATGATGATTTGTGCACCATTGACGAAATCACCAAATTGCGCTTCCCACAAAGTTAAGAATGTTGGATCACAAGTCGCATTGCCATACTCATAACCAAGAACAGCATACTCTGATAGGATGGAGTCATAAACACAGAACTCCACTTTGTCTTCGTTCACATGATCCAATGCCATATAGCATTCGTTGGTTTTTACATCATAAAGACCGGCATGGCGATGCGTGAAAGTCCCGCGCACGCAATCCTGTCCTGTCAGGCGTACGGAGGTCCCTTCACTCAGTAAGGAGCCATAGGCCAAAAGTTCACCCATTCCCCAGTCGATAGGCTCTTTGCCAGTGGCCATATTTTTCCGAGATTCAAGAAGCTTTATTAATTTTGGATGAGGCGTAAAGTTCGCGGGGTATTCACCTAGCTTAGTCCCAATCTCAGTCAGAAGCTTAATATCAGTTTTTGTATTCACAGGCTGTAAAAGATCATCGCCCGTTCCCTTACGAAAACCTTTCCAAAAGCCATCGAATTTGAAAGGCTGAATTTTCGGCGGATTCTTTTTAGTCTCTTCGTATACTTTCTGTAAGGAATCCATGCGTTCCTGGAAGGCATCATCGTAGTATTTCTGATCGATCACATTTTCGCGGATCAATTGTTTGCCATAAATCTCCCGTAAAGTCGGGTGCTTTTTGATGATATCGTACATCAAGGGCTGAGTGAATGCGGGTTCATCACCTTCATTGTGCCCAAATCTGCGGTAACAGATCATATTAATAACTATATCTCGACCATGTTCTTGACGGAAGCGAAGGGCCATATCGATCGCCCGCACACAGTTTTCGGCATCGTCACCATTTACATGGATCACAGGAGTAGCTAAAACTTTTGCAGTGTCTGAGGCATAATGCGAAGATCGGCCATTTTCTGGAGTTGTGGTAAAGCCGATTTGGTTGTCGATGACGATATGGATTGTGCCACCCACCGTGTAACCTTTTACTTGCGACATTTGGAAAGTCTCAAGATTCACTCCTTGAGAAGAAAATGCGGCGTCTCCGTGAATCAAAACTGGAATTACAGTTTTACGTTCTTTTGTGTCATTTCGGCGGCGTTGTGCTGCCCGGGCCATCCCGAGAACTACAGGATTCACCGCTTCAAGATGGGAAGGGTTAAAGGCCAAAGTCACTTGGCACTTGCCGTTTGGAGTCTCCTTTTGAGAAACGTAACCCAAATGGTACTTCACGTCGCCATCAAAGTCATCAATAGGAACTGCAAGTTCTGTTGGGCCATTGAAGTCCGCGAAGATATACTCGGTGGCCTTACCCATGAAGTTTGCAAGGACATTCACGCGTCCACGATGGGCCATGCCGATCATGACCTCTTGTGCCTTTAATTGGGAGCAGCGTTGAACCAAGGCTTCAAGCATCGGCATCATGCCATCGGCTCCCTCAATCGAGAAACGCTTCGTGCCTACATAGCGTGTGTGAATGAATTTTTCCAAAGATTCAGTGCGGTTCAAAGAAGTGAAGGCCTGTTTTTTTTCCTCATTATTAAGTTTAAACTGAGAGGCTTCGAACTCTTTAATAAACCAGTTGCGAACCTCAGGAAGGGCCTCTGCGACTTGCACGCTGATTCGACCACAGTAGCAAGCGCGCAGATGAGCGATAATTTCGCGCAGTGAAGCGTTTGGTTTGCCGACAATTTTTCCGATTTGGAATTTTTGTTCCAAATCTTTGCTTGAAAGATTGAATCTATTTAAAGATAACTGGTCCGAAGGGGCAGGTGTATTCGTCAGAGGATCTAACTGTGCTTCGAAGTGACCATAGTCACGATAGGCGGTGATGAGGTGATAAACATCTAATTCCTTTTCGGACAGGCCCATGTTGCCGTCTTGACCGAATTCGAGGCCTTCGAAAAAGTATTGCCAATCTTTGCCGACACTTTCGGGATTGGTTTTGAATTGTCTATAGAGATCTTCAATGATTTCTAAATTGGCACGACTTGCAAGGTTCACTGTGGGTCCTTTTCTGCGAATAATTGATAGCTCTGTTTTTTCAAAAACTTGAGTCTTCGTCATTGCTTTACGCATGGCAAAACGCAAAGCATTTGATGAACAGCAGACCCACTCATGTTAATTCTTTTTTTGTTAAAGGAGAACCTGTATTAAGTCGTGTTTAAGGAGACAAAATGTACAAACTAGTGCTTATTCGTCATGGTGAAAGCCAATGGAACAAAGAAAATCGTTTTACAGGCTGGCAGGACGTTGATCTTTCGGAAAAAGGTCGGGACGAAGCGGTCAAAGGAGGAAACTCTTTAAGGGACAAGTCGTTCACCTTCGATATTGCTTATACGAGTGTTTTAAAAAGAGCAATTCATACACTGGATTTGGTCCTAGACCAGGTGGATCAAGTATGGCTTCCAGTCCACAAAGAGTGGCGTCTAAATGAACGTCATTACGGTGCACTTCAGGGACTAAACAAGGCAGAGACCGCAGCCCTTCACGGCGAGGAACAGGTAAAGATTTGGCGTCGCAGTTATGACACTCCACCACCGGCAATGGATTTGGATGATCCTCGTCATCCCTCAAAAGACGCTCGCTACAAAAACGTAAATTCTAAAAAATTACCAAGTGGAGAGTCCTTGAAAGACACTGTGGCCCGATTTCTGCCACTTTGGAGAGACACAATTTCTGGCGAAGTTAAGTCTGGCAAAAAAGTATTGATTGTCGCTCACGGTAATTCTTTACGAGCGCTTATTCAGCATTTAGAAAACATGTCTGCGGATGAGATCATGGGAGTCAATATGCCAACAGGAATTCCATTGATTTACGAGCTGGATACGAACTTTAAAGTGTTAAAAAAAGAATTCATTGGAGACCCTGAAGAAGTGCGTCTGGCCATGGAAGCAGTGGCGAACCAGGGAAAAGCAAAATAAATAGCAAAATACATATAAATAAGCATTGTCGCGATATCCTCCAGTAAACCTACGAATCGCCGTAACATAAATCATCAATGATCATCTAGTGGAATGGTGAGCCTGTAGCTTTGGAGGACCTGATGAATGACAGATTTCAAATGAAAAAAATAATTTGGTCCATTGATGCCTTTGAAGAAAAAGAGGACCTTCAAGAGAAGGCCGTTCACGTTTTGAGCGCTTTTCAGAACAAGACCTATGCCCAAATCGAGCCTGTCTTTGTTTTGAGCTCCACCGATCTGAGTTGGCCGGTGGATTATAGTACTGATTGGATGCGTGAATTTGAAACAAACATGCGCATTCATCTAGAAGAAGTTCTGATGTCGAGTGGCTTTCCGCATATATTGAGGCCTAAAATACTTGTGGAACCATTAGCAGCAACCGGCGCAGCGGTGGATACACTTTTGGAATATGCTATGGAACAAAATGTCGATTTGATTATTGTCAGCAGCCATGGTCGTCGGGGTCTGGATCGCCTCTTCTTGGGTAGTTTTGCCGAAACTCTATTGGTGCATTCTAAAACACCTGTCATGGTGATAGGTGCAGGTATGAAGGTGGAGACGCATTTTAGTCAGATTCTGTTTCCCACGGAGTTTGGTGATTATGCGCGTGAAGCTTTTCGTCATACAGTTTCAATTGCTAAACAAATGAGTGCATCAATGACAATTTATCATGCAGTACCAATGCCAGCCCGTATTGTGATGGATTCAGGCTATTATCCTTCTCTGTATGGCTTTGAAGGTGAAATGGTTTCTCGAGAGGATTTTTTAAAAATTCAGGAGGATCATCAAGCTCGGCGGGCCGAGTCCTGGGCCGACTGGGCTAAGTCTGAAGGCGTGAATTGTGCAGTCAAGGTGCTTGTCGCTGACGACTCTATTGATGATTTAATCTGCCATGAGGCCGCTGATATGCAGGCCGATCTCATTGTGATGGAAGGACAGAGTGGCCCGATTAAGGTAGCCCTACTGGGCAGTATTGCTCGTAATGTAGTGCGAGCGGCTCCTTGCCCTGTCTTAATTTTTCCTCGTAGCAGTCTGACTGTGAAAGAAAAAGAATCCGAAGAGATTAAGTATGATGAGGCCGCCCGAGCGCTTTCGGCAAGGCTTGGGCCTTTAAGTCAAGCTTCCGAACTCTATGACCTTGAGTTATGATTAGATTCAAACCAATATTTTAATTTGCCAAGCGGTTACAGAGCCGCTACAAAAAAATCATGGCAAATCTATTAGTAACTAATATCGGTGAGTTATTGACCTTAGGCCCGGCAATGAGAAAAGAGGGGCGAAGGATTGTTGAGGCCGATCTTGGTCTTGAGCTAAATCAAGCTATTTATATCGAGAGTGGTCGTATCGCGTGGATAGGCCCACAGAGAAAAATTCCGAAGAGTTTGGCTAAACAAAAAAAACTCAAAGAGTTTTCAGCTAAAGGCCAAACGGTGATGCCAGGATTTGTTGAGTGTCATACCCATTTAATTTTTGCGGGCAATCGAGCGGCAGAATTTGAACTCCGTAATCAAGGCGTTAGCTATCAAGAAATTGCCAAGAATGGCGGCGGTATTGTGTCGACAATGCAGCAAACCCGTGAAATTTCTGCAAAAGCTTTAAAGGCTGTTTCTCAAAAGCGAGTGAATGAGTTTGTCAGCCAGGGTGTTACGACTCTTGAAATTAAATCTAGTTATGCACTTGATGAAAAACACGAAATCAAATGTTTAAAGGTGGCAAAGTCCTTAGAGGGTCCTCGTATTGTGACTACGTTTTTAGGAGCCCATGCAAAGCCTCCTGAGTTTGATTCTTCTAAGGCATATTTGGATTTTTTAAAAAACAAAGTCTTGCCTCAGGTTAAAAAACAGAAGCTTTCCAATCGCGTGGATATCTATGTCGAGAAAGGCTTTTTTAACAAAGAAGACTCCAGGGATTTCTTAAAGACAGCTCAGGGCATGGGTTTTGAAATTCTTCTTCATGCCGATCAACTCACTTTGAGTGGCGGGAGTGATCTTTGTGTGGAACTTGGTGCCCTGTCAGGGGATCATCTTTTGCAAATTGGCGACGAGCAAATTCAAAAACTTGCCAAGTCACAGGTGACCTGTGTGATGTTGCCAGCGGCGGATTTATATATGAAATGCAATTATCCTCCGGCGCGGAAACTCATCAATGAGGGAGCTCGAGTGGCCTTAGCCTCTGATTTTAATCCTGGAACATCGCCCACGCAAAATCTAAACCTAGTGGGTTTGCTAGCTCGTCTTGAAATGAAGATGAGTCTTCCAGAAGTGATAGCTGCTTATACGGTGGGGGCTTCCTATGCGCTCAATCTGCCATCAGAAGTAGGATCTTTAGAGCTTGGAAAATCTGCTGATTTTTTATGCATAGATGGGGGCTGGCGACAAATGTTCTATAGCATAGGGGAGCGCCCTCCTATCTTTGTATATAAGAGTGGGAAGCTCATTTATCAGCGAACAGAATAACGCATTGAATCTTAAAATTTAAGATTCTTAAAAAAGTCTTTGAAAAAGAACTGCAAGTATTCCTAGTCTTAGAAAATGAAAGATTCAATTCTTCGAGAGGAAAATAAATGAAGTCGTCTTATTCTACTTTGATGCAGTCGAAGTTTTTTAACCCGGCTTTTAATTCGGCCATATTCGACGGACCGATCCGCATCTATTTTGCTCAGCTTCATGAGGCATTGGCCCTGAAGATTTACTTCTTGATTCAGCAGAAGTTGAGCAATGAAGTGGCGCGCGCTAAAGAAATTTCCAAAGCCAAGGGAGCAAACATTCTTGTTATGCTTTATCCCTCTGAGGAAGGTTTTTTAATGTCGTTTGATGGACAACATGAAAACACGCAGCCACTGGCGCTTGAGAAGTGGAATGAAGATGTCGTCGTGGGACTCCGTGGCCCTATTGAAGATAATCATTTAGAGCTTTTGATTGAAACTATTGGTCTAGCTATTCAAAACTGGAAACCCTCACTTAAAGTGGTGCCTGAGCTTCAGTACGAAGCCTAGGTTGTATCTTCCCAATGAAAAAAACATCCCTTAAAAAAAACAGCGGTCAGGTGGTCGTAGAATATGTACTCCTGCTCGTGATTGCCGTTGCCGTGGCTGCGCTTATTACCAAAGAACTGGTAAAGCGCGATCCAGACAACCCTGGAATCCTAGTTGAAAAGTGGGATTCCATATTAAAGACTATTGGAGAGGATCTTCCTAACTAATGAGTATGCAAAAGAAGCAAGTAGACATATTAGTCGTTGGAGCAGGGATCATAGGAACAGCGATCGGCGCAGAGCTTTCGCGCCGCGGAGCCAAGGTCTGCGTTATTGATAAGGGCACAGTTGGCATGGGCTGCTCTTACGGGAATGCCGGATGGATGACTCCTTGTTTTTCAATGCCTCTGCCAATGCCAGGAATGCTTTTGAAATCCATGAAGTGGTTAGTAGATCCGCAGAGTCCTCTTTACATCAAACCGTCATTTTCTTTAGATCTGGCTTCTTGGCTAGTGAGTTTTATGAAAGCAATGAATGAAGCTCAGGCAAAGCGCGCGGTGGCCTGTCTGGTGACTCTTTCGCAAAAGAGCCTGATAGAATATGAAAAGCTTGGCCAAAAGTATCCGGAAATCCGTTTTCAGCAAAAGGGTCTATTGATGGTTAGTCGGACGGAGGCTGGCGTTGCTGCGGCTGTTGAAGAGCTTAATTATGTCAAGAGTCTTGGTGTCCTTGGTAAAGTTTTAAATACGGATGATATTCAGGGGATGGAGCCTGCGTTGAAGGGCCCCTTACTCGGAGGTGTTTATTTTTCCCAGGAAGCAATGGCTGAGCCTTATCTGGTGGTGCAGGCCTTTGCAAAGGAAATCAAAGCCCATGGTGGTGAGATTTTAGAAAATACAGAGCTGCAAGATATAATAATCGCAAATAATAAAATTGAAAAAGTAATAACTTCCCACGGAGAGATTCACGCCAAACAGGTGGTGCTAGCGACTGGCAGTTGGTCAAAGAGTTTGGCGAAGCTTTTACGATTAAGAATTCCGATTTTAGGCGGCAAAGGTTATGCGATAATTGTGTCCTCTTTGGAAAAACAACCTCAGTATCCAATGATGTTGGTTGAAAAGAAAATTGCAATCACCCCAAGACAGAACACCTTGCGTATTGCTGGAACCCTGGAGCTGGTTGATCAAGATTTTTCCATTACGAATAAACGCGTGGAAAATATTAAACAGGGTGCTCGGGATTTTTTACACTTGCCAGAGGAATTACAAGTACAAGAGCTCTGGGCTGGACTTCGTCCATGCACTCCGGATGGAGTTCCTCTCATTGGTTATCACAAAAATATTTCAAATATGATTCTGGCCGTAGGTCATCAAATGTTGGGGCTTCAAAGCGGGGCGGGAACTGGTTTATTAGTGGCAGACCTTGTGGAGGGTAAAACTCCATTTGTTGATATGAAAGTCCTTGATGCGAATCGATTTTAAAAATTCAAAAAATCGATTTCCGTTTTTTTAGTTCTTTGTGCATTGCCGTTTGCATTTTTTCTTGAATTTCTTCGCAGATTTCATGAATTAACTCTGTGTTGCCTATGGCCTTGGGCCCGTAGGGCAGGCGGATAGGTTTTAAGAACTTGATCTTCCATTTCACCGGTAGAGGGATCACATTGAGTGGCAATGGAATGACCAAGCCTTTTAAAAACTTAGTAAGCTTTAATTCTTTTAGATTGATCTGACTTT
This sequence comes from Bdellovibrionales bacterium, assembly GCA_031370005.1. Lineage (GTDB taxonomy): Bacteria > Bdellovibrionota > Bdellovibrionia > Bdellovibrionales > Bdellovibrionaceae > JACMRP01. The sequence continues at coordinate 46,670 of JANMPT010000028.1, read as the reverse complement.
CCTCTGCGCCAATGACAATGCAGGGAATGATCGGAGCTCCTGTCTCAAGGGCCATGCGGACAAAGCCACGGCGGAACTCTTGCAATTCATACATTTTTTGTGTTGGTTTAAAGTTTCCGGCTTCGCCCTCTGGGAAAACCACAATCAAATTTTTCTTACGAAGTTCTTTTATTCCATTAGAAAATGTGGCTTCGGTGAAGCCCATTTTTTGGGCAGGGAGAGCCGTTGTTTTTGTTAAAAACCAAAAATGGTGAGTTAAAACTCTTGGAATACGCCGTGCTTCCTGTGTGAGAATATGAGCAAGGAGTGCTGCATCAATCCCCATATAGCCCGAGTGGTTAGGAGTTACAATGGCAGCTCCTTTTTTTGGTATGTGCTCTAGGCCTTCGATTTCCAAGCGGAAATATTTGCGAACGAGTTCCATGATCCAACGGGGCAGAACGCGGTATAACAAAATATCACGTTCAAGATTTCTCAGATTAAAAATTTTTTCGTTGGGTTTCCTAAAAAAATTCATCATGATGGTTAGCGTCCAGGAGTTTGTTTATGTCTCGTTATATCATTTCAATTGATCAAGGTACAACTAGCACTCGCACTGCAATTGTCAACCAAGCCGGAGGTCTTGTTAGTCAAAACAATGAAGACTTCCGGCAAATTTTTCCAAAGCCTGGCTGGGTTGAGCATGATCCTGAGGACATCTGGAGGACCACGCTTAATACTTTGAAAAAAACCATGGAGCAGACTCGTATTCGTGGTGACCAGATTGCAGCGATTGGGATCACGAATCAAAGGGAGACGGTGGTCGTGTGGGATCGCAAAACTGGCAAAGCTATTTATAATGCAATTGTCTGGCAATGTCGTCGAACCCAAGATGTTTGTGAGAAACTTAAAAGAAATAATAAAGAAAAGATCATTAGCAAAAAAACGGGCCTTGTCATCGATCCGTATTTTTCAGCCAGCAAGATTCAATGGATTCTTAGAAATGTTCCTGGTGCCAAGGGCCGTGCTCTGCGGGGCGAGCTTGCAGCAGGGACTATTGATAGTTTTTTATTATGGAGACTTACAGGGGGCGAATCTCACAAGACTGATGTCAGCAATGCCTCTCGCACGATGTTGATGAATATTCACACTGCTTGGTGGGATGACGAGCTTTTAAAACTTTTCGATGTTCCGGCGGCTTTGATGGCAGAAATTGCGCCCTCCAGCGGTGAGCTTGGCAAAACCAAAGGACTTGGAATACTTCCTGATGGTATTCCTATTGCTGGAGTTGCCGGCGACCAGCAGGCGGCACTTTTTGGCCAAACTTGCTTTGATATTGGTGATGTGAAATGCACTTTTGGAACGGGTAGCTTTATTTTACTTAATACGGGCACAAAGGCGGTGGTTTCGAAGGCTCGTTTACTGACCACGGTGGCTTGGAAACTGCGCGATCAAAAGATGGTTTACGCGCTAGAGGGCGGAGCCTTTGTCTGTGGTGCAGCAGTTCAGTGGTTGCGTGACGGTCTTCAGTTTTTTCAACACAGCTCTGAAGTGGAACAGCTTGCGGCTTCCGTGGCCAACAGTGAAGGTGTTGAGTTTGTCCCGGCGCTGACGGGGCTCGGGGCTCCTCACTGGAATCCCGAAGCCCGTGGTGTTCTTTGTGGGCTCACTCGCGGAAGCACAAAGGCGCACGTGGCCCGTGCGACCTTGGAGGCCATGGCTTTGCAAAATGTTGATATCATGGCAGCGATGCAAAAGGATCTTGGTAAAAAATTAAAAAGTATCAAAGTTGATGGTGGTGCTTCTGCGAACAATCTTTTGATGCAGTTGCAGGCTGATTATGCAGCAACTCAGGTCGTGCGCCCTCAGATCCTTGAAAGCACGGCCATTGGTGCAGCTTACCTTGCGGGTCTCGGAGTTGGTTTTTGGTCCAATGTTGATGACATTCGAAAAATCTGGAAGAGTGATCGCAGCTTCAAGGTAGAGATGGCCCAGAAAGACCGCAAGCTTCGTTTGGCCAGCTGGGAAAAAGCCCTGCGCAAGGCCTGAGCTGGGCCGGCGTGGTCTTGACGTTTAAGGTATAATATATTATACTTAAAGCTGTTAGATGTGTATTAAAGGATAAAATATTGCACTTTATATTGTCGTCCTCCAGGGAGATTTGCTATGAGTTGGGGCAGCGGCTCAAGGCTCAGCGTTTGGCCAAAAATATAAAGCAACAAGAACTTGCGGAGCGGGTCGGGATTTCTGTGGGAACCATTAAAAACCTTGAGTCCAAGGGCCAAGCCTCTTTGGAAATATGGATTCGAATCATTATGGCGTTGGATCTAACACAAGACCTTGAGTCTCTTTTTACTTTAAAAATTGATTCGATTTCAGAGATGGAAAAAATAGAAAAGTACAAATCAAAGAAAATACCTCGAAGGGCTCGATGAAAAAGCTTGATGTTTTTTATTCGGGATGGGGAGAACGCTGGAAGCTCGGCAGACTTGCGGCTGTGAGCTGCTTATTTTCGGCTCAGGAACTGATCACTGGAGCGGAGTTGTTCGGTCATATTTTTGAGACGCACAACAAAAGACTTCATCATACAAGATGCCCAAACGGGAAGGTCAGCGAGCAATTGCTCATAGCCCTCCGTGGAAACCTTGATCAATGAAACGTCAGTGACGGCCTGTGCGGAGGCAGAGCGGGGCTTGTTGTCTAGAAGAGCAAACTCGCCAAAGGATTCACCCTCCTCAACAAGTAGAATGTCGATACGTTTGCCTGCTTTGTTTTTGGTGAAGATTTGAACTTGGCCGGACTCGATGATGTAGAAGTGACTTTCGATGTCGCTCTCGAAGAAAATAAAATCATTTGGCGCATAGGTCTCCCGAAAAATAGCAGTGCCATTGGATGTGATCGATTCTGTTGACATGCGGCTTCCCCTCTATGATCTAGATTAACTTTTGTAGCTCGTGGACATTCTTAACATAACTAATTTTTTTGTCTTTCGAGAGTTTGAAATCACCTAAATGTCTTTTGTTAGAAAAGGGCATTACAAAATGAGTGAAGCCCAGCTTGTCGGCCTCCTTCATACGGGTTTCAACAAAAGAAACTCCGCGCACCTCGCCGGTTAGGCCGATCTCACCAAAGAAAACTGTTTTAGCATCGAGTTCTTTACGACCTTCGGTGGAAAGAACTGCGGCCGCCACTGCCAAGTCAGAAGCGGGTTCAACAAGTTTCAATCCTCCAACAACATTAATAAAAATGTCGCTGTGGCTTAAGTGAATGTCAAGATGCCTGTCGAGAACTGCCGTCAGAAGATGCAAGCGATTCACATCAATACCTAATGCCGTTCGCCGAGGCATAGCCATGGGACTTGAAAGAGTCAAGGCTTGCACTTCGCAAAGCAAAGGACGTGTTCCCTCCATCGAGGCAAAAACTGCGGAACCAATAAGTTGATCGCCACGTTCCTCAAGGAATAATTCAGAAGGGTTTGCGACTTCCTCTAGGCCTTTGGCGTTCATTTGAAATACGCCGAGTTCCTGGGCTGCTCCAAAACGGTTTTTAAGAGAGCGCAATAGTCGAAAATTATAAGAAGTGTCCCCGTCAAAAGAGAGTACGCAATCTACCATATGCTCGAGAACTTTTGGACCCGCGATACTCCCGTCTTTGGTGACGTGACCGATAAGAATCACTGTGATTCCATCTCCTTTGGCGAGTCCCATCAAGTGCCCTGCGCACTCGCGGACTTGGGAAACTGACCCAGGTGCCGCTTGCAGATCGGAAAGATAAACAGTTTGGATCGAGTCAACGACCAGGACGTCAGGTTTTTTTTGGCGAGCCAAGCCCATGATGGTGTGCAGATTGCTTTCTGCAGCAATCTCAATCAGTGGAGTTTTAATACCTAATCGATGAGCGCGGGAACCTGTCTGCGCGACACTTTCTTCCCCAGAAATATAAAGGACGCGGTTTTTATTTTGAGCAAGCCCACCTGCCATTTGTAAGAGCAAAGTGCTTTTGCCAATTCCCGGCGAGCCGCCGAGTAAGACAAAACTGCCTTTTGCGAGACCACCGCCTAAAACCCGATTGAACTCTTGGTAACCCGTATCAAAACGAGTCAGATGCATTTCCTCTAGTCTTTGGTCCAGGGAGACCGGCTTTGCGGAAAGGGGCATAGAAGAGCCCTCAGTTGCCACGGACCAGCCACGAGTCTTTACTTCTCCGACTTGTAGCTCCTCTACCATGGTATTCCAGGCTCCACAGTCCGTGCACTTGCCCTCCCAACGGGACCTTTGTGCTCCGCAATTTTGACAGACATAAAGTGTTTTGGTCTTCGATTTTGCCATAGTTATTCGGTATCATTAATCTAGGTGTAGTTCAAATAATTAAGGTTCCAGGAGATGCCCTTGCTCAAATCTAAAGTAAAAGTATGTTTTAAGGTTATGGTCAGTCTCAAAAATCTTCTTTTATTGGCGTTAACGGTATCCGCGATGCTTGGAGGCGCTGTCTCATTTGCGAGTTCTGAATTGCAGGCAAAGCTTCGTGAGCTTAAGCAAAATGGAAAGCGGAGTGAAGCTATAGAGTTATTGCAAAAGGAAATTCAAAAGAATTCACCTGGGGATGATCGTCAGCTTTTGCCATTTAGTTTGGCGATGCTTTATTATGACAATGGTGATTACGAAAAAGCCATTGCGAGCTTAGAACAAGTTTTGAAAGAAAAAAGCAATCTTGAGGAATATGCATATTTTTATAAGGGAATGGCTTACTTTAAGCTTAATAAGCTATCTGAAGCACAAGCGGAATTTAAGAAGGTGGATGAGCATTTTCCGAATATAAAATTGAAAATTGATTCTATATCCATGTCTGGTCAAATAGCACTTCAACATGGAAATTTCAAAGATGCGCGAAATAATTTCCGGAAAATTGAAAGACGCACTCGTGGCTCTGAAGAGTACCCAGATGTTCTTTACTTTTTGGCCTTGGCAGAGCAAGGGATGGCCAGCCATCGCGGAATGTGTAAGTGGGCAGAAAAGCTCTATTCACGTTATCCAACTGCTGCGAAGGTTTCAGAATGGGGCTTTGATCTGGCGGAAAATAAAATTGGCAACAAAGCCACTGTTTGCCCATCGAATTTGGACGATTTTAAATCCCGCGTTCGTTATCTGATCTTTGCCGGCTACGATAAAAAAGCCCAAGAAGAGATCAATAGCTTTCGTGGGCGTCTTGTCAAAGAAGATCCTTATTTGGCAGATCAAGTCCAAGCTCAGTATTTTGCACAAGAGGGGGAGCTCAGCAAAGCTTACGAGCTCTTAAAGCCCTACTACGAGAAGAAGAAAGGAAACTTTTCGTATTTGATCAATTTTGCCTCCATAGCTGCTCGCGCCGGTGAGGTTCAGGCCGCCGTGGGATCTTACTATGCTGCTTACAAAATGAGTCCGCGAGCAAAGCAAGCCAAAGAGGCTCTTTATCAGTCGGCATTCTTGAGCTATCAATTTCAAGATTATGACGGGGCCGCTCGCAGATTTAAAGAGTTCATGAGAGTTTATCCAAGCTCAGCCTTGAGCCTCGATGCAAAGTGGCAACTCTCTTGGATCAAGTATCTTAAAGGGGATTATCAAGGGGCTTATATATCACTCAGTCAGTTGCAAGTGGTAAAAAACCACGGCCACCATCGCCGCGCCAGATATCCAGCGGATCGGACGAATTATTGGATGGCGATGAGTCTTTATCGACAAGAAAAATACGACCAAGCTAAAGCTCATTTTGAGAAATTGGCACAGGATCCTTTGATGGGCTATTACTCAATAGCGGCTCGCTACAGACTTAAAAAAATTCAAAATATCCAGCCAAAGATGGCTTCTCGTAGTGTTCCCGAGCCGAGTATTGGCTGGGTTTCAAGAATGCCTTCTAGCGAATTTATGATTCCGACCATTGATGATCAGATGTTGCCGACAGTGACTGGCGCCGATGCCGAAACTGAAGAAGGTCTGGTGCTACAGGAGTTCGCCGAAGAATCTGCAGATGATGAATCAAATGAACTAGCCGAAGGCACTGACGAAAAACAAGTTGATGTTGCGGATTTGACTGAAGCTGATAAGGCCCAAGGTACAAACTCGGTTTTAGCAAAACGTTTTGAAAAAGCCAGGGATTTGATGGCTGTTGGCCTAGAGGACTGGGCGAAATGGGATCTTTACGATATCGAAAAGAAAACTCGCAACAAAGATTTCATGAAGTCTTTGATGACGGAGTACAATGCTGTTGGCTATTTCCATCGTTCTTCTTATATTGGTCAGGTATTTTTCTCAGGCCAACGCTCCAGTGGTGTAGACGGTGGTCGCAGTTTCTGGGAGTTTGCTTATCCAAAGGCCTTTGCAAAATATGTCGATAAATATTCTAAAGACTTTTCGGTTCCAAATGAGCTTGTCTGGGGCATTATGCGAGCAGAGAGTCAGTATCGCAAAGATGCAATTTCTCCAGTGGGTGCTTTGGGCCTGATGCAAGTGATGCCATTTACAGGTTACAGAGTGGCGAATCTGTTGGGTGAAAAAGACTTTCAACCTCGCCAGTTGTTAGAGCCAAGTGCCGCAATCAAAATGGGCAGCCGCTATTTGCAACGCTTGATGGTGAAATTTGATAATACGATTCCCCTGGTGGCGGCAGGTTACAATGCAGGACCACACCGTGTGAAAAACTGGTTGGCCTCTTTTGGGCATCTAGAAACTGATGAGTTTATTGAGCATATTCCCTTCCTTGAGACTCGCAACTATGTGAAAAAAGTGATTTCGAACTGCTATGTGTACTCACAGCTCTATGGAAATAAGAAAGATCTTTTTACTTATCTTGTAGACCCTGTCCCATATAAAAATGACGGCCAAACGGTTCAAAAGGAATCCTGGGATGATATCTAGGGAGAGCGTGAAGCTCCTTTTGCTTCGCAAGATTTTTGAAACTGTCACGTCTCTTTTTGTTTTGGTTTTTTTGACTTTTTTATTTCTTCATAGCATGCCTGGGGGCCCCTTCGATGAGGAAGCCTCTTTAAATCCCCTCGTAAAAGAAAATATTCAAAGACTCTGGGCTCTGGATAAGCCATTTTTAAGTCAATTTGCTCATTATCTTCACGGTCTTTCTCAGGGAAGCCTGGGGAACTCGATGGTTCAGACAGGTAAAACTGTCAGCGAGATTTTGCATCAAGGTTTTTCACAGACTTTAATTTTGAATGTTCTGGCAATTGTTTTAGCGTATTTCTTTGCCTTTGCCGCCAGTTTTTTTTTGGCTCTCAATGGGAACTCTTTTTTCAGCCGTGGGATTGATTTTTTAAATGTGATTTCAATTTCCTTGCCATCACTTTTCTTGGGGCCTGTGCTGATTTATTTTTTTGGATTTTATCTCAATTTGTTGCCAACTGCTTTTCTCACCAGCCCTTGGCATTATATTTTACCAGCTCTAACTCTGAGTCTTCGCCCCTGGGCACAGCTCAATCTGTTGATGGGAAATTCCCTGAAGGAAACTATGCAGCTGGATTTTATTCGCACGGCAAAAGCCAAGGGCCTTTCCCCGTGGAAGATCTTGGTGAATCATGCCTATAAAAACTCACTTATGCCTGTGCTTTCGATAAGTGGTTCTATGATCGTTGGTTTGATCTCTGGGTCTTTCCTTGTGGAGGTTTTATTTTCGATTCCAGGACTTGGTCAACAGTTCGTAGAGAGCTTGAATCTTCGCGATTATCCGGTAGTGATGGGGCTTGTACTTGTTTACGGTGCGAGTTTGATTTTGTTGACAAATATTTTTGATATATGCGCTCTGTGGTTAGATCCTCGGACTCGAGGCCAAGGATGAAAATCAAGTCATGGCATTTTGGATTACTTTTTCTGGTGGCGCTCTTGGTGCTCACAGCTTCAGCGGAGACCTTAAGTGGAATTTCTTTTGATCAACAAGACCCAAATAGCATTTTATTGTCTCCAAATACGAATCATTGGTTTGGCACAGATTCTTTGGGTCGCGATCTTTTCACTCGTGTTTTTTATGGGGCGCGGATTTCTTTATTCGTTGCGATTTTTTCAAGTAGTCTGACGATGCTTCTTGGAGTCAGTATAGGAGCCTTGGCAGGCTGGTTGGGCGGATGGAGAGAAAGTTTATTGATTCGCAGCCTGGATGTTCTTCAGGCAATTCCAAGCTTTTTATTGGTATCTCTATTATGTCTTTTCTTGCAAAATATTTTGAACATCGGGGATTTTAACCTAAAAACTCTGGTCGCCCTGGGCTTTTCAATCTCACTGGTGCATTGGTTTAATATTGCTAAGGTGACGAGGGGACAAACCAAACAAATCAAGGCCCTGAGTTATGTTGATGCGGCTCGGGCCCTAGGTGCAACTCCATTTCGAGTCTTTCGTAGGCACATCTTGCCAAACATGCAGGGAACTTTGTGGGTTCTTTTTGCCATGCAGATACCGGCCAGTATTCTTTACGAGAGTATGATTAGCTTTGCCGGCTATGGTTTGCAATCCCCGCAGGTGAGCTGGGGCATCTTGCTCCAAGAGGGCTGGCGTTCCTTGTCTCAGTTTCCACATTTGCTTTTGCTTCCAGCGCTAATGCTGTTTCTCACGGTGCTAAGTTTTCATCTCATTCTTTTGAAGAGATAAGTAGTTTTTTATTGTGCAATTTTAAAGTTGAAATAAAAAATCGCGCCGCTTAACATCAGTCTAAGGACAACATTGAATAACAAATCGGATAAACCAATGACTCAAGATTTTAAAGCAATATTTATCGAAGCAAAAACAGAAATCCTAGAGGGAATAAAGCATTTAAAATATAGTTATAATAAAGTTCAGAGTCTTACGTCTGATATTTCGGGTCTTAGCTCCGAAGATCTCGAAACCTGGGAGGGCTTGGTCGCAAGGTTTGGAAGAGTTTCAGATATTTTTTTATCAAAATATATAAAAACTTATGTGCTAAGTGGTGATCCTGGGTTTCGTGGTTCTTTGCGGGATTTTTTAGATCAAGCTGAAAAATTTGGAATCGTTGAAAGTGCTGATCTCTGGATGGAGGTTCGGCAGCTTCGAAATATTTCTGTTCACGAGTATTCAGCGGGAAAGATCCCTCAAATTTTGAATAGAGTAAGAGATTTGACTCCCGAATTATTAAAATTGGAAGACAAAGTAAATGCGATTAAGCTCTGAGCAAATTAAAGCCATTCTTGTCACATTTGAAAATTTTATTTCTTCTTTGAATTGTGAAGTCAGACTGTTTGGTAGCAGGGTCAATGATTCTCTTCGCGGAGGCGATATAGATTTGTTAATTATTTCTGATAGCGCGGAGGAGCTTGAAGCAAAACGAGTGCAAATATTAACCGCACTAAAAGCTAAACCCGAAATTGGCGACAGAAAAATTGATTTAGTTTTTGCGAAAAAAGAAGATTTAAATCGAATCCCTTTTTTGATTCAAATATACCCTCAGTCAGTGGTTTTGAGTCGGGCTTAAGTTCTGGCTTCGGATTGCATGACTCGAATACTTCCATATTGTGCAATTTTAAAGTTGAAATTAATAATTGCACAGATTAGCATAAGTATATGGTTATACGTGGATTTGCTTTACAAGCAGGGGTCGCGAGTTTCACTTTTTGAGATAAAGTCTGCAATGACAGTCAATAGTGATTTTTTCATTGGGCTGAAAAAGTTTAGCGAGATTTTTAGAGAAAATAAGATTTCAACAGAGGCCTCAATAATCTACTCCGGTGAAAGGGAATTTGAACAGAACGAAGTTCAAATCAGAAATTACCGCAGTATCTCGTGAAGCTCTGATCGGAGGACCAGAGCCAGGCAAGATCTTTTATCTTTCCCGAGACCTCGGGGGGTTCTCCGTTTAATAGATGGCGATTCGGAGCATTAGGGCCTTCGATCAAGGTATTGAAGCCTTTGCGGCCAAGAGGCCAGCTCAGCCTCCGAAGTCCGTGTTAACACTCAGCAAAACTCACTATTTATAACAGAAACTAGTTGCCATGTTTTAGCTCCTAAACTATACTGCCCCAAATTTATTAGCAAACAAGCTAGCTTTTTTGACTACCACAAGATGAAAGAAACCAACGCCAAATACGGCAGGACCTGCCATGGCGGGGCCACATCCCGTGGACATCGTAAAGAACAGCGACCGCTATCCGCAGGAAAGTGGATCCACCTAGTACTCAAATCAGAGCACGCAAAAGGGGCTTGGAGTTTTTTGACTCCTGCAAATTCAATTTACGTGGATCAAATCTTAAGAAAAAAGGCTGCGAAGTTTGGGGTCCTCATTGCAGAGCTGGTCAATGTTGGAAACCACCTTCATATCAAGTGCAGGTTTAAGTACCGCAAAGGCTTTCAGAATTTCTTACGAGCTGTGACTTGTCTTATTGCCCGTAAAATCACTAAAGCGTATCGCGGGAGCAAGCTCTCCACTCCCTTTTGGCAGGGCTTAGCCTTTACCAGGTTATTAAAAAGCTCTTTTGAAGAGATGCAGCTTAAAGGCTATTTTCAGGCCAATCGCGAGCAGGCGGAGAAAGGCTACTTTGCTCGGCAAGAATACTTGGATAGATTCAATCGCTGGGCTTATCGACTGCGGGTTCAGGATTATTCCTGAGGGCTCGTAGAACGACGATTGCTATTGAAATAAAATCAACAACCTCCATAGATCCTATGGAGGTCAGAAAAGTCGCAAGGCTTGCCGAGGGTTTAAAGCCAAGCAAGATCTTTTATCTTTCACAAGATCAAGTAGAGACGGCAATTGATGGCGTGCGGTGCCTGCCCTGGCAACGTTTTTTTGAGATCTTGTCGTCATCATGATCATCATCGACTGCTGCCTTTAACTGGTGGAGCAGATCAAGCAGCTCGGCCTTGGCTGGTGTTGTTGCAGTAATGAACGCCTTTACTTCTATCTGTAGGATTCTGATTTGATGGATCAATCGAGCTTCCCCGGCGTGCTTTGCTAATAGCTTTTTAAAATCATTAATACCTCGAAGCATCAGAGCCTTCTTTTGGGCAATGTATAAGGTGCTCCTGAAGTCATTGGCTGAAAGCGCGGAAATTGCACCAGAGTATTGGTTTGCGATATCCAGCGCAGTTGGCGGAGGTGGTGGCAATGGAGCCGCCGGGATAAAGCTTAAGGTGTCTATCGCAAAACTTGAACCACCATCATGGATAGCGATACTGGCAATGGGATTTCCAGAGGAGGTGAGTGATAGGAACAAGTTGTTGGAAGCGCCGGGGGTCAGGGCTTGCCCAACGAGAGCGCCAGTTGAATCATAGGCATAGATGCCGACACTGGTATCTCCTGAGATATAGGCAGAGACACTCTGAATATTGCCTGTGATCGCGGAGTTCAAGCTAAAAGTCATAAGACCTGTTGGTGCATATGCAAAGTTTGGCCCTGTGTTCGCTGCCCACGCCGTATAAGCTGAAGGTATGATTGTCGCCCCAGAGATTGTTACCCCAACCCCTTGATATTGAGTCGTCAAAACGGTCCCGTCTGCATACTCATCGAAACTGAGTGTGGTCGCGGCATAGGCACTTTGGGAAGTGGCCAGTCCAATAAATAATGTGATTGCGAGCTTAACAAAAGAAGTACTAACAGATTGAAAATAATTTATCATGATGTGATTTCTCCCTTATATATTAAGGATATAGACCAAAGTTGAGAAAGTGAATTTTTTTGCGTTTGTTGAATCTATTCGAGACGTGTCTCAAACTGTCACAGTTGTCCAGGTGAGCAGAAAATAGCACCTGGGTCTTTTTTGCAAAGATAGGTTTTGATTGCCGCAGTTTCTTTTTCGGACTTATCAAGACGTGTTTTTAACTGAGAATTCTCAGCTTGGAGCTTTTGAGTTTCTATTTGAGTAGCGGCAAAGGCTTTGTAAAATTCTTGGACAGCCTTTATTAAAGGCGAAATAAGCTCTGAATACTTAATGCCATATTGATCAGTTTTTTCATCGTGAACAACAATGGCTTCATTTGGATTTGGTGCTTGTTTTTTAACCTCTGAAAGAATTTTTTCAGTTTCTTGTGCAATCAAACCGTAGTGTAGGCCAGTATCTGCACCTGTTTTCCAATAATAGGAAACTGGGCGAAGTTTAGTTATAAAATCTAATCCGAGATCAGAATCTTCAATATCTTTTTTTTGACGTTCATCTGAAGTCTGAATTGTTCCGTTAGTAGCGTAAACTGCTGTGAAGCGATGGGTGGCGTCACCAAGAGAATCCGTATTGTCCACCGCCGGTTGAATTTCGCCTTGAAAGGCTGCGGAAATCCCGCCGCCGGTATTAGCGAATTTCGCAGCGAATCCAGCGGCGTTGGAGTTAGTGAAAATTGCCGTCGGACTAAGCCCACCGCCATTATTTATGAACTTAGCTGCGATTGCAGTGCCAGTGCTAAGGCCAACTTCCAATAAGTAACCTGGAGATGTTGTTCCAATCCCAACCTTGCCTCCACCGGCTGCAAGAATAATATTTCCCTTTGTGGCATTGGAGGTGGAATCCAAAGTGAGATTCTCACTTGCCGCAGTTCCACCATTCAAAGTTTGCCCGCCAGCGCGGCCGGCAAGGAGTGCGTATTGCGAAAAATTATCAGTGGTCAGTGGAGACCAACTGGGGACTCCCAAGCCACTTGTTGTGAGCACGGCGCTGTTTGCTGTTGCTAGGCCGCCCACAACATTATTCGCTGAAGAGTACAAAAGTTCGTTTGCACTTGTGCTTGTTGGAAAACTAGCCGTGGTCCAAATTGGTCCCGTCACTGACCAGCTAAAAATTGAGCCCGAGGAGGCCCCCGGCACCGCGATTAAATTTCCGCTTCCATTAACGCCCATAGCACTATAGTTTGTCCATCCTGCAGAGGAAGCCTTGCTGTTGATTTGGGTCTGAACCGCCGAGGTCACTCCCGACAGGTAACTTAGCTCTGTACTTGTCACTACGGAGTGAGTCGGGATTCCATTTACGTCAGAGATAAGGGCCTTGTTTGCAGTGATTGCTGCGGCTTCCACAATTGTAGATGCCGTGGAGGCCATAATGCGATTGCCAATCAAAGTTGTTGATGAGTTTGTACCACCGCGGCTGATTGGTAAAACTCCAGAAGTTAGTTTGCTTGTATCAATGCTCGGAATCATCGCAGGGACAAGCATTCCAGAGGCGTCGAGTTTTGCAATTTTAGCCGCGTCGCCGACTCCACCAGCAGTGCCAGAGTTGAGTGTTAATACAGGAGTCGTGCTAGAGCTCGCAACTGCAATATCTGTATTTGCACTCGTGACATTTGTTACAGTTCCACCGCTGCCAGTGGCCGCAATAGTTACACTGTTGGCACCGTGGGTGATAGTCACGCCAGTGCCGGCGGTGATCGTTTTATACTCCATACCGGTGGCAGCATTATTCATTCCAAGAACTTGGTTCGCTGTGCCTAGTGCGGTCAAGCCCGTTCCACCCTTGGTTAGAGGGACTGTATTTAGACTGATTGAATTTGATCCCGCAGTAGAAGTCACATCACCTGTTAGTGCCGGCAATCTTGCTGCTGCTAAAAATCCTGAGACAAGATCTGAGGCATTGGTATTGAGTTGATCCCAAGCGACCCCCGTGTCTATAAATTCTTGTTTCGTATCCGTTGCAAAATAAACTCTACCAGCAGTGCCGAAGGCCGGGCGAGCGGCGAGAGTTCCACTGGATAATGAAGGAACCCCTCCTGCATTTACAACAGCATCAGTGATTCCATAACCACTAAGTGTGCTCGGATTGGCACCCGAAGTCACCCGGCCCTGAGCATCCGTTGTGACCTTGGAATAGGTTCCAGCCGTGCCCGTGTTTTTTAAAGTCACAGCTCCTGTACTGGCCATAGTTGCGTCACCTGACATCGCGACCGAGGTAGCAATGTTAGAAGCATTACCAACTAAAATATTCCCAGAATTAAGGGCCGTCGTCATGGCTGAGGCCCAAGAAAGCACACCAGCACCATTGTTAGACAAAGTTTGTCCGGCTGAACCCTGTACGGCAGGGAAGGTCAGTGAATAATTTGTTGTGCTGGCTGCTGGTAGCAGAGCTAGCGAACCAGTGACTGAACCCATCAGTTGATTTGCATAGGAAGTGGCAGTACCAGTTCCATCCAGCGATAGTAATTTATTTGATTGCCCTGTGGTGGTTTTGTTGGCAGTTAAGACGCCCGCATTGCTGATCGTGGCGTCTCCTGACATACTCACGGCTGTTGCCACGTTTGAAGCGTTGCCAAGCCACATGAGACTATTATTAAGTCCTGGCAACGAAGCTGCTGGAGCTGCCCAGCTTAAGTTCCCCGCTCCATCGGTTTGCAAAAACTGACTTGCAGAACCCGCAGTGTTTGGAAGAGTCAAAATGGTACTTACTGTCGTGTTTGGATAACGGATAGAAGCCACACCTGTGCCCGCACCACCAATATCCTCACCTTTTGTTACGGCCACTGAGCCCGCTGTTAGCTGCAAAATCTTACTAGCCGCTGCGGCTTGAGTTTTATCCACCGTCACAGCGCCAGTATTACTGACCGCTGTTATATCACCAGAAAGAGTTTGCTCTGTTGCCACATTAGAAGCATTGCCCACCCAAACTTTGCCACCCGTTAAAGTAGTGCCCAATTTAGTATTGAAGCTATCATAGTCAGCCTTACTAATAAGACCAGCAGTGACCGACGCTGTAGAGGCCATTGGGATATTCAAAGTGTGTGTGCTGGTTGCGGAAGTAAAGGCCGGCGCTAAGCCACTTGTGCCGATTGCAAATGTTTGGGTACCAGAGGTTAAGCCATTGAGTGAGGTAATGCCTGCCCCTGCGACTCCCAGGGTCTTCACAACACTGCCGTCATAGTACTTAATAAGTCCTGAATCATACCATACTTGACCCGCAATAGTGCCTGGGGTCGTATTCGCGGAAAGGCCAAAGTATTTATTGGCTGTCATTGAAATATTACCGGTATTGCCAATATCAAAGCCACCCATGCTAAGGGCCCCACCCATAGTGTCCCCAGCTTTATTCACTGGAGTATAACCAAGAGCTGTTGTGATATCACCAGAAGCCAAATTAGAGCCGGAGGTCACTCGACCCTGAGCATCCGTAGTTATCTTGAAGTAAGTTCCCGCTGTGCCCGTGTTTTTCAAAGTCACAGCACCAGTGTTGGCCATAGTTGCGTCACCTGACATCCCCACGGCGGTGGCGAGGTTTGAACCATTGCCAACCCAAATACTGCCAGAAGCTAATGAAATTCCAATTTTAGAATTAAATGTATTCCAATCTGCAGAAGTTAAGTAGCCATTCGTGGTGGTGTTTGCCGCTGGAATATTAATAATAGGAGCTGCTGCTGTGCCAGTCACCGTAAGAGGTGCTGTTGCCGACACACTGGTTACAGAGCCAGCGCCTAGGGATTGCAAAACCCAAGATGTTCCGTTTGAAACCAAAGCCTGACCACTTGTCGGAGCTGTTCCTGGAAGAGCTTGGCCTAATAGAGTGCTAGGGTTTTTTACTAAGCGCCAGAACTCGTCATACTGGGCTTGGGTTAGTTCGCTGTTATTATTTAGAGTTTGGCTCACCCATGGAGCTACTTTCAAAAGCAAGCCTGCGCCATAGCCATTGATGGCTTGAGCCTGCAAGGCAAAGGGCACGGATTGGATATCTTGTATATTGAATGCCTGAGGTCCATAGCCATCATCAAAGGAGATCGCAATTTTACGAGTGTCAGTAGTCGTTGGAGTATAGCTACAAGCGAATTCGCCGGGGATCGCAGTTCCGTGATTGGAAAAAACTTTTTCCAAGTTCACACCGCCAGCGATGGCATTGGCGCCTGTGCCAAGTACAATTGAAAAATAACCATTTGAACCTGTCATAACCTGGCTAATGACCTCTCGATAAAGAGTGCAGCTTGCCGCTGGGTTTTTAATTTCAATTGTGAAAGAGACAAGGGGAGCTTCAAGTGGTTGGTTGCTATTATCAGTGATCACGCCATCGACATTAAAAGTCAACGGAGCCGCATAAGCCATAGGAGTTAGCCATGCACCGCTCACAAGAATTACAACAGCCATAGAATCTCTCAGCAACATTCAGCAGACTCCATTATTTAATATCACAGACACTTTCGTGTAGTTACGTGTATCTAAATATGATCGGCAGATTTTAGGCTAGACTAAAGAACTCATCTCAAATTAGATCATTATTTGAAAAGTGCACGAAGTGGACCGTGCCAAAATGAGAATAGACTAACCTTAGCGCTATCTTTCCTATGCTGCAAGACAAAGGCAATCCAAGCCTGAAGACGATTGCAAAGATTGTTAGAATGGCTTGCGCGTCTTGAGTGAACGCTGACAGATCAAATCTTGGAAGCCACCCGTGGCTTGTTTCCCTCAAGTTGAGAAATTAAACGCTGATCACGCTCGGTGACTAGATTAACCACAAGACCACGGCGTCCGGCCCGAGCTGTGCGACCTGCACGGTGAAGGTAATTTTCCATTTCCTTTGGCAAATGGTAATTGATGATCCTTGTCACGTTTTCAAGATCTAAACCACGCCCCGCGAGATCCGTAGAAATTAGCAAATTCACTTTTCCATCTCGAAACTTTTTAAGATTCATGCGGCGTTCATTTTTATCCATTTCACCGCGATAAATAACGCAGAGGAAACCCTTATCGGTGAGTTCTTTTGTGAGCTTATCGCATTGCTCGCGGGTATTGGTGAATACAATGGTTCCACCTTCCACTCGTTGAGCAAGGAGTTTTTCAAAAAGAGGCCAACGTTTGCCGTCTTCCACGATCAGATTTTTAGTGGTGAGACTTGAGACCACCTTGCCGCTTCCCTTGCTTCGAATCACTTCGGCTGAAGCAAATAGATCATTTATCAATTTCTGAACTGCCGTAGAAATTGTTGCTGAAAACAAGGCCATCTGCAGTTCCTTTGGGCAAGCACTGACAACAAAGTTCGAATCTGACAAAAACCCCTGATCCATCATTTGATCGGCCTCATCAAAGATGAGAGTGCGAACATCCGTCAATGTGATCAGCTTGCGCTCTATCATTTGTACCAAACGGCCTGGAGTTGCTAGCAAAACCTCAAAGGGCCCCGCTGTGTTCCTTCGCGCTTGCTCTAGGGTCATTCCACCCAAGGCCGGGCGAATGCGCAGACGGGTGTCGTGGGTTAGAGTCTTAAATACTTTTGAAACTTGCTCACCAAGCTCGCGGGTGGGAACCATCACTAGGGCACGGGGAGTATTTTTTTCTTCAACCGGAGACCCCTCAGTTTCAAGAGTTTTCAAGAAATGCAGTAAAGGCAAAGCATACGCCAAAGTCTTACCGCTACCAGTTTCAGAAACTCCAACAACTGATTGTCTCGCCATCATTAAAGGAATGACGTGCATTTGAATTTCGGTGGGTTTGGAAAAACGCTTTTCCTTAAGTGTTTTTTGTAGAGAGGGCATGAGGCCGAAATCAGAAAATGAATTCATATAAAAAGTTCCTTTTTGAAAAACCGTAGACCATGGCGTACCTCATTTGAGCTTCCTTTTCAAGGATGTTAGAAATGGCTCCACCCTTTGTAGTCTCTGATTTCCTCAATCTCACCTTGTGGCTTTCGGAGGGTGATTTTTCCACTGTTGTTGAATTTGCCAATCAAGAACAGATCCAAATCCGCCGATTCAAAAATATACTTGATTTCGTTTTTTTTATTTGTCGGAAAAGCCAAGAGAAGCTCATAGTCCTCGCCTCCCCAAAGGGCCCAATCCAGTGGTTTTTGATTTAGATTTATTGCCAAAGTCTTTGTGTCGCTGCTCATGGGAATGTCTTCCTCTTTGAGCTCCACTCCAAGTTCACAGTTTCGGGTAAGATGCAAAAGATCGTTGATAAGTCCATCACTGCAATCCATGAGGGCGTGAATGCTTTGGGGGGTGAGCTGATGTTGTCTAAGCAGCGCGGCGACCTCCATACGAGGCTTTGGGCGCAGATGTTTTTGAGTGGCTTCGGCAAAAACATACAGTTCTTTTTCCAAAGCAAGACGGCCTGTATGGGAAAGACCCAAAGGTCCCGTGACCGCAAGCCAATCGCCATCCTGAGCGCCTGAGCGACGGAAGGCTTCTGTGACTTCGCCGACAACGCTTACATCGATTATAAGGGGGCCGGGGCTTAGGCTTAGGTCGCCGCCGACGATTTCCATTTTGTAACGATCGGCGAGATTCAGCATTCCGGAGTAAAAGTTCAAGATCCATTCTTCTGTCACGTCCAGCGGTATGGCCAGGGATACTTGGGCAAAATGAGGTCTTGCGCCCATGGCAGCAAGATCGCTGAGATTGACAGCCAGGGCCTTGTGTCCAAGGTCTGAGGCGCTAAAGTAGCTTCTTTTGAAGTGGATATTTTCAATCATCATGTCTTGGGCGATGGCGGTATCTTCAGCAAAGCTCTTAAATACAAAAGCATCGTCTCCAAGGGCGACCAAAGTGCCTGGATGGTGTCGATTCACGAGTTTTTTTAGTTTTTGAATAAGATTGTGTTCGCGCGGTGTGTTTTGCATCTTGTTGACCTTAGGCTCAGTTGCCAAATGACGAGCTTTATTGTGAAATAAGCCTACGAGGTGTCAAGGATGAACGGCACAAAGCCTTCAAGCGGCAAAAAAGTAATCAGCAAAAAGCGTAGCACTCGGAAGCCCAGGGTCCTTGAGCATCCTTTATCTTCCGAGAAGCTTTTCACTAACCGAGAAATCGGTTGGCTGAGATTTAATCGTCGTGTATTGAGCGAAGCTGAGGACAATAGGAACCCATTGCTTGAGCGTTTGCGTTTCTTGAGTATCTCTTCTTCGAATATGGATGAGTTTTTCATGAAACGGGTTGGGGGCCTTAAGCGTCAAGTGGTATATGGCATTTCACCAAAGAGTGCCGATGGGCGCACTCCGGCTCAGCAATTGGCAGCCATTCGCCAAGTGGTGTTGCCGACTATTCAGGAGCAGGATCGTTGTTTTGAAAAGACTTTAAAGCCGGCATTGGCCGAAAATGGAATTTTTCTTTTGAAGTGGGCTGAACTTACGACGAAAGAAAAGGAAGTGGTCAAAAAATATTATCAGAAGAATGTATTTCCAGTTTTAACGCCACTCTCCGTGGATCCTGGACATCCATTTCCATTTATTTCAAACCTTTCAATCTCACTAGGCGTGACTTTGAAGCATCCCGAACGCGATGAGAAATTATTTGCTCGCGTCAAGATTCCAAAAGTTTTGCCACAGTGGATTCGAGCAAACCCTGACGCTACGACTTTTCGTTTTGTCAGTTTGGTGGAAGTGATTCGAGAAAATTTAGGGGATTTATTTCCTTCGATGCAGCTGATCAGCGCTATGGCTTTCCGCCTGACGAGAAATGCCGATGCAGAACATGATCAAGAGGATACGGAAGATCTACTGGAAATGATCGAAGAAGAACTTCGTCAGCGTCGCTTTGCCGAAGTTGTGCGCTTGGAGCATGGGCCTAATCCCGATCCTTGGATGATTCAGTTTCTAACAGAAGAGCTCGAGCTTTCGGAAGAGTATATTTACGAGCTTCGTGGCGAACTTGATTATACTGACCTCAATATGATCCATGATCTGAGCTTGCCGCAGCTTAAGTATGAGCCCTGGATTCCGGTGGTGCCCCCGCCCTTGGCTGTAGAGGATGCGAACTCTTTTTTTGCGGCGATTAAAGCTCAAGATCATTTGCTGCATCATCCTTATGAAAGCTTCACATCGACCGTGGAAAAGTTCATTCGTTTGGCTTCGGATGATCCGAGGGTATTGGCAATTAAGATGACACTTTACCGTACGGGGGATAACTCTCCGTTCATTAAGTCCCTGATTCGTGCAGCAGCAGCTGGCAAACAAGTTGTGTGTTTGGTGGAGCTCAAGGCGCGTTTTGATGAAGAAAGAAATATCTATTGGGCTCAGGAGCTTGAGAACGCCGGTGTGCATGTCGTTTATGGAGTAGTGGGTCTCAAGACCCACGCCAAGACGTCCCTCGTGGTCCGACAAGAAGCCGAGGGGCTTCATTGTTATTCCCATATCGGCACGGGAAATTACAACGTGACAACATCGCGCTATTATACCGATCTCGGTTTGCTAACGGCACGAGAGGAAATCACCAATGAAATTGTTGAATTTTTTCATTATCTCACGGGTCGCTCTTTGAAGAGTACTTATGATAATCTTTTGATTGCGCCGGTGAATATGTTCCCGCGCTTTAAAGCAATGATTGAGCGTGAAGGTGAACTCGCAAAGGCGGGGCATCCGGCACAGATCATAGCTAAGTTTAATAATATGGAAGAAAACGATATCGCTATATCTTTGTATCAAGCTTCGCAAAAAGGTGTAGAGATTGACTTAATTGTCCGTGGATTTTGTTGCCTTCGTCCAAATGTGCCTGGGCTAAGTGAGCGTTTGCGTGTGACTTCAGTCATCGGCAGATTTCTGGAGCACTCTCGTATTTTCTATTTCCGAAATGGTGCTCAAGATCCAATTGATGGTGATTTCTATATGGGGTCGGCGGATTGGATGTATCGAAATTTGCATGCAAGGGTTGAGGCTGTTGTGCCGATCATTGATCGAGTCTCAAAAGAAAAAATATGGGAAATCTTGCAATTGACCATGAAGGATCAACGCCAGACCTGGCAAATGACTTCGAATGGTGATTATATCCAAAGAAAATCAGCAGATTCAGGGGTTCAGCAGGTCTTGATGCAGCTTGCAAAACAAAGAGTAAAGAGTATTGAAGAAAACAATTCCAGTGGGGAGTCTTGAGGTGTTGTTATGGAGTTGATTTTAATGAGACATGGACTTGCAGAAGAACGTGAAGAGTTTGCTAAAAAAAAACTAGAAGACTCTTTGCGCCCACTGACCATGAAAGGTCGTAAGCGCACCCAAAAAGTGGCCATGGAATTGCGTGATTGGTTTGAAAATATTGATTTGATCGTTTCAAGCCCTTTCGTGCGCGCCCGTCAAACAGCCGAGTTGGTCTCACAGATTTTTATCGATACCAAGGTGGTGGAGGCCGCAGAGCTGGTTCCTTCAAGCCCGCCTCAAGCCTTCAAAAGATGGCTTCGCTCCCACGGGGATGAGCACAAGAGAGTCGTGGCTGTCGGCCATGAGCCCCAGCTGAGTGTGCTTGCAAGTTTTTTGATGGCCGATCAGCTCGAGCCCCTTTTGGAGATCAAAAAGGGAGGCGTTTTGTGTCTTAAAATTGAGAGCTTTAAGAATATCGCGCCGGGGACTGCGAAACTGCTTTGGTTAATCCAACCGCGTCAGATGATAGACTGGAAATGACATTAGATATTTTAATGAAATAGTCCCGCAGTAGACCAAAGCAATCCATCGCGAAGGCCTACGTTGGGGATAATAATTTTTTCAACGTGTGCTTGTCGAAGCACAGTGAGAACTAAAAGAGTTGCTGGCAGGATGACATCCGCCCTGTCAGGACGCAGTTCTAGTTTTTCCATGCGGTCTTTATAGCTCATAGAGCTCAATTTTTCAGCTATCTCATGTAATTCTTTGATTGTAATATAAGTCGTTGGGCGTTTTTTTAAGATTTTCAGCTTGAGCTGTGCCATGCACTCTAGGTTGCCGCCAGTTCCCACGGAAAAATGCAAAGGCCCTGCTCCCATATGGTGAGAGTCTAAATAGTTTGTAAGGGGGGCCACGAAGTCGCCCATAATCAAATTGATTTGGCTTTCAGACAGCTTGCGACGATTCATTTGATCTAAGATACGGACTGTACCCATGGGGAAGCTCTCTGTGGCGCTCATCATGCCATTTTCTGAGAAAGTGATTTCCACGCTGCCGCCACCAACGTCAATTGATAGAACGCGCTTATTTTCG
This sequence comes from Bdellovibrionales bacterium, assembly GCA_031370005.1. GTDB lineage: Bacteria > Bdellovibrionota > Bdellovibrionia > Bdellovibrionales > Bdellovibrionaceae > JACMRP01. The sequence continues at coordinate 24,880 of JANMPT010000028.1, read as the reverse complement.
ATATCAATTTCATTGCGAATGGCATTATGAACCAAACGGGCCTCTTCGACGCCGTCGATGATTTCAACTTTGATTTTGGAAGCTGCTAAGATAGTTTTAACAAAAACTTCCTTGTTTTTGGCCTCTCGCACAGCACTGGTCGCAACTGCGCGGCAGCGAGTCACCTTGAGTTTATGATTGGTGCTCGCAAATTCACGAAAGGTTTCTTGGGCCTCTAAAAGAACTTTATTAGAAATTGTACCATTCATAAAGACATCTTTTCCAAGACGAATTGGTGCACGCAGCTTTTTGATAATCTTCATTTCCGAAGCTGTCTTGGAGCTTTGTAACTCGCCGACAATCATACGGATGGCATTAGAGCCAACATCTATTGCAGAGAACTTTTCACCCATATGTATAGCTTGCGGCATAGTTTAAACAGTGTCAGCATGAGATTTATGTAAAAATCAAAAAATTCTTACTTGCAAGCAAGGGACGACGGTCTTGACGCAGGTCATTTGAAGAAAATGAAATGTCATTAGTTTTCGAGTGTATTTGCATTTTAATACCAACTTCAGTAAGAAAGTGGCAGGGAGTTATCGTGGAAAGAACAATGGATTCACAATTGGACGAACTTAAGCGCCTCATTCTAGTTATGGGAGGGCACGTTGAGAGAGCCCTTAGTGAGGCCACTCAGGCGCTCATGTCTCGCAATGCTGATAATTTTGCTCAGGTCCATGACATCGAAAAAAAAATCAATGAAGGGCATATTGCTGTCGATAATGCATGTCTAGCTGTTTTTGCCAAGCAAGGGCCGGTTGCCAAAGATCTGCGCTTAATTCTTTCCATAGTTAAAATCAATACCGACCTTGAGCGCATGGGTGATCAGTGCGTGAATATCGCTTACACCGGCAAGGATTACCTAGCTCGCAAGCCACTTGCTACGGTTTCTGATATCAGTCATATGTCTGATTTAGTTCGCACTATGGTGAAGGAATCCTTGGATTGTTTTGTTCGTGGTGACGTAGATCTCGCTAAGAAGATTCTTTTAATGGATGACGAAGTGGACGGGCTTAAAAACAAGGTTTTCAATGACCATCTCAATCATATGAAAAAGTTTTCTTCGGACGTTGAAGCCTGTTTGGATCTTATTCTTGTGGCTCGCAATCTGGAGCGCCTCGGAGATCATGCGACGAATATTGCTGAAGATGTTATTTTTGCTTTCACAGGTAAGGATGTCAGACATGGCGGAAAATACGCATGATTCTATAGCCACAATTCTAGTGGTGGAAGATGAACAGGAAATTCGCGAGCTTATGGCTCTGCACTTGCTGCGCCAAGGGTTCAGAGTCAAGGAGTGTGCTTCCGCAGAAGAGGCCCAACTCGAGTTGCAAAATAAAAAGTTTGATATTGTTATTTTAGACTGGATGCTTCCAGGAATGAGCGGTTTTGATTTGCTCAATCAAATTAAGAAAAGCTCTTCGGTCACCAATGTCTTGATGGTAACGGCAAAGACTGAGCCCCAAGATATTGTAAGTGGCCTTGAGGCCGGTGCAGATGACTATCTCACAAAGCCCTTCGACCCTGGGGTTTTCTTAGCACGTGTTCGCGCTCTTTTAAGAAGAGCGAGGGCACATGAAGCTCAACTAGGTGCGGATAGCGACAAGTTTCTTCTCGGTGGTCTCAGTGTTAATTTCAAAACCTATGAGGTAAAATTAGCGGATGAACAGCTTCATCTAACACCATCTGAATTTAAGCTTCTCGGCAATCTTCTCGAGAGCCAAGGACGCGTTTTAACCCGTGATCAGTTGATTGAGAATATTCAAGGTGAAGGTATTAACGTCACCGGCCGCACTATTGACACCCATGTCTTTGGATTGCGTAAGAAGCTGGGCAGCTGGAGTGATAATATTGAAACTATTCGGGGAGTCGGTTACCGCGTGAAAATGGATGCCCAGTGATGAACTTGGCCCGCTTTCCTTGGAAGCTTTTTTGGCAGCTTTATTTTCTTCAAATTTTTCTTTACAACCTTCTGAATGTTATCAGTCTTGGAATTATAAGCGCGTCGCATCCCTTCGGCCAGGGCTATTTTTGGTCAATTAGCGTACAATTTTTTTCAGTGACCTTAATCTTGGCCGCTTTGATCTCCTGGAAGTTTTCACGTCCTCTCCATAAAGTTATTTTAAAGGCTTTTCGGGTGGCGAGTAGAAAGAGTGAAAACCAAAGCGAGGATGAAGAGGGCTTGTTGGATGAAGAGATCGGTGAATATGCACTGATTGAAAATGCACTTAATCGTGTTCATCGTAAAATGAAAAAACTCCGTGATCAGCTTCAGCAGGAGCGTGAGGAGACTCAGGCTTTCATGAGCGCAGTTCAAGAGGGGATCGTAAGTGTTAGCCCCGAACTACGTGTGCTTTATTTTAATTCGCAGTTTGCTACGCAGTTCTTAGATTCAAAACAAATGAATTCAGTTTTGAGCTTGGCGGATATTTTTCGTTATCCAGAAATTCACGAAGGTTTTTTACGAGCTTTGAGCGAGGGAGGCACCTTTAGAGTTCAAGTAAAACTGGAGACCAAACTCGAAAAAAATATCCGTTACTTCTTGGTCTCAGTGAGCTCCCTTCGTAAAAACAAAAGCAACGAAGTCTATGGGGCCATGGGAATTTTTCATGATATTACTGAGCTTAAGAAGGCGGAGCTTGTGCGCATTGAGTTTGTCAGCAATGCCTCTCATGAACTGCGCACACCCCTGACTTCGATTAAGGGATATGTGGATACTCTTAAATCTGATATTCAGAGCGGGTTCTATGAACAGTCCGAAAAATTTATCGAGATTATTTCACGCAACGTTGATCGACTTGCGGATATGGTAAATGATCTTCTGAGCATCTCGGCTTTGGAATCCAATGCTGAAATCAAGATTGAATCTGTGAATCCTTTGCAAGTTTCGGAGCATATTGTTGCTGAACTTGCACAATTAGTGCGAGAGAAAAATCAGGTTGTTATGGTGATTGGAGCCCAAGAATTACCGAATTTTAATGCTGACGTTAGTAAGCTGGAACAAGTCCTTCGAAATTTAGTATCCAATGCTATTAAATACATTCCCGCTGGGAAAACCGTGCAGATTCGGTGGCAAAAAAATGAAAAGAATGACACCATTCTTCGTGTGATTGATGATGGGCCCGGTATTCCGACCGAGCATCATGACCGTCTTTTTGAAAGATTTTATCGCATTGACAAAGGTCGCTCTCGCGACGCTGGGGGCACTGGACTGGGCTTAGCAATTGTAAAACACATTATGCAAAGTCATGGCGGCAGCGTTCAGGTAAAGAGTGAAATGGGCAAGGGTGCAGAATTTATTTGTACTTTCCCATACAAGAATATTTCGTTGAAGTCTTAGGGCCTAAGGTATGAAAGAGTCATTTTATCATTATTTCGAAAAAATCTATGGTTCCCGTTGGGGCGATCTATATGACGCCCTGAAAAAACCAGAACGACAGGTGGCAAGGCTGAACCTTCTTAGTAGTGTTCAGCATATAAGCTTAGAGGATGCGTCCTCACTACATCCCGCATTGTCTCATTGTTATTGGGTTCCTCGGTCGGACTCTTTTCAACCGGAGCGTACGCTTGAAGAGCTTCTTAATGTTTACATTATGGATCCAGCAAGTGTGATCGCCGCCCGTGCCCTGGATGTTCAAGAGGGGGATCGTATTCTTGATATGTGTGCGGCTCCGGGTGGGAAAACGCTGATCCTAATAGAGGGATTAAAGCTTTCCGGAGAGATTTTTTCAAATGATCTATCCCACGAGCGTCGCGATCGGCTTAAGAAAGTAATTCAACAATATGTGCCGCGCAAGATTCGCGACCGCGTTTGGGTCACAGGAAAAGACGCTGTACAGTTTGGCTTGAAGGAGCCAGGTGGGTTTAGTCGCATCTTGTTGGATGCTCCCTGTTCAGGAGAGCGCCACGTGCTAGAAAGCAAGAAGGCCATGGAGGAGTGGGGACCTCGTCGTGGAGAGCACTTAGCAACACGTCAGTATTCACTTTTAAGTGCCGCTTTTTTAGCGGTAAATCCCGGAGGGAGGATTGTCTACTCAACTTGCACGATTAATCCTGATGAAAATGATGGCGTAATTAACAAGCTTCTGAAAAAGAAAAAGGACCAAGTGCGTATTGTCCCGCAGGAAACGCATTCAGTTGGTGAGAAAACCGAATACGGCATCGCCTTCTTGCCGGATCGCTGCAGTTTTGGACCATTGTATTACTCAGTGCTCGAAAAGAATTCTAAGGAAGAATAAGTATTAATTATTGATCGCTATTTTTCTTATAAACCGCCAAAATTTTGTCCCCCTTTTTTTTGAGCAGACCTTTGCTTGTCGCCTCTGCGAGGTCTCGGCTAGCTGTTGCCGTGGAAAGTCCCTGATGCAACTGTAGGTAGTCTTTGCGTGAGAATTCTTCAGCGTCAAATTTTTCGATTGCGAATTCTATGCGGTCTGAGGCTTTTGGTTTACTGGGTCGGTATTTTTGTTTGAACTCTTTCAAACTTTTTAAGATAAGCTCTAGGGAAAACTCCACAAAAGTCGTTGAGTCTCCCTTGGAATCACATTGCTCGAGAATTTTATAGTACCGAAGCTGCTTTTTATGAATGAGAGTTTCGACGGATGTGAATTCAAAAAAAGGGGACTGTCTCATTAAGAGTAACTGTTGCCACAAGCGTCCCATGCGTCCGTTGCCATCCTCAAAGGGGTGGATGAATTCAAGTTCGTAATGAAAAACACAGGCTTTGATAAGCCAAGGTGTCTCTTTGTCTTTATTTAAAAAAGAGAAGAGGTCGCCCATTAGTTTCGGAACTTGTTTAGCTGAAGGTGCCATATGGCTGACTTTGGCTCCTTTAAAAACACCCACAGCCGTGGATCGATATACGCCAGCTTTTTTTACAAGCCCTTTTAAAAGAATACCGTGAGCCTTCAGTAAATCATTTTCTTTGGCAGGGTTGAATTTTATTAAACTCTCATAAAGCTCAAGAGCGTTCATAACTTCGAGAATTTGATTTTTAGGCCCAAGAATTCTTTTATTTTCCAGGAGAGCGGTGATCTGCTCCTCAGATAGTAAATTTCCTTCGATTGCTAGGCTGTAATGAATAGTTCTTATTTTATTTTCTCTTCGCAATTTTACCGATGGCTTGACCTGGGCATAGTTTTTTAACTCACCAATAAGCTCCTGTATTTGTGAGCTTAATGCTAAAATTTTAGCAGTGATCTGAAATGGCGGTTTGTGCATTTAATGATACTATCAAATGATACTATCAAATGATACTATCATTTGTGAGATTATGAGGGATGAATCTGGGTGGTTTCTAAACGTTAAAGCGGAAGAATAAGATGTCGCCATCTTTAACGACGTACTCCTTGCCTTCAACGCGGTATTTACCTGCATCTTTTACGGCTTGCTCACTCTTCAAGGTGAAGAGGTCCTCACAGTGATAGGTTTCAGCACGGATAAATCCCTTTTCAAAGTCCGTATGGATCACACCAGCTGCTTGTGGAGCTTTTGTTCCCGCTCGGATAGTCCAAGCGCGAACTTCCTTTACTCCTGCAGTGAAGTAAGTTTGAAGTCCTAAAAGTTTATAGGCCTCACGAATCAGGCGATTCAAGCCTGGCTCTTCAGCGCCTAAAGAATCTAAAAATTCCTTACGCTCTTCTAAGGGCAGCTGGGAGATTTCAGCTTCCATGGCAGAGCAAATCATGATGGTGGTGTTCGCTTCTTCCGCAGCTCGTTTTTCAACCGCCTTGGTCCAATCATTGCCGCCGGCTGCAAAATCTGTATCAGATACGTTCATTGCATACAAAACAGGTTTTGAGGTTAGTAAGTGCATTTCCTTTAAAAAAGGAGCTTCGTTCTCATCAACAAGTACAGAACGTGCTGGCAAACCCTTGCCAAGGGCTTCAACAACTTTTTTGGCCACATCAAACTCAGTTTTTATTTTTTTATCTGTGGTCGATTTTGCCATTTTTTCTACACGTTTCAAACGCTTTTCCCCTGAGTCGAGATCCGCTAGCATGAGTTCAGTATTAATAATTTCCATATCACGGATTGGATCTATGCTGCCAGCAACATGGATGATATTTGGGTCATCGAAGCAGCGAACCACATGGACGATTGCATCTGTTTGGCGGATGTGGCTTAAGAACTGGTTGCCGAGGCCCTCGCCCTGACTGGCGCCTTTTACAATCCCTGCGATATCAACAAATTCCATCACCGTGGGAATAACACTTTGTGGTTTTACGAAGGCGGTTATTTTGTCCATACGAGGATCTGGAACAGTGACTACTCCCACGTTTGGATCAATAGTGCAAAAAGGGTAGTTGGCAGCCTCTGCTTTTGCAGAAGTCAGCGCATTAAACAAAGTGCTTTTACCGACATTTGGTAAGCCAACAATACCGACTTGTAAAGCCATGATCTCTCCTGATTTTGAAGGTCTTTTATACCCTACACATTGAAATTAGTCGAAGCCTTTTGAGTACCATCACGGATGATAGCCTCGATCGCATCACAGGCCTTGTTTAAAAAAGTAGGAAGGAAATTAAACTCATCCTGAGTGAACTTGTTCAAAACATAATCAGAAACTGGTAGCATTGGATTCTCCGGACGACCTACGCCTAAACGGAGACGAATATAGTCGGGTGAGCCCAGCAAGCCTGAGATGCTTTTGATGCCGTTATGGCCCCCATGGCCACGATTTTTTTGTATTTTCATTTGATTGAAAGGCAGATCAATTTCGTCGTGTATAACAATTAAGTGATCCATGGGGATTTTATAAAAACCTAAAAGAGCTTGTACAGATTCACCTGACAGGTTCATGAAAGTCTGTGGCTTGCAGAAGATCACTGAATGTTCCCCAATTTTGATTTGAAAAATTTCGGCCTTGAATTGGGTTTTTAAAGCAGGACTGCCAAGTCCTTTCAAGTGATAGTCCACCGCCATGAAGCCGATATTATGCCGGGTAAGGGCATATTGACTTCCAGGATTTCCGAGTCCGACAATCAACCACATTTTTATCTATCTCCAAAAAAAAAGCGGCTTTGCAGGCCGCTTTTTAGGGTGGTTGTTAAGCCAATTACTTTTTCGCACCGGCTGCAGGTTTTGCTCCTGCTGCGGGCTTCGCACCGGCTGCAGGCTTCGCACCGGCTGCAGGTTTCGCACCGGCTGCAGGTTTCGCACCGGCTGCAGGTTTTGCTCCCGCTGCAGGAGTAGCCGCAGGAGCTGCGACACCGGCTGCAGGAGTAGCTGCTGCTGCAGCGACTGGGGCCACGGCCGCCACTTCTTCCTCTTGAATAGCAACAACCGCAATTGTCTCTTCTGGACGAGTCATAACTTTGATGGACTCTGGGATTGTTAAATCAGATACGTGAAGAGCATCACCGACGCCAAGGTTGGAAACATCTGCAGTAATGAAATCAGGAATTTCAGTTGGAAGACATTCAACCTCAATTTGACGGTGAACGATATTCAGCAAACCGCCTTCGGCCAAGCCAATTGGTTTGCCTTCTAGTTTGATCTCGATATGAACGCGAACGGTTTTAGTAAGATCCAACGCAAAGAAATCAATATGAACTGGACGACGAGTCAATGGATGTACGTCTACGGATTTAATAAGTACAACTTTGCCATTTGCTTTGTTGATAGTGCTTTTTATGTTGAAAAGGGCGTTCTCATAAGCGCGAGTGTTGTACTTGGTAACATCGCGAACATCGACGAAAACATTCGTGTTTTCAATAGCGCCATAGATGACTCCAGGGACTTTGTTTGCATTGCGAAGAGCGCGGCTGTTGTGCTTGCCTGTTTCGCGAGTTTCTATTGTTAGGTCAATTCGTTGTTTCATGGTCTTCTTCCTTCTTTATAGACCCATCTCCATTTGGATACTGGTCACTTGTTAACTAATCAAAGAGCGAGCTTACCGAGTCATTGCCGTGGATGCGTTTGATGGCTTCTGCCAATAAAGGTGCGACGCTAACCACTTCAAACTTGCCGCATGCTTTTGCAGCTTCAGAAAGGGGTATCGTGTCAGTGACCCAAACTTTTTCAATCTGGCTTTCTTTAATTCGGGCGATCGCTGGGCCCGATAAAACCGGATGGGTTGCAACGGCGAAGATACGTTTTGCCCCATTTTTTACAAGACTGTCAACCCCTTGTGTAAGGGTTCCAGCCGTATCAATCATGTCATCTATTATGACCGCAGTTTTATTGGCGACATCGCCAATCAAATGATGTGCTTTGGCCTCATTGGGACCGGAGCGACGTTTGTCGATAATTGCCAGTGTACTCTCAATTCTTTTGGCAAAGGCTCGAGTTCTTTCAACTCCGCCAGCGTCAGGACTCACCGCAACAAAATCAGCTCCAATTCCAAGCTGTACGCGCCAGGCCCGGGCTAAAGTGGGAATGGCAAAGAGATGGTCTACCGGACCATTAAAGAACCCCTGAATTTGGGTTGCATGTAGATCAACGGATACCACTCGATTGATCCCGGCTGTGGTTAGAAGGTCGGCCATCAATTTTGCAGAAATGGGAGCTCGCGGTGCCACTTTGCGATCTTGCCGGGCGTAACCGAAGTAGGGGATTACGGCTGTGATTTGCGCGGCGGAGGCTCTTTTTAGGGCATCGACCATGATAAATAATTCCATATAGCTCTGATTCACTGGGGGGCAGGTGCTCTGGATTACAAAGACATTCTGTCCACGGACGCTTTCATGGATTTCGATTTGCACTTCGCCATCGGCAAAGCTGCTGACCTGTGAAAAGCCGAGCTCAACACCAGCGGCTTCGGCGACCTTGTGTGCAAGTTGTGGATGTGAATTCCCCGTAAAGATCTTTAGGCCCTTCATCACTCGCGGTCTCCTGAGTTAAAAAGTGCATTTCGGGGAGGCTAACAAGGGACCCGCTCTATGTCCAGAATTTAGTGAAAATCCGAATAGAATTTCATAATTTTTGCATAGGTTCCATTTTTTTTGATTGTGTCAATGGCTTGGTTTAGTTGGGTAAGTGTAACTTTGGATTTTTTTGAGAGAGCGCATTTGACGTGAATTTTGGCCTCCTTAAGGTCGGTGGATTTAAGATTGGGATAGATTTTTTTATAGTAATTAAACTCAAGATTCGACATCAAGATATAATCCAGGTGGCCACGAATAAGTTTTTGAACATTGCTGTGATTGCTGGGGCCGTCTTCACGGTGGATTCGTTTTTTTTCGAATGCGTTACCGATATCTTGATAAATAAAACTTGTAACTGTTCCTACGCGCTTTCCATACAAGTCTTCTATTTTTCGTATAGGTTTTTTTCCAATAGTAACAATAAGATTTGTACTTTGATAAAGCTCATGGCTCCAAAACACTGAGTCTTTTATTTTGGGATGCCAAACTTCGTTAATATGACAAATAAGTTCAACATATCCAGAGAGCAAGCTAGGGGCAATGCGATTTTTTGGAAGCAGAACCCAGATCGGCTTTAGTTTGAGTTCTTTTAGAATTGCTTCGCCCAGATCTTTGAGAATACCACTTTTAACCTCAGACTTGCCGGAAGTTTTTTTAATTTCAACAAGCGGAAGTGTGTGGTTGGGATTGATACCAACAAAAACAGTGTTTTCAGGCGAATCATTAGCCATCAAGCGAATGGAGCCCAGAAGTAAAAAAAGAAAGAGTGCTAGTGGCTTCACAGCAGTCAGATTATCTGAATGAATTTATGAAGTCACTTTTTAGTTAATAGTTTAATTATTAGCAAGTTTTTTAGAACTAGATTCAGTTTATCAAGACTTTAGTTTTTCGAGAAAAGCCTTGAGTGCTTGAGCTCGGTGAGAGTGTTGGTTCTTATAGCCAGGGCCCAATTCTGCAAGGGTCTGTGTTTGTCCCTCCGGGATAAATACAGGATCATATCCAAAGCCCATTTTTCCTAAGGGTTTTGACGAAATGGTGCCCTTCATTATGCCTTCGAAATTCCATTCCTCACCAGTCGGCGTAAAGATTACAGTGGAACAAATAAAGTGAGCATTGCGATTAGCGATCGGACGAATTGACATCATTTTCAGCAGTTTGGCTATGTTTTCGCTGTCGGAGGCTTTGGCACCAGCGTAGCGGGCCGAGTGAATGCCTGGAAGTCCGTTAAGGCCTTCGACTTCAAGCCCAGAGTCTTCGCCAAGAACCCATACTCCAGATTTTACTGATTTAAGAGTTCTAGATTTGACTCGCGCATTTTCAAGAAATGTTTTCCCATCTTCGGGGCGTGGGGTGAAAGAAGGAATATCTGCTTGAGTAAAGACTTTGAGTTCAACAAGCTCCTTAAGGGCGAGGCGGTACTCATTCACCTTTCCCTTATTTCCTGTGGCAATCCAAAGTTCCATTTTACAATCCACTAATCGGCGTGCTGACCTGTGTGCGTTTAAAAATAGGTCCGACGATTTCTTCCTGAATTTTGAAAAGTTCATGGCAGCCCTGCTGTGCCATATCCATCATAGAGCTGAGCTGTTCTCGAGTGAAGGGGGTGTCTTCTGCTGTTCCCTGAACTTCCACAAAGTGACCCTTGTCCGTCATTACGAAATTCATATCTGTGCCAATAGTGGAATCTTCGTCGTAATCAAGATCCAATAAAATATTGTTTCCTTGGATGCCCACGCTGATTGCAGAGACATAATTTATGAGGGGAATACTTTTGATTTCGCTTAGCCCGTGCAGCTTTTTAAGGGCCAATGCCAAGGCTACGAAGCCGCCTGTCACTGCGGCTGTGCGAGTTCCACCATCGGCATTGATCACATCACAATCAATCATGATTTGCTTTTCACCAAAAGCTTTAAAATCTAAAGCCGCCCGCAAAGAGCGACCAATCAAACGAGAAATTTCCTGAGTACGTCCACCGCTCGCAGTTTTGTCGCGCCTCATTCGCTGGTGAGTGGATCGTGGCAGCATGCCATACTCTGCCGTTATCCAGCCTTCTCCAGAGCCCATCAGCCATTGTGGGGCTTTAGATTCATAACTTGCCGTGCATAGAACGCGAGTTCTGCCAAACTCCACAAGCGCAGAGCCTTCTGCATATTCAGAGACATTTGGAGTGATTTTAATTGTTCTTAACTGATGGGGAAGACGCCCGTGAGCACGCATGAATCATCCTTTGTAGAGATGATCACTCTAGTGCTTGCCCCTCAATTTTGTCCATCATTTCTTTGTACTGAAGGATGGCTTTGTAGATTTTCTGAGCAATTTCCTGCTGATACTTCGGTGTGTTTAGTTTTTTTGATTCTTCAGGATGAGAAAGGAATCCCACTTCAACGAGAACGGCGGGCATAGTGGTTTTTGAGACAACGTAAAAAGGTGCTTGTTTAATAGCCGCATGGGACCAGTCATTGGCAAGGAGCTGAGTGATCTTGAGGCTGCTCTTTGCACGGTACTGGCGGTGCAGATCCTCTATAATAGCCATGATATCACCCTTTTTGGAGGGCAAATCCATAGAACTATTGGACCTGCCTTCGCCAGAGGCGCTTTCAGTTTGGTTCTCCTGATTGGCGAGGACTAAGCTTTCCTCATCCGGCGGCAGTGAGTTTTGAAAATAAAGCTCAGTGCCTTTGACTCGCATATCAGGATTGGAATTCGCATGCAGACTAATAAATAAATCTGATGGGATTTTCTCAGCTTTTCTAACACGCTCTTTGAGGCTTAAATGTTGGTCTTTCTCACGAGTCATCTGCACACTGAACTGAGGGTTTTCGCTGAGTAGTGTTTTTAAATACGTGGACACTTTTAATACAAGATCTTTTTCTTGGATGCCTAAGTGAGAGGTCCCAGAGTCAAAGCCACCATGGCCAGGATCTATCATTACCTGCAGAGCCTCGGCGCGTAGAGCAAAGGCAAAGAAAAAACTAAATACGAAGATCTTGCACATAGGAATATTGTAAAAGACTTTTGGGCCATGAGGGGAGTCGAGAAAAAAAAACGGCGACCAGGTGGGGGGGGAGGGCCTAGTCGCCATGGGGGGTTACTAAATAGTAGAGCAAGTGTAGTGCCAGCCCAAGGACTGGATAGGCTGTGATTTATGCGCTCTGGGGGTGTTGAGGTTTTAGTCGGTGACGCTTTTCGCAGCCCCATTCACGTCTGAAAATGGTTTTTCTAACATGATTCCGGTTGTGGAGATGTTGGTCCTGGTATGCGGCTTGCTATTATGCTTATAGGTTGTGGAGGAAAAGAGTGAGAGTTTCTGTAGTAATTAACCCCAAAGCAGGGTCTGTAAACCCGAAATTAATTGAAGAAAAGATCCGAGAGGTCCTTTTTCGTTGTGATCTGGTGTTTTCAAAATCCAGAACCCTCGAAGAAATGGGCCAATTTTTGAATGACGAAATGGATCAAAAAACGGACTACTTTTTGATTTGTGGCGGTGACGGAACTGTTAACTCATGTCTGCAATTTATTTTAAAAACTCGTGACGACCTCACAAAAATTCCGCCAATCGCGGTGGTGGGCTCGGGAACGGCCAATGATTTGGCACATGAAATTGGGATCAGCCACCGCATTGAGCAGGCCGTGCGCAATATTCTTGAGGGTCAAGTTAAACACATCGATATTATTCAGATTACCAGTGGTAATAAAAGTGCCTACATGTTGACAAATGGAGGCTTAGGTATCCCCGCCTTAACGGCGGATTTGGCCAATCAATTAAGGTCAAATTTACAAAAAGTTTCAAGCCTGCCAAAAACTGCGGGTTTTTTAAATATGTTTGCGAAACAAGGATATCAGGTTGTTAAAAAAATTGGCCCTGGTGTTTATTCAATGATGGTGGCCGAAGCCCTAAGAACTTGGGAGCAAAAGGGTTGGGAGTTGGAATTTGATATGCCTGGAGTAAAGTCTTTTTCAACCCAGGCTCCAATTATTTTGATAAATAATCAGCCAAGCATTGGCAATAAATTTTTACCAGCTCCCTTTACCTCAAATACCGATGGAACTGTGAATTTACTTATATCTGAAACGCAAAAGCTCAGGGAGCATCTCAGTGCTTTTTTACATCTAAAGAGGGGAACGGTCAGTCAGTCAAACAACTTTAGGTCTTTTGAGCTCAAGGAATTCAAAATTCGCGCGCTCAATCCAAAACGTCTTATGACCTTCTTTGGAGATGGAGAAATCCTTTTTAAGGATGTCGCAGAATTATCCATAAAATGCTTGCATAAGGGTCTTCCCGTTGTTGTGGGAACTTGCCTATGAAAAAAGTAAAGGTCCTTCTTACTGGTGGCACTGGGTTTTTGGGGCAAAGAGTGCTTCCAGGGCTTAGTCAAATTGCCGATGTGCAGGTGATCTCGCGTGCAGAAAATGCGGAAATTCGCGGTGATTTAACTCGTTGGAATGCGGGCCTTGATCTTGAAGCTCTCAAAAAAAATAAATATGATATATTCATTCATTTGGCAGGCCTTTACGATCTCAGTGCCAGTCACAGGGATGTTTTTCAGCAGAACGTGGCTGCCACAGGTACGGCCCTTAAGGTAGCGCGTGAATTGAATATTCCTGTTTTCATTAATACAAGCTCTGTGGCCGCAGCTATTAACTCGCCTCTGCAAATGATTAGGCCCTTTGATTTAAATTTTAGTCGCCCCTTTCCGGACCCCTATTCAGAAAGCAAAGCTCTCGGTGAGCAAATCATTTTGAATCAATCTGCAAACTTTCGACTTTGCATTAATATGCGCTTGGGAGTGCTTATTGGGGATTCTGAAAAGGGCATGATTCATCGAATAGATGGTCCATATCATGCGTTTCGCTCCCTTGAAAAAGCGCGTAAGCTGATCGAAAACTTTCCAGCAGCTTTTCCGCTCCCCGGAAAAGCTTCGGGTCGGCTTCCCTTAGTTCCTGTGGATAAAGCCGCAGAAGCTATTTTGGGCTTTGTGAAGTGGTCTCAAGAAACTGAAGTCAAAGGTTACCAGAGTTTCCATGTGACCCCGAAAGAGGGTCTGCCAATACAAGATTTTTATTTAAAAACCTTAAAGCACCTTTTGATCTCTCATAGTGGAATCAGTCTTGTTAATTATATTCCAAAATCAATTTTGACGAAAATAGCGAAATGGACTGTGAAATTTCCAGAAGAACAATTGAATTATCTTTTGATGTTTCCAAGGTATGATTCCACCAAGACAATTGAGATTTTAGGTCAGAATTGGTGTCCCGAGTTTGAAACTTACGAAAAATATTTTTGGCGAGGTTATGATGAGTATATTTCGAATCGCTGAGATTAGTTTCGGGCGTTCTCACTGGGATGATTCATTTTCATATGAATTTGGCGGTCACCATTTTGAGGTTCAGCGTTTTGGGGCGAATTTTTCTGTAGATCTCGTTAAAAAGCTTATTCAGGATTTGAGAACCGACGTGGATGCATTTGCTCTTTCGAGCTTGCCTCCGGTGATTAAGCTTGACGAAAAAACCTATGTGCATCGTCAATATCTCGAAATTATGAATACACCCACTTCGGTGCCGCTTTGTGATGGCACTGGTTTGCGAGAGATCTCAAATCTTAACTCCCTGATGGGGATGATTGAAGATGGCAGGATTAGTCCCGAGGAGGGAGTTTTTTTTCCTGCTGCGATGCTGAGCACGGAGCTTGAAGAGTTCCTTCGCGATCGCTACAGTGGCAAAATATTTATCGGTGACGCCTATTCTATGTTGGGCTTGCCCTTGATGATCAAAGCCCCAGTTCCGGGGCTTATGGTCTTTTCAAAGTTAGCCCTCAATGTGGCAAATCTTAAGGACCTTCGCAACAATACGCCCCTGGCCGAAACTCAGTTACAGAAAATGGGACGCTCTATTTTGGCTTCACAGGTTGAAAAAGTTCAGTATGTTTGCAGTGACTATCCTTTCTTGCTGTTGTTTGACTCTGCCGTCGAGTTTGTTCGCGGTAAAGACTTGATTGTCTGGTCCCATCATCCAGCGGCCGAAAAGGAAGCGTTGAAATACGGGCCACGCTCTATGATTAATTTATTCCCTGAAGAGTTTAAAGTCAGTCCTTATATGAATTACTCAATTTTAGATGCAACTCTCAGGTTAACCCATGGGAAGACGGCGCCTTTAAGTATTAGTGAGTGGGAGCAGCTGATTTCGACAAAAATGGAAACTCGTCATTTGGCGCGACAATATACAGTCAGCCATCGCACCTCAACGCAGGCGAAGATTTCCCATGGCATTAATAACATCAGAAATAAAATTTTAAAAAAACAAGAACCGGACTTTGCCTTTATTATTCATGCACTTTCTCATAAAGATATTCTACGCGTTCCGGGACTTGGTGTTTTAGAAAATATGCCTACAAAATTTAATGATCCTTTTGATCGTCTGATTTCAAAAGTTCCACCGATTATTTATGGTGATATCAGGCATGTGATTAGTAAAGATAATGGCCGAGAGGTCAATGGCATTGTATATGCGCTTTTTTCCACTCCAAAGGTGCTCAAAGAAGAAGACCCAGAGATCACATATGCTAAGATTGAAGGCATTTGTTATGATGCTGCCAATCGCGGTGCGAAAATCATCGGCCTAGGGGCTTATACCAAAGTTGTCGGAGACTCAGGTCTTACTATTAATAAAAACTCGCCAATCCCTGTGACGACGGGAAATAGTCTCAGCGCGAGTTCAACACTGTGGGCTCTTTACGAGGTGGTCGTAAAGATGAAGTTACTTAAAAAAGATCCTCACACAGGCCTTGTTGATGGCATGGCCATGGTTATTGGTGCGACCGGTTCTATTGGAAAAGTCTCTGCGAAATTACTAGCACTAACATTTAATAAGATCTGCTTAGTTGCGCCAAGACAAAATCGCCTAGCAGAGCTTGCAGTGGAAATTCGCATGATGGCTCCCCATTGCCAAATTCTGACAGCAACTGATGCCAATGAATTGGCGGGGGTGGCAGATGTTCTTGTGACAGCGACCTCCGCTTTTGATCAGAAAATTATCGATGTAGAAAGATTGAAGCCTGGTTGTGTTGTTTGCGACTGCTCCCGTCCTTTGGATTTCGACGTCGAAGATGCAAAAAAGCGACCTGATGTATTAATTATCGAATCCGGAGAGGTCCTTTTACCTGGACCGGCTCAGATTAACTGTAACTTGGGATTGCCAGGAAAGGCTGTTTACGCTTGTCTAGCAGAAACAGCCTTATTAGCACTTGAGGGACAATACGAATCTTTCACTATGGGACGAGATATCGAGTGGAATAAAGTGAAGACTATCTATAAAATGGCAAGAAGACATGGGGTTGAATTGGCGGCAATTCAGGGCCACATGGGAATCGTTTCAGATAAAGAAATTGAACTCACACGTAGCCTGGCCTTGTCGCGCTTGAGAAAGAGTTCAATCTAGAATTTTAATGCTTCCAGCTTTGCCATCCATCCGAATACGCATCCCAGTTTTAAGAGTTTTTGTGAGTCCTGGAATACTGACGATTGCAGGGATTCCCATTTCGCGAGCCACAATCGCGGAGTGCGACAGCAGACTTCCCCGCTCCACCAGGAGTCCTGAGATTGCAGGATACAAGGGAACCCAGCCTGGATCAGTTCGCGCAGTCACGAGAATTTCGCCATTTAATTCCAGGTTGTCAGTTGGATTCAAAATCACTTTGACTGTGCCTTCGAGAACTCCAGGGCAGCAAGGAAGACCTTTCAGATCGCAATCTTCATCTTGACCAATATTGACAACCTGCTCTTCTTCTTTAACAAATTGATTATTCCAATAGACAGCACCACGAGTCATAATGCGAGGGTCAGTGTCTTCGATGAATTTTGCATAGTCTTGTTTACGTAAATTTACAAAGGCATTGAGGTCGTAAGTTGGAAGGGTTCCATTATAGATCCCAAAGACCTCTTCAATGGTCAGCCAGAATATATCACGATTGTTTTGAATGGCGCCGATATTGGCCAGGTCTTCGCCGATGCATTGGAAGATGCTGCGAGCAATCCCATAGATACGTGTTCTTGCAAAGCGAGTGTTTTCGCGATTTTTAACGGCCTTTCTTGCGTGGCGGAGAACCCAGAAATAAATAACTCTGCGCCAACCACTAAGATGGCCTTGCACTTTTTGTTCAGAGACTGTGCGCAAGGATTTCTCGCGAGAGTCATCATGAACGTAATCCTGTGCTCCAACTTTTCCAGCTTTTAAATAATTTTTAAGGCAAACAAACAAATACGAAGGATCAGTCAACAGATCAATTTCTTCGAGTTTCATTTCGCTCATGCAACGAAAGCCAAAGCGATCTAAATAGTCCAATACCATTAGATAGAACTCACGATGTGAGCTTTGATTCAAAGATTCAAGGCCATCTTTTGGATCGGTGGTTTCAATCAATCGCCTAAGACTTTCATTTTTGAATGCAATAGAGGCTAAGCGAAGAAGTGCCTTTGTGGGCTCAGCACTTTCAAGCCCCCCTTCGCCGGCGAGCAAGTCATTTTGAATACTTGAATCCAAGTCAGCAAGCCAGGTGGTAGTGAGTTTTCTTAAAAGACCAAAGTGAACCATGCAGAGGAAGTCATTGATAATCGGAGCCTTCCAGCGCCCCAGCATATTTCTTTCCACATCTAAATACACCCGTAGAAGCTGATCGCCTCTCATGCTCTGCAAAGGCATTGATCGGTATTTGTCATAAGCTTTATGGAAGGTTTTTAAAAAGTCATCAACGACAGTTTGAATGGTGAAGTGATACGTAACAAAATTAAAACCTGTCACCATCTTGCGAAGTCGCCCACTGAAAGTATCCCAAGAAGGGTGAGGGCGAATGCGACTGGCTATTTCATCAGTGAGCCCTTCAGAGACTCCCATCATGGTTTCCATAAACTCGCGGTTTTGTTTAAAACCTGGAAGTACTCCCACGAGTTTGTACCAATTAAAGAGGTTGTAATATACCCGGCCATTAATAGAACCCAACATATAGCTAAGATAGGAATCCATATCTTTGATGATCTCATTTGGAACGCCAAGCACCTCGCAGAACTGTATATAAACCGCTTTATAGTTTCGCAGAGCAAAGCTAAAGCTAAGCGGCGAGGTCAGGCCTCCATAGGATTCGATAATATTGGAATTATCCCAAAGATTCGGATAGCCAACGAGATCTATTTTTAGATTGGTCACCGGACGAGTTTGTAAAATATAAAATTGACCATCCTCAATCGCCCATTCGATATCCTGAGGCCGGTTGTATTGATCATGAATTCTTTGGCCAAGCTTATGAAGACTGCGAAGCTCGGAGCTATTGAGCGATGCTTGAAGAACTAATTGTGGAGCCACTGGATGAAGTTGACAATGTCCAGAGCTTGATTTTTTCAGCATCTCTTTTTTTTCGACGATTTCGGATTTAATTAAATCCCCTGTTTTTTGATGAAGCCAAAATGAATCTGCATCCAATGCGCCAGAGACCAAGCCTTCACCCACACCATAAACAGATGAGACGACAAATTGATCAAGTGTCATGGCAACCGGGTCGCAGGTGAAAAGAACGCCTGATTTTTCAGGATCAATCATTCTTTGTAAAACCACGGAAACTGAAATCCTGTGAAGGTCAATTTTGTTTTCTTTGCGATAAACGAGTCCGCGTTCGGAAAAGGCTGAAGCCCAACACTTTTTGATATAATTCAAAATATCAGATTTGCCATTTACATAAAGAAAACTTGAAAGCTGCCCAGCAAAGGAGTGGGACAGTCCATCCTCATCTGCGGCTGACGAACGTACAGAAAAAACCTTATCGGCCCCCATCATTTTCAAAGCGTGGTCAATGCTTTGACTTAAAAGGAGGGTGGTGGCGCTTTTTTCGAACAAAGATTCAATTGCAGCTTCCGATTCTTTTGCTGTGGTGTGCCCGGTGACAAATTTCTCAACTTGTTGATAAAGCTCTTTCTCAATTTCGGCGCTTTGAATGAAATCTTGAAAGTAGCGACGGCCAAAAACCACCCACTCTGGAACGGGAATTTCACGTTTGGTCATTAAATAAAGATTAAAGCCTTTGCCGCCGGATTCATTTTTTGCAAAAAAGTGAGTAGAATTTTTTGTTACCAACATGCCAGGCTCCTATGCGAGGTAAAGTAAGATACTAAGCAAAACATAGTGAAGAAGAAGATAGACCCCAGTAATTTGTCGAAATAGCTTGGCCATTTTTTCTTGAGGTTTGAACGCATAGCCAAGACTGATCAAGCTATAAATTGCAGCTGCGATAAACAGCCACGAAAGATGCGCAGAGTTTATCAAATTGTCTTTCAGCGCGACTGCCGCCAGGATAATTCCTATAAGAGCTTGCGACCAAGAAAGGAACCAGGCGCCGATGGGCTTAAAGATATTGCTATAGCTTGGCACATTGGGACGCTCCTCGTTGGGAGCAAAAGTCTTCCGTGCAAATTCAAACAGATTAAAAAAGGCCCAGTTCATCAAAAAGAAGGCCATGTCAGTAGAGCTTATTTTTTGTAAATCGAAGTTTGTAATTGCTGTTGCTGCTGAAACGCCCAAAAGTACGCTCACGAAAGTGTGAGAAACCGCATAGGTTGTTAAATGAGGGCGGAGAATATCGCCAATAAAGAATTCTTCATACATCATCAGACTATAAAAAATAGCAATAGTGTGGATTACCCAAGGCCAAAACCCCAAATAGGCTGATAAGAGCAATTCAAATAAAATCATAAAGAACAGGGCTTTTTTTACTTGCGCAATGCTGATGATCCCGCAGGCCAAGGGACGAGTAGGATTGATCCTAAGATCAACTTCATAATCTTTGATCTCATCAAAGCAGCGCATTCTAAAAAAGAAACTTAGCATCAGAATTAAAGTTAAGGCAAATCGTCCATACTCAAAATTATGATCAGTGACCTTCGTGAGATAAAGTCCATTTGCCCAGGTAAATGCCAAGATCATAGGTATATAACTGATCGGGCTGAAGCGTTCTTTGATGAGCACAAACCACTTATTCAATCATAACTCCCGGGTCCTTAAGTTGATCTCTGAGCGTTTTGTATTCTACTTTGGAGTGATGGCGAGGATCCATCGGAATCGAGTGGACGAACTTAATTTGGTCCACCGGAATTTTGTTTTTCGCAAAGAGGCGGCTGATTTCTTTTTTTGCTGCGGCAAAGTCGAAGCTGTGTTTATCTAGCTCGGCTTTGAGCTCAACCACGGCATAAGTTGCCTCACCGAGTTGAGCGTCTTTCACTCCTAAGAAAGCGCAACGATAAGTAAAGGCCATGCGTTTTAAAAGAACTTCTGCGCGGACAGGAAAAAAATATTTACCGCCTCGTTCAATGGCATTATTGGTGCGGCCTACGATCCAAAGGTCTTTTTTAGCATCAATATATGCTAAATCCCCAGTACGGTGCCAAACGCGATTTTGAGCGTCCATAATTTTTGTGGTTTTAAAGGCGTCTGTATTATTGTAGTAATCACGGCAGACGTGGTCGCCAGTACAGATGAATTCCCCAACCTCACCGGGGCCAACTTCGATTTGTGACCACGAGGAGCCTTTCAGTTCGATGGGACCATCTTCAATTCGAATGAATTTAAAATCAATGTCTTCGCTGATGTGGCCAACATTCACACCTTCTTCGATAATTTCTGGATCGATGTTTGATTTTTCTTTAAGCATATCACGGCCCTCAATATGGGCCATTGGCTCGGCTTCTGTAGAGCCGTATAGAACCCAAAGCTCTGTTTGTGGGGCAATTTCATAGAAGCTCTTTACATCATCCTTGGAAATTGCTGCCCCCCCGGTTACAACGCGGCGAAGTTGTTTTAACTGAATATTACTTTCTTTGCAGTAACGGGCTAGGCCGATGAGCATGCTTGGTGATAAAGTGGTGCAATTAATACTCTCATTGATGAGCTGGCAAGCTAGGATTGCTGGGTCTCTGTCAGAGGGAGCTGCCAGATTTACTGCTGGTAAAACTGTTGTCACGCCGGTTGCAAGATTGTTCAAACTAAAAATTGGAAAAGCCGGCATGTCGTTGTCTTTTTCAGTATAGGGAATGACGTGGGACAAAGCATGATGCTGAGCTGATAAGAATCTGTGAGTACGGTTGGCTCCCTTTGGGGTTCCGGTGGAACCAGTCGTGAAAGTGATCAATGCGGTGAATTCGCTTTCAACAGCTGCAATCGGCGAGGATTCCGCTTTTAAAAGATCTGGGAAGTAATGAGTGCAGTTGTCGCCAGGGCCGTACAAGATACGAATGGGCATTGTTTTAAACTGCGGTACTTGATCAACCAAAGCAAAGGCCTGTTGAAAGCTAATCATAGCCTTTGGGCTCACGCATTCTGCCGAAGCCCCTAAGTGATGGCTGCGAGCCCAAGAATCTAGAAAGACGGCAATGGCGCCAATCCGTTGGACTGCAAACATGGCTGTATACATATCAAGGCTCATTGGCAAAAATATGATCACTCGATCACCTTCTTGAATGCCGATATCTAGCAGCCCGCGTGCAAATGAGTTGATGCGATATGCAAAGTTTTTATAAGTGATTTCGTCGTGCAGAATGGGTGTGTTCAGAGAGCCATCCCATTTTGCCATGGATTCAGCATTGGCCCAACGAAGCGCGATACGTTCTGGGAATTCGCGTAAATGTTTTTCCATATAATTGATGACGTTATTTTTTTCATCAAAACCTGGGTAATATCCAATTTTCCGATTTGCGCTCATAAAAGAACCTCCGCAGCTAGCTCTGCGCCTATTTTTTCAGGGTGACTCCACAACAGACCGTGTCCGGTTGACGGGATGGTTTTGGCTTGTACCTGTGAGTATTTAGTTAAAATAATGTTTTGAATATTTGCACTGGTGATTTTATCGAGTTCTCCGTAAAGAACCGTGATTGGAATTTGATCCGTAATGTCGGCGGGCGCCCAAGGATTTTCCTGCATTGCGAGTTTATTTGCCACCGTTCTTTTCCAAATTTTCCAATCATCGAGCTGTTCTTTTAGAGTTTTAAAGTAAGTACAATCACTGATTTTACTTGGGTATATAAGTTCGTTGAAAAAGATATCTTTTGTTTTTTTGTGATTTGATTTTATTAAAATGTTGCCGATTCCTGGAGTTCTTAATAAGGCAGAGGCCAATCCGGAGAGCTCTCGTTCGGGTTTAATATATGGCGCCACTAAGATCACTTTTTCAACGTGACCGGCGAGCTCTTTGAGATTTTTCAGAATACGATATGCGCCCCAGGAGTGCCCAATGAGGATTTTTTTATGAGAACCTTTTCTGACTTCATTTTTCCAAGACTCACTGAAGGCATCTGCAGCGATGAGTTTATGTTGAGAACTGGAAAGATGCGCTTGAAGAATATTCCAATCCGCTGGGGAGCCTGGATTGCCATGGAGGGCGATGATAGTTTTCATATCTTCGCTCCAAGAATCCTTAACTTGAAGAAATCTATAAGCGTTGGATTTTTTCGATAAGTTGTTTTTTCACTTTTTAGGTTTTCCTGCCCTTGAATTTGATTCTTCGAGTTAATCTCAGCAAGGACGCCTAGTGCCGCCGAAACTTCAAGCTTTGATCCTTGGTAAATGGAGTCCAGATAGTTGGATTTGTCAGTGGGGACCTCTACGACATTCAAAATTGCTCCAGCATCGAGCTTTGGGGTCATTTGATGAATAGAAAATCCTGAAGATGTTTTCTCAAGGTGAGCCCAGAAATCACACATTAGTCCGCGCTGATCGGGAAGAAGACCATGGTGGATATTGATGCAGCCAAGGCGTGGGGTTTCAAGCAGCCGCTTTTTAAAAATGGTTCGCGTGCGTGCATTTAAAATCAGATCGATCTTTTCGCGTTGAAGAATCTCGAGCGTTTCATCGGAATTCAGATTTTTTACGACAACAAAAATTTTTTTATTTTCGTCATAGGCTGATTTTTTGTGATCGAGCAGATCTTTAAAAAAATTTATTATTAGCTGGGCCCCCAAGCGCGGCGCCGCACCGGTTAGAACGAGAACCAAGCCTTGAGCCACAAGGCTCCATTGGCGATTATCAACGACAATACAGCCGGCAATGTGAGGAGCCTTCGCAAGTTCGCAAACCAGTTGGCTGTAGTTCTCTGGCACAAAGGTCACTCGAGAGGTGACTAGAAGTGCTCTTAAAGCCATGAATCAAGCCTTTCGTCCAAGAGTATTTTACTGTTCCTTCGTTTGAATATTGTAGTCGAAGGATGCTGGGAGATCATCATGAATCTGGTCTTTTCTGCTGATTGTTTTAAGAACACTATGAAAATTCTGGTCCGATGGCTTATCACTAAACTTACAGACGAAAGGAAGTCCGGTGTCGCAAGAGTATTTTTCGGATTTAAACTATAGCTTGGCTAATGAAGACACTCGCGTCGAGTATGAACTTCTTCCCGAAAAGGTATTGCGAGTATTTAGTATAGCTGGATCTGGAGCTCGTTGCCTGCCGTTGATCGCACGACATCCCCAAGAGCTCGATGTTGTGGACATGTCAGTGAGCCAAAATTATCTTTGTGAATTGCGATATGAGGCGATGAAAATATTGAGCTACGAAGAGTACTTATTTTTCATGGGCTATCGTGGGGCTTTGCAGTCTGGAAAGGATGCCGGTGATGACCGCAAAGAGATTTTCAAAAAAATTCCCATAAGCGTAGAAGCAAAAAAGTATTGGGAAGAGCATAGTGCCGGCTGGAGTCCTCGTGGTTTTATTTTGTTAGGCCGTTGGGAGGCTCACTTTCAGAAGCTTGGTTTTTTATTCCGCGAAGTTTTGCAATGCGACTTTTCAAAGGTTTTTGAGGCTCAAAGTTTGTCCGAACAGGTCGCGCTCTATGAAAAGCATTGGCCCCATCTTCGATGGAAAAGTTTTATGCGAGTGGCGGCCAGTGAGTATGTCTTTAATAGGTTTTTATATAAAGGTCATTTTAGTGGTCGCAGCGGTGCCAAAACCGAGTCTCGTCCTCCTTATCAATTTGTTTTAGAAGAATTTGATCGTATTTTTCGCACACAACTTGTTAGAAAAAATTATTTTATGCAGATTCTTTTTCTAGGTAAAATTGCTTACGAAGAAGGTCTTCCGTTAGAGGCTCATCAAAGGATCTTTGACAGGGTTAAAGTGGCTCCGACGAAGATTAATTATCTTTTGGGAAATTTGCTCGATCACTTGCCGAGGAAAAACTACGATTTTATTTCCCTATCAGACACGATCTCTTATCTTCCTCAGGACGTGTCTAATCAGATTTTACAGAGATTGCATTCAGAAACTAAAGCTGGTTCTCAAGTGGTGATTCGCTCTTTTATGCGTGCTCCGACGGCTCCAGATATTAGTGGCTGGCAAGCGAGCCGTGATAAGGACGTTTGGGCTCAGAAATTAGATGGAACTGGCGTCTATCAGTTCCATATTTTCAAAAAAGCCTAGACTTAGATCTATCATAACCAGGACAAGTGTCTTTTTTTTGTAAAAAAATTGATCAAAAAAGTGGCATTTTACTTTGTGCTAGAGAGCTTCGGGCCAGGTGTTGTATACTGTTCTCGGGGCGGTGCCGCATGAAAAAAGGAATTTTAACAAGGGTCCTTTTCATTTCGAGTCTACTGCTATGTTTTGATGCCCACTCAAAAGTTGAGAAAAAATCCATAAAAGGTTTAGATTTTGAGGCTGTTCGCTTAGTAGTGCGTGCCCACATTCAAGAGGTTAAGCAATGTTATACGGACTTAATTATTGAGGGGATGGCCGCAAATGGTAAAATTATTGCCACTTGGGATATCGATGACAAGGGCAGTGTCCAAAACATGGCTATCAAAGAAAATACTTCAAAGGATCAAGCTCTTGAAGGCTGTGTAACCGAGAAAGTCGTTAATTGGATCTTTCCCCCAGCAGAAGAGGGAAAGACCTTCCCAGTCTCTTACCCCTTCCAGTTTAATTAGGGGTACGGCCTTCTTTTTAGTAGCGCAATG
>JANMPT010000001.1:0-1535 GCA_031370005.1 Bdellovibrionales bacterium | reverse complement strand
GGGCTTTTCGATCTGCACGGGGAAGAGCGCGGACGCCTTAAACAGGAAGTGTCGATCGCCGGCATCGGCGACGGCCCGGTCGGTGAAGGCGCATGCGATGATAGAGAGGACGAGGATCGAGTTTTTCATATTGGTTCGAACTTACGGGTTGAGGTTCGCGATCAGGCTTCGGTGCGGCGGTCGGTGGTCACGGCTCGATATACCCGAAAGGGAAGGGCTGGATGGGCTTTCCGGAGGAGGTGTACATGCCCTTGATAATCAGGCCGTCGAGAGTGGTCGTGACATTGTTCTTGTCGGTCAGTTTCCCCTTGATGTCGCCGATGATGCCGGTGGCGGCGGTGCTGAACGTAGGACCGTGGTCACCAGGCGTCCAACTCCCGTTCGACGAAGCGCAAATCTCGGTGCTCTGCAGGCTGTTCAAGGCGATCGCAGGGGCGCCGAAACTGGCATCGGTGGCGACGATGGTCCCTGGCCCGAGCCCGGTGCCCTTACCCTTGTCCGTGCTCGCGTTTTCCGTCGTCTTCGACGCGGGGACTCCCCCGGGCGAGAGGTTGCAAATCGGGTAAAGGACGTTCACTGGCGGCGGCAGGTAAACGGCCAGTGACGCCTGATTGGGCTTATTCTCGTTTACGTTGACCACCAGCACTTCAGTCTTCGCGTTGATCGCCTGATAGAATGGTCGCGCGAGGGCCAGGTTCACCAGTTCCTTGGTGCCGAGCGAGAGCTTGGTCACGAGCGTGTTGCCGCGGGAATCGATCGTTTCGATCTGGACTGGGAACAGGGCGGTTGCCTTGAAGAGAAAGTGGGTGTCACCGGGATCGGCGAGGCCACGGCCGGCGAGAGAGAATGCGAGGGCTGAAAGGACGAGGGTCGAGGTTTTCATCTTAGTTCGAACAGGCTGGTTTTAGGGTTCGCGCCGCTGCTCACATGCTGGCGTGGGCCAGCAATTCCACTACATTTTGGTTACGTCCCGAGTTTGCCTTCGTCAAATGAAGAAATTCACCCTGCTGCCGAGTCGCCGCACCCTCCGGGTGAGGCTGGGATGCATGCTTGCGTCTGCCGTGTGTCTGCTGATCGCTCCGGGTTGCACGCGCAAGCCCCTGCCGAAACCGACCGCCGCGCCCGACCCGTCGGCAGCCCCCGTGGCGGCCATTCCCAGCACCCGCCGGCCCGCCCCGCTTCTTCCCGCGAGCCGGACTCGGACGAACCCGCTCCCGCCCGAGGCCAGCGGGCTCCTGGAAATGCTCGGACCTCCGGCGACCCCGGAGGCAGCCGCCAAGCAGGCCGCCGAGCTCCAGCGCGAGTATCAGACAGAACGCGAATATGCCCCGCGGGTGGAGACTGTTTACCGCCTCGCCGACGCGAGCTCCCCGCAGTCGCGCGAGGTGCTGCGCTTCCTCTTTTTTTCCGAAAAGGATCTCGCGCTGCGCGTACAAATGGTCAGTTCGCTGAGCTTCGTGGAGAGTGAGGATCTGGCGCCATCGGTGCCCATCCTCCAGGAGGCCCTCAAGCCGACGCAACCGCGCGAACTGCGG
>JANMPT010000067.1:0-5726 GCA_031370005.1 Bdellovibrionales bacterium | reverse complement strand
CAGTCATCACCTGGAATGGATCTTTTTCATTGAGTTTTGCCGTGATAACGAGCGAGTAAAACAAGCTCGATGCCTGTGCCCCAGGAACGCTATCACAGAACATCCAATTATTTCTACCGATCGCAAATTTTCTGATACAGCGTTCGATCCAGCCGTTATCGATCTCAAATCTGCCGTTTTTTAAAAATCCAGATAACTCATCGTACTCGTTAATAAAATAATGAATTGCATTACCGAGAGCACTGGTTTTTAAAACCTTCTCTTTTCTCTCGATACACCACAATTTTATTTTTTCTAAATAGGGGCCGACTTCGACTCGTCTTGCCTCAAACCGCTGTACTGCTGTTAAATCTTGCAGCTTATAAGCTTCCTCAAGCTTATATAATTTCTTAAACATCTTCAGCGCGTTGTCTGCGAGCCCGGGCTGCTTCTTCGCCTCAAGCCACGCTTTGTGAAATCTGCGCCTGGCGTGCATCATACAGCCAATTAAAAGTATTTTTTCTTTTTCAATGGCACTGTAACCACGATGCGCATCACCCTGTAAGGTCCCAATAAAATCTTGCATTAGATTTTTTGCAACGCTCCCACCGCCAGAGATGTTGTAATCAAAAAGGACGATGCCTAGCTCTGGACTACCACGTGCCCACATAAATGACTTTGTTTCAGGATCTCGATCTTTTTCTTTTAATACCTGTAAATGGGTTGCATCGATGGCAACGTAGCCAGCAGCGAGCATACGCTCTTCTAAGATATTCCAAATTGGTATTAATTTTTCAGACACCTTAATCAACCAACTTGCCATTTTACTTCGACTCAGCTCGACGCCCTGTAAATTAAATAGTTCTTCTAATCTATAAAGCGGTAATCCTTGAAAAAATTTAGAAAATATTAAAAACGATAATAATTCAGGTGTTGCAATCGTCTTTGGCAAAATTGAGTTAGAGCTTGCTTCAGCTAAGTGCTCCTTGCAGCAAGGGCATGCATATTTTTTCTTTTTCTCAATTAATACAACCATGCGTGCGGGGTAGCATTTTAGCTTCTCAGTAATTTCAAAGCCGATTTCTTTGAGCTCTGTACCGTCTTGTGGACATAGCTTATCAGCTTCAGCAATATCGATAATAACCTCTTCTCGCTCAAGACTTTCAGGAAAGGGCCTTTGCTTGCCGCGGCCTTTTTTACGCTCATAGCCCTCAATCAGCTCAACTTGCTCTGGCTCAAGCTTCGCAGCCTCTTTTTCGATCTCGTTAAATAAAAACTGTTCTGGATCTTCGGAAATTACTTTTTCTGATTGCGGTCCGTAGATTTGATAAGTTAATTTCTCAACCATCCACGACTTGTGATAAAGCTCTTCATTGATGCGAGCTATTTCATTTCTTAAAGACTCAGCTTCAGATTTTAAATTTTGATTCTCTTTTAAAATTTCTAAAGCTGTTTCGTCTGACATAAAAAAACATTATCAAATAATATTCTCAAAATGAACTTCTTTAAAGCGGCTCCAAATATTTATTCCAGCTAACATGAGTTCCAGATCCACGCTTGCGATATCCACAACATTTGTGTGGATATCCTTGGGCCATGGGAACTTTGAGGCCTCTAGTCTCTTCATCCATTATGCCGACCTCCGGATTATGCCGATTCTACTCTATACTTCGGAGGTGCCCTTGCGCCATTGATCGGCATAATCATAGCCCTTCAAGAAAGACAAGAAGTTGATCCGTCGGTTGGTAACGCCTATACTTGTTTTTTAACGGTGCCACCTTTTTTAGGACATTTTCCTTCATTTGCAAATCTGCATTCAAATAAATCTGGGTAGTTTCAATTGACTCATGACCGAGCCAGAGCGCAATGACCGATTGGCCCACGCCTGATTGAAGTAATCGCATAGCTGTTGAGTGTCGTAGAACATGAGGAGATATCTTTTTCTTCTTTAAAGATGGGCATTTTGTAATGGACGCCTCAACGTAATTGCCGAGAAGGCGTTGAACAGCATCAGAGCTTAATCTCGATCCTTGACGAGTTGGAAACACTGATGCAGTTGGCGATGGTTTTTCAATGAAGTGCCAGGCTTTCAGTTTTAAATTGAGCTCCTTTGAAAGTGGAATGGCTCGCTCCTTTCTACCTTTTCCGACGACTCGAACATTTGCCCCTTTACCAAGACAAATGTTATTCCAGCAAAGTCCCGTAATCTCAGAGAGACGCAGACCAGTTTGAACTGCAAACGACAACAAAAGAAAATCCCTGCGTCCAATCCAGGTATGTTGATCTGGCGCTGCTAATAACACTTCAATCTCATTTTGATTAAGGAAGTCGATAACAGCTTTATCATGTCGCTTTTTGGGTATGGCGAGAACCCGCTGTATGAGTCCACTCTTTTCTGGAACTTTGAAAGCAAGGTAGTGAAAAAAAGAGCGAAGTGCCGACAGTCTTTGATTTCGACTGCGAACGGTGCAGTTTCTTTGTTGCTCTAAGTTTTTCAAAAATTCCAGGACAAGTTCTGCATTTAAGTCTTCGAGATGAACTGAGGACGGCGACTTCTTCAACCGGAATTGGATAAATATAAAAAGCAGTCGAAAGGTGTCACGATAGGAAGCAATGGTATGTGGGCTGGCCTGACGCTGAGAGATCAATCGTTCTAAAAAGAAGCTCTCAATTAGATTGGGTAAAGAATTTTTCACAAAACACTCCCTGCTGCTTTTTCCATTCTCACTCGAGCCACTCTCATCAGTTCTGGTGCACAAGAAAAATACCAATGAGTTGATTTTGGATCGACGTGCCCGAGATAGGTCGAAAGGGCGGGGATCTTTTTATCAATTTCATCGGCCTCGTGAAGCCATCTAATAAGGGTATTCACAGCAAACGTATGCCGAAGGTCATGAAGTCGTGGTCCAAACGATTCTCCCGACCTGCGTAACCCAGCTTTTTCGCTTGCACGCAAAAATCCAAAATTAATGGTTGGAGTTGTGATTCTAAACCCTCTTTTGGTAACAAAAAATGCATCGGTGTTGACGTTCGTTTGAGACTGCCTGTGTCTATCATATTGTTGTAGCATTTTGGCGACTGTCAGATGTAATGGCACCAATCGAGATTTTCTAAACTTTGTCATTTTAATAGTAAGAAACCTATTTTTGAGATCTACATCGTCTCGATTTAATTTTAGGAGCTCACTTCGACGAAGTCCGGTAGCTGCGGCCAATCCTAAAACACAATAAAGAGTAAAATTGTCGAGCCCCCAAAATGAGTTCGATGGCGATTTTGCTGCCATGAGAAGCTTTTGGACTTCGCTCATCTTATAGATGTGTGGATGGCGCCGACGGTACCGTATTGGCAACAATTTTGTTGAAGGAATCTCAGTGCATTTATCTTTAGCCAGACGATATTTTGAAAAACTGCGAATCACAGCCAAGCGAAACACCCATGTGTAGGGTTCAACTTCCTTCGGTAACATTGCCCACTCTAGAGCTAAATCACTTGTAATCGTAGTAGCGCGTTTGTTCTTCATAAATAAAGCGAAATGGTTTAGATAGAGCCTATGATGTTCCATTTTGTAGCCGAGGGATCGGTTGATTTCTAAAAAATCTTTGACAGACTGCTTTAGTGTTTTCACTTGCGACCACAATTCGCGGAAATGGGCCAGCGCTGCACAACCGGAAGCAGGCTTGCAAAATCCACTTTGGCATAGATGGACGTTGAAAATTGTGACTGATGTCCTAGGATCATACCAATTTCCTTTAGCGAAGCCCCGCGTTTCAGCATATGGGTCGCAGCCGTATGGCGAAGCAAGTGTGAACCAGATTTAAACGGTTTGAGCTTTGCCTGTTTAATCATGCCAGCCACAGTCACACCAACCAGCCCCCTGGTAATACCCTCAAAAGGTGGAAAATTACGAAGGAACAACTTGCGCGACTGTACGGATTTGCGGCATTTGATATATTCAACAAGTGCCGATCCAACCTCTTTGGATATCGGCAAACGTTTTTTTCTTACTCCTTTTCCTTGTAGTATCAATTCGCCATTCGTCCAATCAATGTCATCCAGGGACAGGGATGCAACCTCACAAGCCCTAATGCCCAACCTTGCCAAGACAAGTAACATCGCATAGTTTCTTTTTCCTAGCGCGGTTGAATGATCAATGGAGTTCAATAATTTTTTCAAATCTTTGGGATTAAGATAATATGGTAAATTTGCTGATTTCCATCGAGGGGGATTGAGAACCGAAGTGCTCCAATCAAAATCCACATGCCCCTTCATTTTAAGAAATCGAAAGAAAGAGCGTAAGCACGTGACGATAAGACCAATAGTCGGCCCACTGAATCGTTTTGATGTAATCAAAATAAAATTTTGAATATCATCAATATTAATTTGCCTCCATTTTGGACAATCCGTTCCAAATGTGTGTTCGACAAAGAGTTTTGAATACCTTTTGTAGCAATAAATAGCGGACGAGCTCATGCCCTTTTCCATTCTCAAGTGATTCTCAAATTCATAAAATATTTTTTCTGTCGGATTTAAGTGCACTCGAGTAGCCTTAATAACTCCCTTCTTTTGAAGAAGCTCATTTAGCAATCTGACAGCAACCGTATCTCCTCGCTCAGTAATTGAATAAACTCTTCGCGATTCGCTTTGTAGGAAGGATTCGAGGTGAGCCTCATTTATTTGATTAATTTTCAATCGCCGTCGCCGCATCCATTTACTCAAACGTCCAAACACCACAAAGTATTGACGGACCTTCTTACGTGAGTGACCTCTGTCGAAAAATATTTTAGCTAAGTCATCCAAGACTGGTGACAACGGCCCTTCAATTAATTCATCCGCAAACCATTTGTAACGATATACCTGGTCGAACATTTTTCACTCTCCTATGTGCCTTAATTGGCTACTCGGAGAGAACTTATTATGCCGACAAAATCACAATTAAATATTATAAATTCAACGCAAATTGGAAATACTTACATTCAAAATCGGCATAATCCGGAGGTCGGCATAACTGACATTATGCCGATATCAACATAACATCCATAGCGCAAAACCGCTATGGTCAAAGTAGAGCATCTTTAAGTGGGTTCTTGGTTTATTGCAAAATACAAAGAGAGAAGAGGTTTTCAGGTTAAGCTGCATATCACCTTCAACAATGACGGTTAAGCCGTTAATGCTCTTTCTAAAATCGACGAACTCTTTATGGATGTAGATATTTTTAAAACTTGAAACTGACTTCATTTTAATAGCTCGCGCAAAAACTCTCCAAGCCAAGCCGGATCTATTTGTGATTTCACTCGCACAAGTGGCCTATTAGGTTGCGGTGCATTTGTTGCTATCGACGGCGATTTAACTTTTGCAAATTTGCTTTGCTCTGCAAATTTTAGTTTGTAGTAAGAGAGTTTGCTTTTTGAAATGTCATGCTGCCGACAATACTCGTTTTGAGTGCCAGGGAATCTATCTGCTTGAGCTACATGCTCGCGCCAAAAATCTTTGCTCTTTTCCTTATCTTGAACTTTTTCTTTATTTTCCATCGGAGCCTCCTTTTAAAGGCCGCGATTATAACTCCAAATAAAGGCTTTGCATAAGCGTGGGGTTGATAGACCGCTTACGTATCTTTTTGATGCAATCCGCGTTACTACGCCGATTACTCTGTCCAGTCCTTCGGCTATTCTCTTAAAGTTGAGCTGCTCACCGTCTTTCAAAATGCGTCTCCGCTAGTGACTTTTCGGCTATAAACTACGAAACTTTAG
>JANMPT010000087.1:0-2717 GCA_031370005.1 Bdellovibrionales bacterium | reverse complement strand
GTCAACAAGGTTTTAAAGATGAGTTTGGGAACTGCTACATTTAATAGCCCTGTACTGCTTGAACCTTCGCACTCCTGTCCTTTAATTGTAGCCGTAGGTGATGCAGAAACAGCAGAGTTTAACGATCAGAGTAAAGAATTTTATACTTGCTGGAAAAACAAAGGCGTAGATATCCAACTTTTACAGTTGCCCCGGCAAAATCACTATTCAATTGCAGAAGCAATGGTAGATCCGCAGTCGCCACTCCACCAGGCGTTGCTACAATTAATGAAGATTAATTGATTTTTTTCTGCTGTTGGTGTTCCCTTCCGCCCTGCCTGTTACGCCCTTGTTGGTATTCCCTACATCCGCGCCATTGTCCCGCCTCTTGCGGGATTGTCACCTGCAATTGTAGCACAGGCAAAGATGCGCATAGAACCAAGGGCTCCCCAACCTCCTGTCGTTACGCCATTGTTGGTATTCCCTACATCCGCGCCATTGTCCCGCCTCTTGCCTATCGTGTGGACACATTTTGCTACTCATTATTTTTGGGTATGCAAAACAGAGGATTTACAGATTTGGAAGATATGCGGTTGGTCTACCGTGGAAATAAGATTTTGAACGATTTATTCAGCAAGAGCGTTCATTCTATTCGCCAGTTAAGCCAGAACGATTCATCGGCCAAAGGGTTTTATCGTTTTTTGCAGAACGATCGTGTAAGTGAAGAAGATATTGTCAGCAACTTAGTCACCAATTGCCAGATGGCATGCAAAGGTAAGCTGGTAGTATGCATCCAGGACACGTCAGAGATTAATCTGAGCAGTCATAGCAGGCGAATAAACAAGGATGAGCATATAGGCACCACAAATGCCAATAAGGATTTTGGATTGGGATTTTTTATACACCCGAGCCTGGTAGTAGATGCGCAAACCTGTGTTCCTTATGGCTATGCGGATATCAAAGTATGGAACAGGCCGTTGGACTTCAAGTCAAAGTTTCAAAGAGGGTACAATAGCTTACCCATAGAAGAAAAAGAATCTTACAAGTGGATTGAAGTTTCAAAGAATACCCAATCTGCTTTAAGGGATACAGTAGCAGGAATGGTGATAGTGCAGGACCGGGAGGGTGATATATACGAGCAGTTTGCGACCATACCGGATGAGAAAACGGCATTGCTGATAAGGGCAAAAACGAACCGTACATTAACAGACAAGACAAAGCTATTCAGTTGCCTGAACGGCCAGTCAGCGGCAGGTAGTTATGAAATAACCGTACAGGCAAAGGGCAAAAAGAAAAAGCGAACAGCGACAATAGAAGTAAGATACAAGCAGGTAGAACTGAAGAAAACTGACGGCACCAGCAAAGGCGTGGCAAAGACAACACTGCTTTATCTGGTAGAAGCATCAGAGGTTAACTACAGCGGATCGGACAGAATATGCTGGCGGTTATTAACCAACATACCTGTTCAAAGTATAGAGACGGCAACAACCTGCATAGAATGGTATAGTTGGCGATGGACGATAGAGGAAGTGTTTAAAATTGTAAAGAAGGAAGGCTACAACATAGAAGCGTCAGAATTAGAATATGCTTCCTCTGTGCGCAAACTGTGCCTGATGATAATGGAAGTGACTATCAAACTGTTTTTGATGAGACTAGCCTATGCAGAGCCGGAGACAGATATCAGCACTGATAGTTGTTTTACAGCAGAAGAACAGGCATTTTTAGAGTGCCAGATAATACATCTGGAAGGGAAAACAGAAAAACAGAAAAATCCTTACAAAACCAAGGATCTGAAACGTTATGTATGGGCAATTGCCAGAATGGGAGGATGGAAGGGTTATGAAAGCAAAAGGCATCCCGGTATTACGACCCTATG
This sequence comes from Bdellovibrionales bacterium, assembly GCA_031370005.1. Lineage (GTDB taxonomy): Bacteria > Bdellovibrionota > Bdellovibrionia > Bdellovibrionales > Bdellovibrionaceae > JACMRP01. Next base: position 862 of record JANMPT010000087.1, on the reverse strand, counting down.
GATAGGGCTTAAGTATTTTAAAGCAGCAATGCAGGGTTGGGACTTGTTTAAAATGTGTCCACACGATAGCGCCTTGGCGGGGCAGGCCGTACAACATTGGCTTCATCGTTGGCCTTGCAGGCCCGACGAAGCCTTATTTGTTGGCTGTAGTAATTTTTATTCGCAGCCTGTTGCAATTTTTCAATTTGTCTTATAGTTTTTCATTACAATTTTTGCAGTTGGCCTTCATTGTCGAAATGAATTTTTCAGGCTAGCTTTTTCTTGTCGATTATATTGTCTATTTCAAAACCACTGAAAGAAATCGCACTTGTCCAATTTTTGTAGCTTGTCTTACTTGTGCATTTGTCAATGAAATCTAAAAATTTTATTGGATATCTCTCAACATAATCCAATGCTGGATTTCCAATATGTTCCCACAAGGCACCGTCAGCAATTTCTATAGTTTTGTCTAAACCCCATCGATAAAATGGTGTTTACTTATTGTTTGAAGATGATGCATATTTTAATGGTTCGTTTGTAGCGTCATTATCCGTCATACTTTATTTTAGTGTCTACGGAATGAATTTTAACAACACTATTTGTCTTGCTTTGTCTGTCTGAGCAAACTGTTAAAAAACAATAAAGTCGATATGCCAAGCATGTTTTTTACTCACTCACCTCTTTACCAGTTGAATCAACAAAAATTGTTCTTCCATAAAGTACCACTTTTGCTTTGCCATCTTTATAATTATATACATCGTTATAAATTGGTGGGATCAATTCAACGCCATTAAGATCTATAAATCCCCAGCCGAAATTTAATTGAACGGCAGCATAGCCTCCTCCAAATCTGGATGCTCTGGAATACTTAATAGGTACAATA
>JANMPT010000068.1:0-1528 GCA_031370005.1 Bdellovibrionales bacterium | reverse complement strand
GATAGGACACCAACCCCTTTATTTATCAACTCGTCTATTTTTTCTGCCATTTTCGAGTTGGCTTCATGTGATCGGGCCACCTCAATCATAGCTACCCGATCAGGCTCGATGAGTTCACGGAACTCCTCGAAACTTTTGGATTTACCGTGCTTGTTAACGAGCTTGTCATAACTTTCCTGCGCATGTTCTTCCCAACGGCGGGCTGCAATCTTTAAAACCTCATCTGGTGTGTCATACCCGGCAATATGAGGGCGCATCTCAAAAGGATCGTTGAGGGCCTTAGGTTGCGTGAAGCGAATCAGCCAGTTGTCGAGAACTACACTTCGCTCTGGTCTGAAGTACTTGTATAGATGTAGAGGGAGAGTTTTCATATATAAAGCTTAGCAGCGGATTCAGCACGTAACAATACGGGACAGACCACGAATACTCTTCACAGCAAGCGCTCCTGTCGCTCAATGCTATCCGGTTTCTCCGCCTTTGGTCTCCCCGCCGCTCCTCGCACCGCCCGCTGCCCCAGCTTGGCCTCGACTTTAGCCTGAAACCGCTTGTTGCCCAGGGCGTAGTTGCCGTTGGTCGCTTGACGGATTTCCTCAAGTAGCGCCTCCTCGACATGGGCGCGGAACAGTTGCCGGTAGTGGGCGCGCCGCTCGGTCGGCGTCTGCCCCAGCCCGAGATATTGTTGGTGCGGGGTAATCAGGGCATCCGCCTTGCCCTGCCCGTTGGCGTGGTAACTTGACCAGCGGTAGTCCTCCGGCTTCACGACCATGGCAGCGCGGACGGGGTTGAGTTCGATGTAGCGATAGCAAGCCAGGACATAGTCTTCGCTCTGGGTCAGGCAGGAGCGAAAGCGCCCTTCCCAGAGCGTGCCGCTGCGCTGGTGGCTGCGGTTGAAATACTGCACGTAGCGTTGCCCGAGGTGCTTCATCAGCAGGCCGGCGCTGTCTTTCTGCTGCGGGGTGAGCAGCAGATGGATATGGTTGGTCATGAGCACATAGGCATGCACGGCACAGCCGAATTTGGCGGCGAACTCGTGCAGGTAGTGCAGGTAGAACCGATAGTCTTCTTCGGCGTTGAAGCAGGCAGCGCGGTTATTGCCACGCTGGATGATGTGCCACGGGATGCCGGGAAGGGAGAGACGAGCGCGGCGCGGCATGGCGGATATTTCGGAGAGGATGGAAACCGCAGTCTAACAGAGAATAATCGTGGTCTGTCCCCTATTGTTTCCTATTGTTTATTATTCTCCAGATAGCGCTTGCTAAGGGTATTCAACTTCGATGACCCTTGCTTGAGCGTCTTGTCAGGCGACGTCCGTTAGTATTTCCCTGCCGCATGCGCCAGCCCGAGATCGGCGGCGATGGATGACAGTCGCTTGTCGCGTGTCCACAGGCGCGCCGTGCCGTGCAGCGCTACCGAGGTCAGCAGGTGCGCGTCGATATAACCGATGCCGCGCCCCATCAGATGATGTCGTTCGATAAAGAACAGGACTTCGTCATCGTTCGCGGCCGGTAACGTTGGTAATGCACGCAGC
>JANMPT010000070.1:0-1592 GCA_031370005.1 Bdellovibrionales bacterium | reverse complement strand
CTTGAGAAAAACTCACGCACCAGCTCGATCTGGCCCACGGTGTGGGAGTAGGCACCGGCTGACTCGGGCCGGCATTCCATGCGCACGCCCAGGCTCTGGCGGAACAGCATTGCGCCCACCAGCAGATCGGATTTTTTGCCCGCCAGGTCGATCAGGTGGGCGCGCAGTTGGCGCGCCGCCAGGTCAAACACCAGCGCCAGGCCGCCGGCTGCGGCCAGCGCCCAGAGCGTGACAAACGCCTGGTTGGGGATCACCTTGTCATAAATCACCGAGGTGATGGTGCCGGTGACCAGCATCAAGGTGTTGGACAGCAGCGCTGCCAGCAGGGCCGACCGGTAATACGGGATGAAGCGCCGCATCGTGCCCCACAGCCAATGGCCGCTGCCGCTGCGCAGCGCGGCGGCTTCTTCGGCACTGGCATGGGGCGAAATGGTGGTGGGCTGCGGCATCGGCGTGGCCACCAGGGCCAGGCCGGAGTACTCGGCAGCCAGCTCGGTCTCGGTGGCCATCAGCTCGGCGGCCGGCTGGCCCGGCACCTGGCCCGGCATGCGCACGGTGCAGATGGCCGGGCCGGCGCTCTGCGGCCGGCGCGCCAGCAGCAGGCAGGCATCGCCACTCTTGAGCAGCAGCACCACCGGCAACAGCAGGTCGTGGAAGTCGCCGATGGCGCGCTGCACCAGGCCGGCGTTGTAGCCGGCCTCGCGCAGTGCGCGCAGGGCTTGGTCGGGGCCGACCAGGCCGCTGATCTGCTGGCCCTCGAACAGCGAGGCCACCGAGCGCTCGTTGCCGTGGTGGCGCGTCAGCCACACCAGCGCCTGCGCCAACGCATCGTCGGCCAGGCTGAAGGCCGGCTCGGCGGGCGGGTCGAGCTGGGGCTCGACATGCAGATGGGGATCGTCGCGGGCGGACACTGGCAAGGGGGTCAGGGGTCAGCGCAGGCCGAGCAGGCTCTCAGCGGCGGTGTTGCAGCGCCAGGCGCTCGAAGGCGGCCTCGATGTCGCGCACGATCTGCGGCAGGTCGAACAGCGGTGAGCTGCGGCCCTGCTCGGCCAGGTAGCGCTTGTAGGACGCGATGCGCGCGGGCTGGCGGCCCAGTTGTACCGCCAGGCGCTCGTAGTCGGCCAACGTGGTGGTGGCCAGCTCGGGCAGGCCCACCGCAGTGAGCAGGCTGCCGGCCATGCGCGAGATATAGCTGCGGCCCGACAGCGTGAGGATGGGCGTGCCCATCCACAGCGCATCGCTGGCGGTGGTGCCGGCGTTGTAGGGGAAGGTGTCGAGCACCAGGTCGGCGCACTGGAAACGCGCCAGGTAGTCGGGCGGCGCCACCCGCGGCGCAAAGATCAGCCGCTCGCGCGGCACGCCGTGGGCATCGGCACAGTGCAGCATGTTCTCGCGCGCGGTGTCGTTGTCGGCCAGCAGCCACAGCACGCTGCCGGGCACCTGGCCCAGGATGCGCATCCAGGCGCCAACCACCTCGGGCGTTAACTTGAAGTTGTTGTTGAAGGAGCAGAACACGAACTGGTCCTCGGGCAGGCCATAGGTGGCGCGGGCCGGCCACGGCGCCACCTCGCGCCGCCGGTCACTGACCTGGT
>JANMPT010000059.1:0-1702 GCA_031370005.1 Bdellovibrionales bacterium | reverse complement strand
CTGATGCTGGCCAGGCAGAACTACCGGTTTAGCCCCGATGCCGAAAAGGCGTTTTTCAAATATATCACCATCCGTATGACCCTGGAACACTTTGCCAATGCGCGCTCGGTGCGCAATGCCTTGGACCGTGCGCGCCTGCGCCAAGCCAATCGCTTATTCGCTGGTGCTAGCAAAGCGCTGAGCAAAACCGATTTAATGACCCTTGAAGCCGAAGACATTTTAGCCAGCCGCGTATTTATCGAGGGTAAGCTCGACAACGAGCCGGAATCCGTTTAATAATCAGCGAACCTGATATGGAGGTTTCGCGTAAAGCCCAATGGATACGCCGAACGAGATCACTCCCTGGCGCATCATCCCCAAGCAGATCGAGGCTGCCTACTACAACCGGGCACGCCTCGCTCTACTGCGAATAAATAACCCCCTCCGTGTTTCTCTGACGCAGCATCGTGGCCTAGAAGTCATTCTGCATGACGACTACTGGCTTTGTGTCGATAGTTTTTCGGGCGACCAATGGATCATGGCGTGGCGTGAGTTCCGCATTCACGCGCGCGACAATTTGTTTGAACCAATCGAATGCACGCTATGGCTCTATCATCATTGCGCGGGTCTCATCACAGGTTCGGCGCTGGAGGACCTGTACCAAGGCGTAGAGATCGAACTCTACACCCAAAAGGAACAGGATGCCGCGGGTTGATACGAACGATCTACTGCGCCACGCCCGGGCGTCCAGCGGGGCAAACTACCGATATCCTCAAGGAATGCCAGTCCTGGCGACCCGTGCAGCATCTGATCGTCTACAATGCCAGCGGCACCTCAGACGCCCGACTCGCCGCAATCATGGCGGCAAACGGTCCGCGGCTTGCCTCACCTGCTATGCAGCCGAATTCGTTCGGCCTACGTTAACTTTTTTATTGGAGTTACCCCTTCATGACCACTGCACTGTATCAATCCGACATCAAAAGCCTGAAGCTGCTTAATCGCGGCAAAGTACGCGACATCTACGAAGTAGACGCCGCGCGCCTGCTCATCGTGACGACGGACCGCTTGTCGGCGTTCGATGTGGTAATGCAGGAACCCATACCTGAGAAAGGCGCCGTCCTCACCGCCGTTTCTAATTTCTGGTTCGAAAAGCTCAAACACATTCTGCCCAATCAATTGACGGGCGATGCCCCGGAATCTGTGGTCACCCCCGCAGAAGCACCCCAGGTCAAGGGACGCGGCCTGGTGGTGAAACGCCTCAAGCCCTTGCCGATCGAAGCTATCGTGCGCGGTTATTTAGTGGGCTCGGGCTGGAAGGAATATCAAAAAAGCGGCAGCGTGTGCGGCATTGCCTTGCCTGCCGGCTTGCGTGAAGCGGATAAGTTACCGGAGGCACTGTTCACTCCCTCGACGAAAGCGGAACTTGGCCAACACGATGAGAATATTGATTTCGAGCAAACCGTCGCCCTGATTGGACGGCCCTTGGCGGAAAAGGTACGCGATGTCGCTATCGACCTCTATCGTACTGCCGCCGATTACGCGGCAACCAAAGGTATCTTGATCGCCGACACTAAATTCGAATTCGGCCAAGACGACGCAGGTAAATTGTACTTGATCGACGAAGCGCTCACGCCCGACTCCTCGCGTTTCTGGCCCGCGGATCAATATCAAGCCGGCACTAATCCACCGAGTTTTGACAAACAATATTTGCGCGATTATCTGG
>JANMPT010000048.1:0-11816 GCA_031370005.1 Bdellovibrionales bacterium | reverse complement strand
GAAGAGCTCGTAAGCTGAGCCATTGCCCTTATTGAAATGAAAAAACTAAAAAAAGAAGCCAATATGAAAAAACGTGCCATTTGGTTTATCCTTTTGTTTTATGTTTTAAGGATCTTTGCGCTGACTATTCACTTTTCGGCTATAAACTACGAAACTTTAGACCTTCGTCGAGATTTATTTGTTGCATCTCATTTTGAGGCATGGATTCGTTATTGTGAGCGTGTTAGAGGCTCTTAGCGGCAATTATTGTCGGGGATTTCTTGTAATAAGAATTTGGCACCCGGTGCCACTGGCGAGCCTAAGGGCATTTTATTAAATAAACCTTCCGCCACCATCAACATGGATTGTTTCACCGTTGATGAAACTGTTTTCCATAAGAAATAACGCGGTTTTTGAGATGTCTTCTGCTTTGCCAATCCTTCGCGATGGAAGTCTGGAGGCAACGTCTGCATAAACAGCTTCCCGAGTGCCACCTAAAAAATTCTGAAGAAGTGGTGTATCTATGAGCCCCGGAGAAATCGCGTTGATGCGGATTGGAGCAAGCTCCAAGGCAAGGGCTTTCACCATGGATTCAATTGCACCTAGCGAAGAAGCTGGAGCGCTTGCGCCAGCTGTAGGTCGATCTGCGTAGAGTCCAGAAGTGAAAATAAAAGAGCCTTCTTTCATTTTCGGGAGCAGAGCTTTAATAATATAAAAAGCACCCATAACTCTTTGCTTAAGCGCCATTTCTATCTTCGAACTTTCAGTTATTGCAAGTGGGCCTGCCCCAACCAAGCTCCCGGCGGATACGAAAATGTGGTCAAGGGCATCAAAGGAAGAAAGTCCCTTTCTGACTGCTGATTCATTCGCAACGTCAAACGATGTGAACTGGTCTATTCCAAGTTCATCTGCTATCTGTTTAGTATGCGATATATCGCGTCCCGTTATTGTTATGATGGAGCCTAGCTCTTTTGCCTGCCGAGCTGTTTCCAATCCAATACCACTAGTTCCACCGATAAGCAGAATTCGCTTATTTTTCAAACCCATAATAATTTGTCTCCTGTTTATTTTGTCCGATATTGGCAGCTTTTTATTTATTGAATTAGAGTCAATATTTGAATAACATCTATGAGTTAAAGTAAATTATAGGGGGCCAATGGACATATTGGGAGCAATGCGCATCTTCAGGGAAGTGGGCTATTCGAGAAGCTTCACAAAGGCTTCGAAGAAACTTGGATTAAGTCCCTCCGGGGTCTCTAAACAAATCGCGACAATTGAGAATGAACTCGGAGTTGCTCTGCTCACAAGGTCCACCCGGAAAGTGGCACTCACAGAAATAGGTGAGGCTTATTTGCTCAACTGTGAACGAATTCTAGAAGATGTGGATGCCACCCATCGAAACCTTAGAGAGCTTCAGAAAACTCCGTCTGGCTTGCTGAGAGTAAATTCAACGACGAGTTTCGGAAGAGCCCTTTTGTCGCCACTGTTAAGTGAGTTTTCAGCCAACTATCCGCAAATCAAACTTGAGGTTTTTCTGTCGGATAAAATCTCTGACGTCATTGAAGAAAAGTTCGATGTCGTCATCCGAGCAGGAAAATTTGACGAATCATCGTTCTTTGCCAAGAAGCTGATTCCACTTCATAGGGGATTTTATGCGAGTCCTCGTTATTTTAAGAATAGAAATGAACCAAAAACCCCTTTTGACCTAGGGAAATTGAACCATTTGAGTTTTTCGTTCACAAGTCAGTTCAGTGATACTTGGATTTTAAAGAACGAACGTCTAAGGGAAAAAGTAGCTTTACGAGGTAATTTTCGCTCGGACGACATAAATGTTATCAAGCGGATGACATCAGATGGGGCAGGGTTTGCAGCTTTTGCGCCATGGTTTGTTGCAGAAGAAGTTCGGAAAGAGCAGCTCATAAGAATCTTACCCGAATGGGAGCCGGTTCCAAACACGTTAGCAAGCACTCTTATTTATCTTCTGTATCCACAAGCATCTGTCATTCCACTTAAAACTCGTGTCTTCGTGGATTTCGTTTCCCAAAAGTTGAATCATCAAATTGGCTAAGAAAGTGGTCATGACATTCCGCACATCAGCCGCAGCTGAAACTTGCCGCTCCTAGGTAATCTTCCAGTTTATCAAAAGAGCCTGTCCATCCCTGAGTCATTCCGCCTCTTGCCTTAACGAAGGCCTCGATTTCTTCTGTTGTTGTCGAACCATGGGTCTCCCACGTTACTGTGACTCTGGTTTTATCAGGTCCTTCTTCTGCAAATGTTACTACGGTTAACATGGTTTCTGGCCAGGTTGGCGCCATAGGATGTCGAGTTACTTTTTCATTTTCATCACAAAACTGTTGGGTGTAGACAATGCGGTTTGGGCTTTGGATTCACGTTGAAGCTAAGGAAAGTAGTTACATTTATGTTGTAAAAAGAAAATAGGGCCATAGCGGAAACTGAATCAAAGCATCGCAAGGGAATCAAAAGTAATTCTTGCCTTGAGAATCTCTAACGCGGCGTTTCGATGCCCCCGGTCTTGCAAGGGAAATTCCAGCTGATAAATATGCTTGGAAAAGTAATAAACTCGGGAGTTAATTTTGTACAGTTCAGATAATTCAGATCATAATGTCAGTTTGCGACGCAGACACCAGGGAAGGCTTTGTTTCGCAGCCGCAGTGATTGGAGCCATTTCTTACCTCATAGCGATCTCCCTTCTAGCTTGTATAAGTCTGTTTACTCAACTTTTTTATTTCCAGCATTTTTCATTTGAGGCCATCCAGCCAGATCCGCACAAGCTTGGTATTTTCTCAATATTTGTTCCAATGCTTGGTGGATTGATTGTTGGAGTAATGGCAAAATTTGGATCTGCAGCAATTCGCGGTCATGGAATTCCGGAGGCGATGGAAAAAATATTACTTAATGAAAGTAAAATTCCTGGGCGTCTTGTATTCCTGAAGCCGATTTCTTCTGCTATTGCCATTGGGTCGGGTGGGCCCTTTGGTGCGGAGGGACCAATCATTGCAACTGGTGGAGCATTAGGTTCAATATGCGGTCAAATATTTCCCTTTACAAGATTTGAGCGTAAGATCCTTTTGTCTTGCGGTGCCGCTGGCGGCATGACGGCTATATTTGGAACACCTTTGGCTGCTGTTTTATTAGCCATTGAGCTGCTCTTATTTGAGTTCCGTGCCCAGTCATTCATTCCTGTTGCGATAAGCGCAGTTGTGGCGGCCGCTATCAGGTCTACATTCTGGACGACGGCCCCCTTTTTTGAAATGCCAGTCATTGCAGCCATTTCGCTTGGGCAACTTCCAATTTATCTTATGTCTGGAGTTATTTTTGGATTTATATCAATTTTTATTACGAAAAGTGTTTATTTTGTTGAGGACTTGTTTGAAAACTTACCAATGCATTGGATGTGGTGGCCGATGATTGGTGGAATCGGGATTGGTATCATTGGCTTGATAGAGCCTCGAAGCTTAGGGGTGGGGTACTCAAATATTAGCAGTGGCTTAAGCGCGAGCTTGCCTTTAACTGTAGCGCTAGCGCTGTGTTTCTGGAAATTCTGTTCATGGGTAATTGCTTTGAGTAGTGGGACTTCAGGGGGAACTTTGGCGCCCCTTCTGACGTTTGGTGCCTTATCTGGGTATGCAGTTGGCGTACTTTCAAAATTTATATTTCCCGAGGTGGGCTTAGATATTCATATCTTTGCTTTAATTGGAATGGCCTCCGTTTTTGCGGGATGTTCAAGGGCCTTATTTGCGTCTATCGTTTTTGCGCTAGAAACTACGCAGCAGCCTCTTGGTATTGTCCCCCTACTGGGGGCGTGTTCACTGAGCTATTTGATGTCCCATTGGTTTATGAAGACTTCTATTATGACAGAGAAAATAGTTCGTCGCGGAGTCCACGTGCCTGCTGATTATTTCCCTAGATCAACTGGTGTTCAGTAGTGGATTATGCCAATCCATAATATATCCTTGCATCCTACCCATTGGTAGGATATAGTCCTATCCACAGGTAGGTAATAAAAATGAGAAAATCAACAAAAGAAAAAGCCCTTGTTGAGGGCCGTTCCCTACTTCAGCAGCACGGTTACAACGGCTTTAGCTTCCAAGATATCGCCGACAAACTGAATATTAAAAAACCCAGCCTCTATGACCACTATGCAAGCAAAGAAGAACTAGTGATCGCTATCATCCACGACTACAGCTCTAGATTTGATTTATGGGCTCAGGCTCTCAAGGAGATTAGCCCCATCGAAAGAGTTCGAAGAGTCTTTGATGTCTTTTATTCGTTTGCCACGGACAAAGCAAAGATCTGTCCCATCTTAGCGCTTTCAGCGGATTTTCAAGGTGTTGCACGGAGCATTCAAAAAGAAATGAGGCTTTTCGTGGACAAGTGGCTGACATGGCTTGAAGAGCAGATTCGTGAGGGCCAAGTGTCGGGGCATATTCGAAACGATATGGATCCAAAAATGCTCGCCATGTTCATTTACAGTCAAGCGATGGGCTCGCAGTTCCAGGCCCGGATTAAGAAGGACCCCTCTCTTACTTTGAGTTCAGGTGATCAAATTGTAACGCTCATCAAAAGTCACACAATATGTACTTCTTAAAATGCCCTTGGCCACAATCTGATTCTTTCGAACCAAACTGTTGTTGATGAAATCAGGTTTTTTTGCATTGGAGATCAGAATGGATAATAAAACAGGTCTAAGTTCAGAGCCCAAACTGGCAAAGCCAGGAGCCGGGATTAGCTTATTTGAAAGGCTTTTCTTATATCTTTTCATTAAGCCCTTCATTATGAAGCGACTAGATAAAGCAGAGGCGTTACGTAGCCTAAGGGAGGGGCGCGATGAAATCACTGCCCACATCCGAGAGTTCAAAGCAGAGGATTTAACAAAGCGAATTCTAGTAAAGCGTCCTTACTTTGTCGAAGATAGTTCGCGCTACTGGTCGGCCGCGATGTTATGCAATCACTTGGGAAAAGTAAATGGCGCATTAGCAAAAGCTATCGAGAGCGGATTTACAGCAAAGCGGGGACCCAAATACAATCCCAGGGACCGCTTAAAAGCAGTTAAACCCGAAGCGGAGAAAAATATAATTCAAGAAATCGAAATATTTCAACATTCAGTCGAAAGGATTCAGAAGGCAGCCCAATGGCAATCCGAACAGGATCTCAGCAGCCGACTCATTCCACATCCTTGGTTTGGAAATTTAACACATGTGCAATGGATTTGGTTCGCCGGATATCATATGAAGATACATGCCAAGCAACTTAAGCAAATCCATATTGGACTCCGTCAGATTCATCCGCCTAAAGAAAAGCTGATTTAGTACGAGAATATTCTAGTTAAATATTATAAACGTCCCGTTAGTAATAAGATAAGTAAGACCACTACAATGAGTCCAGTAATGCCGCTAGGACCGTAGCCCCAGCTTTTACTGTGGGGCCAAGTCGGCAATGCTCCAATGAGGATTAAGACCAAAATTATCAGTAAAATTGTTCCCATGCCCATCCGTTACTCCTTTTTTTGTGCTTAAATCCGATATCGTTAGCTTCACTAATTTTTAAGATCTTTATAGCTCATTTTTTGCAGATCAGAGTGCTTAATATAATATTGTCTCTAATATGTCTTTGTTTTAACTTCCAACTGGCTGTTCACTTTTTTGACTCCAGCAACTTTCTTTACCATTAAATCAATGTGCTGTTTTTCTTGTTGATTATCGACAGGCCCTCTGAGTGTGACAACTCCATTGATAGTTATGACTTTAATGTTCTCACCATTCGTTGAAAGAGACTTGTCAGTGACAATTTCTTGACGAATGATTCGAGTCAGCTCGATATCCTTGGCAGAACCATTGGACTGATCTCCTGGGGTCAAGGTGGATCCTTTAGCATCCCTCTTGTTTACCTTTGTATTGTCAGACCTATAGGGAGCGGCAAAAGCTGCTCCACTGAAAGCCACTGTTACTGCAATAATAATTTCCTTTTTAAACATAAAAACCTCCTCGAAAAAACAATACAATAAGCTTCATAAAAATATCTCCACGTCCCGTGGAATAAATAAGGATACCTGGTATGTATATCATCAGTGATTAGATTATTTTGGCAGGCTGATCGTGAAAATACATCCCTTGCTAGGAACGTCAGAAACTTGAATGGAGCCGCGATTCAATTTAACAGCCTGTTGGGCTATGGTAAGTCCCAATCCAAGTCCTTCACGATTTTCATTCTGCTGTTCAAAGGGCTTAAATAAGTCAATTTTTTTGTTTGCCAAGCCCCCGCATTCGTCTTCCACCTCAAGCACAATATTTTCTTTCTTCGAAAAGCCCCGTATAATAATTTTTCCGCCGGGTCGAGTATACTTAATAGCATTTTGAATAAGATTAGATATCGCAGAATAGATAAGTTGTTGGTCAGCAGTAAAATCTAAGCTGGAATCTATTTGAATTTCTAGAATTTGTTTTTTAGCTTGTGCTTCAATGCCAGCAGTTACAACAATTTGATCCACAAGATTCAGAAGGTTTAAAGTCTCAGGATAGACTTCTGGATCCACACGCAACCTAACCTCAGTCAGGGATCGTTGGATGAGCTGTTCAATCCGCTTTAGGCCTCGCTCAAGCACATGACCCGTACTGCCATTAAATCCGACTGTGCCTTTTTTTATTATATCAAGAGACATAGTTACGGTCCCAAGTGCATTTCGCAGTTCATGCGCCAAAAATCCAAGATGTTTGACTTCCCTATCACTTTCGCGAGAATTTTTTTGTGACTGAAATTCTGTTACAGCTCCTGCTATTGCGACATCTAAGCAGCGGTTTAAGTGATGAAATTCCCTTGACGTAATGCTGACGTTCTTCTGATTAGCAAGTTCTGTAATTGATTGGCAGATAGAGCCATATGCGTGAACTACATGAGAAAGCGTGTAGCCAAGGCGAAGTAATTCTTTCCCATGGGTTCCGGCTGTATGGGCGAGACCCGCTTCTTCAGGCCTCCCAGCGGCCACAGCCATTGCCTCTTCGTCATTTTCTGTTGCCGCAATTTGCATCTTCGACTTTTCTTTTTTAGGATTAATGTTTGGCATAAAAGCCTCAAGCCTGAGGACCTCAAGCAGTTGATCAAAAAAAATCGGGAGTCCACTTTTGAGCCGCTCCGATGATGTTCGAACACCTGCCAAATCCACCGAAGCTTTCTCTGTCATGGCAAGTATTTCTTTTTCATTTTCAAGCAGAAATTCGTAAAGCATAAATCCCCAATTTATTCTTACATATTCATTTATATCGCACGTCTAAGTAGGTTGGACACTAGATTATGCACATAAAGACATATAACACAGTTCCGAGAAACCTTGAAACTTAGATGTGTAAATAAACATGAATATTACAAACGGACAGGGCTCAACACCTATATGGCAATGGTGATTTGACAGAAGTGGCAGTTGAGTTCTGCAATTCGAACAGCGCGAAAAGAAGCAAAGACCTTTTCGACTGAAAAATGAGTAACTATGTTTAATTTCAACTTTTGACATAAGAACTAGTAAAGCTATTTTCTGAGAGCAAAAACGACAGTTCCCTGTGATAATATTGTGGATTGGCATTTGTTAATTCCATCACTAAGCATCTTTTGGGACACACACGTAGACTTCGAGCAGGTCGCGGCGTACTGTCCGAACAGTCTATAGCAATGTGGTAAGAGGAGGACATCATGACTGCCGTTTATTTAAACCAGTTCAAAGTTGTTTTGCCTAAAAACAGAATTAGCCAAAGTAATTTGCTTGAATGGATTGTGCTCTGTCATCAGGCCACAGAGTCAGAAAATTTGCGAACTCAGTACACGATTCAAAAACTACTTGAAAGGTATGCCATTCGGCCAGAACAAATTTCCCAGCGTTTTTTAGAGTGCGACGACATTCTATCGACTGACTATAGTCAGAACGAAATTTATCAGGTCATTCCAAACCAACAAAGCGGAAAGTCTATTTACGAACGCACTCTTTTTTTTTCGGATAGAGCTTATGAAGTCTTTAATCAATTTTATGATGTGAAACAAAAGTCGTCTCGGCCAGATCATTTGATTCACGTCAGTTGCACGGGATATATATCCCCAAGTGCGGCTCAAAAAATAGTGACCGAAACACTTTGGGGTCACAAAACAGATGTGACGCATGCATATCATATGGGCTGCTATGCGGCCCTTCCTGCTGTCAGAATGGCAAAAAGCTTCGTTATCTCTGAAAATCAACAGACTGATATTGTTCACACTGAAATGTGCGGTCTGCATATGAATCCAAAAGTGCATACGCCCGAGCAAATGGTGGTGCAAACTTTATTTGCCGACGGACACGTCAAGTACACAGCCACATCAAAGCCAGAAGTGAATTCAAAAAATCTAAAAATTATAGCTTTGCTAGAAAAGCTTGTGCCTAATTCGCAAGACGATATGAGCTGGATACCCGCTCCTTGGGGTATGCAAATGAACCTATCGCGCAATGTTCCTACTAAAATCAAAGCAGAACTAAAACAGTTTTCAAATGAACTTTTCAAAAAGGCTGGTTTAAGTTTAACTGAGGCGATGAATTCAGTTTACGCCGTGCATCCCGGTGGACCTAAGATTATCGATTCGGTCATGGAAGTTCTAGAACTGAGTGAAAGTCAAATTTCTGAAAGCAGAAAGATTTTATTTGAGCGAGGGAATATGTCATCCGCCACTTTGCCGCACGTTTGGGATGAGATTTTAAATCGGAATTATCCGATTGGAACGAAAGTGATCAGTTACGCTTTCGGCCCGGGATTGACCCTATTTGGTGCGGTTTTTGAGGTATGCTAGTGATTTTTTTAATTGCGCCTTTTTTTTTACAGGGAATTTTAATGTTTTTTGATGAATTCTATTTTCATCACCGACGTGGGCTTCCGGCATGGGAACGCATCGGCCATCCCTTAGATACTTTGTCGGTCTTAGCGTGTTTTGCTTTTTTAGTTTTTTATGTCCCCACTGAAATGAATTTAAAAATCTATATTGGTCTCTGTATTTTTTCTTCTTTATTCATCACTAAAGATGAATTTATCCATGCTAAAAAATGTGCGGGCGGCGAACACTGGTTGCACTCATCCTTATTTATCTTACACCCTGTCGTTTTTTTTATGGGCGGCTTAATGTGGATGCGGCAAATACATTTAGATCTTTTAGTAGGGCAATCATTTGCGCTAATTATTTTTATGATCTATCAAGTCATCTACTGGAGTCTGCGTGAAAAAAGTCAACAATGATATTTATAACTTGTATGGAAATCGCTGGTATGAGGCCGATGACGACCCAATCGCATTGCTACGAGCCGAGTCGAAAACGAAGACACCTTGGATACTAGAAAAAATTAGTCAGCACGGATTATTAAGCGCATCGACGAAGGTATTAGACGTCGGCTGCGGCGCCGGATTCTTAAGTAATGAGCTAGCAAAGCAAAATCTTCAAGTCACCGGAGTCGATCTATCGCCTGATAGCCTTCGTGTAGCTGCCGAGTACGATGTTACAAAGAAAGTTCATTACCAAACGGCCGATGCGTACCGGCTACCGTTTGCGGATCAAAGTTTTGATGTTGTTACCTCCTTAGATTTTTTAGAGCATGTGGATCGGCCAGCAGATGTGATTAAAGAATTTTCGCGCGTGTTAAAGCCGAATGGTTTGTTTATATTTCACACATTTAACAGAAATCTTTTGGCCTATCTGATCATAATAAAATTCGTCGTGTGGTTCGTAAAGAATACGCCAAAAGATATGCATGTGCTGCATCTTTTTATCAAGCCCGCCGAATTGAAGACTTATTGTTTGCAAGCTGGTTTGTTGCCGGAAAATATGGTTGGAATAAAGCCAGTGTTTTCAAGTATCCCAATCCAGAATATTTTTTCTGGACTGGTGCCGAAAAGTTTACGTTTTAAGTTAACGAAGAGTTTGGCGCTTTCGTACCTTGGCAGTGCCGTTAAAAGTATTTAACGACCCTAAACTTTAATTTCTGCTTTGACAGTTTATTATACAGTTATGTTGATGTCCGAAAATGACGAGTATTTTAGCCTGAACTTTGTTAGACTGCTCCTATGCGCCAAGCTGAATTCAACTTTTCCAGTGCAACATTCTACTAACCAAATAGTTTATTTTTTTGTGTGAATAATCAAATGGTACTGAGTAAGTTTGAATGATAACTATGAACCCAAGAAGATGAAAAAAAGCTAGTCTTCAACCAGTGCGGACCGAGACACTGGATTCAAACTGTCAATGGAGAAATATATGTCAACTGAAGCAAAATGCCCATTCAATCACTCTGCCGGCTCGCAGCCGGGGGTGCACACCTAAAGATCAAGCATTAGGAGATATTGCAGTTGAAGTAGATCAGTTAATGATTAAAGGAAAAAGCTTAAGTGGCACATGCACGGGAAGCTTTGATCTAGAAGATCAAACACTCAATGTTCTATGCAACAAACACACAGAAAAATTCATTGTTGATATTAAAAATTTGAATTTAAAATAATTTATTTTATTCAAGAATAAGATCTCAACCCAAATTCTAAAGATAACAAAGCGGCTTATTTTAAATTAATAGGCCGTTTTTTATTAGAAATTCATTAGTTAGACAATGTCAGAACCGTAAACCAAAAATCTAAAAAATTCATAGCTTCAACACCAGCCGAATTCTTTAGGTGGTAGGTATTTTGGACCAAGCGCATCAGTTCGAACTTTTTTATATTTGGCCATTTCGATCTTACTAAAAAGATCCAACCTAGAATTGCCAAAATCAACCCGACCCAAGTTAAAGGTGAACTTGCGTCTGCGATAGGACCTAGAATACCGATCGGTATCACGAAATAAAATGGAAAAAAAATTATTAGCCAGCTTGCGATCGAAGATTTTTTCAATTCTTAACTCTCCTTCTATCAAATTATTTTCCAAAAGTTCAAGTCCCGTTAGGAAAAAACCGTTAAACCCAATCCTTTGCCTGATTCAGTTCCTGGGAATTAGTTAAGCACTTATCGCAGAAACTTTCGTATGCTTCTGTTCAGCTTGCCAAAGATCATAATTAGATTGGAGATTCAGCCAAAACTCAGGAGTTGTTTTCAATGCATCAGCCAAAGCGAGTGCCGTTTCTGCAGTAATACCACGCTTCTTATTCACAATCTCATTTATCTTTCCAGGCTTCCACTTTAAATGGTTGGCAAGACTAGATTGAGTAATACCCATGTCTTCAAGAAATACACGTTGTAGGATTTCGCCTGGATGCCTTGGTGCTCTATTTTTTGGTCTCATATGCCATACTCCCTAGTGGTAATCTATTATTTCAACATCAGTAGCATTTTTTTCATCCCACTTAAAAATAATTCTCCACTGATCATTGATGCTAACACTCCAAAAATCTTTAAGATTCCCTTTGAGCTTGTGCAATCTATTACTCGGTGGAGACTTCAAATCATCTACTCTTGTTATCGCATTAATTGCATCGAGTAGATCTCTTGCTCGCTCGTGAAGTTCATTCGGAACTTTACGGCCAGCCTTGCTGTTTGTCCCATCGAATATATCTTGAGTTGCTTTGCCCTTTATGTTTTTAATCACTATACTGTTATACCATATATCGGAATAAGTTGAAATGAATAAAGCGAAGCTTTTAAATTTTAAAAAAACTCAATTATGTCAGATGTTTAGAAAAAAATGGCGGAGCATTAACTTCTCAGTCAGAACAAGAGTTTCCTCCACTGGAAGTGTCTGATTTTGTTCCCTTTGTCCATAGACCGCTTTTTAAAAACAAAGAGTTCCTCCACCAAAAATATGTGGTTGAGGGCCTGTCTATAGCCCAAATA
>JANMPT010000118.1:0-1559 GCA_031370005.1 Bdellovibrionales bacterium | reverse complement strand
CCTGGATACTTCGCTTCGAACTTTGCCGCATAGTCCTTAAAGGTAGTGTCAACGACGTCCGTGCGGTTTGTCAGTACTGTTATGGTCCCGCCAATTGTAGATTTTGAACTCGCCGCCGTGGCAGTACTAGCGGCGGAGCTTCCGGCAAGCAGTACTGCCATTGCCACTGCAGCCGTCACAACTATGTGCTTTTGGGCCATTGTTTTGTTACCTCTCCTCTGTCGTCCCTGACGAAACGAAGCGTGATTGCAGCGTGGTTGCACCTTGACGTACAACCGTTCAACTGTCGGCGTGATGCTACTCCGAACAATTCGCAATAGTCAATAGAAATACCTACGTTGTCATCAATCGGTTAAGTTCTTCACATAACCCTCCCAGTTCCAGGCCCTCACGCTTTAGAGGCCCACCAAATCGGCCATCACCCGGTATTTACGCTAAATTATTGCAACTCTGCAATTGAATATTCCATACGGGGGGGGTGCCTTTCGGTGACACCTTATGGAATGAGTCTGGTAGTTCTGAACCGATTAAGTCCGGCTCGTTGCTCAGCGTTTAGACTCCTTCCGCAATCGTTTTTACCTCCGGATAGCCCGAATCTGGCTAGGTAATTGACATTCAGAACAGCTCTCTCCCAGCGAGGCACCCCATCTATCTTTTTAAGGGTGTTCTCGTTGCTCGCTCCCCCATGAGTCATACAGGTCAGCAATTCACAGTGGGGGGTTGAGCGATGCTCAGCCCCCCACTGTGAATCAAATTAGTCGATTGAACTTAAGCAAATACCACTTACGCAGCGTCCCCGCTACGAATTGCTGAGATTTCGAACTCAAGGCTGACCTTCTCGCCGACAAGAACTCCGCCAGATTCAAGGGCTGCGTTGAAGTTGATGCCCCAATCCTTGCGGTTAACAGTGACCTTGCCTTCAAAGCCCACCCGGGTGTTGCCCCATGGATCAACGGCGGTGCCGGTGTAATCAAGGTTGAAAGTGATGGACTTGGATACACCCTTGATGGTGAGGTCGCCTGTTACTGAGTAGATCTCGGCATCAGCCTTGGAGAAGGCGGTTGATGCGAAGGTAATCAGTGGGAACTCGTCCATTGAGAAGAAGTCATTGCTGCGAAGGTGGGTATCGCGGTCAGCATTGTTGGTGTTGATGCTCTTGGCCTGGATGGTTACTTCGATTGTCGATTCGGCAGGGTTCTCAGCGTTGAAGAAGCCGGTGCCGGAAAACTCGTTGAACTGGCCGCGGACCTTGGTGACCATCGCGTGCCGGGCGCCGAAGCCGATCTGGCTGTGGGTTGGATCAATTGTGTAGGTGCCGGTGAGGCTGGAAGTTGTTACTGTAGTCATTGCCTTGCTCCTTAGGGAAACGATGGGGACGTTTGTTTTAGTTGAATATTCAACTACATGATGACTATAACATAGTTGAAACTTCAATTATTCCCAGGAGGGCCAAAATGACTTAGAAAGTAATGTGATTTCGGTGATAGTGGCTCAACCTGCAAATGACTTGCGGGTACGTGAGCGTGAATGAACCTAAGAGGTGACTAGTTTTGCGATTG
>JANMPT010000041.1:0-49145 GCA_031370005.1 Bdellovibrionales bacterium | reverse complement strand
ACTAGGTGGATCCACTTTCCTGCGGAGAGGGGGCGTTGTTCTTTACGATGTCCACAGGATGTGGGGCCGCCATGGCAGGTCCTGCCGTATTTGGCTTTGGTTTCTTTCATCTTGTGGTAGTCAAAAAAGCTGGCTTGTTTGCTCATAAATTTGGGGCAGTATAGTTTAAGAGCTAAAACATGGTAATTAATTTCTATGTAAATAGTGAGTTTTGTTGGGTATTAACACGGACTTTGGAATCGTTCGGATCAGGAGTCCTAGCCTTCCGGGGCAGGATGCATGTATTGGGTGTATTCATTATTAGGGCTTGAGCTACCTATGGGATCGGCTAACCTATTGATATTATAAGAAAAAAAATGCTAGCGTGGAGCGGAAGCAAAATCCGCTAAAACGATCAACCTTAGTTGACCCAATGGAAGGATCAGGAGAAGCTGAAGTGTGTTTTTTGAAAAGGAGTTTTACGTATGAAAATAGCATTAGCACTTCCAGTTTTTTTCTTTTTTGGCATATTTCAGCTGGCTTCGGCAGCGATCCCGGCAAAAGGTCCGTCTCCTGTGGTTGGAAAAATTTTGATCAACGAAGGGGAAGCGACAGGGGGAGTGGCTGGTACTGGTTTTAGCTTGATGGATTTACGCCGCACTTCAGATGCTAAAAAGCGGCTTGAGCGAATTGTGATTGATTTTGGTGACATGCAGGGAAATCCTCAGAAGGGATTGCCAGCTTATTTTCATGCAGAGCTTAAAAAAAATCCAAGTCGTTTGGTTTTGGACTTCAATCAAACTCCAAATAGCCGTTTGGATGATGGCCGTTTGGCAAATCGTTTCAAAGGGTCTTTGTTTGTTAAAAAAACCTCAATGATTTTAGATCCTGAGGACAAGGCATTGAATCTGACTTTGGATTTAAAGCCAGGTACGATTGCTCGGGTATTCCAGGTAAAGGGTGAAAAGACCACTGCAAAAGTGGTGATTGATCTTTATGCGCCTAAGAAAATTACAAAGTAGTGGTTGTCTTGAAGTTTTTATTTCTGTTTTTTACTTTTTGTTTTGTTACATTTCGGGCGGAAGCACGAGTTTTTAATATTAACAGCGAGAAATTCGCCAGTTACTTTCTTCTTACTGGCGGCCCGTCAGCTATCAAACAAAATGCATTTTTAAATGAGGTCAACACCACAAATACTTTTACAGGCGAAGTAGCGTATAATTACACTGGTGAGTTTGGGTTTCTATACTCTACTCCCAATGTGAGTCTGCGTTTCGGTTTTGAAATCTTTAAGCCCCCCGTCATGAAAAGCATAGCGGCAAGTAATGGAGCAAGCGATATCTATACACTTGATAGTGATATCACAGCTTATGCGCCTAAGCTAGGAATCGAGATCAACTTACAAAAAACCAACACCTACCGGTCTTTTATCATGGCATATGTTGGCTCGGGAAGTGCGAGCTACAAGAATGATTATACGATTATCAGCTATCCAGGAGTAAGTAATCACTCTGTAGAAGCTAAAGGCAGCGGGACGCTTTATGGTGGCACTATTGGCGTTGAGTCTCATATGACCGATACCACGACATATATTTTTGAGTTCGGTTACCGTCAGTTGAAGATTGGTAATTTCAAATATGCAAAAGACGTCACCACTTTTAGTGGTTCGAAAATAGCCGGAGACCCAGTTCTTGACGCAAATGGCGCCTCACGTAGCATTGACTTTTCTGGAGGCTATATCAGCCTGGGCTTCCGTTTTTATATGTAAAGACTATCGATTTCTTTTTGGTACTTCTGGGTAAGCATTTTACGTTTTAATTTTAAAGATGGGGTGAGCTCACCACTTTCGACGGTGAACTCTGTGGGAAGGATCAGGAAGCGCTTAATGCTTTCATAACTCGCAAGATCAGCATTTGTCATAGCAATATGATCGCGAACAATGTCTTGCACCCAAGGCAGCCTGATAAGCTCAGTCCAATTGGTAGCACTTTCATTGCGTGCTTTTGCTAAACTTTGCAGGTAAAGGGGATCCAAGGTCACCAAGACCACAATATATTTCTTTTGATCACCGCAAATGAGTGCTTGAGTCACAAGAGGGTTTAACTTGAGAAGCCCCTCAAGTTTTTGGGGTGCTACATATTTACCGCCTGCTGTTTTAATAAGATCTTTTTTGCGGTCAGTAATTTTTAAATCTCCACCCTGCAAAATAATTCCAATGTCGCCGGTGTGAAGCCAGCCATTTATCAGGACTTCAGCAGTGGCTACTGGGTCCTTGTAATACTCTTTCATCACCTTGTAACTACGAACGAGGATTTCTCCATCTTCAGCAATTTGAAGTTCAACGTCACCAATTGGCCGGCCGACAGAGCCAAATTTATAGTTAAATGGTGTATTCACAGTTATTGCTGCTGTGGTTTCAGTCAGGCCATAGCCTTCTAGAATTAAAACACCAGACGCATGAAAGAAACTTGAGATGTCTTGAGCCAGTGGAGCCCCACCGCTGATTGCAAAGCGCAGACGCCTGCCGAAAGCAGAGCTCACTTTGTTCAAAACCAATTTACGTGCAAGCTCATAGGTCGCGAGCAGCTCTAAGGGAATGGTTTGATGGGTGAGTTTGAGCTCTGTGATTCTTTTGCCAATGCCAAGGGCCCAAGCAAAAAGTCTTTTCTTCACTGGGGAGGCATCGACTTGAGTGCCGATGGCAGAATAGATTTTTTCAAAGATACGTGGGACTGAAATTAAAAATGTTGGTTCAATCTCCGTCAGGTTACTGCGGATTTTTTCAATACTTTCTGCGTAAGCCATAGTGAAGCCCATATAAGCATGTGCCCAATGCTCGATCCGACCAAGGATATGGGCATAAGGAAGAAAACTCAGAGACGTGTCAGTGTCATTAACGCCAAAAATTGGGAAGGCTTCGCTGACCTCTGAAATTATCTGCGTATGAGTAATCACGACTCCTTTTGGTACGCCAGTCGTGCCTGAAGTATAAAGAAGAGTTGCAGTTTCAGTATTTTTTAATGAACTGCAGAGATCTTCAAAGACCTTGGGTTTTTTGTTCAGCAGTTCCTGGCCTTTTTGATTGAGCTCAACCCAACTCAGTATTGTTTTATCTTCGACAGTTTTTTTGTTCTCGATAAGAATAATTATTTCTACTTTTAGGCAGCGTACTTTTATTTCATACCAGATTTTTAGTAGCGCTTCGTTTTCAAGAATTAGGACTCGGGCTTCAGAGTTATTTAGAATATATTCCACATCACTGGGAGTATTGTTTTGATAGATAGAGACAACAATTCCATGGATTCCCATTGCCGCGTGGTCTGACACGGACCACTCATAGCGAGTGTTGGACATAATAGCGATACGATCTTTTGGTTTCACTCCCAAAGCTAAAAATCCAGCACCAAGCCTTTCAATATCTTGATAGTATTCAGACCAGCTTTTACTGATCCATTTATCACCATGCTTAGACATCACGGCATTTGCGGCAGTTCGATTTTTGAATGAAAGAATACTGTGGCCGATTGTAATGGTGGGCGGGATGTTTTTTTGACTCATAGATTATTGACCTGAAGGCTTCCTTTGGTCGATTCCGAGAATCAGATCTACGGATTTTTTTTGGTTGGCATCCACCCTGACAACCTGCTCAGCAGAGAGTTTATAGAAGGGATCGTAGGCTGTAATGCGAACGGCTGTGCCTGCAGGAATTGCATATTTATTAATAGGGGGCTTCTCACCTAAACGAATGCCATTGACATAGATCACTGTGTTTAAACCACCATTCGCCACAGTTATAGAGATATAAGCTGCCTTCGGAGCCGGTTGCATTGACATGGTAAAGGTTGATCCATTTTGCAGAGCACGAATGCTTCCTTCATAATTCAAGTAGCCATCTTTTTTTAGTGTCACGACATAGTCTTTGTAAGCTTCTAAAGAACGGCGATTTGGAGTGTAAGCTCCAGTGTCTTCGCCGTTGACATAGATACGCGCGCCGATAGGTTCGCTCACAAGTAGAACAGTGTATTGAGCTGTTGATGCTGTATCAAATTTTTGTGGGATCGGTTCTAGCTGTTGTGGTTGTGGAGCTTGTTGTGGTGTCGGTTGAGTCGCGAAAGTCTTTTCACCATTGTTTAAAAGACCGCGAACGACTCTTTGTCCAGCAGGAGTGTTATAGAAATACCAACCGCCAAATAAAACTCCGCCGGCGATGACTGTGGCCAGGCCCCATGTCACTGCTTGCTCAAGCAATAAGGAGTATCTAGATGTTGTTTTAAACTTTGTCGAAGTAAATGTATTTGTGTCACGGGTATTAAGACCGAAAAAGGCATTATGACCTTTTTCGGCTTCGCCTTTATAGACTTGTTTGCGAGGCGAATTGGGGTCCGCAGAGCCCTTGAGGTTGTCTAAGTTAATTTTTATATCTGTATCAGAGGCCGTGATCCCGAATACATTTTCTTCGACAGTAAAGCTCGAGTCCACAGGCATTTCTGTGGTAGAAGTTTTGGAGTAAGCCGTGGGTGACGCTTGATTTTGGGGTTGCGCGATTTGAGCCACTATCTCAGTTTTATTCCCGACCATGCGGGTCACTAAAGTTTTATCATCCTGGGTTTGCAATTGCAGCTTTGCATACTCAACCAAACGTCGCTTCTGTTCTAGATAGATTTGGGAAAAGGCGGTTTTCACAAACACGCTGAAGTCATGTGGAGAGAACTCTGGATATTGGGTATTTAAGAATCGATTCAGGTCGCGATGAAGGGCCGCAGCAGTTTGATAGCGAAGACTTTTGTCTTTTGCCAAAGCTTTATTAACAATGCGCTCTAGCTCTGGTGGAACTGAGGGATTGATTTTACGAATACTTGGAATTTGGCACTCGCGAATTTTTCTTAAAATAGCAGCTTCACTGCTAGAGGTGAAGAGGCGGTCATTGGCGAGAAGCTCCCAAAGTACAATTCCTAGAGAGAAAACATCCGTGCGCAAATCAATCGGCATGCCGTCAGATTGCTCGGGGCTCATATAGCCGAATTTACCCTTGAGGGTTCCGGCTTTTGTTGCTTCAGTTTGGGTTTCAGCCTTGGCAATACCGAAGTCAATGATTTTAACTTCACCCTCGAAGCTGACCATGACGTTCTGTGGACTCATATCACGGTGAGTGATATTGAGAGGCCGGCCAGTGCCTCCATCGATACAGCGATGGGCATGATCTAGACCAGCAGCAACTTCTTTGATGATGAAGACGATTTGATCGGTCGTGAATTGTACATTTGCTTTTTTCATCTCGTTGATGATCTGACGAAGGTTGCGTCCTTCCACATATTCCATCACAAGAAAGAATTGACGATACTCTACGCCAAAATCATAGATAGAAACAACGTTACCGTGATTTAAATGCACGGCAATTTTAGCTTCTTCTTTGAACATTTCAATGTACTCTGGGCTTTCAGAGTGCTGAGGGAGAATCCGCTTGATGGCCACGAATTTGTTAACACCGACTGCCCCTATGGACTTCGCAAGATAAACCTCGGCCATTCCGCCGGTAGCGAGTTTTTCGAGGAGTAGGTACTTACCAAACTGTTCAAGCTGCTGCGACATTAAATTCATTTCCCCTTTGCTAAAATATCGGTAAAATGTTCGAAACCCTTAAGGAATCTGGACCTTTAAATATATGAAATGGATTGGAATCACAGGCGGAATCGCCACCGGAAAAAGCACTGTAGCAAAGAGGCTCAGGACTTTGGGCTATGTTGTTTTGGATGCAGACGAAATTTCCCACCAGGTCACTGGTCCAGGGGGGGGCGCACTTCAAGAAATTTTCAGAGTTTTTGGTGATGCAATAAAGACTACAGATGGAGGTCTAGATCGAAAAGCACTAGCGGCCCTTGTCTTTGCTAAAAAAGATGCCCTCCGGCAGCTTGAGGCTATTATTCATCCCCTCATCCAGGCGGAAATAGCAGCAGAAAAATCAAAACTTGAAAAGCTGGGCGAACTTGTCGCCTTTTATGATGTGCCATTACTATATGAAAAACATATGGAAAAGAGTTTTGATGAGGTCGTGGTCGTGGCTGCAGATGAGGACCAACAGCTTTTAAGACTCATGAAAAGGAACTCACTGACGAAACCTGAGGCAAAGCTTCGCTTGCAGACACAAATGCCAATTCAAGAAAAGATAAAGAAAACCAAACACGTGATCCACAATAATAAAGACCAGAAGTTTTTGGAAACTGAAGTGAGTCGTGTTCTCCGCGGGTTGAAAATATAGTTATAAATTGAAATTTGTTGTTTTGATTCACGACCAAAGTCAAAAAAAAAATGGGAATGGAAACTCGCATACAAGAAAGTGTATTTTGCGAATATAATTCTTGGAATGTCTTATTGGGGGGAATCATGGTGAGTGCGAGTGCAAAGCTTTTTTTAGGGGTCCTTTTGGTTGTCTTGGTGGGACCTTTGGGTTTTGCGGGGGAAAATGATGGCGTGAGTTTTCGCATCCATCATCAATATCAAGCAGCGCGCGCACTGGGGATGGGTGATGCTTTTGTCGCCGTTGCAAATGATTACAGTGCGATTTTCTACAACCCGGCAGGTTTGGCTCGTCGCACGGATGGGCAGGTGAATTTATCTTTTGATTTGGGAGCAACACCGAAGTTTCTGGATCTTTCTAAGCAGATTGGAAATGCGCAGAACACGACCGGCACTGCGACTGAGAAGCAACAGGCTATCATGGATGTTATAAATGCCAACGCTGGGAATACTTATGGTTTGCGTGTCACAGGGCCTAATGGCATATGGGTTCGCCCGAACTGGGGAGTTGCTTTTATTCCTGCGGATGTAACGGTGCAAATGGATCTTCACAATCAAGTTGGACCTGCGATTAATACCACTGTTTATGCAGACACAACTTTAGCATATGCTTATGCACGAGACTTTAACTGGATTCCAAATTCAAGATTTTCAATGGGTGTAACTGGTAAATTTGTTAATCGTGGTTATGTGAGTAAACCCGTGACAGCGATGGAAGCAGCAGTGGATCCAAACATTGTGAAATCAGCAGATTTGCAAGAGGGTTATACCGTCGATGCTGATATCGGTGCCTTGTGGACGCCGAATATTCCTTCAGAAGGATGGCTTTCATGGCTATCACTGACAAAGCCGACCTTCGGTGCAGTTGTTCGTAACGTCGGAGAGCTCGGCTTCGGGCAATCATTGAAATTGATTAATAAAGAAAAAACGGCGGCTCCTGAAAAGCTGTACCGTGTTTTAGACCTGGGAACGCGCTGGGAGTATCCAGCGCTGTGGATTTTTAGTGGTCGTGGGACTTTAGATATTCGTGATATTGGGCATCCACTTTTTAGTGCAAAAAAAGGTTTGCATGCCGGTCTTGAGTTCGACTGGACGGTATTTAACTGGTGGAAAGGGCATTATAATGTGGGCGTGAGTGAGGGCTACTGGACCGCTGGAGTTGGTGCAGAGCTTGCTTGGTTCAATCTGGATTTAGTGACTTATGCCGAAGATGTAGGCCCTTATGGGTCCCCCCAGGAAAGTCGCAGTTATATGGCTCGGCTTAACCTGGACTTCTAAATACCGCCCCCCTATTTATTATCGGGGGGGGGCGTGAAGATTTAATCGACAAACGATAACACGACATTGTTGAACCAATTTTTGGCAGCATCTGATTCAATGAGAGTCGGGTTTAAAATAGAGTTCTTTAGATAATCCGCATGAGCTTTAAAATCAGGATAAGGATATTTAATATCAGTTCCCTCTTTAGGGCTGCGCCAATTGATCGGAACAAAGAAAGCCAGTGGACGACCGGACTCATCATAAGCGGATGGGTTGATATCACTAATGTCGATATCATAACGGTCAACCTTACTATAGCCTGAGGCATTTGGAACATATAACAATGTTCTATAACGTTTAATAGAAAGCCCCTTGCGGTCCGCGAGTAGGTTTTGTTTTCCATCAATATTTGTAATTGTTATCTTTCCGATCATCTTTCTATCGACAGCGACATGTGAATTATCGAATACGATGAGGTCTCGATCTTTTGGAACACTCGTGGTGGAGCTTAGCAGAGTTCCGTTGCCATCATAAAGGTCAAACTTAATGTTAGCGTTGCCATTAAACATGGGTTCAGATTTAAAAATATTTTGGTTGCTCACCCAGCTGTCGCGACCCCGAACAGTGCCATCAAAAACCGTAATAAGTTTGTGTAGAAGTGATCCGCCGAGGTGCTTGGCTTTGTATTCAATAACAATTTGGTTTAGCTCGCCGAGGCTTGAGTAAGTTTCAGTAACCTTAATATTTGTCACGAAATCATTGTAGTCGGAGTCCAAAGGTGTCGGGTAGACATCTTCAAAAGCCAAGGTTGCCTGATTGTCCGTATCATTGAAAGTCAAAGCGGGACAGGCAGTTTCAGAGATTTTATTTTTCTTAGTAAGACCCGTGGCTGAGGCGATTGCATTTACGCATTTGTATTCAGCAAGATTCTGATATTTTACAGTAGAAGTCACTGCTACTGTAGTTGGACACTGGAGAGTTTCATTTGAAGTTCCCATGTCCATAAACCAGAGTTCGCCGTTTTTATGGCTACCACAGTCGACGTTGCAAAGGCCTTCAACTCCCGCCGGAGACTTTACTACTTTTCCTGTGAGAGTCGCAGTGCCATTGGTGCAAATATATTCTTTTTGGACATCATAGACCTTAAATTGATTGCCAACTCCGACCGCGCAAACAAAGAGCTCCCGATCTTGGCCGGCGGCAGACATCCAGGTCTCACCCTCTTTTTTCTTTTCAAGATCGCAGGATTTTTCCGAAACGCCAGCGACATTTGCTTGGCTGGAGGCATTTATTGCGTCGGTAGGGTTAAATGAAACAGGTGCACAGTTTTGAAACCCAGCCATGACGACTATGGTGCATACAATAGCAATGCCCCAATTAAATGATGATTTCATACAAATTCCCCCTTAGCAGCTTTAGTTTATTCGAGGTTTAAATTAAAGCAAAGCGTTTGTGGAAATAAACTTTTGTGTCTAAGAGATCGTCATCAAATTTCTTTGAATCCGGGTCTCAAGCTTTTTCACGAAAGGTCTCAGAATAAATCGTTTCTTTTTGAGGCATTCATAAGCATTAGGGAACTGGAGCCGGGGTGAGTCCGTTCCAACTTGTAAGAATGGCATTTCCAACAGCGAGGGGATTTGATGTGTCTACAACACCGCCGGACGTGGGGAGGAAACCAGCTAATTGGTCGCAGAGACCTTGGTTCGCTTGTGAGCCGGCGTTGCAGCTGGAAGTATAGGTCGCAATCACAGCGCTTCCGATAGCAGATTTAGAGGCGTCGTCGGTAGCGCCAAGCAAAGAGGTGATGGCTGTTTGGATAGCACTGCCATCATTTTGTGCGGTTAAGCCACCTGAAATTATTGTGGCGGTCATTGCCATAGAGCCAAGTAGAATTAAACCTTTCGCATTTGTTTTCAAACAAGCATCGTAAGTCGTAGAAGCAAAGGCTTTATTCGCTACCGCTGAACCCTTACTGCTAAAAGCAATAAAGGAAAGAAATGTAAGGGTGTTGGTGGCACCGTTAGATTTTTGGCTAAGGGCATCGAATGTTTTTTTAAATCGTGTTGGTTGCGTAAAGCCTTCATCAATAAATCCGGCAGAGCAGCGCATGACATTTGCAGATGAAGTATCAATGCCATCTAGTTTTTCGAGGCAGGCTGCGGCAGTTCCTTGCGTTGCCTTATCTAAGCACAATTGGGCATCGCCGATTTTATCAGCATTTTTTGGTCCGCAAGAGACCAAGCCAGCACTTAAAGTTAATGCAAAAATATAGATTAAATTTTTCTTTGTAGAAATCATCGAAAACATCCTCCGCCATTAAATATCTCTCTATTATTCTACGGCAGAGCATGAACGGGGATTAAAATTTCTTGCTCTGGACTTAAGATGAGTCAAGCAAGACCTAGGAATGTATTTAGGCGGAGTGTCTCAACTTGGGAGCTGTTATTGCCGACTAAAAGGTAACGTCATTGAAGATGTGGGAATAAAATGAGAAGGATTTTGACAATATTTTGGGCATTTAGCTTACTGCTTTTTAGCTCTCTTTTCTGCTCATCAGAGGGATGGGCTAAGGAGCGTCGCGCTTTTTACGAAGGCGTGCGTGGTCGTGCCATGGGTGGCGCGCAAATTGCGACCACCAATGATGAGACGGCTCTTTTGATCAATCCGGCGGGGCTTGGTAAGTTACGCGATTTCTATGGGACCATTCTTGATCCTGAACTTGACTATTCGAATAACTATAACAGCATGAACTCAGCTTCTTCAATATCTCAGCCCTTCAGCATTGGCGGCATTAAAGACACCTTGAATGCATCTCGTGATACTTATTATCACGCCAAAGCGCAATTATTCCCTTCACTTGTTGCAAGAAATTTTGGCATTGGTCTTTATGGAAATTACCTGCTTGACGGTGAGATGAATACGGCAGGAACGAATATGGATGTTTATTATCGCAGTGATTTGGCATTAGTACTTGGTTATAGTTTCCGTTTTTTTGATGGCCGTATCAAACTGGGTTTTAATACAAAACTCCTAAATCGTATTGAAGTCGTTAATTCAACTGTAAATCCTGCGGGGGCTCTGGATTTTACCACACTTGGAGCTACGGAGGGAACGGCTCTCAGCACTGACGTGGGTTTAATTATGACGGCTCCGTGGGCTCTACTGCCCACGCTCAGCGCGGTTGTCCATGACGTGGGCAATACAACTTTTGATAAAGCCAGTGGCGTTCGTCTGAGTACGACAAATCGACCCAATATGGTTTCCCAGGACGCGGACGTGGCTCTTGCGATCTTTCCGATTCATTCCAATAAAGTGCGCTCGACTTGGTCTCTGGAGTACCGTGGTTTATTAACATCAGCCCAAGAGACAGATAAGGCCAAATTGATACACGGAGGAGTGGAAGTGAATATCTCTGATATTTTTTTCATTAGAGCGGGTTATAATCAGAGATATTATACTGCTGGATTTGAGCTTGCGTCAGAGAGAATGCAGTTTCAAATTGCGACATACGGAGAAGAAATCGGTGATGAGATAACGCCAAGGGAAGATCGAAGAACCGCTTTTAAGTTTGCATTTCGATTCTAAATGGAGAGATCGAAGCCATGAAAAAAAACGCTTTTAATATATTTCAAATTACAATTGTCGCGGTGGGACTTCTCTCCTGCACAGGCTCGAATTTATACAAAGACTTGGCATCAAATAAGAGTTCTGATGCAGCACTTTATGAAGATGCTCAAAAGCTTATAGATTCTGCCGACTATACAGGAGCAATTAATAAAATCCTTGCAACAACAGCTGGGTTTCAAGCCGAAGCGAGGGTGAAGGAAAGCTTGGCAGGAGCGTATGCTGCACGTTGCGGAATGGTTTTTTTAACCTTTGTAAGTAATCTTACAAATGGGGGATCAAGCTCGCTATTTAAAATTGCGATGAATGGTTTTGTCGGTGTGGATGCTTCAAACTATGCCGATTGCAAGACCGCAGAGACTATCATCGAAGGTATGGGAAATGCTCTTTCACGTACGTCAAGTCAGAATTTTTTCATGTTGTTTTTAGAGTTAGCGAAAATGGGAAATCGCATTCGCAGTGTGGCTGATATTACGCCGACGACCACTGGGGACGGCGTGGTGGATGGTGCTTTTAATTGTCGAAGCAGTGTGCCTATTGCGGACGCAAAGGAGATCATAGATAGTTTTTCTAAATTAATTGAGAATCTTACAGCATTGACGGCCCAGGGGGCAAGCGTGAACGGGGCGGGCTCAATCAGCGGGATTGCTGCCACTTGCGGCGCTGCATGTCTTAATTTGGTTTATTCAACACCTCCGGTTGAGACCGATACGCCTATTATACTTTCTCGGGCTTTGCTAAACTCCCAAGCTATCGGCGTTGGTATATGCAACAACGCTGATCCGACGACGTGTCTTTGTCCATGATATTAATATTTATTTTTCTTATTCTAAGTTCAATCCCTGGCCAGGCCTCCGAGGTAATGGAGACCCATCATAATGTGAGATCCAATGGCATGGGTGGCATTTATATGTCGATAGTAAATGACTCTGAAGCGCTTTTTGTAAATCCGGCGGCTCTGGGCAAAACTCAAGGGCTTAATTGGCAGGTTATGAACGTCGAAGTAGGTGTGAACGGGCTTGACGTCTATAACAATTTTAAAGGAATTAACATGAATAGCCCTAGCAGTTTTAACCAATTTTTTGGAAAAGATGTTTGGCTACGAGCGGGCGGAAAAACCGCCTTCACTTTACCGTATTTTGGAGTAGGCGCTTATACAGATACTCAAACTCATCTCTTGCTTCATAACCCAGCCTTTCCACAATTCGACACAACCTTTTTGAGCGACTATGGTTTGGTGGTCGGCGGAGCTTTTCCTTTAGGCCCCACATCCTATGGTGGATTGACCTTTAAGCGAATTTCCCGTTGGGGTGGTCAGAAAGACATTGATTTGGGTGTGATTGCTAGCGGCAACCCTTCTCAAATCATAGATCAGTTTAAAAATAAGGGCAATGGTTATGGCATTGATATGGCAGTGATGACTACACTTCCGGCTCCGTTTAGTCCGACGGTTTCATTAGTGTGGCAAGACGTGGGCTCAACGGCATTTATTAAATCTGATGGGGCTGATGCTCCTCCGCGAATTCATGATAATTTGAGCCTCGGAGTTTCTACCTCCTTGGATTTGCCGGGCTTCGATTGGGTCGCTGGCTTTGAATATCGACATATTACTGAGAGTGAATACCAGCTCGGTCAGAAGTTGCATTTAGGGACTGAAATTTCTCTTCCCTTGATAGATCTCCGTGGAGGGATCAATCAAGGTTATGCAACTTACGGAGCCGGGATCAGCTTTTTATTTCTACATTTTGATGTGGCAAGTTATACCGAGGAAACGGGGGCCTATCCTGGTCAAACCCCGCAAAACCGTCTTGAAGTTGGCTTAAGTATAGATCTCAGCTTTGATGCCGATTTTAGAGTCACAAATTCCGAAGGTAAAAAACGAAAGTTGAAACAGCGTCGTTAGTCTTTTATAGTCTTTAGAGATGCTTAAAATTATTCAGATTCAATCTCCATCACAAAGTGAAGAGCTTTTTGCCTCTTTTAATCCTCAAAAACAATCATGGGTAGTTTCTGACTTGCGTACCAAGTTAGAAATGCAAAGACTGCTGATTGAACGTCAGGGTTATTTTTTGGATAATTCCGTGCTGCGTGCTAGCGATCTGTGGAAATTATTATTGAAGCGTTTGGCTCCTGAGCTTCGTATCGTTTCTAAGGATTTTGCCCACTCCTTGCTGCGTTCGCTTCTTGATAAAAACGCAGAAAGTTTTAATGTTAACTCCACCTCTGAGAAGACTTTGTTTAATTATATGACCCAGTTAGCACCTCTGGCTCTGGCTGCTGATTCCGATGAGCAAGTTTCGAAGTGGTTTGCGCAACACCCTGATATATCTTTACGCTGGCAGAGCTGGTATCTGATTGCCAGAACTGCACTTCGCTGGATGATACATGAAAAAGAAATCATTATTACCGATTGGATTCCAAGCTACTTGCAAGAGGTTGATGGACTTGAGGCTTGCTGGGATCAAGATATCATCATTGATCTGGGATCAGAGATCTCCATAGTGGAGGCCGAGGTCTTTCAGCGTCTTGGCCATAAGCAAGAAGTGCTGGTGATCGAGCCTAGGCCTCAATGGCACGAAGAGTTTAAATATTTGTTACAGCCATATGAATACCTCCGGCCACAGGCTAATCAGGTTCTAGAAGCGAATTCTGTGCTACTTGCCTCAGCGCCAAAAGAAAGTCTGCGTTTTCCAGGGATGCTTGCAGAAGTTAAAAGTTGCTGTCATCAGATTAGAGCCTGGCTAGAAGCGAAAGTCCCCGCTTCACAAATTGCACTGATTGCGCCAGATATTGAAATGTATTGGCCGGTACTAAGTATGTATCTAGAGCAAGAGGGTATTGCCTTTCAAAAAGACCTCAGTGTCAGGCTTCACAGCTTACCAAGTTTGCAACAGTGGATTTCTACGCTCCGAGCGCAAAGCACCAGAGTTACTTCGGCTGATCTCGAGGTTTCGTATTACTCGCGCAGCGAGGCTCAAAGTTTTCGCTATGAGGAGTTCCTGGCGCTATTTAAAGCGATTTATGGCGAAGAGGATCTCGCGCGCGACGAGAAGATTTATAAGCTCTATCACTCTGAAATTTCACTAGATGAAACGCTTTCTCGTGATCAGTTCTTAGCCCATGCCTTGAAGGCTTGGCAATACCGGGAAGCTCAAACTGAGGTCTTGGAAGTGGTCTTGCGGGAAGTTTTTCAAAATGCAGCAGCGATGATTGAACTCAGTTATAAAGAATGGCTTACCTACTTGGAAAATATCCTTGCCACCAAAGAGATAAAGGCTGCGAGTGGCTCTGTAGAAGGTGTGGTAATTACTCCGCTAATGTCAGCTCAGTCCTATAAGATATCCCATAAGATTTTTTTAGGCCTATGTGATGAGAATCTCAAAAATCGCCAGCGAAGCCATATTTTAGGCTCGGATCTGAATCGTTTGGCATTGGACTTAGGTTTCTACTTAGAGCACCCGGATCATTCGTTCAAAGAGTTCCAATTGCGCTGGCTTTCAGAGAGCGCGGGAACAAAAAATATTTTTTATTTCGGACTTTCTGATTTTTCTGGCTCATTGTTATCTCCGTCGAATTTCTGGATGAGTTTAAAACCCTCTGACGACTTGACCATGCCAGGAGACACTCGTTGGGATGCCCTTCAATGTGTCGAAGATGCTAGTATCTTAGAAATGCGTGGAAGATCTTCAACTGAGCAGAGTCAGTTTCTAAGTCGTATAGAGATGGATCGGGGCATGAAGCCTGTGCCGGCTTTAAAACTTAAACAAGTTCCGAGTCTTTCGGCGTCACAGATTGAACGCTATTTGCGGTGTCCATTTATTTTTGCGGCTCAGAAGATTTTTAAACTGCAAGATCATCCCGATTTAGACCTTGATGAGGATGCTCGGAGCAAGGGCACTTTGGCTCATGCCTTATTTGAAAAGTTGAGCTATCCCGAATTTAAAGCTGAGCTAACAGAGCAAGAATTAGAAAATCTGCTTGAAGAACTGCGTGTGCAAGAAAAAATTACTCTGGCGGACCCACGTCTTTGGGCTTCAATGAAGAAGCGATATTTTCAATTGGCAAAACGTTTTCTTAATTTCGAAAAAGAATGGCGTCGTGAATTCCCAGATACTTTGACTTTAGCCGCTGAGAAATATTTTGAGTTCTATTTTAATCCTCAAAACGGCGAAGTGCATCGTGAACCGCATGAAGCGACGCTTAAATTTAGCGGAAAAATCGATCGCATTGATCGCCATCGATTGACCAAACATCATGTGGTGATTGATTACAAGTCTAGCCATGCTGCTTATAAAAATCATGGACTATGGTTTGAAAACCAAGAGTTGCAGTTGCTTTTTTATATGTGGGCCTTAGAGAAAGAGCTTCTAACTGAAATTAGCGGGGAAGTGGTTGGAGCATTTTATTATAGCTTTAAAGACTTTCATCGCGAAAAAGGTTTTCAACTAGAAGAACATGCCGGCCCTTTGTTTCGCGCAGCCGGGCGAAAGGGAGTTAAGGCAACAGGTGAGGACAAAAAAGAACTTTTGACGAAGTTTGAAATTTTGATTTTGGACGTGGCAAGAAAGATTCAAAATGGCGAGATTGAGCCTCGACCCTTTGATGTGAAAACCTGTAATTCCTGTGAATGGAGCGTGTTGTGTCGAGCCCCCCATCTCATCTAAAATCTGAAATGAAGGATGTTGTTCTCAGGGCCGGTGCCGGGGCGGGGAAAACTACGGCTTTGACTCAGTTATTCTTGAACTATGCTTCAGACTTTAAAGAGACTCACCAGCATTTTCCACGCATTGTAGTGACGACTTTTACACGCAAGGCGACTCAAGAGCTAAAAGAACGGCTCTTGCATTTGGCGCTTGAACAAAAACGCGAAGATCTCTTTCAGTATATAACCAATAAATCCCAAGTACAGATTTCTACTATCCATGGTGTCCTCAGCCTGTTTCTGGGGCGCTATGGAAATAGGATCGGGCTGAGTTCTGATTTTAAACTTCTGACAGGGCCTCAGGAGGCTCTGTCACGGAGGAAGATTCTACGCCGCTTGATTCTTTCAAATACGGAATACGAGTCTCTGCTTGAGAGTTACAGCTTCCGCCAGCTTGAAGGAGCCTTACAAAAATATTATGAGAACTCCTTTCTTTTTCCAGAGTTTCGCTTCATTCATAAAAATGAGTTTGCTCAGGACTTGCAAAAGCACCTCAATGGGCTAGAGATTCTTCGCAAAGAAGTTAGCAGCCACATTTTGGCGGAAACTCAGCAGGCTTCTTGGGTGAAATATGCAGAAGGGCTCCAGCGGTTTTCACTTAATATAGAGATCGAGAGGGCTGCTGAAATTATTCAAATAATTAAAAATTTTTTCGCGGACAATCCCCGCAAGCCATCTTTAAGCGCAAAAGCCCCAGCAGTGAGTTCAGAAACTGGGGAAATGTTGGCAGTACTTGTGGAAGCACTCAAAGATCTTCTAGATTCCCCTGAGTATATGCCTGCCTACTGGGAAGAGCATGAGATAAAGAATCTGATTTTTTCGAATTTAGCTCAGAACTTTACCCAGGATTTTTTTAATTTGAAAATCACAACGGGAACGATCAGTCTGTCCGATCTGGAATTGTTAGCTCTTAGACTTATTCACGAATCCAAAGAGGCCTGTGATAGTTTTTCTGCTGAGTGGGACTATTGGATGATTGATGAGTATCAAGACACGAGCCCGACTCAAGTCGCACTTCTTAAGGCAATGGTTGGAGACCGTAATAGTTTTGTTGTCGGCGATCCGCAGCAGAGCATTTATCTTTTTCGTGGAGCACGTTCAGAAGTTTTTCAAGAAAAAGTTCTGGCCGTAAGAAAAAGTGGCGGAGAAATTCAAGAAAGGCTTGTGAATTATCGCTCGACACCAAGGCTTTTATATTTCATTAATCATTACTTTTTAAAAAGCAGCGATCAGTTTGCCCCCATGGAGCCAGCGCCTGGGAAAGCTCTAGCGGATATTGTTAGTCCTGTGGCTCAGGTTCGCTTGGTAGAAAAAGCGATAAACTCATCGGGTTTTAGTGAGGAGACCTTGGCTGCCCTCGAGAGGATTCAGGAGCTGCTATCTTGTGGTTTAGATGCTGAAAAGATTTGCGTCCTCTCGCGGACGCGAAGTAGCCTTGAGGCTTTGGCGAAAGCAGCCGAGGCCTACGGTGTTCCGGTGCAAATTCACGTGGCGGGTGGCTTTTTTGCTCGTCGTGAAGTGCGTGACGCCTTAGCGTTTTTAAAGTTTCTTGTGAATCCTCACGACAATCTTAATTTTTTAAGTTGCTTGAGATCGCCATGGTTGCAGTTGAGCGATCAAGAAATTTTAGCGTTTTGCCATAGCGAAAATTATTCCTTCTGGAGCCAGGCTGTGAAGCTTGTTACGAATAAGGCTTCCCCTCATCCTGTCATTCAATTAAAAAAATATCTGCAGTTGTCTCAAGGACTTGGGTACAGCTTTGTGCTTCGTCGCATGTTAATTGACCTTGGCCCTTTGGACTATGTTAAAAAACTCGATTCTACGGGACGACGAGAGGCCAACTTATGGAAATTGATTGCAACCTTGTTCGAGCAAGAGAGAACTGCCGGCTTTAATTTTCTTAATTTTATTTCCGGCCTTCAAGACAGTCCTGATCTTGATTCCGGAGGTGAAGATTCAGACGCTACGCCGGTGATTGCGCCCAAGCGAGTGAATTTGATGACCATCCATGCCTCAAAAGGTCTGCAGTTTGACCATATTCTTCTTTTGGGAATGACCTCGAAACCTCGCCTGAGTCAGGCCGATCTTTTTTCTATGGATGAGGAAAGGGGCCTGTGGTCTTTGTCGCTGATGAACCAGGCAGAACGCAAAGCCCTGCCTTCGCGACTTGCTATCAGCGTTAAAGAAAAATTTAATCAACGGGAATTGCAAGAACATCATCGCGTTCTTTACGTGGCATTGACGAGAGCTAAAGAGGGAGTCACTTTAATATGGGCAGGGAAGCCAGAGAAAAACTCCTGGGCAGATTCTTGTCCCTTGCAAATTACTGCGGGAACTCATCAGGAAAATAAATTTTGTTATAACCTACTTAATGGTCCCTTCGAGCCACTTATCCAATACCGTGAAAAGCTGCAGCATCAGAAGGATCCCGGTCTCTGGCAAGCGGATAAGACGGAAAGCGCTCACCAGACAATGGCTGTGACCCGATTGATTGCTACTGAACATGCTTCAGGCATGACGCCAGTGTCTACTGATGTTTTACAAAAATCTTTGTCAAAAGCCTATCGTGGGACTGAAGCACATAGAATTTTTGAATCCTTGAAATACATATCCTCGGAGAATGTCATTGATCATCTCAACGACAAGGAGCTTAAAGAAGCCCTTAGATTTATTGTCGGCGTAAAAGAGATTCCACTTATGGAGGTCATCCAGCGGGGTTTTGTCGAATGGGGCTTTTGCTTCCAACATCAAGATTTCTGGATTCAGGGTCAGATTGATCTTTGGGGTCAAGTCAATGGCGAGACTTGGATCATGGATTACAAAACTGGATCTAGTAACTACGCAGCGACGGCTTTCGATCAGTTAAAGGCCTATGCGTGGGCCCTTCATAAAATGAATTTCATCGCTAAGGATTCAAAAGTCCACCTGGCAGTGGTTTATCCTTTTGAAAAGAAAATCAAGACTGAAATTGATATTGATATTTCCCAAGTTGTGGTTCGAAACTCACCTTAAGGCATGGCTTTATATATTATCAATGACTATCGATTGTATTCCGGATTTGTAATAGATGTCAGCAGGCTTAAGAACTCTACATTTGACATGATAATGCCGTAGGAAGTTTCAAGAGCCGATGCATTTACCAACTGACTAGTTACCTGACCGAGTTGAGCTAAGGCTTCGGTGCCTGGGGTTGTGCTCATCTGTTTTCCAGCGGCGGTTAGGGCTGATAACAAAGACTTTTGATCAATTGCAAAAAGTGGTAACACATCTGCTAAACTTTCTGACTGCGCAGACATTTGCTCTGCCACTTGATCAACTCCCTCGGCTTCAAATGCCAAGGCAAATGATAACTGGATTATTTGCACGTTGAAATCTCCAATGCTATTAACTTGATTTTCAATAGACATTTTCGGTTGTGCTTTCAAAATCTCTGCTGAAACAATTTCACCTTTTATATTGAGTGCATTCAGTTTCGCGACAAGAGCTGTTTTAGCCTTTATCACCTCAGTTGTCGCCGCAGCTGCCACGGTTTTTTTATCAGCACTTGCTGCCCTTGAAAGTTCTGCGTTCAATTGGGACATGATCAATTTTTCCATGAGTGGTTGGATCTCAGTGGTATTTTGAATAAAGAAATTTTTCTGAGCAGCCGCTGCCAAAATCGTCTGAGCGGCCGTCGCGTTGTCCAAAGCCCAGAATCCTAAGCGAGTCTTGCTGGTGTTTGAAATACCCAACTTGCTAAGCACAGTTCTATCATTGGGAGCTGACCCGACGCTGCTGCCAACTTTGAAGAGACTAGCAAAATTATCTTTATCTCGCAAAGTAGAGGCTTCAAGGCCCAAGATTCCATAGATACCAGCGCGAGATCTCATTGCTGAGGTCACCGTCGCTTTTTCGTTCGGAAGAGGTTGAAGGGTGACATTCTCGTTTGTGAAGGTTGGTTGAAGCTGATTCAACATCATTCCAGTTAAGGTGTTTACGAACAAACTTGTGTCAGTCGTCATATCTAAGATGTACTTTTCAAAATCCAAGAATGAGAAGTCGATATTTTGGGAAGCATACTTATAACTTGGATATCCTTTCAAAGTAAGGAACTTCATTGCCGCAATTTTGTCAAACTCAAGGCCCATTGTATCCACACGGCCTTTATCAAGAGAAATAGTTTGCAATGCGCGTCTTTCAACGACGGCAACGTCTTTGGTCTCTTTGCCTGTTGGCTTACCTTGAGCGTCCAATTCTTTTTTCATGTAGGTAACCGCTACAAACCTGTCTGGGCTTAAAAACTTAGAATTTGAATCTGGCGTGTTGATAAGCTGCGTATAGAATAAGTAAGTCTTTATAGACGCGTCTACATAATCGTTGATCTCTGCTTGTGTTCCTGTTTTTAGAATTAGTTTGTAAAAGGTTTCATCCATATACTTGCGCATTCTCATCATATGGTAGTTTGACCAAGCTGGGCCCTCATAGGCATCGGCCAGGCTAAACTTGTCGCGATCCCAAGAATAGTAGTTACTGATGTAGTTGTCTTCCCAGTCATTTTTAATACTTTCAACAACCTCAGTCACTGTGCTTCCGAAGTCATGACGTTGACACATTGGGTCCCAACCGACATCAATATCTGTGCAGTATTTATAGTCTTTAATAACGCCGGCCACATTTGCCTTTGTAAAATTCGCCCAGCTGCCTTTTGCAATATTTTTTTGGATTGTGCCAATAGTGATATACTTCCCATTTACTAAAACTTTGTCGGCATCTGCACCAAGCTTTGCTTTAAATTCTGGAGTTACTTCAAGTAAACCTAATTGCGAAGCTCTGACTGCGTGGATGTCATAAGAGCCCAATCCATCCCAACTGAACTTACCAGGAGTTAGGTAGTCCATCACAGAAGAGTAATTTCGTTTTGACGGAGTTCCATCTTCGTTAGCATAGTTTGCCTTGTCATAAGAACCAATAAAGTTATGTGTCAGTCCTTGGGAGTGGCCCATTTCATGGACCATCGTATTTAAAGCTTCAAGACGGAAGGCCTCATTGAAAGTTTTGTTAACAAAATTTCCATTTGCTATTTCAGCTTCAGTTTTCAAGCAGCCTGGAGAAGTTTTAAGACTCGCCAGCATTTTAGCTCGAATGCGACTTTGCCTTACAGCTTGAGTAAGACTTTGTCTTTGGACATCAGTCAATTTATTGCCTTTAGAGACGAGAACTTCCTTGGCAATAGCGCCGTGGATCTCAGAGATACTCATATCAGGCTTATCCAACATAGTTTGAAGAACGCGGTCCATCCATCCACTTTCGTCTTTTGGTGAAGAATAGGCAAAGCCACCACTTCCCCCTAAAGCTTTTCTAGTTTTAACAGCGGCTTTAAGGTCATTAGAAGTTAGATTCAAGTTTGTTGCTCGACGAAGAACTTTTGCATCCATTTTCTTACCACTAGCCATATTGATCAATTGACTAGTGACGGCTTTAGCGACTGCTACCTTTTCTTGAGATGCTATTTTTTTAAGGGCCTCGCTACGGTAACCTTCTTTCATTTTCTCCCATTTCGCTCTTAAGTTCATTTGTACGAAACTTCGGGAAACGTCTGATTTTACGTTGCCAGTATAGAGAATCAAAGAATCCGCCACCACGATTGCCGAGCGGGGATTGAAGCCAACTTGAGATACTCCTAAGATGCCGTGACTTGCGTATTTATTTTCGAAGTGGAAGATATTCTTATCAAGATCACCTAAGTGAGCGCTCACACCATTTTCACCTGCGATTTGAATCTCGATATAGTTTCCAGAGCGCTCCAGAGCAGAGCCCTTGAAGGCCTGCTTATAGGCAAAATTCCATGAAGCTGCGAGTTCTTTAGCGATGCCGATATAGAGATTGCGCATTTCAGGATCATCCGTTGGCAAGCCAGTTAGAGTATAAATAAGCATCTTACCGTTACGGAAGTCATGTACCATTTGAAGATTTGTCTCTGTGCCTTCGCGACCGAACTGACCGTTGATGTCAGGGTTGATTTGGCCAATAGTCCATACACCGTAACCCAAAGCATTTTGGACCTTGAATGGCACCTGTGCCACGAAAGGCTTATCGGTGCTGCCGTCATTTAATTTGAATGAAATACGCTCAGTGACACGGGCAGTGTACTGTGAGCTTGGTGCGCCGTTATAATCATTGGCAGGGGCAAAGTCCGCCATGCACTCAGGTTGCAAAGCCACTGTGTATTTTTGCGAGAAATTCAAGACACCCTTGTCTAGGCGCATATCAACATCAGCAACCTGGGTGTTGGCAGTGCCAAGAATACAACCTTCGTAAACAGCAGAGTAGGGTGAATATATTTGAGGAATTGTATTGTGAGTCCAATCAAGATCAATGTACTGAGCATCCGTGCGTGTTGCTGGCACAACACGAGGGATTGCGTAGGCGGCGCCTGAGGCATCCTTAGTTTCTAGTTTCAAGTATCTCACTGGAATTGACATCAACTCCTCATAGTCTGAGTCATTCGAAGTCGTTTTGTAATTCACAAGCTTATCTGCTCTGCGGACTGCAATGCGGTTTTCTTCAAGGTCAAATTTTACAATTGTGATCGCACCAGCCATACCAGGAGCCAAACCTGGGGTGGCAGCGGAGTATGCGCTGTCTTCAAGTGTTCTTTTGAAGAAGAATTCTTTTCCTTTGATATCTGCAATACGAATCGTTGTGTTAGGATCCAATTCATTATTGCTTTCAATTTTTAATGGCAGTACATCTTTTGGAATTTGCACAAGGCCGATATTTTGACCTGCAAGAACAGTTTTAAAGTTTACTTTTGCGTCCTGGTTTCCATCGTGGTCAACAACAGCCAATTCCGGCATGACATAGCTAATTTCCGCATCATAACGAAGGACTAAAATACAGTCTTTTTGGGCATCTGATGGCAATGTGCTTTTAATCTCAGCAGAGCAGGACCGAACATTGGATTTAGAGCCTGCTTGCAGTTGTCGCATTTGAGAATCCGACAATTGAGCTTTTCCCAATTGAGTAACTTCAAATACATGGAGTGCTTTCGTATCTAAAACGGTCAAAACACGTGCAGAGCCTTGAAGTGTGCCCAATGGGATTTGAAATTCATTATTTAGAGTTTCCGCAGTCATAATTTTGTTGTTGATGCGATCCATTACAAATGTACGATCAAGGTCGCCCGCTTGAGTTGGGTCAAGGCCCACTGGTAAGCGGCTCTCGATTGTCGTAGCGATTTGAATGTGTGTCGCTTGCGTCCAGTCTGTTGCTTTTAGCTCCAAGGTGGAAGTGTCTTCTTTGAGTTTATTTTTTTCTCTTTGAAGAACGCCAAATTTATTCACTTTGAATTTAAAAAGTGGAACGAGCAAAATAGCGGACTTTTGAGTCAATAGATTTGATTTTCCAGCTCGTGCTTTTTGAAGAGATGCGAGCAAAATTTTTGATTTAGCGCTATTAATATTTTTTTGAAGTTGTTTTTGTAAAATGACCTCTTCTTTGACTTGTGCCAATTGCTTTTCAAGAATTGTTAATTCCGATGGGTTGGTTACTATTTTATAGGCTGTAACAAACTGCTTATCTACAGAGAATGTCACTGGATAATTATGAGAAGTCAGACCCGTAACCTCTAGACCGCTGAACATGTATTTCAAACGGCTTGGTACTTTCACATCTGAAAGTGCTACCAGGCCCTTTTCAGCGGTAGCTTTCGATGAATTACCAAGGCTCAAATTTGAATGGCTGTCATCTGTTTCAATACTGAATTGTGAGCTTTCAGTTTGAGTGTCGCCGAAATCGCTAATTGCAAAGACTGATTCCTGCATTTCTGTAGGCAGCTCCGCATCTCTTGATTTCGTACATCCAGTTGCGAAGAGCATGAGGACTACAGTCATTACTGAAAATAAATCAGCGGACTTTGCGTATTGAGACCTTGATTTTAAACTCATAGCGTTCTCCAATTCGTTAGTACTGCATGCTCACTTTGGCGTAGACCAAAGAGTTGTTTTCATCAATTAACTGATAATTAGATGCGTATCCATTTTCCTTAAACACAGTGCCACCATTTGTGTGCCCGAGAGTAAAGCCAAAATGCTTACTCATAGCGATTGAAGCTTCTTCACTGTGTTCGTACGACTCTTTTAAGTTGTCTTGGTAAGACCAGGCATTGATATGCGCAAAATCAATATCAAAGGAAAAAACACCAATTGAATAACCGGTGGAGATACCTTGCCTTGAAGAATACTTATTAAGTACCGATCCATCCAAAGCAGTTTCATATCTATGGATGTTGCGTCCAAAGCTAAGACTTCCCCTCAGCGAGAATCCTGGGATTAATAATCTTTCTTGTACCGCAGCCGTAAGTTTTCCAGAGATTGCTGTTTCCAGATTTCTATTGATGCGAGACTCTTTTGATTGAGGAATGACAATAGTTACTGACGGAGACAGTTTAAACTGTGACGAATCCCAAGCTTTTAATGCTGTTGCAAGGGCAATATCACCAATATCTGAATTGCCTGGATCTCTGACATTATCTGAGAAGGTAAAAATCGCTAAAGTCGTGCCCAAGCGCCATTTATAAGAAGTTACGAGCTCGAGATCATTGCTCTCCTGGCGTTCGCCATCCTGGAAATTTACAAGGCTTATGGATTTGGAAAGGCCAGCAGAAATACCAAACGGCTTTATTTCCTCAGGTTTTAAACCTGTGACTGTCGTATTTAAGCTCTGAGGGATGGGATTTTGCGCGCTTTGAGCGAGGGATTTAGTGCTCAAAATAAGCATCCCACAAAAAAGAGCAAAAAATGTAACACCCAAGCTTCCACTATGCATATAACCGCTTTCCTCGGAAAGAACTTCCATTCCAGTACTATATTGCAGGCTATGGGCCAGGACATTTAAGGCCTAAATGCAGTAAATGGGAGTTCACCATTGAGGGGTGAACAGAAAGTAGACAGGGGACGGTCTGCGGAGAACCAACCAACCCCCAAAGTCGAAGGTATGAATCCAGCTCACGTCCTAGTAAAGGCCCAGTGTGGGGCTTTAGATTTCCTCGCAATTTTCAATGAGATAGGTTAAGTATATACTTATACACAAGATTCTTGAGTTGGG
The DNA here is from genome assembly GCA_031370005.1 of Bdellovibrionales bacterium. GTDB lineage: Bacteria > Bdellovibrionota > Bdellovibrionia > Bdellovibrionales > Bdellovibrionaceae > JACMRP01. Next base: position 24,202 of record JANMPT010000041.1, on the reverse strand, counting down.
AATTTTTTGAATCGACTGATCATTTCATCTATGGGTAAAAAACTTCTGAAGCTAACAATATTGTTTAGCTCAGCAGTGACATTAACTATCACCACAGCCCAGCTCTATATGGACTTAAACAATGAAGTTTACCACCTTGATAAACGATTTTACGAAATCAATGGTGTTTTAAACGAATCTCTGGCGGCTTCGGCTTGGGCCTTTGATCAAAATCAAATTGAAAACCAACTAAAAGGTATTTTGCGCTTCGATCAGGTTGCAAAAGTGCACTTAGACGTTGAGGGTTTTCATGATTTTGAATTTGTTAATGATGTCGCGGCTAATGGGCCTAAGAAAACGCAGCCTTTGAATTACATAGACGGCAGGGGAGTTCATAATATTGGTCTTCTCACAGTGACCTTTACCATGGAGCAGATTTATGGAGATCTTATTCATCGAGGCCTGATTGTATTGTTCAGTAATTTTCTCAAGACGCTGCTTGTTTCTTTTTTCATTCTTTATCTTTTTAATCGCCTGATCACCAAGCCTTTTTACGAGCTTGCAGCCCGCGTCCGCGAGGTCTCCAAGGCTCAGCAGAGCTTGATTCATACTGAGGATCTTAAGAGCAAAAATTCTTTGGTTCGGGGGCACAATGAGATTGATGAGATGGCAAACTCTATTGCGCACATGCATCGAAATTTTCAGGGCTTTTATCAGTCTTTGAAAATGAGCGAAAATCGTTTCCGTGATATTATTGTTGATAACTTTGACTATGTTTTTGAGACTGATGCAGCGGGCGAGTATAATTTTGTAAACTCCAGTGCTGCGGAGGCCGATCCGCTGAAGCAACTGGTGGTTGTGGGCCAGTCTCTATTTCAGTTGCCTTTGGAGACAGGTCTAAAGGAAGCTCTCAAGGCCCGTATGAAAATCCAAGATTATACTTTGCCATTCTTATGTGGTTCAGTGTGCCATCACTATAATTTTAATATCAATTCAGTCTACGATTTGGATAATAAATTTATTGGCTATCGTGGGGTTCTATCGGAGATAACCGAAGAGGTTCTTGCCCAAGAGCGTATTGAAAGGCAAGAGGATCAAATACTCCATATCCAAAAAGTCGGTCTCATCGGAGAGCTGGCGGCAGGCTTTGCCCACGATTTTAATAATATTTTGGCTATTATTCTTGGTAATGTGGCAATTCTGAACCGTGTGGCCACAGAAGATCCAAGGCTGACTCAAGGTATAACGGGGATTCAAAGCGCGGCACATCGTGGACAAAGTTTAATACAAAGAATTTTATCCTTTGCTCACCGCGAAGGCGTGGAAATCAAGCCCGTGAATCTTGCCAAGGTCGTTGGTGCGATGTTCGAGTTGATCCAGGTTGCGGCATCTAAGCGTATTAAAGTAAATATGGAGATGCTAGAGGAGATCTGGCTTGTACGCATAGATATTAGTTGCTTTGAAAATGCATTGATCAATCTTTCAGTCAATGCCAGAGATGCCATGCCAAACGGCGGAGAGCTGACTATTCGCCTTGCAAACAAAAGCCTTTCTGAAAACACTGATTTTTGTGCCGCCGGAGACTATGTCGCCATTTCAGTTGAAGACGATGGAGTTGGGATTCCAAAGGAAATGTATGAAAAAATTTTTGAGCCCTTCTTCACCACGAAAGCTGTAGGTCAAGGAACTGGTTTGGGTCTCAGTTCCGTACTCAACTTTGCTCAGCAAAGTTATGGTGCCGTCACGGTAGAGTCCAATCTTGGCCATAGTACTATCTTTACTATTTATCTCCCACGTTTTCAGGAAGTCGTTACGTGAAGTCAGAATTCTCAGATATTATTGTATTCACTGACGGCGCATGCTCTGGCAACCCGGGCCCAGGAGGCTGGGGGGCTGTGGTGATTTTGCCTGAAGGCAAAGTTCAAGAGCTTGGCGGCGGAGATTCCTCCACTACCAATAATCGTATGGAGATGTCCGGCGTTATCGGTGCTTTGGTTTTTTTATCTAAGATACCCAATGATGTCAGAATTTACACAGACTCCACCTATGTTATTCGTGGAATCACCCAGTGGGTATGGGGCTGGAAGCGCAATAACTGGCGCACCGCCGATGGCAAAGAGGTTTCAAATAAAGATCTTTGGGAAGAATTATTTTTTCTCGTTCAAAAACGCAAAGACCTTGGCGCAATCTCTTGGCATTATGTCCGTGGGCATAGGGGTACTCCAGGAAATGAGCGCTGTGATGAAATTAGCGTGGCCTTTTCCAAGGGGCGAAAATACTCTTTATACCGCGGTTCTTTGCTAAACTATGATATTCCGATTCTGGATTTACCGGAATCAGAGGGCTTGCCCGAGATGAAACCAAAAAATAATAGTGAAAAGGAAAAGGCCTTTTCCTATTTAAGCAATATCGGTGGCATAGTTTTTCGCCATAATGACTGGCCCTCTTGTGAGCGTCGCGTGAAGGGTAAATCTGGAGCTAAGTTCAAAAAGACAAAATCAGCAAGTGATGAGCAAGAAGTGCTCAAATCTTGGGGGTTAAGCTCAGGAGTCAGTATCAAGGAAGAATAGAGGTCTCTCTGTTACTTATTCCCAAAATTCAGGGTCAACGAACCGATGGCACCAGTGAAAATTAAGCGTGCAGGCTTATTATCCAGCGATTGCGTGCTGAGCGGAAAGCTAATCATATATGGAGTGGCAAAAGCGGTGTGATAGTGATAAAGATTCTGAACCTCTCGAGGTAGAAGCTTGATTTTTGTAACCTTGCCCTCGTAGCGCTGGCCATTCACATCTAAGAAGACTTTCCAAAGGGTTTTACTTTTATAAAGATCGTCCCATTTTCTTTCAGGAGAATAGAAGCTGACAAAAACATCGGTTTGTAGACTCATGTTGTTTTCGAGCTTCTTTTTTTCGTTATCAAAAGTGATTTGGTCCCATTGAAAGACCCGAGCATTTTGATCGAGCTGCGCCATTGCCATCTCAGTATTTAATAAAGTTGCCATGATGGTCACAGTATTATTTAAACCATTATAGTCTTCGACATGATCCGACCACTTATCGACTATGGCCTCATAACTGGACTCGCTCATAATATTGACACCGCTCTTGGTGACAGTGGAGGAAACACAAGCGTTCAGTAGCAATATGCACAAAAGAAATGACATGAGAAGAGCTGCAAGTTGTCTCATTTTTTTGTTACTCCCTCAAGAAATTGTCGCATATCCGTAAACGCTTGTTCACGAATGATATCATTGTAAATTTCATGTTTAGCATCTTTATAAATTTTGATTTCCTTTTCCGGACTTCCAAGATTTTCAAAAAATCGGATGGCTTCTGAAGAGCTGATCACTGGGTCCTTATCAGAAATTTGGAAAAGAGTTTTCACTTTTAATTTTGAAGCACTTTCTTGAACAAATTTGATGCTTTCTAAGAAGCCCAAATAAACCGGGGCGCAAACCCGGGCATGACGATAAGGATCAAGCTCCAGTTCGCGTATTACCTCAGCATCGCGGGTCACATCATCATTGCCAATTTCATTCCATAAGGTCAACGTGGGCAGGAATTTTGCGAGCCATTTTGCGCCAATTTTTTTATATGCAGGAACTTCAACTCCAATGCCCAAAAGTGGAGAGCTCACGATCATGGCGTCGGGTTTAAACTCCGGATGTTGCAGCAAAGTTTTGATTTGTACGAGGGCGCCCATTGAGTGGCAGAGAAGAACCACTGGTCCCTTTTTTACTAAAGGTTCTGCCAGAACCATTTTTAAAAACTCAACATAGTCATTGCTGTAGTCATCAAAGCTCGAGGCATATCCGCGAGCACCTTCGGATTTTCCGTGCCCCCTCATATCCCAGGCATAAATGCTCCAGGTGTCGTCCCGCAGAGCCTCTACAACGCGTTTATATGAGCCAGTATGCTCACCGTGTCCATGAGTGATAATGATCGTGCCCCGGGCGCGCGGATTTTCCCATAGCTGAAAAAAAAGATCGGCGTTTTGTGAGCCATTAAAACGGCCTTCAGAATTTTTGTACTGGTTTTGTGTCATAGATACCTGCCCAACTCTATTTTGGCGAATTTATCTAAGACCGCGCAACAAAATTGTGTCTTTCGCTTTCGGATCAGTAGAGTGAAGAGCAGTTGGAGGGACAAAAGGATAGTCCAAGCTGTAATGAATCCCACGGGATTCCTTACGACGGAGGGCGCATTCCACAGAAAGGTCCGCGACAATTGCGATATTGCGAAGTTCAAGGATGTCGCTGTGGATTCTAAAGTGAGAATAATACTCGCGCACTTCGCTTAAGATATTTTTAAGGCGGTGTTGTGCTCGTTCGAGGCGTTTATTTGATCGTACAATCCCTACATAATTCCACATCAAATGACGAATTTCCTCCCACATATGAGATATTACGATCATCTCATCATCATCGGACTCTTCTGGATAATGCCAATCTTTTGGATCATGAGGGTAGACTTCGAGAGTATCCCAATCTTTTTTTAAGCTTTCGCTGGCATTGTGGGCCATGCAAAGGCATTCCAAAAGCGAGTTTGAGGCCAGGCGATTGGCCCCATGCAGGCCTGTGTTTGCCGTTTCGCCAATTGCCCGTAGACCCAGGATATCTGTTTGCCCATTAAGATCGGTTAGAATACCGCCACACAAATAGTGAGCGGCGGGGACTACCGGAATTGGAGTTTTTGTCATATCGATGCCATATTCAAGGCACTTGTTGTGAATTGCAGGAAATCTTTTTCGTAAAAAATCAGCATCGAGTTTGGTCATGTCGAGATAAACGCAATGTACCCCGGATTTTTTCATCTCGGCATCTATAGATCGGGCGACGATATCTCGTGGCGCAAGCGAGCCTAAGACATGATATTTATGCATAAAAGCTTCGCCTTGGGAATTGATAAGCTCTCCACCTTCGCCGCGCAAAGCTTCAGAAATTAGAAAATTTCTAGATTCTGGATGATATAAGCAGGTTGGATGAAATTGCATAAACTCCAAGTTTGAAATGCGAGCGCCGGCTCGATAAGCCATGGCTATCCCGTCACCAGTGGCGCCGCTCCAGTTTGAGGTGTAAAGATAAACTTTTCCCGCGCCGCCAGTGGCAAGTACAACGGATTTGCCTAAAAAGGCTTCAACTTCGCCGCTGTCTGTATTCAGGGAATAAGTACCTACACAACGAGTGGGCTCCATGTTGTAAGTGTCGACCTGTTTGTTGATGATGAGATCAATGGCAAAATGATTTTCAAGAAGCTCAATATTTGGATTTTCAAGGACGCGCTTTAAAAGTGCCCCATGGACCTCGTGCCCGGTTTGATCTTCAAAATGCAAAATACGTCGAAAGGAATGCCCGCCTTCGCGCGTTAAATCTATGGAATTTTCCTCGTTATCAACCCCTCGACGAAGGTCGAAGTGGACTCCCCAGTTCAGCAAATCATTAATGCGATCGGGAGCTTGTTTGATAAAATTTTGTACAACTTCAAGTTTACAGAGTCCGGCTCCAGCAGTCAGAGTATCCTGAATATGGCTTTCAAAGCTGTCTTCACTTGATATTACAGCGGCGATTCCCCCTTGAGCCATATTGGTATTGGTATCAGGAGCCTTCTCTTTAGAGAGAATCACAACTTTTCCGTGAGAGGCCATTTTTAGTGCGAGTGAGAGTCCAGCTAAGCCGGATCCAATAATTAAAGTATCACAACGTCGAGTATTCATGGACTGCATTTTTAATGCTCTTTATTGCCTTTGGCAAAGGACTCTTACTTGATTCTTGTCGGTTTCTAAAACTACAATGGAATCAATAGTCTAAGTGCATGGCCGCGCGTGACTTTAATTGTTAGCTTGTTAGGCATGGAGAGCAAAGCAAATATGAAGTTGAAACTTCCGATCATGATCCTGGTATTGGTCGCTCTTTTTTCTGGGGTGGTCCTATGGCGTGTGGATAGATTCGTGTACGGAGATCGCATGTCCTGGGCCGAGGCACAGTCGCGGACTCAACTTTCCTCTTTATCTCAGGCTATCAATGCTGAAATTCAATCCGCTCGCCGCATGCTGGGCTCTGTGACAAATGACACATTTAAACGAGAGTATACCAACTGGAAAGCTTTTCAACCCTACTATGCATTGGCGCTAATGACCTCACAGGGGGGCACGATCAGCACCTCGCGTATTGTTTCTAAAGCAGATTCTCCCGCAGCTAATTGGACTGTAAATGAACTAAGTCAGTATATGGGGTTCATGGGGAAAGAGCTTGAGAGCAAAGGGACGGTTTTACTTCGCTCATTTATTGATCCGCAAAAAAAACGTCATGTGGCCGTGATCTTCGCTGGTGGCGGAAATGCCTATATCCTGATTGGCAGCGGCGAAAATTTTCAATCCTTGATTGAGTCGCAAAAAGGCTCCATGAGTGCAATCTCGATTATCGCAAGCGATGGCTTGACCATCAGCAACGCGACTCCTGACTACATTGGCACGGTTATGAGTGATAGCTCGATGCTCAAAGAAATTCGGACTTCGGGTGCGGCTCAAGGGCTTGGTGTTTATCGGCAAGGCAAGCAGCAGATCTTCGGAATGTATTCGCAAGTACCAGGTACAAATTCCTACGTAATTTCCAGCGTGCCTATTGAAGAGCTTTTGAGGGGACGTTTGTCCTTGGCATGGCAGTTTGGATTCCTGGCTCTGGGTATTTCATTTTTAGGTATTGCAATGTACTTCTGGCAAGAAAAGAGAACAACAGCAACTGTCTTTGCGGAATCGATACCTCAGGCGCTTCCGAATGCGCCTGCTCAAACTGCCCACGTCGCGGCGGTGGTAACTTCTAGCGCCAGCTTATCGGCTCCCGTCGCCCCAAAGCCACAGGACTTACAGCAAGAAAAAACGGATGCCTATCGCCAGATTGCAACGGCTCTAGGGCAAGAAATGCGTTCGCCACTGGCTTCGATCCTAGGCTTTTCGCAAATGGTTTTGTCAAAGACCCAAGATCCAGATGTTGTACAGGCGGTAGAATCTATTTTGCGTGAGGCGCGATCTTCTCGTGATGTTTTAGAAAAACTCGTCACCTTTGCCGGCGATCGCAGTACTGACAAAATTGAATCTAAAATTGAAGGCCCAATCATGCAGGCGCTTAAGAACTTAGATCTCAAAATTAGTCAAAAAGGTGTAAGAGTCGAAAAGGATTTCAAAGAAGCTTCACCCTGGCCCTTGGCCTCCACAGATATCACCAAAGCATTTGAAAATATTTTCATGAATTCAATTGAGGCCATGGAAAGAATGCAAGAAAAGACCCTGAAGATTTCCACATGGGAGGACGCCGAGGGGCTTCATGTCCGTGTTGCAGACTCTGGCGAAGGCATTGAGATGGAAAATGTGAGCAAAGTTTTTGATCCATTTTTTACGACAAGATCTTTTGCTCAACATGTAGGCTTAGGACTACCTATGGTTGTTGGAATCCTTAAAGAGCACAATGGTAAAATTCAAATTCAATCTCAACCCAGTAAAGGCACCCAGGTTGAAATAGTCTTCGGTCCGAATCTTGTGACGTCTTTTGCGCCTTCATTGCCTAAAGCGCCACCACCACTACCACCACCACCGCCGCCGCCGGTAAAAAGTTCGGAGTTATCAGTTGATTTGCCAAAGGAAAAACTGACGGACGTCAATGTGGATAATTTGTTGGAATTGCCATTGGATGAAGTCCCTTTGCAATTTTTAGAGGGCCAAGGCTTTGATGATCCGCCACCACTTGTGCAGGCGCCAGTGGTTCCGCCGCCATCCGTGCTTATTGATAAGCCTGTGTCTGCATCTTTGTTGGTAAAGAAAACTGAATTAGATTCTTACAAGGTCGAGATTCGAAGACCTGGAAAGAGGAACTGATTGAATATTCGAGATCACAGCTCGCAGTTTAGCATTTTTATTTACAGTGATAATGTGGATCAAGGAGCCGCAGTGAAGGTGTCCTTATCTCAAGCAGGTTATGATGCTTATTACTTCCAAGAGATGGACGCCTTTAAATCGCATCTCAAAGAAATGACACCTCATCTGGTAGTTTTTTCGACGCTAGCTGTGCAAGGTGCACTCAGTGACTTTGTAAATTATGTTTTAGAGGTCAGTTCGGAAATTAAACTAATTGCCATGGCTGAGCCACAACAGTTTGAGGCACTTTCGCAGTACAATACTATCGGATTGATGGATATTGTTTCATTGGAGGGGCCATGTCTAGATCTGCGCGCGGTATGGTCAGTGGATCAGGTTTGTGAGGCCTTGTATTTGATTTATCAGAATGAGCAGCTCTTTTCTGATTGGAAAGAAGCTCAGGGACATAAAGATAAGCTACTAAAGCAAATTGATGACCAGAAGGCGGTTCAAGCGGAAGTGACGCAGATGTTGATTTCAAATCGCATTGCTGACTACCGATCTTCATTAAGTAAAGAAGAAGTCCTACAGAAATACTTTGAACGTCTTGAGAAAGTTCCAGCGGTATATTTTAAATACTTGGGCTCGGTCCGCTCTTTTGTTGCCACACATGCTGCGGGATTTACGACTCAGCAAATTCAAGGAGTAGGATGCCAACTCGAAGGGGCTGATCTGGAGGGCTTGAGTACTCAAATCACCGTGGGCTTATTGCCACCGATTATGATGGAGATGTTGCAGAAGGTTTTTAACATTCAAACATCGCGAGTTTTACCATTGTTTGTGCAAAATGAGCTTGAAGGTGTCCTTGTGTATTCAGGCGACATGGGAAAAGCAGATGTTTTACGTATCGGGGAGGAGTTCAGTCTTTTGGCGCTTTGCTATTCTTACTTTTGTCTTGAGAAAAAAGTTGAAAGCCTCGATGTCATGGATTTTGTCACCGAACTTTACAATCAAAAATTTTATACCGCTAAACTTTACGAAGAGCTTGAACGCTCGCGCCGTTTACGGCAGCCAGTGTCTATTTTGAAAATCTCAATTGATGATTTTTTTGAGATCGAACAGACCTTGGGGGCTAGTGTTCGTGATGAAGTTTTAAAAACAATTAGCGACTTTGTTAAACGCACCATCCGAACCAATGATTTCGCGTGCCGCACTCATGTCAATGAGATTGGTGTGATATTGCCTCATAGTCATAAGAAGAATGCCGCCTTGTTGGGGGAGCGTCTTCGTCGCATTATAGAAAGCAGTAGCATGGTTGATAGCGGAGTTAAGATTTCTATTAGTGTTGGAGTCAGTGAATATCCATCTTTAGCAGATTCAGTGGTAACTCTTGATGAAACTGCTTCTAAAGCTTTAGCACATATTATGGAAAAGGGCGGGAATCGCATTTGTCTTTATAAGCCGCCGATAGATTTTACTCCCGAATTTGAAGTCATAGTCGATTAGGAGTGTTTTTTAGTGGAAATGTATCGACGTACGTTTGCAGAAATTAATCTTGATCATGTTGCACATAATTTTGAGGTATTGAAGAAAGCATTTTCTCAAACCACTTTTATTTGCCCAATGGTTAAGGCCAATGCTTACGGTCACGGGGACGTGGCGGTGGCCAGGTGTTTAGAAAAGGCAGGGGCCAAGTACCTCGGCGTTTGCTTGATTGAGGAAGGCTTACTGCTTCGACGAGGTGGCCTGACTACGGATATTCTCGTTTTTCGTGGTTTTGATCGCGTGGGGGCAGAGCAAATGCTTCAGCACAAGTTGACTCCGGTGGTGGCGACCTGGGATCAGTTAGAAGCCATTCAAAGTGTCGCGAAAAGCCCAGTGCAAGTTCATTTGAAATTTAATACGGGAATGAATCGTTTGGGTTTTCATCCTGATGAGGCACAGGCTTTGTTTGAGCTATGCTGGCAAAACCCGAAGCTGCGAATTCAGGGGCTTTTAACGCATCTTTATAATGGTGAAGATGCCCATGATCCTCTTGGCGACAGTGCTGAACAGCTTTTGTGTCTTGAAAGTGTTATAGAAGTTTTTAAACCCTTAAATCCAATGGTACATAGCTTGAATTCCGCTGGGATTTTGAACTGTCTTTTGGCTCGTGATCAAAAAAATATACATCATCCCTTAAGTCGTATCAATTGGGGGCTGCGCCCAGGTTTGATGATTTACGGTTACAATCCGCTTTTGCAAAGAGATATTTTACCTCTCAAGACAGCAATGACTTTGAAATCCGTGGTCTCTACCTATCGAAAGCTTCAAGCGGGGGAAGTGGTTTCTTACGGTGGGACCTGGACTGCCTCAAGACCCTCTGTGATTGCGGTTGTGCCCATTGGTTACGCTGATGGATATCATCGCGCTTTGTCTAATAAGTCGCATGTTTTGTTTTTAGGACAACGGGTTCCCGTAGTGGGACATATTTGCATGGATTTTTTGATGGTTGATGTAACTGATGTGGTAAAAGATCGAAAATTCGAAGAGCTTCAGGAGGAAGAAATTATTTTATTTGGTCAAGGGCCGAATGGAAATTGCTTATCTGCGGAAGAGTTAGCCAAACATGCTCACACCATTACCTGGGAAGTTTTGACCAGCGTTGGAGAGCGCGTACCACGAGTTTATGTGGGAACAATGGCAAAGCAGTTGGGAGTTGCCTGTTGAGTCTTGTTCAAAGGATATCTTATGTTATTGATCTGATTCTCGACTACTTTCGCAGCAAAATTGGCGGCTTTATTGTAGAAATCGGATTGATTGTTTTGTTCATGACTTCGAGTGTTCGCGCACTTTTCGTAAAGCCATATCGTTACAATGAGATGGTTCGCCATATGGAGTTTGTGGGCAATCAGTCAATTGGCATTATCTGTCTGACGGGTTTATTTACGGGTATGGCGCTGTCGCTGCAAATTTATTTAGGTTTTAAAATGTTCAACGCTGTAAACATGGTGGGCCCGGTTGTGGCTCTCGGTATTTCACGAGAGTTAGGTCCCGTGTTGACGGGCTTGATTGTAGCTGCACGCGCGGGTGGTGCCATGGCTGCGCGTTTGGGCACGATGCGCGTAAATGAACAGATTGATGCTCTCGACGTTATGGGAGTTAATACCAAACAATATTTGATAGCGCCAAGAATTGCGGCCGCAGTTATTTGTATGCCCTTACTTACTGCGGTGTTTGATTTCGTTTCTATGGTCGGAAGCTATTTGCTTTGTGTAAAACTTGTGCAAATTGATGAGGCAGTTTTTTGGCAGAAAATTCGCGATATGATCGAGATTCGCCATATTAACGAAGGTCTTTTTAAAGCTGCAATTTTTGGATTAGTTTTTTCAGTAGTCTGTACTTACCGCGGCTTTAACACCACTGGCGGGGCCAAGGGGGTTGGTGATGCCACCAATCAAGGTGTGGTGCAAAGCATGGTGATGATAATTATCTTAGATTATTTCGCAAGTAATTTGATTCGTCTTTTTTACCTGGTCATGGGGATGAATTAATGGAAAGTATATCTGCCATTTCTCTCAGAGACGTAAAAAAAACTTTTGATGGTCATGACTATGTTCTGAAAGGAATAAACCTTGAAGTTCCTAAAGGAAGCCTAACTGCAATCATTGGATTCTCTGGGACGGGAAAGAGTGTGGTTTTAAAGCATATACTTGGTTTGTACCAACCCACTTCTGGTATAATTAATGTTTTAGGAACAGATATCGGTCGCCTGTCTCCGGATGAGCTCACTAAATTTCGTCAGAAATTTGGTGTATTGTTTCAGTCGGCTGCACTTTTTGATGATATGACAGTGTTGGAAAATGTGAGTTTCCCACTTCTTGAACATCGTCGAGAACTTCGGCATTCTCAGATAATTTCAATTGCGGAACAGCGCCTTGTCCAGGTCGGGCTAGACAAAAAGCACTATAACAAACTGCCCAGTCAGATCAGTGGTGGCATGCAAAAGCGTACAGGTTTAGCGAGAGCTCTCGCCCTAGATCCAGAAATATTAATTTACGATGAGCCCACGACTGGATTAGATCCCATTCTTACCGAAATGGTAGATAATCTGGTATTAGATACTCATAAGTCTCGGAAAGGACTGACTTCTGTCATGGTATCCCATGATTTAGCGGCGGCGTTTCGCATCGCAAACTATGTTGTGATGTTGGATGCTGGAAAAGTTCTTTTGAGTGGTACGGCTGAGGATTTTTTTAAAAGTGATATTGAATTAGTAAAGAGATTCGTCTCCAAAGGAATGAAGCATTCATGAGCTGGGTAAAATCGCCAGAATTTAAAGTGGGACTTCTTGTTGTCATTGTGGGCTCGCTCATTGCTTTTATGTCTATGCAAGTTAGTGAAGATCCAAGTTATTTGGGCCGCTCCAAAAAAGCTTGGTTTCTTCTGAAAAATGCTGGTGGTTTGGTAAAAAATTCAGCGATCAGAACAGCGGGTATTCCTGTCGGTACAATTCATGACATCACCTTACAAGATGGCCAGGCCCGTATTGATATCACCGTGAAATCAGATGCTCATCTAACTGTTTCAGCTATCGTTGAAATTCGTTCACAGGGGATTTTAGGCGATAAGCATGTTGAGATCAACCCTGGCGTCCCAGCGGATCCACCACTTCCTGATGGCGCACAGATTCTTAATGTTAAAGACAGTGCTTCTCTGGATAATCTTGTGAGTGAAGTCTCAGAGATCTCTTCATCTTTAAAAACTGTTTCTGAAGCCTTGAAGGAGGCCATCACCGATGATGGGACTCGCAAACATATCATGGGGCGTATTGTTTTGAATATTGAAAAACTGACTAGTGATATTGCCCAGATGACTGGCGAGAATAAAGAAAAAATCAACGAGATCGTCGACCAGGTTCACGATGTAACTAGTACTTTGAGTGAGCTCGTCAACGACGAAGGCGAGGATGGCTTTAAGAAGTCGTGGAAAAAGGCCGTGGCATCCTTGTCGAGAATTGATTCTGTGCTAAAGAATGTGGATGAGATCTCGGGTAAGATCAATCGGGGTGAAGGAACTATTGGGAAACTCGTCAATGATGAAAGCACTGTAGATGGTCTGAATACCACCATTGAGGGTATTAGTGGAATGTTGGAAAGCGCTAATCGTATTCAAACTGGATTTGATTTTCATGCAGAGTATTTAGGCGATGTAAAGGCCGCCAAGTCCACAGTGGGTATCAGGATTCAACCGGGTTTGGATCGTTATTATTATTTAGGCATTGTGGATGATCCAGCCGGAGTCGTTACGCGTGAAGGGAATGTGACAACAGCCAATGGAGTGGTCACGACCAGTGAGCAAACTAAAACTTTCTACAATAAAACTAAATTCACATTGTTATTTGCCAAGAATTTCTATGACCTGACTCTCAGAGCCGGGGTGATAGAGAATCAAGGTGGCTTTGGGCTTGACTATCTTTTCTTCCATCGAAAACTTAAGTTGTCTCTTGATGCCTTTGATTTCGCTGAGCTCAATCTCCGCGCACAGGCGCAGTATAGTCTATTTCATGGTATTTACGTTTTGGGTGGTCTGACAGATATGTTGGATAAATCAGACCGTCGTTCGGGCTATCTTGGTGCAGGTATTTACATTACCAATGATGATTTAAAAGTTTTATTATCGTCGAAGTCTCCATTTTAGATGAGGGAGTGATGAGGGTGTTAAGTGGCCGCCAGTCCTGAAAGCAATCGCCAGGCCAAAAATTGGCTGGTGAAGTCTTCAACAAAGATTCTTGGTCCCTTCACGCGTGAAGAGATTTTGATTCTTTTGACGCGTCTTCAAATCACAATCATTGATGAGGTCCGACAACCTGAGGGGCGTTGGAATTATATCCGCGAGAACCGTCACTTCAAAGAAGTAGTTAAGTCACTACGTTACGAGCAGGATCATTCAAAAGACGATACGATGACCAGCACTTCAACAATAGGGACATCTTCTATTACCAAGACTGAACCTGCAACTGTCAGTGATGAGTTTACACAGACACCTATTATTCCGACAAAGTCCCCGCCGAGCCGTGCTCAGACATCGTCTTTGAAGGATGTAACGCCATCTATTGGTGATGCAGCGACACCTCGTCCTCACGGCAATGGCGCAACAAAGAGTTATGGAACTCTTTCAGATCAAAGAGTTCAAAGCAGGATTCAAAAGCAGAATGTCCTACTTCGAGGTATTCTTTTGGTTGTTACGGTTGCTGCCGCCATGTTTGTTGCCCTTAGCTTTCTTCGCAAGGAGAAGAAAGCAGATATGAACTATGATCAGTTATTAAGCTCAGCTCTTCGCTATAAAGCGTTGGGACTTTATCAGCTTTCATTGAAAAATTATAAAAAAGCTACTGCACTCAAAGAGCCAGATCCCGAAAGTCAATTTCAAATGGTATTCTTGTTGATAAATGAGGATCGTCAGAGCCTGAATGGTCGTAGGATTATCGAAGGAACGCTTCTTAAACCAGGGCGTAGTCGCAACGAGATCATCGATGCAAATTTAGGAATGGCACTTTCATATATGATGGAAGGTGATTTTCGCCAGGCTGAGGAGTATTTGCAGAAAACTTTGGGCTATGATCCTAATAATGAAGCAGCAAAAATCAATCAAGCCGTGATCCTCCTTAAAAAAGGAGCATATGATCAAGCTCTGAAGAGTTTTGAGTCTTTGAGTAATGTGGATTCTCCAGCTTACCCTTTGATTCTGCTTTGCAAATCTTTAGCGTTGATTGAGGTTTCAAAAACTCAAGCGGATAAAGAGCAGCTGCTCAAGAATATCAGCGAAATTAAATTATATGTTGGCAGGTCCCACTTTCTGCGAAAAGAATTATCGCTTTTAATGATTTATTTAAATCAACTGGCCCAGGATTCTACGGGCGAGCTTGATGCCATCAACACTTTCTTGGAAGAGCCTCCCAACATAAGCCGTCAGTATGTTCGAGAACTCGAAATTGATTGGCGCAACAGCGAGTGGGATTTTCTAGAAAGATATTGCTCAGAACTTTTTGGCTCCGGAAAGGGACCAGTAAGTATGAAAGCCGTTCGTGCGGTTTGCTTGATTGAAGGCAATCGCGATATGGAAGCGGCGAAGCTCTTAGATGAATCTTTGGTTCAGGGGCCAAAACAACTGACAGGTCTTCAGGCTCAGGCAGATTACTTGTGGAAATTAGGACGTTTGAATGAAGCGCAGTTGTTATTCAAAAATTCTGATTTCAAACAAAATCGCATGGCGCTTTATGTACAAGGCGAGGCCTGTTTGAAGGCGAAGGACTTCGCTTGTGCGGAGACTGCGTATAAAATTCTCTCGGAAAGGGATTATGGCGATATTTTGGCACACTATGGGCTTGCATTAGTTGCTCAGGCGCGTAAAGACAAAGCTCGTTTGCAAAGTGAAATCAAGGCCGGCTTTGAGGTTGAAAACAATTTTGTACCTTTCATTGAGCTCCGTGATCAGTTGGAGTCACAGTGAGGCCGGCAAGCATCGCAGTTACATTGTGCCTGTTGGGTGGGCTGATTGCATGTACTAAACCGGGCAATTTTCGGACAGAAAGTCCTCAGGTCATCAAGGTTGACGAGCTTCCCATGGATTTCAAAATTCCAGCTAATATTTGGGAATTGATTGAGAAAACTGGGGAAGAAAAATCCACCGCTGAGGCTGGTAATATTGGAATTTTTCACTCCTCCGTAAGGCTTTTTCTTACTGAAAAGAACTCTCATATTTTGCAGAATCCTGCTTATATTATTGATCTTCCACGCGGAGGCGGTGTTGTTGATCTTGCACAGTATTTGAGTGGTCAGCAGGGAAGTTTTTATATGGGCTTTGAACTGCCACCGGAGTTTCAAGAGGGTAAGAATTTTAAAGCAATTTATATTAGCATGGCTCGAAAAAGAAAGCTGGGCGACCGCGTGTTTGGTGCTGGTTGCAATCAGTATTTCGACATCACTTCAAAGTTTTTAGAAATGATGAAAACGGAAGGGATTAAAGCCAACACCACTCGTCAACGTCATGTGACGGTATTGGCTGGCCATTATATTTTTTCTGTGATGAAAGACAACCGTATCTATATTACCCAGGTCACCATCACTGATAGCAAAAATAAAAACTTACTCTGTGAGGCCTTGTGACAGAAAATAAGACTGTGCGTGAATTAAAAGACAAAGACTCCGTTGATAGCTCTTTTCTTGTGAAAGAAAAAAATGTCAACGTTGGAAAGAACGGTCGTCCCTTTATGAGTATTGTTCTTGGGGATCAGACGGGTTCAATTGATGGCCGAGTGTGGGACCGCATCGAAGAACTGAATCAAGAGTTTGAGGCAGGTGATATCATTCGGGTTAAGGGCCAAATTCAAATCTTCCAAAATCGCAAGCAGTTGATAGTTCATAGAATTGAAAAATTAGATCAAAGCATTCTGAGCATTGATGACTTTATTCCCACTTCTGGGAAAAATACAGAGGACATGTTCTTAGAGCTTTTAGGGATCGTACGCACTATGAAGAACGATCACCTTCGTTTGTTAATCCTGGCCGTGATTGAAGACCCTGAGATTAAACCTTTATTTATGAAGGCACCGGCTGCAAAAACAATTCATCACGCTTGGCGCGGGGGATTGCTTGAACATATTTTATCGGTCTCAAAAATCCTAGATTTCTTTGCAGCTCACTATGCTAATTTAAATAGAGATTTGTTAATTTTTGGGGCCATCTTCCATGATATAGGTAAGGTCTGGGAGCTTTCCTATGACGGAGCTTTAGGTTATACTGACAAAGGCCGTTTGCTTGGGCATATATTTTTAGCATGCGAATTGGTGGAGAAGAAGGCCTCTCGAATCCTGGGGTTTAGCGAAGATCTCAAAGATATGTGTAAACATATAATTCTAAGTCACCATGGCAAGGTTGAGTATGGTTCGCCAAAGCGGCCCAAGTGTATGGAGGCGATGCTTGTTGCAATGGCGGATGATTTAGATAGCAAAATGAATACAATTCAGACCTTTATTGAATCTGAGAGAAATGTTGGTGATAAATGGTCCCGCTATCATGAACTTTTTGAGCGGTATTTTATGTTAGATAATTTAAAAGAACGCTATTGAGGTTGCATGTTTGCTGAAATAAAAGAGCTACTTAATACGTATATGACCTACGATCCAGCGGCAAAATCCTTGCTGGAGATTGGCCTTCTCTATCCAGGGCCTAAGGCTTTGTTTTGCCATCGCAGTGCTCACTGGCTTTATGTTCGCCATTTATATTTTTTTGCTCGTGCCCTAGCCGAACTCTCTCGAGTAATCACAGGGATTGAAATCCACCCGGGTGCCATCATCGGACGACGGTTGGTAATTGATCATGGCATGGGTGTGGTGATTGGCGAAACCGCAGTGATCGGTGATGATTGCATTATCTTTCACGGGGTGACTTTGGGGGGTATTAAGTTTGATCCTGTGAAGAGGCATCCAACTGTGGGTAATAAAGTCATGATTGGAACCGGAGCCAAAGTTCTTGGTCCCATCACTTTGGGAGATGGCTGCCGTGTTGGGGCCAATGCCGTGGTAACTAAAGATGTGGCCCCTGGGGCCGTGATCTTGGGACCGACTTCTTCGGTTCTTGTGAAAAAGTAGATTCCGCGATCAAGATTCTTATCCCTACTTTATTTAAGGATTTAATTTTTCCATTAAACTTTACGAGTTTCTTTTTCAAATTACATAATTGAGTATCTAGGCGTCCCGACTTTGAAAAATCTGTACCTCCCCAGACATTTTTATAGACTTCAGAACGAGAAACAATCTGATGAGGCATACTAAGTAAGAAGTGCAGTATTTTGTGTTCAAGATGAGTCAGGGTTATGGATTCATTATTGATAACTACAGATTCAGTGTCGGCATATAGGGTGAGGTTGGCGATATGAATGCTTTTTTCTGCAACGATTCGGCGACAATTTTTAATGTGTGATAGGCACTTTTTTATGAGGTCATTACTTTCCAATGGACGGCTAACGAAATCGGCGGCCCCCATTTCAAAAGCATTGAGCCTATGATCATAGGATTTCGTATCTGCGATAAAAATAGCTGGGATCAAACAATGATTTGCTGACTGGCTGATTTTTTTATAAAGCAAAATTCCCGCCATGTCAGAAACCGAATAGTCGACTATGATAAGATCAATGGACACATTTTTTATTTCTTCAAATTCTGAAGTACAAATGATATTCGGAAAATAAGCTTTGAGTGGCTGATAAACATCAGCAGCAACTTTCTTGCCTCCATGAACAATTAAAATCTTAGAATTCATAAACATTATACCCTGAGATATATAAATTTTATTTATTTACAGCAGTGGTACTTTAATGTTTTGTATCCTTCAAGCGATATAGATTGCGCAACGCATCATAGATTAGTTCGACCTCAACTTATCTAGCTTCAGCCGCTTAAGTCTCAGGGCATTGGTAATAACTGAAACTGAGCTTAAGCTCATGGCGCTAGCTGCAATGACTGGACTTAGTAAAATCCCAAAAAATGGATATAGAATTCCTGCAGCTATAGGCACCCCAATGGCATTATAAATAAAGGCAAAGAATAAATTCTGTTTGATGTTTTTAAGTGTCCCTTCGCTGAGGGCTCTTGCTTTGATAATACCTGTAAGATCCCCGCCAATCAGTGTTATACCCGCGCTATTCATCGCAATATCAGTCCCTGTGCCCATGGCGATTCCCACTTGAGCTTGGGCAAGAGCAGGGGCATCGTTGATTCCATCACCTGCCATTGCAACAAATTTTCCCTCGGACTGCATTTTTTTAATTATTTCTGCTTTATTCTGTGGAAGAGCATCTGCAAAAAAGCCATCAAGGCCAACTTTATCGGCAACAGCCTGAGCAGTTTTTTTATTGTCTCCAGTGATCATGATGACTTTAATTCCAGCGTCTCTCAAAGATTGAATTGCAGGAATCGTGGTTTCCTTAATGGGGTCCATGACTCCAAGGAGGCCAGCCAGCTTGCCGTCGATTGCAACGTACATAAGGGTTTGACCTTTTTGTCTTAGGGCGTCGGCTTCGATTTCGACTTCGCCAGGTTCGATGGAAATTTCTTCTAAAAGAGCTTTGTTGCCGATTGCAACTTGATGTTGGCCGACTTGGGCGATCGCACCTTTTCCTGTTAATGATTTAAAGTTCTTAGCTTCGGAAAGTGTACTTCCCTTTTCTTTAGCACCAAGGACAATCGCGTTAGCTAATGGATGTTCACTGGCGTTTTCGAGGCTTGCAGCAAAAGATAGAAGTTCATTTTCCGATTGGCCTCCTATTGTTTTCACGGTCACGAGTTTCGGTTTTCCAAGGGTCAGCGTTCCTGTTTTATCAATAACAAGAGTATCGACTTTCCTCATCAGCTCGATGGCCTCGGCGTTTTTGAAGAGTACGCCCATGGTTGCCCCTCGTCCGGTGGCAACCATGATTGACATTGGAGTTGCTAGCCCAAGCGCACAGGGGCAGGCGATAATTAAGACAGCCACCGCATTAATGATAGCATTGGCAAACTTTGGATCGGGACCTACAATGGCCCAGATTATAAACGTAAGAATAGAGGTAAGAATTACTGCGGGTACAAAGTAAGATGAAACCTGATCTGCTAATTTTTGAATGGGGGCCCGTGACCTTTGTGCTTCAGAGACCATCTGAACGATCTGCGCAAGAAGTGTATCCTTTCCAACTTTTTCCGCCTCTATGACAATGGCCCCTGTGCCATTGATGGTGGCGCCAATAACTTTGGAGCCTTCCATTTTTTCAATGGGGATTGGTTCACCCGAAACCATTGATTCATCTACGGACGATTGGCCTGATACGACTTTGCCGTCAACCGGAATTTTCTCTCCTGGTCTGACTCTGAGTTTGTCGCCTACTTGAATAGATTCTAACGGGACATCTTCTTCTAAACCGCTGGCTTGTATTTTTCTAGCTGTTTTTGGCGCTAGTCCCAATAAGGATTTTATAGCTGTACTTGTTTGTCCACGGGCTTTTAATTCCAATACTTGGCCCAATAGTACAAGCGTCACAATAACGGAAGCGGCTTCAAAATAAAGTCCGACCTCGCCAGTCATGGAATCACGAAATGCGCTAGGGAAGAGGTGTGGGAAAAGTACAGCAATAAGGCTGTAAATATATGAAACTGCGACTCCTAATCCGATAAGAGTGAACATATTCAAACTGCGATTTTTGATGGAGCGCCAGAAGCGAACAAAGAAGGGCCATCCACCCCAAAGTACTATAGGTGATGCTAAGGCGACTTCGATCCAAGGAAGTATTTTTAAAAGACCTTGCTCCTGAATAAATTGACGACCGCCCATGGTGATAAAAAGAAGCGGAAGACTTAACAGAGCGCTCACCCAAAATCGATGGAGCATAATCCTGTATTCATGATCGTCTTCAGGTTGATCCAAGGATGTAACAACAGGCTCTAAGGCCATTCCACAAATGGGGCAACTGCCAGGTCCCATTTGTCGAATTTCGGGGTGCATGGGGCAAGTATACTCCACGTCCTTGGATTGATTTTTAACTTCGAGCTTAGGTGCTAAGTACTTTAATGGGGCCTCATCAAATTTGGTTTTGCACTTAGTGCTGCAAAAAAAATAGGTGTTTCCATGATAATCGGAGCTTCCGCCTTTTGCGGTGTGCGGCTCAACGCTCATGCCGCAGACAGGGTCTTTTACTGTGTGATGATGGGTGTGATTATCGGCTGTCACGTGAGCTCCTTTTGTATAAAAATAAATTTAGTGTGAGTGCTTTTCGATGAAGTCACCCTCTTTGAACGTGACGCCTTGATCGAATTTTACAGAAACATAGTCATTGTTTATCACTCCCGTGACAAGCCCGTGACCCTTTGATATTTTTTTACAGACGCCATCTACTTTTATGTTATGGCATTGATTGCTAAAAAGCTCCACGTGGTCACCGACGGAGACTTCGGATTTATTCAGCCCGACGTGAGCGGTGCTATCATCGATCTTCATTGCAACTACGCCTCTATGAACCGCGCTCGCGCAGGCCACAAAAATCAAAAGACCTAAAGAAAATATTAGTGAGCGGCCAAGGTTGGTTAATTGTTTCATTTTTTTCTCCTGTTGTATTGTATTTTTTGATATTCACAGTTTTCAATCAGCTTTGCCCTTTATAAGAAACAAAATTTCCTCAATCTTCTTCTGTGCAACTATTGGATCGTGACTTTTTATGGCCTCCTTCACGCAATGCTTCAGGTGGCCTTCGATGATGTTAACCTCAAGGCTTCTGAGGGCTGCTCGAATGGCTTTTATTTGTATGACAATTTCAGGACAGTAGCGTTTCTCATGAATCATCCTTTCGACGCCAACAACTTGCCCCTTGATGCGACTCAAGCGCTTGAGTTCTTTGCCGTGATCATGTGCGACGTGTTTGTGTGAATTCTCACTTTCGGCTTTCTTGATATATTTCTTTTTTATTTCAATTCTAGGCTCCAAAACGATCTCCTTCGGGAACACGTGTATACCCATATGGGGTATAGGTCAACGAGTGTTTTCTCGGGCTATATGTAACGCCTTGCGGGTTGCTTCATTGTCTTCAACCTAGGTAAGGTATTCGTGATAAAGACAAAAAATGGGGGAGTTATGACAAAATTATTATTGCTTGCTTTGGGATTTTCATCAGCATCCTTTGCATTTGCAGCCGATGTTCAGATTACAAGTTTTAAATTTTTAGTGTCAGGAAGTCAT
Source organism: Bdellovibrionales bacterium (assembly GCA_031370005.1). Lineage (GTDB taxonomy): Bacteria > Bdellovibrionota > Bdellovibrionia > Bdellovibrionales > Bdellovibrionaceae > JACMRP01. The sequence continues at coordinate 2,636 of JANMPT010000041.1, read as the reverse complement.
TTTTCTCCTGCAGCAGAACTTTGCGGCGTGCTTGTTGCGCCCACCGGAAAGTTTGAGATGGTCAAAATTCTTTCTGACCCTAATAGCAAGGGACCGGCTCCTTACTATGCATGGACTGGCAAGGACGGAAAATTTTGCCATATCATCGCTACATATAGTGGAAGTGCAGAAGCCGGCCTCGCGCAGTAATTATTTGAAACGTTTAAACTATGGACGACTCTCACTGTTGAAATTGTTTTGATCGCCATTAGTTTTAACTTTAGATTTTTTCTGCTGGACGCCCATTTTTCCTGATTCGTTTTTATACTCTGCTGAGATCTCGGACTTCATCTGAGTGTATTCGTCACGTTTGATCTCGCCCCGAGCATATCTCTCGTTAAGAATATCGAGGGCATTTTTTAATGGCTTCCCATCATATCTTTGATGAACGCGGTAGGTATAACCCCAGTTGCCAAGGCTTGCAAATATCAAAAAGATTAAGCCATACCACAGAAACCAACCCCAACCTAAGTACCAATCGTTCCAATAATAGTGTTCCATATATCTCCTTTTGAATCTTTCAGATTCGATAGTTTCAAAGCTATGACTATTTTTTGAGTTTACAATACTAAATAGAATTTTTGTATTAAGGCATAGAGATTACTGTTAAGAGTTCTCGCTAGAACAATCTATAAGAATGGCGCCTGTCATGTCGCATATTTTTAAGCTAAATTCACAAGAGGAGATTTTGTGTTAGAAATTTGGTCACAATTGATTGACTGGTTGCAGTCCCATAGCAGTGGTGAGCCTGGATATGTTTTGCTCATAGTTATCCTATTTGTTGTGCCGCGGTTGCTTTTGCGTTTTGGCATTCCGATGGCACTAACGTCCTTGTTATGTCCTGCCCAAGGGTATCTTCTAGTGAATATCCAGGCGATTGTGCGAACGGATTTGGTCTGATGCAACAAACGAGCGGCACTCGATGTCGCGTTGACGTTTTTAGCGATCAACGGTTTCGAAATCGAAGGTGAGCAGACGGAACTCTACGATGCGATGATCGCAATCGCGGAAAAGAAAATGACGAAAGAGCAGTTAGCTGGTCTGTTTGGACGGTTGGTTGCGAAATGATGGCTCAACCTGTTCAGCTCCACGATGACCGAAAAATTCCTCTTGAGCTTGACCCAACGTCAACCTTTACGCTTTTCGTGAGGTTGAGTTTTTCCGCTGGCACATCAAAAGAAACTAGAGCTCGCCCGCGAACTCGAAGCCCTCCAAAATTTTTCGAAGTAGTTCAAGTCTCTTTTGCTAATTGCAGCTTGTGTTCGAGTTTACTAGGGTTTTTAAAATGCTGATTTTACTAGGGAAAATTAATTGGTGCACCCAAATGGCAGGGGTTACGCATATGACGGGAGCGCCTAGACCAGGCAGAAAAGTAAGAGTGTAAAACAGGTCTAGTTTTGCAACAATTTCAGTTCAAACTGGAGTTGTCATCGTGATTAAAAAAAGTTTTAAAAATCCATTATTAGTTCATTTATCAATATTAGAAGACCCAAGATCAGGGGAAAACTCTCGTCATGATTTTTTAGAGGTTATGTTTATAACAGTTTGTGCAGTTATCTGTGGCTGTGAAAATTGGACAGAAATAGAAGATTACGCTGAAGCTAAAGAAGAATGGTTTTCACAGTTTTTAGAATTAAAAAATGGGATTCCATCGCACGATACTTTTCGTCGAATATTTTGTATTTTAGAATTTGATGAATTTCAGAAATTTTTTATAAAATGGACTAGCGAAATTAGAAAAAAGTTGAATATAAAAAACGATCAAATCTGTATTGACGGCAAGACCTTGCGTCGATGTTTTAAGTCAAGAGCTAGCAAAGCATTGCATATGGTCAGTGCGTGGTCATCAGGAACTTCGCTCAGCCTCGGGCAAGTTGCGACGGAAGAAAAATCAAATGAGATTACAGCAGTACCCGAGCTTTTGAAAATATTAGAAATCAAGGGGTGTCTTGTAAGCCTTGATGCGATGGGATGCCAGCGTGATATAGCTGATAAGATTGTAAAAAAAGGTGCTGATTATTTATTAGCGGTCAAAGAGAATCAAAAGAATTTATTTGATGCAACAGAAGAGCTTTTTCGTCGAAGCTCAACGACGGTGAGGAGAAAATTAAGATATGACGACTACCAATTAGCTGAAGAAAACAAACATGGCCGTAATGAGTTTCGAAAGTGTCGCGTAATTTATCTTGAAAAAGAGATGGGATTTTTTCCACATAAAGACTGGACTGATATCAGTTCAATAGTTCGAATCCAGTCGGAAAGAATTATCAGAACAACTGGCGAGATATCTTCAGAAGTTCGCTATTATATCTCAAGTGCCGCAAAGACCGCGCATGAATTTAATGATAGTGTTCGAAATCATTGGGGTATAGAAAACAAGTTGCATTGGTCACTTGATGTGGTGATGAATGAGGATGACAGTCGAATCTGGGCGGAGGAATCGGGTGAGAATTTTTCGCTTTTGAGAAAAATGGTTTTAAATTTATTAAAAAAAGAGCCAACAAAAAAAGGCATTCGCAGAAAACAAAAAATTGCAGGCCTTCGGGATGACTATTTATTGAAAGTTTTGTTTACTGGATAGGCTTTGCGGCCATATG
>JANMPT010000019.1:0-3905 GCA_031370005.1 Bdellovibrionales bacterium | reverse complement strand
AGCGAGGCTAAGAATTGGCGCGAAATGGAGCCAATGGGCTATTCCGTTGATGCGCTTTTGATGCAGTTTTTTAGGTTTTGAAATTGCGTTATGTAGCAATAACCAATACTTAGGAAAAATAAAAGCAGGACTTAAAATCCTGAGATTCCGGTAACGGGTCGTGCCGGTTCGACTCCGGCCCGAGGCACCAGATTTCTCAATGAAACCTGGTGGTTACTTAGCACTCAAACCCGCTCTTTCAAGCGGGTTTTTTCGTTTTTAAAATCTCCAAATCCGCCACTCATTTTTCAAAATGACCAAAACTCCTGGGACAATTCAAAAAAAATCCTGGGACACTTACTTAATCTTTCGCAAATGAACGACGTTTTCTTTAGGCAGCGCGAACGAATCCGCCACTTTTCAACCCTCCACCTATCGCCCCCCACAGGTACACCCAAGCCCCAAATTGAATCGTTTTACCCATCCATAGCCATTCCCGAATCGCCCCTTAACTTCCGTATCCCCATAACAACAGTGCCAAGAGCCAATTTGATTCTTCACACCAATGAAAGCCCCATGAAAATTGGCTCTTGACGTGGCTGTACGAATTGGCGTACACTCATGACGAGACTAAGGATGGCATCGTGGTATTTTTTAAAACAGATGAGTTTGTCAAGTGGTATGGACAGCAGACAGAAAAGACTCAGTATCTGATTGAGTCTAGGCTCAAAAGAATTTCCACGGATGATCACTGGGGCTTTATTAACAAGTTTGACGGGCTCATTGAACTCAAGTGGACTTCTGGTTTGAGAATATACACAGCAAAAATCAATAATGTGATGGTTGTTATTTTGCTCGGAGGAAATAAGAATGGACAAAACAAGGACATCAAAAAAGCAAAAGCGATCCTCGAAAAGCTCAAAGGCTCTCATTTTAGTTGAACACAGGCCCGAGGATTTTGATTTTAACAAACCAAAGCTAGTCCGAGAGATTTTGGCAGAATGTATTATCAACGGTGATATGGATACTTTCCAAGACGTATTCTTAGCATTTATTCGGAGCCAACCCAAGACCAAGCTTGCTGCCAAGGCAAAATTGGGCCGACAGACTCTCTATGATTTGCTCAATCAAAATAGTGAGTTCAACCCAGAATGGGAAACCTTGCGATCTCTGTTGAAGGCTATTTGATGCCGGCGACGTGGATTTGCCGCTCTCGCCACTAAGGAAATTTTGAAAATCATAGACACCGCACAGGATTTTCGTGGCGGAACGAATCCGCCACTTTTCAACCCGCCACCTATCCGCCAGTCATGGGGATTTCGGTAATAAATCACGGTAAAACCTGGAACTTAGGAAAATGGCATAACTACTCGCCATTACTTATAATTGTTAATGTTTCTGTTGCTTTATCGATCTTGCTGTATGGGACTTAAAATCCTGGGATTCGGTTAAACGGTCGTGCCGGTTCGATTCCGGCCCGAGGCACCATTTTTCCAAATAAAAACATATAGTTAGAATGGTTCTCTTCACTCATGCGAAAACAAAAAGCTGCAGGCGTCCTCCGACAAATTCTTGCGCCAAGTCTCACCGCTTTCGGCATCAGTCATTGTCGGATGTACTCCGGCAGCCTAAATCGTATCTTAATCTTTATTATAAACCTACTTTACATAAACCATAATAATAGCCTTAGACGCTTTGGCCTTCTGTCCAAAAAATCCTGTCTCATCGGATGTCTTTGGTGCTGCGCCATTTGCTTCCATTGTCGCTTTTACTTCACTCTGCGATGTCTTCAGGAACTTCTCTAGAGCGTTCGGCCTTTCAGTCATATTATAAGTATTAATCTTTCCGACTTTCGTTTCAGTCTCAATAAAGGATTTTATATTCGCTGCTCTTTTCTTCGCAAGATCGATATCAGCTTTTGAAGCCTTCGTATCTTTAGGTGGGTACTCACGGTCGGCCCATACGGCCACCTTGAGCTCATCAATCTTACCGCTTTCCTTAGCCGTTTTGATAAGCTCCCGAATATCATTCTTTGCACTTACACTGAGGTTGGCTTTGCCCTCATCAAATGAAATTTCGGAAGCCTTCGATGCCCCCATTGATTTTGAAACATTTTCAGTTTCGGAGTCGATGGCAGCTAATACATTTAAAGAACTGAAAAATAATAACCCTGTAATAACATAATTTGACACTTTCATAGTAGCCTCTTTCTTTGATTAAATTAAAGTGAATAAGAAAAGGACTCAAATAGTACTTTTCTTATTTTCAAGATATTAACGATTTTGTGTTTTACTAGGGTCACCCATTTTTTTGGAACTACGGGGATCACCGATTTTATGAGCCGTTTCCGATTCTTTTGCATCGCCAGAATTTTTCGAAGAAGCGCTGATAGATGCTGGGCCGCTCGATGTTCCACAGCGTTCAATTACATCATCCAGTTTGCTTTCCGCCTCCTTTTTGGCAAGTCCAAAACGCTTTTGCACTAGGCTAGAAATTTTACTGACATCTCCATGAGTCTTTTCTAGTTCTTCACTGCTAAGCCCACCCCACATTTTTTGAATCTCAGTTTTAACTTTTTTCCAGTCTGTTTCTGGAATATTTGAATGGTCCATGACTCTCTCCTTTGTTGTGTATCAATAAATTACTGCAAGCAATCGCGCTCACGATTCACATTAGACAAGCATAGTTATCGTTTTAATGGAGTTATAGTGGAAGAAAGTGTGAAATATAATAGACAGTTTGTAATAGAATCTGTTTTTAAAAATTGGAGCTATGCATGTGTTTTCTTTTAACCGTACATCCGAAGTTGCAGTACAACCAGCGCTTGTACAAACCTGCGTTCCCGCAATTCTAAGCGCAGTACTTGAATTCATGTCACCAATGCAATCACGCCTTTTGGGGATGCATCTTCGTTGATCGCAGCACTAACAAGTTGTGCTGAGTCGAGAGCCTCCGGCATAAAACAATTTTATTGCTTTGGCTGAAACCATCCATTTTGCAAACCCTCAATATACATTTTTACACCCTTGTAACCTAGTGATCCGCGGAGCCAGCGATGTAAAGAACAAACTCATCTGTGAGTCATTGTCAGACTAGATCGCCAGCCATACAAGGCTTGCCAACTTACCAGCCAGAGTTCCACCCAAAATTTAGGACGAAAATCGCACAAGCGAAATCCGGTTTATCTCAGGTTGAGCATTTTTTCGATCTTATTGAGTTGGGCTTTTATTGCAGCATTTTCTTGTTTCAGTTTTTCATTTTCAGATTCGAGCTTTTGAACCTTAATATCAACTTCAGCTTTATCAGCCTTCTCCGCCTTCACAGTGGCGATCTCACGATCTACGCCTAGAAGCTTGTTATAAAGCTCCTGAACGGCCTTAATAAGCGGAGAAATGAGCTCTGAATACCTAACGCCATAGCGGTCTGTTGTTTCATCGTGAGTGACGATAGAGGTCTTTTCATTCTTACGAATCTCAGCAATGGCCTGTTCTGCTTCTTGGGCTATCAAGCCATAGTGAACATCATTATCAACCCCTGTGTTCCAGCGGTAAGAAACAGGGCGCAACTTGTTGATGAAATCCAAACCTAAGTCGGTGTTATAAATGTCTTTTTTCTCTCGTCTATCAGCGGTATTGATCACTCCATTTGTCGCGTAAACTTCGGTGAATCTGTAAGTTGCATTTCCGAGCGTGTAGGTGTTGTTTGTTGCTGGCGAGATGACTCCCGCTACTTGCAATGTAGTCTGTGGCGACGTGGTACCAATACCCACGTTGCCGCCTCCTGTAGTCACAAAATTTAAGTTTGGTGAAGCATTAGGATTATAAATTAATGTTGCACCCGCACTGTTGATTTGTGTATATCCACCACCAGCTTGAATTGTAATTGCGTCAAAAGCATTTGCAGCATCACGAATTACATATGATGTC
>JANMPT010000076.1:0-1919 GCA_031370005.1 Bdellovibrionales bacterium | reverse complement strand
AAAAAAGTACAATTGGTTCGATAGGACAGGCTGAAGTTCAATCATACTGTTCAAACCTGATTCTCTTCTTATCATACCCCATGGCCTCGATTCGTACACGGGCTTCTTTGATCATGTCGGGCCAGCCGCAGATATAAAATAGCGCCGGTCGTTTGTCAGCAAAAAGCTCTTCATAGATTGGATGAACATATCCTTTTTTTCCTGTCCATCCTGGATTATCGCGTGAAAGAACAGGGATGAATTTGAGTTCCTGGTGTGTGGCTGCAAGCACTTCCATTTCTTTTTGGTAGAGAATATCTTTCGTCCACCGGTTTCCGAAAATGAGATAACAGTTTTTGTGAGGAATGTTTTTATTGAACACATCGAGCAACATGGAACGTAGCGGAGCAATGCCGGTGCCGGTACAAATGAAGCACAAATCAACATCGATCGTTACCGGAAGTCCGAACTTGCCAAGCGCTTTGGTGCATTTGACGATTGAATTCTTTTTTATGTTTTCGAAAATATACGGAGTGCCGATGCCATCCGGATTTATTACAATGGCGAGTTCAACAACATTGTCGTTACCCGGCGCAGACGCTATTGAATAAGACCTGTTGGTTACTTTGGTCGGTATCGGCAAATCGAGCATTACAAATTGTCCGGCCTTAAATGAAAAAGAAATTGATTCCGGAAACTGAATGAAGTAGCGTTTCACAACATCCGATTCATCAATGATATCAACGACTTTGCAATCAAAAAATTCGTAAGCCATGAGGGTTGTTCATTTTAATAATTTTTAATTACGAAGATGATGTTACAAAAAAATTACAAGGTACAAAGCTCTTCTTTTCCAGCCCACACGTTAACGTTGGGCTAAAAAAAGTGTTAAATTTTTAATTGATTTCCATTTACAAGTTTCGGGGCAACGCATGTGAAATTAATAAAAACTTTTCTCGAATATTATTTACATTTGTTGAAGCCAAAATAAAACAGACCATGATGAAAAAATTCACCCTCTCCGCCTCCTTGTTATGTTCAGGATTAATTTCTTTCGCCCAAGTAAATTTACAGGCAGGGTTGGTTGCCCAATACCCGTTGGATAATTCACCGCTTGATGCCACATCCAATCACCTGGATCTTACTGTGAACGGATCTCCGTTTGGTGTCGTTGACAGGTTTGGTCATCCTAATAAAGCATATGGATTAAGTTCAGCTAACCCTGACTATTTTACTTCAGGTTTCAGCACCCTGCTTGCACCGACTGTAATTACGCTGGCAGCCTGGGTAAATTTGCCCGATGCAGTTCCTGATCAAAAGCTAGCAGGCAAAGCCAGCGTAGGTGCCGGAGGATATTTGCTGGGCGTCGATTCGAATAAGATTGATGCTGAAATCTGGGATTTGAATGGCATCCACTTCAGGTTGAAAGCCCCCGGCGTTAGTGATGCGTCATGGAATCACCTTGTCATTTCTTACCAGGCAGGTAATTATCTTAAGGTTTATATCAATGGTTTCGTGCAAGACAGCATTGCAGCAAGTGTCAGTGGTGTCGGCTCTTCTTCTTTTCCATTTACGGTTGGTGGTGCACCGTGGCAGCCAACGGCTTTGAATGCCGACGGAACCATTGATGACATTTACCTTTATAACCGTGTAATCAATCCTGCTGAAATATTTGCGTTGTATAGTTTAATCACAAGCACCATTGATCAGCAGGCATCTTTCGGTGCAACTACGATTTACCCTGTGCCTTCCCGTGACGGCAACATCAGCGTAGATTTTAAAAACAATGTAACAGGTCCTGTGCTTGTAAAAATCACCGATTGCCTTGGAAAAGAAGTTTTCCAAACTGTTTTTTTTAATCCGGGAAAAGAACAGTTGAGCCTCGGTCGCCTTTCAACAGGCTTATACGCTATTTCATTTGTAAACGGCAACAGGTTTGA
>JANMPT010000030.1:0-22917 GCA_031370005.1 Bdellovibrionales bacterium | reverse complement strand
ACAGCGACAGCTGAGCGGCTTTGGATTTTCTATGTCTTTTTGCCCGTGCTTTTTTCATCTGAACCAACTTCCTTGCTGGGGTTTATAATCATTAGGTAGCGATGTCAATTATTTTTAGGTGATACTAACAAGCCAGATGGGCCCACAGTGAATAGTTTGCAAGCTGTCAGCACTAAAAGTTTGAATGATCTATTACGTGAAAAAATTCTGGCTGGGCTAAAAACTATTTGACCGCCATGAGCTGACTGTCTTAGATGGCACAGGACAGATAAGCAGCAAAAAGATTCAATGTGAAAAGTGTTTAAGTAAAATCCTCAGCAGTGGTGATATTTGTTATTATCAAGGGCAACTGCTGGCAAGTGTTACCAATATTTCCGTAAGCTACTCTCTGGCAATGTAATTCGAGCCCATCGTGCGTGATGATGTGGACGCTCAGTGAGCTCTCCCAACTGTTCTGGTTGGAAAAATTTAAATCACTTCTTCTCAAAATGGCACAAACCCCATCAAAGTCTGGCTACGTCTAAAATGATTCATACGGAATTGCTGGATAATTCAGAAAATAATCAAGTTGATGCAAAGAACTTCCGACTTTTATTATCATGAAAGACGATCCAAATTATACCGCCGCTATCCTTGCTGGCCCCTTTGATATTGTCAGCTCTGATTGGAAGTCAGAAGCTGGACCTATTAAGATTTATCTTAATGACAAGTCTGTCACTGAAATTATGGTGAACCGCTGGGATCGTGTTTTCGTCGAAAGAAACGGCATCATTGCTGAGGCTGAACATCATTTTAAAAATGCCGAAGCGCTGGCGCGTCTAGTGCGCGCCTTAGCGGTAGCCGTGGGCAAGGAGCTCAACCGTCGCTTTCCTTGCTTGGATGCTCGTCTGCCCGATGGCTCTCGTTTAAATCTTGTCGTCCCCCCGATCGCCCTTGATGGCCCCACCATCACCATTCGAAAGGCCTCCGACAGTGTGATCAGTTATCATGAACTTTTAAAAAAAGGCTCCATCGATGACAAAGCGGTTTATTTTTTAAATCGAGCAGTCTATGCAAAACAAAATATTGTTATCAGCGGCGGCACCGGTAGCGGTAAAACCACTCTTCTAAATGTCTTAAGTTCATTTGTCGGTGATCACGAACGGGTTGTGACTCTCGAAGATACCGCCGAGCTCAGACTTAGTGTCAAAAATATTGTCCGTATGGAAACCAAGCCTGCTGTCGGCTCTGAACCGGCCATTACCATGGAGAACTTACTCAAAAACGCCCTTCGTATGCGCCCTGATCGCATTGTAATTGGTGAGTGTCGCGGGGCCGAGGCTATGGATATGCTCATGGCTATGAATACCGGCCATGAAGGCAGCCTCACCACAGTCCACGCAAATTCCGCTATGGATGCACTTCGCCGCTTAGAATCCATGGTTTTACGCTCAGGTATTGAGGCCCCGCTTTCTATGATTCAAATGGATATTGCAAACACCATTAATTTAATCGTTCAAGTTGATCGTTCTGTCGATGGCAAACGCCAGGTGGTGGAGATTCTTGAAATCTATGGCCGTGATAAGGACTCCTATCTGACTCGCGAAATTTTCAAGTACGAGCATAACAAGGGGCTTGTTTCCACGGGTGCTATTCCTCGATTTGTAACCGAAAGCCGTGACGAAAATTTAGCCCTCAATTCAGATATCTTTGACCCTGAAAAAAAAGTAAGGTTGACCAAATAGATCTAGCCTTGCCCTCTCTTTACTATTATTAAATAATATCTCATGGCAGCAGTATTGTACTACGGCACTGACGATCGTCTTCCTAAAATATTGGAAAGCTTTTTTTTAAATCGCAAAGCCGATGCGGCGGAGATCCATAGCCTTACTCAGGCCTCTGATATAAAAAAAATAGAAGAACTGCTCACTGCATTTAATTTTGATCTTGTTTTTGTCGAACACGTCATGATGGATAAGGGGCCGACTGAATGGCTCGCTACTTTTCAAAAAAAATATCCTCAGGTTCGTGCACCATTTATTTTGATGGGTGACGAACGGAGCCCTGCAAAAATTCTGAAAATCATCGAAGGTGGCTTCGTGGATTATATTATAAATCCTCCAGATAAGCCCCTGATCATTGAAAAATTCGTTATCTATACCACTGGAAAAAGAAATAAAGATCTTCGTCAGGTCTATTCAATGAAACTAAGTGAGCCTTCAGACTTAGCCAAACCTGGATTTCTTGAAGAGCTCAGTGAGTTTGATTGTAAACTACGATCGAGTCAGAAAATAGCGCTTAAAGAAATGGTCATCCTTTACTCCCCCTCCTTTGCAGAAGGTGGCTTAGACAAAGGTGCTGTGCTTGGACGCTGCTATGACTGTCAGGAACATCCGGGTTTTAAAGATCAATTTATAAATAGCTTTTATTTTGTGGGCGTAACTCCTGATATTCTTACCCACATCCGAAAATCACTGCAGAAAGCCTATGTAGCAAGCAAAGCCAAATAGTGCCGCTATATTCTCGACTCTAGATATTCTATCAATGCCTGCACTGGCTGGCCATTCCCACTTTGAGCAGTCAAGCCGCCATGGGCTTTGTCCGCCCAAGAGTATACATCTAAATGAGCCCATTTCTTCCCGCGAACGAATTTTTGCAGAAAAAGCGCTGCAGTGATTGCACCGCCAAAACCTTCACCAGAATTTTTAAAATCCGCAAATGGGGAAGACAGATCATTGAAGTATTTATTGTAAAGAGGCATCCGCCAATTGAGATCACCAGCTCTATAGCCTGCAGTATTTAATGAATCTGCAAGTTCATCATCGTTACTAAATAGGCCTGCAATTTCTGCCCCGAGGCCCACTTTGATGGCCCCAGTAAGAGTTGCTACATTGATCACGGCCTCTGGCTCATCCGCACCTTTTTGTGTAACTGCTACATCCAGAGCATCTGCCAGAACCAAGCGACCTTCTGCATCCGTATTATCAATTTCCACCCTGAGACCATTGCGGGCCATTAAAATATCACCTGGACGAAAGGCTTTTGCATCCACGGAGTTTTCAGCTAAGGCGATATAAAAATCACAGGGGCCTGGATACTTAATATCTGCAACCCAAGAGGCCAATGCAAGAACACTGGCGGCGCCTCCCATATCTTTTTTCATGAGTCTCATTGCGGAAGATGACTTGATATCTAGCCCCCCCGAATCAAAAGTAATCCCCTTACCCACAAAGGCAATGGGCTTTAAAGAAGTTTTTTTAGTCGGGCGATATTTGATATGAAGTAAGTATGGACCAAACTCTGCGCCTCTCCCCACGGCCAGGAGCAATTCCATTTTTTCCTTTTTCAAACGAATCGTATCCCATACGGCAATTTTCATAGAAATTGGAAGTCCTAATTTTTTTGCAAAATCCACGAAAGCTTTGGGCGTCAATATGTTTGGAGGCAAATTCACCAGGTGACGAGCCACATTCACGGCCATGGCACGGGCCTGGGCCTGATGAAGAGTGCTTTTGTCAAATTCGCCAAGGCTTTTTAAAACATAAACCTCAGGCCATTCCGGCGATTTCTCTTCAAAAACTTGGCGGAAGCTATATGAGGACACTTCCAGCCCGACCAGAGAGCCCAATTCGTATTCGAAATCAGTACCAATATACTCAAGACGTACCTGAGCAAGGGCATGGGCCTTAAAATGCCCCAGCAAGCCACCAAACAAATCACGGCTAAATGCGTAGTCAGATTCCTCCAACAATCCCTGATGCTGTGCAGATTCTGATTTTCGGCGTGGTCGAATGATCCAAACTGGTCCATTAACGCCAACAAAAAAGACCATCTCGCGCTCGTTCTTTTTGAGATCAACCAGTTGCCAGTTCAGCGCATGCTCTTCTGTCAAAGATAGAAATTTATTCCTGTCATTTGCGCCTAAATAGTAAACATAACCAATACTTGTACTTTTGCTTTTAGGTTCCCGACCAATTATAAAACTATCTAACCAAGATTTAAATCGCATGTGTCACCCCTAGATTTAGTTTGAGATTCTGTCACGATTTTTCCTACAATGTAAGTTATGACATGGACAGAGACCACAAATCTCAAATTTTGTTTTCTCAATACTGAAAATCTCTTTTTGTCATTTGACGTGATTCCTAGCGCGGAAGCCCTAAAACTCGATGAAACGAGGTGGCAACGCCTGTCCTCATCCAGCATTGAGAATAAGCCCCTAAGGAAATGCCTTGAGCTCGCCAAAACATTTAAAGACATTAATGCCGACATTATCATGCTCTGCGAAGTGGGAGGCTTTGAATCTCTTAAAAATTTCAATGAGCTCTTCTTAGGTGGTACTTACTCCCCAGTTCTCACCGAGGGAAACTCAAACCGTCATATTGACGTGGGTTTTTTAATTCGTAAAAACATGCCTTTTTACTTCGACCTACAATCCAATAAAAACCGACTAATAAATTATCTCTACCCCCACGAGCGGGAATCCATTAAAAACAATTATCCGACAGGCTCAGTAAAGTCCCCACTTACCAGTCACAAATTTTCGCGCGATGTGGCAGAACTTCGACTATTTAAGAAAGATGTAGAAAAACCTTTTTTAGGAATTTTACTAACTCACTTAAAATCACGTTTAGATCCGGAAGGAATTGACCCCGGAGGCTTCCAGCGCCGCCAAGCAGAGCTTCTTACTTTAGTTGAAATCTATAAAGAGTTTACAGAACAGCACCCACAGACTCCTGTCATAGTCGTTGGCGACTTCAACGGAAATGCCAGTCGTGACGAAGAGTTTCAGGCGCTAAATGAGAAAACAGATCTTAAAGATGTTCTTGAGTTAATGGCACTCAGCATTGAAGATAGGGCAAGCTTCTATCAAGTGCGTTCTAGCAATAGAACTGAAGGTCGACAGATTGATTTTTGTTTTCTTTCAAGCTCGCTGCAAAAATACCTCAAAGCCAAAAGTGCCTTCATCTATCGGTATAAAGATGAGTTCAACATGGATTTGGGTATTCCAATGACATTGGATGCCAAACTAAGACTTCCATCCGATCACTACCCTATTGTTTTTGAAATTGAGAATCTGATGATTGACCCGGCCACCTGAAGCTCTTATTCTGTTGACGTTATGCCAATTCAGAAGTTAATGACCCCTCATATTCAAGTAATCGTAACAACTGCATATGTTCCTGCGGAGTCTCGCCCAGAGGAAAACTATTATTTCTTTGCTTATAAAATAAGCATTAAAAACACAGGTTCCCGCTCAGCGCAGCTAATGAGTCGACATTGGATTATCACAGATGGACTCGGACGCACTGAGGATGTTCGCGGCCCTGGAGTCATCGGTTTGCAGCCAAAAATAAACTCTGGTCAAAGTTTTGAATACGAAAGCGCCTGTCCTTTGAGCACTTCTTCTGGAACAATGAAGGGTAGCTATCAAATGATTAGTGAAGAGGGCGATTCCTTCACAATTGAAGTTCCTGAGTTTTATCTCATTGCGCCTCAATCCCTGCACTAAGTCCTATCGGTATTCTTTGGGAACCCAAGACAGTTTCAGCTTTTTAGCAAGCTCAAGGCGCTCACCCAATGGACCTGGATAAAGCATAGGGCAGTCTCCCGTCTTATTTTTCCCGGAATAATATTTTGAGATACAGTTAAGACCTTCTTTTCTATCCTCTGCCACAGTGAAATACTTTGAATAAGAATAATCTGCAGAAAAACCAATAAAGACAAACCAGATAAAATACTTAAAAACCCGCAGATACTTTGGTGTTTGCTTAGACAGTCTCCATAAAAGCCAACCAGTAAAAAGCACCAATAAAATTCCAATCTCAGCATAGCGAGAGGTTTTGGCCTGTCCAATTCCATAGCCTGTGCGCGCTAAGGTAATGGATACAAAAGCCCCGAGCACAGCTATTGATCCAAAAAAACCAAAAGACACATAGTGCTGTCTAAATGAAAAAGATTCTTTAAAATTTTTCCAAAGAACGAATAGGACTAAGCCCAAGGATAAAAAAGCAATGACGACATTTACAGACTTAAAGCCAAACCCAAATGAAATCAAATTTCCGTAAAAATACCAAAAATCAAATTTATAAGGCCACGTAAATACAGGTTGCTCTTTCTGACTATGAAAGCCGATAAACCAAGCGCCAATTCCTGCAATCAGGGCAAGGACCCCAAGCGCTTGTGCAACCCACTCCCAGATCGACTTCCCCTGGCCAACCAGTAATCTATAAAAAAGGACCAAAAATATCGTCAGAGTAAAAAAACCACCTGCAGCAAACGAAAACATGGAAAAAATACCTAAAAGTCCCGCAATCCAAAAGTGAACGCTCCGCAAGCGCTCACTTGTTGCAAAGAATATTCCCAAGACACCAAAGAGGACACAAAAATGAAAGCAGGATTGAATCGCCCAATTGTGATTATCAACAAGCAATGGCGAAGTTAAGAAAAAAGGCAGAATCCAAAGACCCTTTGTTGCTCCTAAAATAGCTTTCTTTTGAAAAAAAATAAAAAAAACGACAATCAAGGAATATATAAGATAGTTAAATATTATCTGATAAGAAATATTCCAGGCAGTAAGATAGAAGAAAATATAATTTAATAACTTTGTAAAAACAATTCTGTGCTCATTATGAAATGCAAATAAATATTTAAAACTAAAACCACTCGGAAGAGCACTGGCATTTAAGCTTTCCCACTCATCACCCGCTGGCACATTAACCGCAGTTATACTAATAATAATCCATTGACCCAAAAGAAAAAGCAGCGTCAGCCAAGTATAAAAATTTTCGTTCTCAACTATTCTTAACTTTTTAAACATGAGCTTCCTGACACCACGACAGAAACATCAATACATCCCAAAGTTCTGTCTGCCAATTGCGAGTGCCGCTCTGATGTTCATTCCATTTCTGATGAATAGTTTTTGCGTCTAAAAAAACTTGTTGGCTAAGGGCTTGGGGGCTCAGCAGACTCCAAGCCCAATCTTTAAGCTCCTTGCGCAACCATGAATCCAAAGGGACCCCGAAGCCCATCTTTGGGCGTTCAATAAGCTTTTTCGGAACGTGTTTATAAAGTATTTGCCGAAGAATCCACTTAGTCTGTCCGTCATGAATTTTAAAACTCATTGGCAAACCAAAAGCCATTTCAAGGACGTCTTTATTTAGGAATGGAGCACGAGTTTCTAAACTCTGCGACATTGATGCTCTATCTACTTTGACCAAAACATCATCAGGCATATACCACTTCGCATCTGCCAGAGTCATCTCAAGGGCTGTGTGAACATCCCAATCCTGCTCTGAGGATTTAATATCCTTATTCAGTAAAGGAGACATATCATTCCAATGTGTTGATACGCCTCTGTAAAAATCAGCCATGGTAGGAGACCTTAGGGCCTCGGCTAATTTGTAAATTTTCTCATGGGGCTGCGAGGTCCCCAGCGAAATAGTTTTAAAAACAAATTCCCAGGTTGAAGGAGGAAGCCCGGCTAAAGACTTCGCGGCTATAATTCGCAACGGAAGCGGAATCAAACTGAGTTTTTTCCAGTACTGCTCGGCAAAAACATGACGATTGTATCCTGCAAAGAGTTCATCTCCACCATCTCCTGACAATGCAACTTTCACATATTTTCGCGCCATTTGACTAACCAGAATAGTCGGGATCTGGGAGGAATCCGCAAAAGGCTCATCATAGATCTTTGACAGCAGCGGAACCTCCGCCAAAAGGTCTGCCTCGGTAACATAAAGCTCCTCATGTTCAGTTCCTAAGTGGTCGGCCACCGCTTTAGCCTGTGGTGCTTCGTCATGATGGTGACTAGCAAAACCAATTGAAAAACTTTTTACTTTTTTTGAACTTAAGGACTGCATCAGGGCGACAATTAAAGAACTGTCAATTCCACCAGATAAAAAAGCCCCCAAGGGGACATCGGCAATCATTTGCTGGCCAACGGCTTTATTGAGTTTTACTTCAAGCTGCCCAATGGCCTCTTCTTGCGAAAGCTTCAGGCTTCCCAAAGGAAGGTCCCGAAGTGCCCAGTAGCTCTTTGGTTCAAAAAATGCTTTCTTGTTTTTGAGATCCTGAATTGAAACCACCACGAAATGGCCCGCAGGCAATTTATGGATCTCTTTATATATGCTTTTGTCGCCAGAGATGCAACTTCGCCTAAAGAAATCTTCAAGTGCTGCGGTGTTGATCTTAAGTTCATTTTTAAAAAGGCTCACAAAAGGCTTTAGCTCAGAAGAAAATGCAAATGCTCCTTGGATTACTCCGTAGTAAAGCGGCTTCTCACCTAAACGATCTCTTATTAAAGTCATTGTTTTATTTTGAATATCCCAAAGGGCAATTGCATACATACCTTCGATGCTTTCAAGAGCCCTCTCTAGGCCCCACTCTTCAAAGCAAGCCAAGAGAACTTCCGTATCCGAAGAGCCTTGCCAATTGGTTTTTTGTAACTTCGACTTTAACTCCAAAAAGTTATAGATCTCTCCATTAAAGCTAATGATATAGCGCCCGCTATCAGACCTCATTGGCTGGGCACCTGCTTCAGTCAGGTCTAAAATAGAAAGCCTGCGGTGACAAATGGCAACTGAGTTCCCATCATCAAACCAATAGCCTTCCGCATCTGGCCCGCGGTGAGAGATCTTGCGATTTGCGGTTTTGATTTCCTCTATATCACGCTTTCCTATCACACCAAAAATTCCGCACATAGTTCCTACTTTTCAGAAGATTTTGATGATTTATAGGTGCTCATTGCATAACCAAATGCGGCGATAAATAAAAACATAAAGCGGTTTTTTGCAATGCTAAAATTAGACTCAGTCAAAGCGCCAATCACGAAACATAACATACCGGCAAAAATACCTATCAATAGATAGTACCGATCTGAAAATATTTTCTGCTTCCGCAAGAGTAACAGATATCTGAAGATTGGATAGAATACCAAAGCTAAAAAAGTCACAAAGCACGCAAGACCTAAAATACCCGTTCCCGCTAAGAAATGAATATACTGATTGTGGGCATGAGCCCCCACCAGCCATTCAACACCATCTTTCTTCAAGTATTCTTCAACATGAACATTGTTCTGACTATAACCAATGCCAAGAAGTGGATAATCTTTAAAAATCTGAAGGTTCGCTTTCCAATACAACATTCTTTCGTTATTGCTTTGTGATTCTGCATTGGTTTTACCCAATACACGATTCTGAATTCGCTCTGATCCATAAAAAAGAATTCCACCTGTTAAGACCAAGGCCAGAACAGAACCCATAAATACTTTTCTGCCCAAGAAGCCCGCACAAAACAAAAGGGCAAAGGCAAATCCGATCCAAACTCCTCGAGTGAAGCTTAAGACAACCAAGATACTTGCCAATATTGGAGCTAAAAAATACACAGCTCTCCAAAGAAGAGTCTGGCCTTTTTCCAATGATTTTTTAAGACCCACAAAAAGAAGGAATAAAGCCGACGGCCCCATGGTGTGGGCAAAGGGCATTGAATGGCCAAAAAGCCCTCCAGCGCGAGGGTCTTTTTCATAATCGACAAAAAATAAAATAATATCCAGAATCGAAAAAAACAAAAGTACTAGTGAGAAATATCTAATTTGAACCTCGCTCCACTCCAGCTTCTTAAAGAGATATATAAAGCTGATGAAGCTGATGAACCACCGGAATTCCCAAATAAACTTGAGAGCCACTTTTGCTTCAACAGAAGCGCCGAGAACAAAGCCCAGCGCTACCACTAAAATCCAAAAAGGCCACAGCCAGTAGGGTCGAAAAGACTTCAACAAAGATTGAACATCATGAGCTTTGATGGCCAGCCAAAAAGCTGCGACAATTAAAAGAAAATCAGCCAGATCAATAGCTGACTGAGAAGTATGAAGTGCGATCCAAAAAAATAATACCAACCTAAAGATTGTCATAAGCCTAGAGTCTCATGGACGACTCATTCCCGTGACAAGAGCCTTCACCTATTTATGCTGTGCGCTAATGAAAGAATTGACAAGAAACGATATCGTTACATAAATAACAAACTAAGAAAATCTGAATGAATGGTGGCCATGCAAAACACTGACTTTAAAGAACAAGTTAACAACAAAACCATCTCCGTCGTTATATGCGCTTACAATGAAGATAGAACCCTTGGCGCCGTCTTAGAAAAACTAAATGTCCTTAGCTTCATCACTGAAATTATTTGCGTAAACAACGGGTCCACGGACAATACGGGCGCAGTTATAAAAAAACACATGGCTATAAATTCAAAAATAAAGCTTGTTGAAGTCGTCAAGAATCAAGGGCTCGGTCATGGGCTTTGCAAAGGCATTGCACAAACCAAATGTGACATTGTCGTGCGACAAGATGCCGATTTAGAATATGATCCAAATGAACTAATTAATTTGATTGATCCTATTGCCAACGGCCACGGGCAAGTTTGTTTTGGATCTCGCATGTTGGTTAGAAAAGCCCACAGGGCACAATATTTTTATAATTATTTAGCTAATAAATTCTTCACTTTCATTGCAGATCTGCTGGCAAACCTCAATCTCACTGATGTTGAAACGGCAGCCAAGGCTTTTGATGGCCCCCTCATTCGCAGCCTTTCTTTTCAAACAAAGGGTTTCCAAATTGAAATCGAAATGCTCTTTCGACTTCGTGCTCAAGGCGCTATTTTCTACGAAGTTCCAATTTCATACTATGGCCGCTCTATTGCTGAGGGTAAAAAGATCCGCCTCAAAGATGCTTTTACCACTATTTGGGCTCTTTTTACCTATGGTCTGTTCTGGAAATTTTTAAAGTGATTCCAAAGCAGCAATGACGTTAACAATAGCGAAGAAAAAAATTCTTATTACAGGGGCTACTGGTTATTTAGGTAGTAACTTAGTCAATAATTTGGTTCTTGATTATGACATCTATATTCTTAAAAGAATCAAATCAAATACACTTCGAGTTAATTCCATTCTCGATAAACTTACTACCGCAAACATTGAAGAAACCAACCTCAGTGAGCTCTTCAAAAATCAGAGTTTTTTTGGTGTCATTCACTGTGCCACGAATTATGGTCGCGATGAGAATGACCTCGATGAGACGATCGAAGCAAATCTGATTCTGCCACTACATCTATTAAAAAATGCCTTCGAAAATAAAGTGGAATTCTTTATCAATACGGATACAATTTTAGATAAAAGAATCAACTACTACTCTTTATCTAAGTCCCAGTTTAAAGATTGGTTTTTATTTTTCTCTGATAAAATCAAATCGATTAACATGGAACTTGAGCATTTTTATGGAAAGGGCGATGACCCTTCCAAATTCACATCCAAGATCATTAGAGACCTCGTACTTAATGAAAAAAAGGACCTGGAGTTGACCCTCGGAGAACAAAAAAGAAGTTTTATTCATATTGATGATGTCGTTCGCGCCTTTCGTAGGATTCTCGAAAATCTTAACAAAATTCAACCGGGCTATAGCTCATTCCAAGTTGGCTCAAAAAAACAAATATCCATCAGGGATTTTGTTATTTTGACTAAAGATTTGTGCAACAATACAAATACGAGCTTAAAGTTTGGCGCACTTCCTTATCGAAAAAATGAAGCCATGGAAGTATGTCTAGACATCAGTCAGCTCGAAGGCCTTGGCTGGAGTGAGCAGTGCTCCCTTCAAGAAGGTCTGCAAGAGGCCATTGCCTTTGAAAAAAGCATACGTTAAAGTGGGCTTGAGCTCAGGCTATATCGCCACCGCTCAGAGGTCGCCAAGTTCTCGACGTCGATGGTCTCTAGTCCTGGATTGTCTTGGAAGACCTTGTCTGAAAATAGGTCATTCACATTCTTTACTTTAAAAACTTGTTGTTCCCAGTGATTCTCATCAAATGGAAATTGATAACGTATTCTGAAGAGTTTTGAATCCAACTCGCAAACTTCTTCCCGACCGCTGAGAAACTTGCCCAATTGTGACTTAAACCAAAAGCCTCTTTTTTCATAAAAACAAAGCTCTGCCACAGCGCCTAGAGCCGTGCCCCGTGTTTCGATAAACTCTTGAGATGCTAAAAACATTGCTGATATGGTACTCCAAGTTTTTGAATTCAATATATTGGTAAGCTCAAGAAGGATTTGATCAAGCTGAATCAAATTAAATAACATTCCCGAAAGAGGATCAACTTGCGAAGGGTCTTTCCCCAAACCAAGGCTCACATCAAATACAAAAGCCCGAGTTTCATCCTCAGGCCTAGCAATATCCAGAGTAATTTTATGTGAGCGATGCAAACTTAGAGTCATCAGGGCTTTAGAAGTGAGTTATTTACTTCCACTTTTGAAACTTTTTTGAACTCATTGAGCCAGTTTCCAAAAAGCATACTGGAACGATAAGATTCCGTCATTGTTTTGGCCATGGAGTCTAATGGAACAGGGGTCTCCATTTTCGCCTCTTTAAGCTTTAAAATGTACTCATCATCCCCATCGTGTATGATACGTTTCAAAAGCTTTTGCTCCATCGCCAACTCTGATAGTGCATTGTTGGCAAGGGCGCTGCTAATCTTCGGTGCTACATCTTGAGAAAGGTCAAAAATTCCCGTCTCTTCCCATTTGGCATTGATGTCCTTAAGACTTGATTCCAAGGCAAGCTCGTCTCCTTTACTGATCGCCCCTTCAAGGCTTTTCATTTCGGCCATAAGCTTATCCTCTGCCAAAACTTTTTGAGCTACTTGGACTTTTTGCTTTTCAAAATTAGGTTCCTGGGCTGCTTTTTTCTCGATCACTTTGATCAAATGATAGCCAAATGGAGTTTTCACCGGTCCCATCACTTGACCAATAGGAGCTGTGAAGGCCATATCTTCGAACTCTTTCACCATTTTGCCTCGTCCAAAAAAACCCAAATCGCCATTTTTAACTTTGGAACTGGGGTCTTCACTATTTGCTGCGGCCAATTTTCCAAAGTCCTCGGATGCGGCTTTCTTTTGCAAATCTTGAATCCTTGCGAGGACTTTTTTGGCATCTTCTTCGCTTGCGCCGGGTTTTACTTGCAATAAAATGTGCTGAATATGAACTTCTTCTTCTTGGGAGTAATCCCACTTGTTTCTAGTGAAATAATCCTGTGCCCTCTTAAGGAACTCCGCGTTAGTCAAAGCCTTTTCTGCCTCCGCAGCGCTCACCATGAAACTCTTAAGCAGTTGTTTACGGTCTAACTTAACAAATTGAACATTCATTTTATATGCCTTCAAATCCGCCATCTTGTTTGCCTCGAGGGTCGTCATACCAGATGCCACGTCAAATAAATGCCGAACACGCAAGGCCTCTTGTTGTTGGCGAATGCTGTTCTCGAAATCCTTAGGTGTTTGATGAGTCATTTCTAAATAACGAAGGTAGTACTCCTTCTGGAACTGCCCCTTGGCTTGGAAAACAGGAATATCTTTAGTTATAGTCTGGGCGATCTCAGAATCTGCTACAATGATGCCGCTTTTACGAGCAGCTTGGGACATCAATTCTCGATCCACCAGACTGCGAAGTGCCTCAGTTCTCAGTCTAAATGCATCATTACCAAACACTTCGCCATAGATCTGACGAAGATTGTTTTCAGCAGATTGCAAATTAGCCACCGAAATCAAAGCGTCATTGACTTGAGCAGCAGCACCAAGCCCCCCGCCGCCAAGACGTCCGGAGAACCCAAAAAAAACAAACACCAGAATGATGGCTCCAAAGACAATCATTGCTGTGAGGTTCTTTGTTGAAACTTGTTTTCTAAGACGATCTGCCATGGACTGAGACATATTTTTAAAACTCCTGTGTTTCGAGCTTTCCATTACCCAACGGAAATTATTTTTTTTCAAGGAGAAACTGTTGGAATCAGAGAGGCTTTTTGTTACCGTTTCATTATGTAATGAGGTGCGCGTTGAATTTCTTTAATATCAATCTGAAAAAGTTGACTATGATAGTTATTGTTTTAGCTTTACCGCTTATTTCTATCAATATGCAGCAAAAACCCCAAGAATCCAACTGGCTCTCCCGCCCCTTTGGCCTCATGGCTAGCCTTGCCGAAGAGGTTTTTTACGGATTTTCAGCAGGCGTTCGCGGAACAACTGCAATGTATTTGGACCTTATTAACATCAAAAAGCGCAATCTCGAGCTCGCAAGCAAAAACAACGAACTATTGACTCGCATGACTGAAGTTATTGAAATGAAAAATGAGAACAATCGTCTGCGGGCCCTTTTAGACTTCCGCCAGTCGACAAAAATGGAACTCGTCAGCGCTCAGGTTATCGCCCTCGATCTTTTCGCCGATCACCAAACAGTGACTATCAATAAAGGCACAAAGCATGGCCTAAAAGCTGGCCAAGCCGTGATCACCGTGCAAGGGGTTTTAGGTTATATTTATCGCCCGGAGGCTCTGACCTCCAATGTAATGCTAATCACCGATCGTTACTCGGTGGTTGACGGCGTGGTGGAAAGAACTCGTGCCCATGGAATTGTCGAGGGTAAAAACCCAAGTACTTGCCAATTAAAGTATGTTGAAAAAACGGAAGACGTGAAAAAAGGCGATCTTGTGGTGACTGGCGGTCTAGATAATATTTTTCCAAAAGGTTTCCCTGTGGCTATTGTTGAATCCATAGAACGAAAAAACTTCAGCGTTTCCTTAAAGGTCGATTTGAAGCCCATCGTAGACCCCTACAAAGTGGAAGAAGTCTTTGTTGTCATCAATGCCTTAAATACAGATCTTTCTGAACGCCTTCCTCCACAAGCAGTTTCTCCAATTCCTGCGACGGGGAAGGCTCAGTGAAAATTCATTGGAATAAGGTCCTTAATTTCATTTTGCTGCTTTTAGTTTTAGTGCTTGTCGCTGGATTCCAAAATACCTTTTGGTATCAGCTCTTTGGCCTTGTTCCCACGCCCATGCTATGGCTTAGCTTGATTGTGTACGTAGCTATCTACCGCAAACTCTATAGCGCCCTATTTATTATCTGCATTATGAGCCTGGCTATCATGGGCTTTACAGCGATGCCGATAAAGATGCTCTTAATATGTCTGCTACTAGTGTATCTGATCCTTTACTCAATTCGCAGCCGCGTCTTTTGGGAAGGGCCTGCCTACTATACAATCATGTGTTGCGTGGCCGCTTTTAGCTATCACGTGACCTATTTCTTTAGTTCCTTAGTGATCGAGAAAAACTCAGCACCGATTGAGTTTTGGAACCGCCTTATTCAGCTAGGGCTGACTCCTGCATTCTGTATTCCAATGTTCTGGGTCCTAATGAAAATTGATAAGCTGACTTTGGATGAGATGACACCAGAGTCACGGGGATACGAATTATGAGTGACTACGTAAATGACCCAGATGAGGCCAAGGAGTATCAACCACGATATCGACTTCTTTATGTTATGGTTGCCTGCACCTTTGTGATTTTTTCGGCCCGTCTGTGGTACTTGCAAATTATCACGGGAAATGAGCTCCGCGAGTTTTCTGAAAAAAATCGGGTGAAGCAAAATAAAATCACAGCTCCACGCGGCTTGATGCTAGATCGCAATGGCAAAGTTCTCGTTGAGAACTTGCCGGGCTTTGAGGCCATTCTTTCACCACAGTACATAGAAAATCTGGATGCCATAGCCAATACTATTAGCCCAATCTTGGGAATGGATGCAGATAAGATCACTCAAAAGGTTCAAAAAAGTCGCAAGCAAAATGGCCCCTTCGCCCAAGTTCGTTTAAAAGAAAATTTGAGTCGCGAAGAGGTCTTTCGTTTAAAGCGCATTCGCTTAGATACTCCGGGCCTTGAGATCCGTGAGTCCATTGTACGCTTCTACCCACTAAAGGAAGACGGTGCCCAGGTCTTTGGCTACGTGGCTGAGATCTCAAAACGTCAAATTCCTTTGATGAATGATCTCTATAAAAATATTTTTATGTTTGAACAAGGGGATATCATTGGCAAAAGCGGTCTAGAAGAGACCCTTGAAAAAGATATTCGCGGCAAAGACGGCGTAAGCTTTATTCAAGTCGACGCCCATGGCCGTGAAACGGTCACCACAACGCCTAATATTTATGGTGAACAAATTCGCAATCAAGAACCCATCCACGGAAATAATGCCGTTTTAACCATAGACCGCGATATTCAAGAGGCAGCCTATAAATCCATGACAGATAATCAACGTATTGGCGCGGCCTTTGCGATGAAGTCTAATGGCGAGGTCTTGGCCTGGGTCAGCACGCCCTCTTTTGATCCGAACGATTTCTCAACAGGTTTCTCGGCGCAGACTTGGTCGAAGCTTGTTAATGATCCATTTAAACCACTTCGCAACAAAGTAATTCAAGATTATACGTCTCCTGGATCTACTTTTAAACCCTTCGTGGCGGTTGCAGCTCTTTCAGAAAAAGTCATCGGACCGAACACATTGGTTGCAGCCCCTGGCGTCTTTATGTTCGGTCGCAGACCTTACCATGATAGTAGTAAAAATGGTTATGGAATGATCACGATCTATGAAGCAATTGAAAGAAGTGCGAATGTCTTCTTTTTCAAAATGGGCATCGCTCTTGGGGTTGATAAGATGTATGCCTACATCAACCCCCTGGGAATTGGTCAAAAAACAGGCATCGAGCTTGCCCGCGAGGTGGCTGGAACAATGCCGAACTCCGAGTGGAAAAAAGCAGCTATTGGCGAGGAGTGGCAGCCTGGTGAAAATTTAAGTACTGCGATCGGACAAGGCTTTGTTGAAGTCACGCCGATTCAGATGGCCGTGGCATACAATGCAATTGGTACTGAAGGAAAAGTTGTAAAGCCATTTATAATTCAAAAGATTATTGATCAAGAGGGAAAGGTCTTAAAAGAAAACTTCCCGCAAGTGATTCGTGATCTGACTGAGACCCAAAAAACCGGCGTTAAGATTTCAACTGCAACATTCAAAGTTGTTAAAGAAGGCATGAGACGTGTTGCCAATGGAGAACACGGAACTGCTAGATTTTGGAAGGTCCCTGGCGTGCCTATGGCGGGAAAAACAGGAACAGCTCAGGTGATGAATTTCTCCGCTGATCAAATATATGCAAGCTGCACGTCACGCCCCATTCAAATGCGCCACCACGGTTGGTTTGTTGCTTGGGCTCCTGCTGATAAACCTGAGATCACCGTGGCTGTCCTTGCAGAGCATGCATGCCATGGCAATACGGGAGCAGCCCCTATCGTCCGGGACATTGTTCAAGCTTACTTCCAAAAATACCATCCTGAAATAATTGAAGCTGGCTTAAAACAACTTCATATGAAGAAAGCCACGAAAATCAATCTTCCAGCTACAACCACGGAAGGAGAATAAAAATGGATTTTTCAATACAAGTCGAAAAGAGAACAATATTTAAACGTCTTGATTTGAATTTTATTTTAGTAATTTTTGCGCTGAATATCATCGGCCTGGTGAACCTATATAGTGCGACCCATGGTCCACACTCCCGTGACGTGGAGCCTTTGTTTATTTCTCAGTTTGTCTGGCTCGGCATTGGCTGGAGTGTTTTTTTTATCTGTACACTCTTAGATTATGCCATTGTGGCTCGCCTTGCGATTTTGGTTTTCATTCTAAACCTCGGGGCACTTCTTTACACTACTCTTTTTGGAACTGTGGCCCTTGGAGCCCAACGTTGGATTGATTTAGGTTTCTTTCGCTATCAACCGTCCGAAACAATGAAGCTGGCACTAATAGTACTCATGGCGAAAATCCTTGCGACTCGCAATAGTGCAGGTCCCGGAATGGGCATTAAGCAGCTCACTGTACCTTTGCTTGTTCTACTCATCCCATTTGGCCTGGTCGTTGAGCAACCAGACTTGGGAACTGGAATGATGTTGGCCGCTATCGGCAGCTCGATGATTCTTTTTGCCAAGGTAAAAAAATGGATCTTAGCCATCGTGATCACTGCAGTGGTTGTCACTGCACCAGTAGCATGGCAGTTCGGTCTTCGTGAATACCAAAAAAATCGTATTTTGACCTTCATGTCACCTACCAACGATCCCCGCGGAACGGGATACAATAGTATCCAATCCAAAATCGCAGTGGGTAGTGGTCGATTCCTAGGAAAAGGTTTCCGCAAGGGAACACAGTCACAGCTCGAGTTCTTACCAGAGCGCCATACGGATTTCATTTATAGTGTTCTCAGTGAAGAACACGGTTTCGTTGGCAGCATGATGACCATGGGGCTTTTTTGTTTACTGTTTATTCTCGGCCTCAGAATTGCCATGAACGCCCGAGACAAGTTTGGGGCTCTCCTATCGGTGGGAGTCCTCAGTTATGTTTTCTGGCATATGTTTGTAAATATCGGAATGGTGATCGGCCTGCTGCCCATTGTAGGCGTCCCCTTACCGCTTCTCTCATACGGAGGTTCCAGCATGCTCACCACAATGGCGGGCCTGGGACTTATCTCAAGCGTCGCCTACCGAAGGTACTTGTTTTAAAGAATATGACCATCCAAGTCCGCTAAGATTTAATGCAATAATACTTGGATAAAGGTCCATACATATATAGACAAACTATGATTAATAGTCTATCTATAAATAGACGTTAAAAAGTAATAAGTCTACTTATGTGAGGACGGTAAGAATGAAGAACACAAAGGGCTTGCGCAGAATGCAGTTAGACCGATTCTTTGAAGGATTGGTTGGATTAAAAACGAAAGTGCCGTCCGCAGGCTGGGTTAAAGAAATTCGAGAGGCCCTTGGTATGTCGATGCAAGATCTTGCCTCTCGGCTGGGAGTAATTAAGCAACGCATAGAACGAATTGAAAAAGACGAAGTCACAGGCAAGCTCACGCTAGAAACAATGCACAAAACAGCCGAAGGATTAAACTGTGAATTCGTCTATTTTTTAGTACCAAAAATAAGCCTTGAAGAGGCTCTGAAAAAACAAGCTCTGACTGCGGCAAGAGCTATTACAAAAGATGTTGAAAACACCATGAAGCTTGAATCTCAAGGCACCTCCACCAAGGCTCAAAAGCAACTTATAGAGAAGCTTGCGCAGGAGATGCTATCGAATCAGGATCGGCGCATTTGGAAAGCTAAATGAAAATTAAAAGTCCTGTGGGCGCAACCCCATTAGATGAGGAAACACTCAAAGGACTAATCCCTCGCCTATCAACTCAGCAGGAACTCAACGAGTTTGAGGCGAGCGACATCGCTGATGCTGTGAAGTGGGCGATGAGCAGTCGCACTCTTAAAAAAGATTTATTGTCGGCAACAGGCCTTAGAAAACTGCATAAGAAAATGTTTGGATCAACATGGAAATGGGCTGGAGAATTCCGAAAAAAACAAACCAACATTGGTGTTGAACCCGTTGATTCTTAAAATCAATTTTATGTTTTTATTGCGACATCTAATTCTCACGACGAATCTTGTCAGGTACTCTGTTCCTGAACTGGCAACTCTAGTTGACCATCACTGATTCGAGTAGCCTTGAACCTAGCTTCAGCCTCTGCACCATCTTTAACAAAAAATCCAAAAACGGTTCCTTCACTGAATTTGGTTGATGGATACAGGATGCCGTCACCGCCAATTTTCCTTAGTGCCGATCCGAGAATCTGAGACGGTGTTGGAAATTTTTGAAGGGACCATTGCATATTGAAAGGACTTTTCTCAATAGAAGAAATCAGGCTTTCAGAATTATCCAATGACGAAAACAACGCCTTCACATCCCATAGTTTGATTGGTTTCAAAAGAGAGAGCTCATAAATCTCAGGGTTCTGGTGCGGACCAGTCTCCGCTTTTGCACAATCAATACTTGAAGCAGCGTAGATACAGGCAGCCATTTCATGTTGAAAATGTTCTGATTTTTGTGATGCCCCCACGTTAAAGCGACCACCACAACCAAAACTTCCTACAATTGAAAGTGGCTCAAGTCCATCAAAACAAATTCGATAACTTTCAAGCCGATCATAGCTTTTCAAAAAGCTCATATCTAAAGAGATGCCTCCGACCGCTTCTTGGAATTTCAAAGATTGAGCTAACTGCAATTGATTATCGGTAGCAAATTTATGCAAAATGGATTTGGCAAATTTCTCGAATCCATCAAAATCGTCAATGCGATGGGTTAAACCACTTTTCTTGCTTTGCAACTGAAGCGTTTTCTTGACTACTTTTTTGCTTCGATGAAACGGCTTCTTCATTAGAAGCCGGTACCAGCTTGCTTACCCGTTCGAGTTTTCAACCAACTGATAACTTCTTCTCCTCGGCCCTGCAAGCAAACCTCGAATGGGCTGTATCCTAGAAAGATAGTGCTCGGAGAACTCAGCCACAAAGCTGTATCAGCAGCATTATTGTTCATAAGTTCATAAGCCTCGTCGGTCGCTATCACGACATGAAGAATTTTGCGCATGAGTTCAGATGAGGGTTTAAATTTAATAACCTCATCGTATAATCTTGATCTCGGAACACCCGTGCTCTTCGAAAGATTCTGCGGTGCCAAACCAGTGATTTGTCGGAGGACATCAGGACGAAACCCTTTCTGATCATCGCTCAGAATTTTGAGATAGTTTTTAATGGCACCAAGCTCTTTGAGACCAATAGCTGACGTTTGCACCTAAGCCCCCTTTCAATAGATGGTGGGTGATTCTTCCTTAGTTTCAATCGAACTACAGTGTAGCACAGTCGTAATAAAATTGCAATTTTATTGTCTTAAATGTGTATTTTAACTGTACCAATACCGTATAACTATCTAGAATTTGACAAGATAAGCGCCCACTCGCTGGAAGCGATATGCTTTAATCTCTTTGTTCTAGAAAATTAGTGCTTGGTCGTAGACGTCACTTCTTTAGCGGCGTCATTCAGGCAATTAGAGAAGAATCTCAAGACCATGAACAATTGCAACTCTTCATCTTCGTCCAAAGAGGGCTCTTCCTCTTCAGGCGCAAAGAGCTCTTGAGTTACATAGCTCAAGACTTCTGGTTGACCATTTAATATTTCATTTTTTTGAATTTCTTCAAGCATATCATCATTCAATTGCAGGAGCTTCTCAAGATCGGGCTCTTGCTCTTCGAATTTAGCGACCACTTCATCTTCGCCAACAGTGCGCAGTTGAGGATATTTTTCTGCAAAACTTTTCCAAAGAATCAAAGCCATCATGAAGCCCAAATCTTTCGCTTCTTCACTCATATCTTCGATAAATTCCACAACAAAGCCAGCCAGCGCTGGCTGCGCGTCAAAAAGAGCCTGGGAAACAACATCAAGGTCCTCTTCGGCGGTGATACCACAAATGTGGTCAATAGAATTCTGAATAGTTTCAAAAGCGATTTGTTCCATAATTGCTCCTCGAATTAAAGGGTGGAAGATAGCGGATTTTCAACAGGAGGCCAATTAAAAAATGAGAGGAGATAGCTCAAGGCCGCAGAGCTTGTACAAAAGTTGATTTATTGACTATCGTATTGTCCCCTAGCTGGCCATTGGTATTACTCCCACTGGTGAAAACTAAACCATCGGACCTCAGGGCTATTGCGTGAGTACCCCCACTAGCAATTGCCACTGCATTGGAAATGCCCAGAGCCTGCACAAAAGTTGATTTAATGACTGTCGAATTATCCCCTAGTTGGCCACTGACATTATTCCCACTGCCGAAAACTAAACCATCGGACCTCAGCGCTATTGTGTGATAATACCCACTAGCAATCGCCACTGCATTGGAAATACCCAGAGCCTGCACAAAAGTTGATTTATTGACTGTCGTATTGTCTCCAAGTTGGCCAGTGGCATTATTCCCACTGCCGAAAACTAAACCATCAGATCTCAGTGCTAGCGTGTGAAAACTCCCACCAGCAATCGCCACTGCATTAGAAATACCAAGAGCCTGCACAAAAGTTGATTTGGCAGCAGATGTATTGTCCCCAAGTTGACCAAGGCCATTATATCCACAAGCAAAGACCAGACCATCAGATCTCAACGCTACTGTGTGATAATACCCACCAGCAATCGCCACTGCATTGGAAATACCAAGAGCTTGCACAAAGGTTAATTTATTGACTGTCGTATTATCCCCAAGTTGGCCATTGACATTATATCCACTTGCGAAAACTAAACCATCAGATCTCAGTGCTAGCGTGTGAGAACTCCCACCAGCAATCGCCACTGCATTAGAAATACCAAGAGCCTGCACAAAAGTTGATTTGGCAGCAGTTGTATTGTTTCCAAGTTGGCCAGCGGCATTATTCCCACTGGCAAAAACTAAACCATCAGATCTCAGTGCTAGCGTGTGAAAACTCCCACTAGCAATCGCCACTGCATTAGAAATACCCAGGGCCTGCACAAAAGTTGATTTAATGACTGTCGAATTATCCCCTAGCTGACCAAGGCCATTATATCCACAAGCAAAAACCAAACCATCGGACCTCAGCGCAACTGTATGAGCATTTCCACCAGCCACAGAAGCCATACCGATAGTATTTGTAGTTGAAGCGACAGTGAGCTTTTGCCAAGTGCCAGACGCACCGCTGGGGTTGGCTACTTTTTGCCAGGTTTGAGCGAGGGCGGGATGTAATAAGAATTTATCGACGATGGAGACCACTGCGGTGATCCCCGCAAAACGCATGAAATTACGCTTGGTATTACTCAAGGAAAGCCTCCACGTACTACTCTCTTAATTATCCCCTGAGTTCTGCTCCTACTCAAACTTATTTTATGAGTGCGTCAGGACTGTCTTGCAATGAGAACTTCAGTCTCAAAACTAGATCCGACTCACGTCGTGCTCAGAAAGGTCGAAAGGGGTGTTTTATACCAGACCCTCAGGAGTCATCCTGAACCCGCAGTCGATAAGCCCAGCGATTGAATCTATCCAAGTATTCTTGTCGAGCCGAATAACCCTTCTCAGCCTGCTCGCGATTGGCCTGAAAATAGCCTTTAAGCTGCATCTCTTCAAAAGAGCTTTTTAATACCCTCGTAAAGGCTAAGCCCTGCCAAAAGGGAGTTGTGAGTTTGCTTCCACGATAGGCTTTAGTGATTTTACGAGCAATAAGGC
>JANMPT010000025.1:0-158067 GCA_031370005.1 Bdellovibrionales bacterium | reverse complement strand
CATGAGTTATTCGTTGAAATGCAGTGGCCAAAAAAGACCCGTGCGTTGACCCAAAATTAGGAAAAGTTTCTAAGTTTAATGTGCCATTGGCATTTAAAGAAAAAGTTTTAAATGGAGTACCAGCATTAAAGCCAGGGAAATTATAGACTCCATAAGTGTAATAGGGCCTTGCCCAACCACTTAAGGGTCTATTGTTTGCAAAAAACAAAGAAAACGTTGCTCCACCATTGACATGATATGCTTCATGATCTGGATTTGGCGCGCTTGGAGATGCAAGTAGGTTAACGGCTACTTCTGGATAAGATATACATGCAAAGGGCCCGGCTGTAGCACTTGAGCCAGTGCAAGTAGACGGGTTCCAACTGTTCGACGTCGCGGCATCGCCAATTGCTGCCCATGCAACATCGTTCATATCCATATAAAATTGCAAAGTTTTTTGGGTCGTATCTGCGACAGTAACCGGCGATGGGAAAATATATTCATGTTTGCATCCCAGGGCAGGGAATACAGCATCTCCTACTTGTGCAACTTCGCTAGCAATAAGCCCAGAAGCTTGTGTTACATAGCGAAGACCACCCATGGTGATTGATCCCTGCATTCTTCCAAAATACTGATTTCCACTTGTGCACGTGCGCACATAGACACTGACATAAGTTCCAAGAGCGACCCCAGAATTAGATGTATCAATCAAGTTCATTGAGTCAGGATTTGCCGAAAGTTGAATGAGACAAGCATCATTAGTCTGTGCGGCACAGTTGTAGATCTCATGCTCAACGCCGAATGAATCCTTCAATCCAACAGAGAAAAATGGTATAGCAATTACATCAGGAGTGAAGGATTGCCAGGCCGGGATTGCGAAATTTAAAATTGGATTTGATGAATCTGCCGGAGATGAAATATTTTGTATCATCGAAGCCCTGACCAACTTGATCCCTACGTGCAAAGGGGCTTTTGTTTTATCACCAATACAACCGGACAAAGCCAGTAAAATTCCTGCGACACCAAAAATCCAATTTTTTTTCACAGTCTTCCCCTTTTCAAGATAAAAATGGTAGTTCAAGAGGTAGGGAGTTACAAGAAGATAAAAAGAACTTTCTTTAGAGCGGACTCTAAACCAGGCACCAGCGAACGCATCCTTTATTTTGGTCTTAATGTTCATCAAGTGGTCCTTTGCTTGAATCCGTAGCTAAAGACTTGCCAATAAGGAGAATGGGTGGAGCCGCAATGAAACTTGCTATTTGCAAGTCTGCTTGTTTGGAACCGCCCTTAATAACTGCTGTACACTTGTCATAATAGTTTTTGTAGGTGCATTAAAAGAAGCTCGTGCGTACTTCCTTGCGCCAATAACAGCGAAAAAGACTTCGCGAAGCATGGCTTGAATATAAAAAATGAAACGTACCAAACCAAAAGGTACGTGCAGGTTCGGGCCTTTTTAAATTTGCTAGTTTATATTAAATCCAATCGGTTCCCCACTGAGCCAGCGCCTCAATCACGCCCTTGAGTGCCATTCCTTTTTTTGTGAGGGAATACTCAACCCTTGGTGGAATCTCGGCAAATATTTTTTTTGATACGACTTTAGCTTTCTCAAGCTGACGAAGTCGATCTGTCAGTGTTTTAGGATTTAGATCGCCGAGAGATCGTTTGAGTTCTCCAAATCTTCTTGGTCCGCCAAGTAAATCTCGTAAAACCAAGATAGTCCACTTACCGTCAAGAAGCTCAAGCGATTTCCTTACGGGACAACTCGGGTTACAAGCGTCATCAAATTTATTTTTTCCACTTTTCGAGTAAGATTTCGCCAAGTATTACCTTCCCTTCCCATTAGTTACAATTTTGCTACTACTTTTAAAATTACTGTATGGCTATTAAAGTAATTATAGCACTTATAAACCCGGAGGAATAGTGATGAAGATGATTATTTGGTTCAATGTAATGGCTCTGTATTTTACGCTAAGTCTTGTGGCGACAACTGCGAACGCCGCTGATCTCTCAGTAGAGACTGATCCTGCGACTTTTGCATTCGGTGGCTACGCTGCCCATATCAGAGTTCAAACAGATGGGTCACCATGGGTGATTGGCCTGGGTACGTATTCTCTTGAATTCCCTGGCCTTATGAAAGGTTTAGTCATTAGCCCATCATCTGATAATTTAACTGTAAAGTTGAAGTCGGGCTTTGGCCTGTTTGTGGATAGGTACCTATCATCTTCAAAAAATGAGGGCCTTTTTGTTGGGGTTCAGCTGGCTCACCACGCACTTGAACTTATTGACAAGAATGTTGCTGGCGGTGTCGTCAAATACAATGCAGTGATAATTATGCCACGCGTTGGCTATCGTTGGAATATCGGAACAAGCGGCCTCTATCTTTTACCCTGGGCAGGCGTTGGCTATGTTTCGTTGGTTGGGGATGATCCAAAGATAGGAGCCCAGACCTATTCAGCAAAACAGTGGCTTCCGTTTGGAACTCTTCACGTCGGGTTCCAATTTTAGATTTATTTTTACTTGGGCGAATCATTTCTCCTTCAGATCTGCACTGGAAGAAAACTGGATAAAAAACGGAGCCCACAATAGCCGGTGAAAGAAATGAGCTTTAAAGATTGCGTCCAGAAAATAAAAAACGCGCCCCGTAGAAGAGTGCCGTCAAAACGGCACGGCTACTTGCGCGAGGCAATAGCATACCAATAGTCCCTGGATTGGGCGCTAAAAATTTCTTGATTTTAAAGGAGGTTGTCTGGGAGATGTTTTTTATCTCAAGCGTGAGAGTCGGCAAATGACATGGATGATAACGTATAACAACGAATACTCGAGTTTAAATACGAAGCCCAGAAGTCTCGAGCGGAACGCCTTTTTGCGTTGGTAGTTTGAGAGCCAACACTCATAGGGTAAGAAAGAAAGTAATAAGTCGCGCAGCTTTCTTTGAAAGTAAAAAGACGTGCAGAAGTATTTCTGGCTCAGGGCACTTTGGCGACCAAGTTCTATATTGCGCAAGTAAACGTGCCGTTTTGACGGCACCTCAAAATCGATCTTCGGAAGTGGCAGAGGTTATTTACAGTTTTTAAGGGCTTTTTACAGGTTAATGTTCATCTGGTCCCTGTAGGGCAATTAATAGTGGTTCTTGAGGACGACAACTCTTTTTTCGAGTCTGAAAATATTTCTTAATTTTCTCGAACCCTGCTTTCGAAATGTAGTGAAAGGATATGCATTGAAAATTCTTTCTCCATCAGGTTGACGCCGCAAGTGATTTTGAAGGATCTCGCGCTGATCGTGATCGTGAGATGATACCCGGTCATTTTTATACCGGCTCCTCCACTGGGAAAAAGCTTGGCGTTGCCTAATTTTGTTGCGCCGCCTCCGAGGGTGTGGTTTAAAGCCCACATTGTTTAACAAACCTTGAGTTGAATTTGAACTTTTTTAAATACTTCATGCTAATAAATTCTTTTCTGGAGGGTCTATGAATCACAATGTGTCCAATGCCGCTATTTTGTCTTTATTGCTTGTTTGTACGAATGGTCGAGCTGCGCCACCGTTTCCATTGATGACTTGGTGATCTCAGATACAGAGGCAGCAAAGGTTATTAATGACCTCTACCTTTCCGGCAAGATCGCGGTTTATCCGAATGTGAAAGCGATCATTGCAAACCAGACGTTGCTGACTCAGAAACAGGCAGCTGTCGTGCAAATTGTGAATGAGTCACTCGCTAAGGAATCTCAATTATTGCATCCTGAAACTAATCAGATTTTGAGTTCTATGATGAATCGCGCGATCAAGCGGGAAATGTTGTCAGGAAATGACACGGAAATATTTCGTCCCTAATGTGGGGCTCGCGAGGCACCGCAATGATGAAATTTAGAAATTTCAAAATTTGGATAGGGGTCATTGCAGCAGGGTTCTTGGCCACGATTGGATGGATAACTATGTCAGTATCGGCGAAAAAAAAGACTCCTCTTCATTCTTCACTTGCGGTTGTTCTGGCGACCGAACTTCCTTCCCAGCTTAATCATCGGGAAGTGAGATCCGCCACTCAGTATTTAATTATGGCGCACCTCATTCGACCACTCGTGCATCTTAACCGTGAAGCCCAAATCGAGGGTGATCTCGCTGAGTCTTGGCAAATTGAAGACTCATTTTCAAAATACACTTTTCAAATTGCGAAGAATGCTCGGTGGTCGAATGGTGAGTCCATCGGCGTTGACGAGATAGCGCGAGGAATTCAAGCGCAAATGAAAGTCGGCTCCACGACCCACTTTGACTTTCGGACTATTCTATCAGTTGAGACTAAAGCAAACACACTCATTATTCGTCTTAAAGAATCCAATCCCGGTTTCTTAACCCAACTCGTTCATCCAGAGTTTGGCCCTCTTAGGCCAAGTCTCGGTAATGATAGCGCTCCTGATCTGAGCGTGACCGCAGGCGCGTATTCGATTTTAAGTTCCTTACCGGAAGAGATTGTTTTGCTCAAGAACCCATACTTTCCCTTCGCTAAAGGTTCCGCTCCCGAGCAAATTCGTCTAACTGGGGCCAAGAGTGTAGAAGATCAGTTCGAGCGTCTTAAATCGGGAAGAGCTGACATTATTATTCCGATGAATGGTGTTACCCCGGCGAACTTTTCCGAAATGAAAAAAAATGCCAACATTCAGGCCATTGATACCCATGTCGGGTATACATTCTGGCTTGCCCCCAATTTTACTTCCCTACAATTCCAAGATGTTAAGGCAAGGCAGTGGTTGGCGGCGAAGCTCAGTGATATCAAGATTGATTTCGATGCTTACCAGCCCTATTGGAGTCGCGCGCGGCAGATCTTTTTGAATGACGGATTCGGTCGACCAACTGAACAAGAGTTGAATGCGGTTTTTCTTCGAATCCAGGATGGTGCCGGGAATAGGATGTCTACAATTCGATTTTTGGTTTCTTCCCGATTCCCATTTACTCAAGCAATCGTGGATGCTCTTACCAAGGAGGGTGTCGAAATACATTTGGACGTCTATCAGGATATTGGTGAGTTTGAGACAAAGATGAAGGCAGGGCAATTCGACCTGATGCAAATCAATAATGACTTTAGTTCTTTCGATGTCCTCGAAAACCTCTCAGTAACATTTAGTAGCTCACGACCGCTTATTGCTGTCGGTCAAGACTTACATCAGTATCAGGAACTATTGGTGCGAGCGCGACAAATGCAGAGCCCCGACACCAAGCACACCATACTCAAGAAAATCGGTTTAGACCTTCTAGAAAATGTTGGCGTAATCCCTATTGCCTATCGTAAAAACATTTTGCTTGCCTCAAAGTCTTGGGATTATTCGGGTTGGTCTAATCTCTACCCGGATGTTCGGTTCTGGAAAATTCAGCCGGCCGAATTGGGAGTTGGGCCGAGGCAATGATCGATTTTTCGCTTGTAAACGTAGAGACTTTCATCGATCCGCTCGGCTCAGACGTTCACCATTTTCGCGTATACCATTCCCTTGAGGATGGCTCGGAGATTCGCGGTTTCGGTTCTGGGAATTCCAGCGAGAATGCCCTTAGAAAGGCGATAAGCGAGTTTTTTGAGAGGTCAATCCATCTGCTCGAAGGGAAAAAGAATTCGATCCACAGCTCAAATGGATTCGCCGCTCATCTCACTCAGGGGCTGGCGAAGAATGCAGCGGTTGCGGAATTGATTGAACGAGACGTTGTTATGGGGTGTTGGCTGACAAAGCGATCTCCTCTCTGGTTGCCACTTGAGAGTCTACAACCTACTGATTCGATGCAACTGGCTGTTAAGAAATTCTCAGGGGCTGGACTTGAGTGTCTGATTGGTCTACAAGCGAAAGTTGGCGACATCTTTGTTGTTGTCTCTGTGCTCCGACCTACGGTCCGCCCGGGAGGCTTCGGCTTTGTATACGCATCATCGGCGAGTACTGACTTTTTGTCGGCCGTCGAAGGGGTTATTTTGAATCAACGCCGCAACTATACCTACGTTTCAACAAATCCAGAGAAGTGCAATTTAGAAATGCAGGAGTGTGACGTTCGAGAACCTGGCGATCATCGTGACTTTTACCTTAATCCAAAGCACCTTGCTGAAGTTGGGTGGCTGTTCAACTCTAGTACCCCATTTATTGAGCCAACCACGCCGGCTATTGAAATAAAAGATTGGCAGTCGCATATTGCAATGCCATGGCCACTATTTATCGTCAGTGCCCAGAGCGAGAACATTCAGCCCTACTTTGCTGGGCCGAGCGTGGGTGACCGGATCAATCATAAAAGGGTCGGGCAGTATGCAGTGGGGCCCTTAACAACCATGAATACATCGATACATCCATTGCCATGAAAAAATCATCACTTTGGTTGGTATCAGTCACAATTGCCATAATTACGTTTTTGACGTCATTCTTTGTTTCGTCAGCACGAAATTCTACTTTGGCTAGTGAAGCTTCGTCGATATTTGCGCATCGAACTCAAGTCTATCTCAATCAGATAACCAGCAGTTTGCATGATGATCTACTCATGGAGCACATTCGGCTAGTCAGAGGGCGCCTCAGCTCTCTACGCGAGGAAGCGCTCTTTTCTGAATACTCGATCCAAAAGGGCAATCAGCTTTTAGAGGAAAGTAACGAGTTTGCTACTTTGAAGGCCAATTCAGACTTTTTGCTTTCAGTGATACCTGTTTATTTTAGTCCCGGCGGTGAACGTTGGGGATCAATATCGTATCTGACTTCTTATCACGATTTGAACCAGATATTGTGGAGTCTTCAGGCGAATGTGGTTATCCATTCGCTTGCGGCCAGTGCGGTGTCCTTACTCGGCGTCGTCTTGTTCTTTGCCTTTGTTTGGCGAAGTGGCACGGGTATCTCCCGCTATTTCGAGGGACTCCTGGCGTTTGGGCGTGAAGAGGAACCAAGCAATCTGACAAAGCTTCTGTGGGCACCCATGCTTGGCGGGATCAAGCACATAGCGATTGAGTTTCGTCGAGTTGAAAAAGAACTGGAGCAGTCGAAGATTCAAAGTGCATTGAGTTCGATGGCTGTCCAGGTCTCTCACGATATACGATCGCCCCTTTCGGCGCTAAATATGATCACTGGAACTCTTCAGGGCCTTCCAGAAGAAAAATGGCTCATCATTCGCAACGCCACTCAGCGTATTAATGATATCGCGAATCAGCTTTTGCAAAAGGGCCGACCTACAAAAGAACAGCAGTCCACAACCCAAGCATTGGCGGCGACAGAATCGGTCATGCTCGTTTCACTTCTCGACTCAATTGTCAGCGAAAAGCGGGTGCAATTCAGAGAACGAATGGAGATTGAAGTGCAAGGTGATCTGAGTCAGGGCTATGGTCTCTTCGCGCATATTTGCGCACCGGAGTTTGCTCGAGTTATTTCAAATCTTGTGAATAACTCAATCGAAGCGCTCATCGGACCTGGTCTGGTAACAATCTCGATCAGGGGTTACGCTGAGAGTGTCGCCGTTATAATTAGCGATAACGGGAAAGGGATTCCACCCGATATACTGGCTCGCCTTGGTGAGCGTGGAGTAACGCATGGGAAAGAGGGTACGCAGAGTGGCTCAGGACTCGGTGTATTTCATGCCCGGGAAGCCATCAAAAAAGCGGGTGGTAAATTTGGGATTCAGTCGCAGGTCGGAGTCGGTACAATGATCACAATATCATTGCCGCGTGTCGCGACGCCATCGTGGTTCGTTGATAAGATCATTTTGCAACCCGGAATGGCTTTCGTTTCTGCCGATGATGACCAAACAATTCACCAGATCTGTGCTGGGCGGCTGGCCTCGTCCGGCGCGGTTGAATCGGGCAACAAGCATTTGACGTTCTCGTCCTTGGAGCAGTTTGAAGCTTGGGTTGCGACGAGTCGCTCAGACAATAAAACATCAGTGGCGTTGTATTTCGTCGGCTATGAATTCCTAGGCCAGGCGGGTAATGGTCTTGATATAATTGAACGTACTAGCATCGGGCCTCATGCGATTCTTGTGACCTCACTCTATGAGGAACCACATGTCAGAGCTCGTGCAGCAAGTCTTAACGTGAAGATTCTCCCAAAAGCTCTGGTGCCATTTGTTACATTTGAAATTAAAAAGTCCTGAGTGTGAAATACGAAGCCATTCTGATCGACCAGCCCGGTTGGAAACAAAAACATTGCAAGGATGCCCACAAGGCATTGCCGTGCTGAAGACATGGAGGATGCTGCGCAGGAGTCTTTAATCGCGATTTCAAGTGGAATATCAAAACTAAAAGAGACAAACTTTCTCCAGCGATTTAAAAGTGTGATAATACGTCCTGCATAATTTGGGCTTATTTTTTGTTTAATAAAAGACATGAAAATTTTCTTTGTGTTCTCTTTATATTCGATGGGCTGGCTATCAGGTTAGAAAGGGCTATCTCGATGGCAATGATCGAGAAGACCAAATCGCTCCATCTCCACGGGTTCTCTTCAAATATTAAAAATATTGAATTTGAAGATTTTGTCTATGTGTTAAAAAGAGAGAAATTTAGCATTGTAAGGGCATTCTTTTTAATAGCACTGGCCAGTACCTTTGTTGTTGCTAGATATTTTTCGTAGCACCTATTTGCTTAGGAAAACGTGCCTATCTGATGAGCGGATTAATTAGAGTCGATTCTGCGCGTTTTCAATATTTTGAGTGGGCTTACAAAGCTAAAAGATTTCAGAGAGTTAGCAAATTTATAAAATCGTTGTAACTAATTGAAATCAGGAATAATATTCTCATAAATGGCCACAACGAACGACCTTCTTCAACTTTTCAATGCAATCGCTGACAATGACACGTCTGGTACCAGATCTATAGCTATGTCTATTGCTGACAAGGAAGGAAAAAAAGGCCGTCATGCTGCCCAACAACTTCTAAGAGGTGCTCTAGCAAATCCTTCCCCGCAGATGCGCACTATGGAAGTCATAAAAAACGACGAAATGCTAAGACAAGCCCTTACGCAGATTTCTGATTTAAATTCTATAGATCAAATCGAACTGAGTGATGACAACCGAAAAGAGCTTTTGACCATTATGGAAGAGTACATTGCGCGATGGGAGATAAAAAAGGCTGGTTTAAATAATAGAAATAAAATGCTTTTTGTTGGCCCTCCTGGCTGTGGAAAAAGTGCAACGGCAAAGGGGTTGGGGCGACAACTGGGGTTGCCAGTTTTTATTCTTAGATTTGACGCTATGATTGGTTCATATTTAGGACAAACATCTCAAAACTTAAGATCAATTTTTGATTTTATTCAACGAACGCCATCCGTAGTTTTAATTGATGAGATAGATGCAATATCAACATCCAGGGGAACCTCAAGAGATATTGCAGAGCTAGATCGCGTTGTGATTTCTCTTATGCAGCAGCTCGAGTTGGTTCAGCCGCTGGGTCTACTAATCTGTACATCAAATTTACCAAACTCCATCGACTCTGCTGTTACGCGCAGATTTGATTTAGTTGTTAAATTTTCTAAGCCGACTCTTAAGGAACGAAAATTATTTTGTTCAAAGCTGGCCACTCGGTACGGTGTTAAAATACCAAGGAAAACACTTGAAAGCCTAAGAAAAGTGAATTCTTTCGCTGATGTTGAACGTGTGGTTATTAACGAGGTAAGGCAAAAGATTTTAGACGACTCTAAAGCGGGAATGGGATGAGTGATAAAAAGGAAAGAGCACACGCTAAGCATTTCTTTCTAAATGAACGTCATGAGCTTACTAAAATAGACAAAACTGGTGGTGGAAGCGATCGTACTAACTAACCCTTATTGAAATCGCTTAGGATCGCTTTTCTGACGATTCAGTAAGCGATCCTTATCGTGCAAGTGTGTAGGGACTAGATTTTAGTAAATAAATTTGTTGAATCAAAATTATTTACACTAAAAAAATGGATTGCATCCCCACTATAGAGCTTCTAAAGCTATATTCAATTATATGGGACCTGGGTATTAAATGGACTAGGTTTTGACCTGGTATTTTTTTTAGGTTAAAAACTAGAACATTTACTTGCACTAGCTTTGAGCCTATTGTGCATGAATTAATAATAAGGGAGTAATCTATGAAATCGCTTTTGGTATGCGTACTGATAACGTCGCTTTCTCTTGTCACACAGGCTGAAGAACTTAAAAATTCCTATGGCGGCTCAATCCAATCTGCTTCACAACAGGTTTCGGTAAAATATTGGGATGGTTCCGTCCGAACATTTGACGTTTCAGACATGATAGCAGGATCTGTCACAAATGAGTCGTACGAGAGGTTTGTTTCTATAAGTAAGCCCGTAAAGTATTTAACATGCAGTATGATGATCGGGGAACTTGCGTCCGACTATAAAATTGTAGTTAAAACAGATGAAAACGAAATAGTTACTTTCAACTTCAAAGCGTCCACTCGCGAAGCACGAGTTCTAGTCTCTGGTAACTGTGATGGCGCTATTTCAGGTGAATTTTCACTTTATATGGATGAACATTCACCTTTGCCAATTGAATCAACGATGAGCCAAGAGCCAGCGGGTGCTCCACGGCGTGGGGCGCGCTAATACGGAACAGTCATTGATGTGTCACCAAAGGTTAATCTTCGCGCTAAAGATGGAACGCTTCAAGAACTGAGCACGCGTGGCCTTATCGGCGGCGGGATCTACAACGATCTTAGATCCGTTCAATTAACAAGGGCCGAGGATCAACAAAATGCGCGACGCCTCTTGGCGAGTTGGCTTCAGCCTTCACCGTCACAATCCGTACAAAAAAAGGAATGGTTCGCACCGCGACCCTAAACCCGGCTCCTGAAGCAGCTCCTCAGTCTAACAAGGTTCGCGCTTTTGGCGCATGTGAAAATGGAAGCCTGACACAATTTCAATTAAACACCAACACCGACGTCAATTTCGAGGTTAAGTAAGAGGATACCGTTAAAAAGATGTAGATGATGATATCAACACCTGAACCAGGGTCCTCTTTAACTCAACGGATCCGATGGCTAGTTGCCTCCAGACATTCCCGGGGCCCGTGACTGTAAATAACAATTTGTCCATATACACTTCATTCTGAAAAAATTTAGTTACCAAAAATCCGCTCTAAAAAAGCGGATTTTTTTCTTTCCCCGCCGTGTTCCCACAAAAAATATTTTAAATTTTGCAAAAATAATTTTTTATCGGGATTTCGCGGGGAAGCTGTTTTTTACTGCTCGCAAAAGCTCGCTTTAATATCCAGCCAGCAACAGCCCAAGCCTAACAACGAACGATACAAATTTTGCGATTTCCATAGAACATCCTTTTCGGCTTTTAAAACCGAAGTTACGGATGCAGATTTATTTTTAACTTTTTGATTTGATCGTTTTAAATTTCATTTTTTATAAGGCTTTGGTCATTAAGGTTCAGTCGATTTTACAGTCCTACCAAAACCCTACCAACTCCTACCATAATTTGAAATATGCTGAAAGATCTTGAAATCCTTGTGTGTTTGGGTTCTTTTTATGCTCTGTATGTGATTAATTTGACTTGAGATTTTCTGAGAATCCAATTTCCTTGAGCGGAAAATGGTAGGGAGTACAGGATTCGAACCTGCGACGTCCACCTTGTAAGGGTGGCGCTCTACCAACTGAGCTAACTCCCTATAGTGCTCTTTCGAGAGAGGATTTATGTAACAACATTAGTCCTCTCTGCCAAGTTGATTTTTTAAAATCTTGTTTTTTTATCCCCAATTCCACACTTAAACTCAAGATGGTCAGAAATTCTTACCATCTGAGCAGCGAACTCAATATCTGGACGATCGAGGCTATTAATGCGTGCCACGATAACATGATCTTGGTTTACTTGATTTAAAATCGGCGGCTCTGGGGAGTCCTCTTCGTTAAACGCGTAAACTGTAAGATTATAGGTCTCGTTTGAATATGTGTTTCTTATTTGAGCAACAATGGTCCTATCTCGCTCGAGGCCTTGACCCGTTCCAACGACATCACATGTTTCAAAATCAATCTGCTTAATCTTTACACGCTTCGTTTGAACTCTGCGGAAGCTGAAATATAAAGTTTTACCGTCTTTTTGAGTTCTCCAGATGCCCTGAACGTCATCCCATGGGAACTTAACCTCAAAACCCCAAGGCCATGGATGAGTATCATCACCAGGTCCACGTGTCGTTTGCGTATCGTTGCAGTATTTGCCATCTTGGCGGACCTGCGCTTGTGAAGACGTAGCAATACAAATTCCGCCAAGGATCAACCACATCTGCAATAACTTAATTGTGCGAACCATTAGGAGCCCCTCTCACCTAGTGATCAAATGAAACTCTTGCGCTCTTATTCATATAATAACCATTTTTCGCTCTAAAAATATATTTGGGCTTTTCGTAATCAGGCTCAATTAATTTTCTGAGACGCTTAATAGTTACATAAATTTTATTGTCGTGAACTGTCGGGTCATAGGCCTGTTTCCAGACATTTTCAACCAGGTATTCTTTCGAGTAGACAACCCCTTGATTCTGCATAAACAGCCTAAGGAGATCCAAAAGAATAAATTGATTCTTGAAATCAATGCGGCCTAATTTCTTTTCAACGACCGAGTGATTGTGCTCATTAAAGATCAGGTCGAAAATATTCTGCTGATCACCACCCAGTTGAGCCGATAAGTCTCTCCATATTTTTGCCATCCGAACCATATTTTCAGGATCGATCATACGCCCTGCAAGGTCCAAATAAAGACGTGCCAGATCTTTTTCGCCCATCTCGAGATAGCACTCACCCAGCTGCACCTGTAGATTGACGATGCTATTGAAGTTTTTTGTCGACTTAATCTCGTCGTAGGCTGTCCACAAAACCTCAATCGCTTCTTCATATTTTTTAAGGCGACGAAGAATATTTGCATTGAGCATTTGGCTAGAGACTTTGATTTCAGGAAGACTATAGACCTGGAAAAACACCTCAAGGTTATAGATTTCCTTCAAGGCATCT
This sequence comes from Bdellovibrionales bacterium, assembly GCA_031370005.1. GTDB lineage: Bacteria > Bdellovibrionota > Bdellovibrionia > Bdellovibrionales > Bdellovibrionaceae > JACMRP01. Next base: position 145,168 of record JANMPT010000025.1, on the reverse strand, counting down.
GTATAGCGACCCATACTTGGATGAGCATATACAGAGGCAAGCCCGAAAATCGCCCGGCAGATATCTTCTTTGTTGTCTGTTGCTAGAGAAATGGAAAGCGCTTTTTGAAGATAATCTAGTGCCGTTTCCATCTGCTGTTTATATGACGCACATACGGCAAGAGTATAATAAGTTTTTGAGTTAAGCTCAAAGCCCTCCTTCAGAACGAGGTCTTGAAGTTTCTCTTTGGCATCATTAATTTCATCAAACATTTCCATCTCAGCATAAATTCTGAGAAGAAGGTTCATTGATTTTAAGTATCCAGAGTAGTCTTTATCTGAAAAGTAACCAGCAACAGCTTCCTTAAGATGCCCAATTGCTGCCTTAAAATCGCCGCGATCGCAATAAAGCTTGCCCACCTCAAATGTGCGATCGAATTGACTCATTACGCGGATCCCCTTTTTAAAATAACCGAATGGAATGAAGGTCACTTTCTGACAGATTCCTAATAATACGTCAATCCACTGACTGATAGCGTTGCCTTGTTTTCGAGCATTTAGTGAATAAAAAGGGAGGGTCTTTCGACCCCCCCTGAAATAATTGCCATATTTGCGTAATTTTTAGTGATGTTGATGTAGTGACTGACCAGTGTACTGAGCCTTGACCCCGTAATCTGTCTCTTTTGAAACCTTGAAGAGCTCCTTAGGATTTTTGATGTCCAAAGCGTTGATTAATACCTGATCGACATGATCCACTAAAATCACCTTCAGCTCTTTCATCACTTCCTTAGGAATATCCTTAAGATCTTTTTCATTTTCCTTCGGACACATAATCATCTTAATACCACCGCGGTGAGCGGCTAAGATCTTCTCTTTCAAGCCACCAATCGCCAAAACACGACCCCTTAAGGAAATCTCCCCAGTCATTGCAACAGTTCTTTTCACCGGAATTTTTGTAATCGCTGACACGATGCTTGTCGTCAATGCAATACCCGCTGAAGGCCCGTCCTTCGGCACAGCCCCTTCTGGAAGATGAATATGGACATCAATATTTGAAAAGTAATCCTTGTCCAAACCAAAAAGTGGCCCGCGAGAACGCACGTAACTCATCGCTGCGGAACAGGATTCCTTCATCACATCACCCAACTGACCAGTAATCGTGAATTTGCCTTTTCCTGGAACCACACTGGCTTCAACTGCCAACATGTCCCCGCCCACTTCCGTCCAAGCCATCCCATTCGTAAGACCAATCTCATTTTGTTCTTCGATCTTACCAAATTTGAATTTATGCGGACCCAATAGCTCTACTAATTTTTGTGGCGTCACAACATAGGGAGTTGCTTTTCCAGGAACTGTTTTCGCTGCCTCTTTTTTGGAGGATTTTTTGCTTCCATCTTTCATATCTGCCACAGCTTGTGACATTACAATGTCTTTAGCAACTTTACGGCAAACATTGGCAATCTGTCTTTCCAAGTTTCGCACACCCGCCTCGCGGGTATAGAAACGAATGATGTCGCGAATCGTTTTTTCAGAGATAGAAACCTTATATTCTTTCAGCCCATGATTTTCGATTTGCTTTGGCACAAGATAGTTCTTTGCAATATGGAACTTCTCCTGCTCAATATACCCCTCAAGACTGATGATCTCCATGCGGTCTAAAAGTGGTCTAGGAACTGTGTGCAATGTATTCGCCGTCGCAATAAACATTACTTTAGAAAGATCATATTCCAATTCCAAATAGTGATCTTGGAAGGTCGCATTTTGCTCGGGGTCCAAAACCTCAAGCATTGCTGACGCTGGATCACCGCGGAAATCAGAGGCCATCTTATCGATCTCATCCAAGAGAACCAAGGGATTGCCTTTATCAACTTTACGGAGTGCTTGCAGGATTTTTCCTGGCATCGCCCCGACGTATGTTTTTCTATGACCACGAATTTCTGCCTCATCCCTTACTCCGCCCAAAGAAATCCGTGCAAACGGACGATTCATGGACTCTGCAATCGACTTAGCCAAGGAAGTCTTACCGACACCAGGGGGCCCCACAAGACAGAGGATAGGCCCCTTCATGTTTTTAGAAATTGAAAGAACCGCCAAGTATTCCAGAATTCTTTCTTTCACTCTCTCAAGTCCCCAATGATCATCGTCAAGAACCTTCTGTGCATTCCTGATGTCGTGTTTTTCATCAGCGTAATCGGCCCATGGTAGAGACAAAACCCAGTCAATGTAGTTGCGGACGACAGTGGCCTCTGCAGACATCGGAGACATCATCTTCAGCTTTTTGATCTCCTTCATTACTTTGTCTTTGGCCTCTTGGCTCATTTTTTTGGCCTTGGTTTTTATTTCCAAATCCTGAAGCTCAGCCTGGTAATCATCTTTCTCGCCAAGTTCCTTTTGAATAGCCTGCATTTGCTCATTCAAATAGTATTCCTTCTGAGAACGCTCCATTTGCTTTTTAACACGGGTGCGAATCTTTTTCTCGACTTCGAGGATTTCGATCTCGCCAGTCATAAGATTTAATAAATGCTCCAGGCGTTTTGAAGGATCTGAGATCTCCAATACCTTTTGTTTATCCTCAAGTTTGAGATTGAGTTGTGCCACGATAATGTCAGCAAGCTCCCCTGGACTTTCGATTGTAGAAACTCTCATTAAAATTTCAGGAGGAATTCGTTTGTTGAGCTTAACGTATGTTTCGAAAGTTGTTTTAACAGAACGCACAAGCGCGGCTGCTTCAACAGGGCTTTCGCTCTCCTCAGGGATTTCCTCGCAGGAAACCTGGAAGAAGTTTTCATTTGGTATAAAGTTTTTGATGCGAACCCTTCGCTTACCCTCAACTAGAACCTTGACTGTTCCATCAGGTATTCTCAAAAGCTGAATAATCGTGGCTATTGTTCCCGTTTGATAGATATCTTTAGGCTCTGGGTTATTTGTCTTCGCATCTTTTTGAGCGGCAAGAACAATGTCCGTTTGTTTACTCATGGCCTCTTCAAGAGCATTGATGCTCTTATCACGGCCTACAAACAGAGGCATCATCATGTGCGGAAAAATGATGAGATCCCTTAAAGGCAATAGTGGAAGTTGTTGGACCTTGTTGCTCTCGCTCATTTTAATGACCCTCCCTGTGTATAGTTCGACAACCCCTTGGCTATAGATAAGAACCCAGGGGCGAAGCGGGGGGTTAATTCCTTTCAACCCACCCAATCCTCAGTATTAAGTATAAGTATGTGCATGCGTTCAGGGAAGTAAATTAATCTGGTGTCATTTTTCTTTGGCAGAGCGAAAAAGCCAGACCAAGTCAAAGCGCAAAGGAAAGCGCAGTAAAATAGACTTGATTTGACAAATATAAAACTACGCGCTCTCTGCAGGGTCACTTTCAGGCTTCTCTGCGGCCATGCGCATCTCGTCCTCAGTCTTGTAAACCAGCTTTGGAGTGGCTCCATCATTGATCACCTTCTCGTCAATAATGCACTCCTTAACATTTGTTTTAGATGGGAGGTCGAACATAATATCCATCATCGCAGACTCAATCACTCCTCTTAATCCCCGTGCCCCAGTTTTACGCTTCAAAGCTAACTGAGCGATTGCTTTTAGGGCTTTTTCAGTGAATTTGAGGTCTACACCTTCATAGCTAAAAAGCTTTTGATACTGCTTGGTAACGGCATTTTTAGGCTGAACTAAAATATCTATCAAAGCCGACTCCTCAAGCGGGTCCAATACTGCAATCACCGGAAGTCGACCGATAAACTCTGGAATCAGACCAAACTTAGATAAGTCATCCGGCTCTACCTTTTGCAAGATATACTCTCCGGCTATATCTTTTTCCCCGGCAGTGCGAATATCTGCACCAATACCCATTGTTTTATTTGTCGTGCGGTTTTCAATCACCTTATCAAGACCCACAAAAGCACCACCCACGATAAAAAGAATATTCGCGGTGTCCACTTGAATGAACTCTTGCTGAGGGTGCTTACGCCCCCCTTTCGGTGGCAAATTCGCAACTGTTCCCTCAAGAATTTTCAAAAGAGCCTGCTGGACTCCCTCACCACTCACATCGCGAGTAATCGAAGGGTTCTCGGATTTACGAGAGATCTTATCAATCTCATCAATATAAATAACGCCTTTCTGGGCTTTTTCAACATCATAATCCGCAGATTGAAGAAGGTTCAGAACCACATTTTCTACGTCTTCACCGACATAACCGGCCTCTGTCAGGGTTGTTGCATCCGCCATTGCAAATGGGACATTTAAAATTTTTGCAATTGTTTGCGCCAGCAATGTTTTCCCTGAACCCGTTGGGCCCACCAAAAGAATATTTGATTTCTGCAACTCAACGTCAGTGCCTTTTTTCCCTTTACCAAGAGCATTGATGCGCTTGTAATGGTTGTGAACCGCCACCGCCAAGGCTTTTTTCGCCTTCAATTGACCGATTACATAGTCATCTAGATAGGTTTTGATATCGTGAGGTTTTGGAACCTTAAAGGTCCCTTTAACTGATGTCTCACGATCCTTTTCTTCATCAATGATGTCATTGCATAGATCAATACACTCATCGCAAATATAAACACCTGGGCCCGCAATCAGTTTCTTAACTTCTTTTTGACCTTTGCCACAAAAACTACACTTTAATGTGCCTGCATCTTTGGTACTCATTGATTATCCTTTTTTAGTAGCTTTACGAGATTCAACAACTGTATCGATCAAACCGAGCTCTTTAGCTTCGGCCGGTGCGAGGAAGCAATCTCGCTCCATTAACTTTGAAAGAGTTTCGTATTTTTGGCCGGTGTGAACTTCATAAATTTTCGTCAACTTTTCTTTAGTTTTTATCAATTCCTTGGCATGGATTTCAATGTCAGTCACCTGACCTGAAAGTCCGCCTCCAGATAACAGCGGCTGATGAATCATGATACGCGTGTTTGGAAGACTAAAACGCTTACCAGCCGCGCCGGCCGTTAAGAGCATTGAACCCATACTTGCCGCCATACCCATACAATAAGTTGCAACGTCACACTTTACAAACTGCATAAAATCATAGATTGCCAGTCCGGCAGAAACACTGCCACCCGGAGAGTTTATGTAGAGGTGGATATCCTTCTCGGGGTTATCCACCTCGAGAAACAAAAATTGCGCGATAATACTATTTGCGACCTCGTCAGTAACCTGAGTTCCTAGAATAATAATCCGATCTTTGAGTAGGCGCGAATAGATATCATAACTTCTTTCGCCTTTAGAGGTCTGTTCTACAACGTAAGGTATCAGTGCCACAGTGGTCTCCTGTTGGTGGTTAACTCCATCTTCTTACCTATCGGTATTATAATACAGGACTTTATTAAAAAGGCTTTGCCGGGATTTGCGATTATGATAGTCAGTAATAATCAAAGAATAGAATCTTAACGCGTGACATTAAGTTGTTATTGAAAGGACCCTTTATGCTCTTCGACCTTATCATCAAGGATATTGAAACTCTGACCTGCCCTGCTTTGGTCGTGTTCTCAAAAGCTCCGTCTCAAAAAGATAAATCAGCAAAAGTGACTCATGTTGAGCTTGGAAAAAAATTAGCAACTGCCCTCGAAGAGAAAACCATCACGGGCAAACATCTTGAAACTATTCTTTACCGCGAAATAAATTACAAAAATTACCGCCATGTCCTCGTCGTTGGTCTTGGCAAAGAGTCTGAAATAAGTCACGAAACAATTCGTCAATCCATTGCAGCGGCTTTCGATTCGATAAAAGGTTCGGGGGTCAAGGAGGCCGCCCTCCATTTTGACGGTTTAACTACGAATAAAAAAGAAATGCCAGCGTATGCAAAAGCAACTGCAGAAGGTTTGGCACTTGCCTCTTATGTTTTTGACGAATTAAAAACTCATGGAAAAAAAGAGCATAAAAAAGAAGATAAGCTTGCAATTCATGTGATCGCAAAAAGCTCAGATAAGCTTTTCAAAGCTGCCTTCGCTGAAGGCATGACTTTGGGTGCCTGTGTAAACTTCTCACGTCGTTTAGGCGATTTACCTGGGAATTTGATGACGCCAACAAACTTAGCAGACTCTGCTGCTGAAGCGGCAAAAGGCTCTGGCCTGAAGGTCACCATTTGGGACAAAGCACGTATCAAAAAAGAAAAAATGGGCGGTTTACTTGGTGTTTCAAATGGTTCTGCAGAAGAACCACGATTCATCATCATGGAATACAATGGCGCAGCTAAAACTAAAAAGCCAGTTGTCTTCGTCGGCAAAGGACTTACTTTTGACTGTGGCGGCATCAGCATTAAGCCTTCTTCTGCCATGGAGGAAATGAAGTATGACATGTGTGGTGGCGCTAACGTAATTGGTACAATGCTAGCAATCGCAAGATTGAAACTAAAAGTGAATGCCATAGGCCTGGTTGCCTCCACAGAAAACCTTATCGGTCCTGCGGCAACAAAGCCAGGCGATGTGCACACTGCTCGCAATGGAAAAACTTTTGAAATCAACAATACTGATGCAGAGGGGCGCTTGATCTTAGCGGATGCCTTGAGCTATGCCACAGAACTTGAACCCCAAGTGATCCTCGACGCAGCCACTTTGACTGGCGCTATGGTTGTTGCACTTGGCAATATCCATACAGGTTATTTCACTCGTAATAATTCACTCAAAGGCAAAGTAGAAAAGGCAGCTCATGCCTCTGGGGAACTTGTATGGAATATGCCGCTGACTGACCAGCATGTAAAAGACATGAAGGGTACCTTCGCAGATCTTTCAAATATATCTTCTGGAAAAGGTGCCGGCAGCTCCACAGCGGCAGGATTTCTAGAGCAATTCGTCGGCGAAGGCATCCCATGGGCACACTTCGACATTGCGGGAACTGGGTGGGCAGTGGGAAGCCGTCTTAACTATTGTTCGAAAAAAGGTGCCAGTGGAGTTATGATTCGCACTTTCTTAGAAATCGCAAAACAGTACATATAATTAGCGCTATTTGAAACTTACCACCATCGGGCGGCCAAGAATTTCACTAACCTCTTCGCGGTCAATCAAAAGCTCTTTTTGATCGCCAGGGCTAGAAAGCCTCACTGAAGTCAAAAGCCAGCGTGTTGGCCAAGTCTCTGTCATTCCGTGGAATCTGATAGTTACAGGTTTTCCTTCTCGGTACTGAAGCTCACCGTCAGAAGGTTTCTCTGCCAAAATCCTATCAACGGGAATAAAAACTGGATTGATCTTAGTCATATCTGCTGAAAACTCACAGGCACCCTCCACTTCCATCACGGGGCGTTCGCCGTTCGTAGCGATACCTTCTGCTTCAAATCTCAAGATGACCTGCTCAAACTCTTGGCAGGCCAGAGTTTTCTCGCCAGTGATCTTTGCCATGGCGAAGTGACCGAGTTCAATTCCTAGATTTTGCTTTTCATGGATAATAACAGAGCCTGAAAGAATTCTTTTCTTCATCGCATTGCTGAGATCACTGCCACTTAAGTTTGAAAAATCATAGACTTGCCGAACAGCCGCAGGGTCGCGATTAATTGGTCCCCAATCGGAGGTCCGCAATATAACACCGTAGCCCAAACCAAATGAACACAAAAAAAGGAGAAAAGTCATTCCTAACTTTTTCAAAAGATCCTCCATGATCACAAGCACGCGAAAGTGCCTCGTTCACTATAACATAGATTTTATATTTCGTATTTTGTTTGGTTTTTCAACAGGACTATCGGCGGGGCTCGCTCCACAGGGAGTGATCTTGTAGTTCTTATATGCAACGCCCATCTCTTGCCCCTCAAAAGCTATGGCGAGAAGCCCAAGCTTGGCGCTCCAACCATAAACATTTTCTTGGGGACATCCCTCCGCACGAACGGAAAGATCCGAAACGCAAAGTCGCTTGTAAACGGCTCCTGGGCTGTTGAGACTTTCCGTTGAGCTTTTATCGGAATGAGTCCGCAGGAAACCACCCGCTAACTCACAACCTATCATGTAAATCACAGGTTCGGCGGACGCATTGTCAGCCTGAATGATCGATGGAATCCCTTCTTGAATAATAACCTCTTCTACCTCACGCCCGCCTTTTGCTGCTTTCATTTTTTTACGTGATTTATAACTCCAATTACGAACCTCGTCTCCTGATGCCACACGAATCACGGCCAAGCCATAGGTGCCTGCATTGTTTTTTACAAAGGCAAAGGGCTCTTGAGTGATACCACGCTTTTGGTATTCAAGTTTTAAACGCACCAACATTTGATCTACGTGATCTGCAAGATCATCGCGACTGGCTTCGCTGTTAATGTCAAAGTCGGCATGTATTTCAGTTTCAACTCTCAATAAAAATGGATCGAACTTCGCCACTTCCGCAAACTCATTCACAAGTTGATTATAGTGTTTAAAATAACGACTCTTCTTCCGTTGATACCAACCAAGCTCTCGTGGTGGATTCATAGCAAAATCCATCGTCTTTGCCCATTCTTCATAGGCTTCAGAAAAATCATTGTTACTAATAATGAGGTCCGGCTTGAACTCCTTCAGCAAGCTCCCGCCTTTCAAAGCAGAGCCAATAGTCAATTCTCGACCAGTGGAGCTTTGAACATTCAAGGGCTCTTGAAGCTCGCGAGGAATCGCAATTTGCACCTCTTTACCAGCCTGCTCAATTAAGGATTTGATGGTGTGCACATTTTCCCAGTAAAAAGCATTGCTGGTATGCTCCTCAGTGACGAGTAAAATGTTTTTCACACTTGCTCCGTAATGCATATCAATGTAGCTGGCCATCAGGCCTACTGAGGTTTCCTTGTCAGCTGGGCAAATATTATTAAACCCCGCAGGAAAGATATTCGCATCAACGTTCGACACTTTATAACCAGCATCCCGAATATCATAACTTGAATAAATTGGGTATGCCACGCCGCTTGTTTTAGCTTGAAACCAGCTACAGACTTCGTCCTTGTTCTCAAGTATTTGCTTATGTAATAGTTCTTTGACCATGAATGAGACCTCTTTTATAAATTTGGATCCTCAGAAGGAATTATCTTAACTGGAGTTTTGCCTTTTTGTGGAGTCTTATCCCGTCCCGGCATAAGCGGCGTAAATAAGGATTCTCCTAAAACCGTGCGAACCCGAATTTGCAACTCTTCCAAAAAATTAAAAAACTCACTTTGGTATTGATTACTCTGTTGCTCGATTCCAGGACGATAAAGCTCTGCTTCATTGATGAGACTCGAGAACGGTCCTGCCAATCGTAGCTGCTCATCTTTTATCATTTTCTGCGCCACTAGCGGCTCATAGCCAGAAGGCGGCGGATAAGCCTCAATGGATTTCCAAAGGTCCAAGTAAGTGTTTTTTAATTTTTGAAGTGCCTTCGCAGACCAGATTGGATCATTGTATTGCAATGCACGTATTAAATACTTTTGAACTGCAGACTGCCCTTGAATAATTGTCAGAATATTGTCGTTTGACAATTGCTGAGTCGAAATTGAGCCCATATTGAAATAAAGCTCAGCTAACCACTCGTTGGTAATTGGCCCCTGATGCGTTGCCAGCGTTTTTTTAAGTCCACTATCTGCTTCCTTCAACCATTTTTGCGCTTCGCTGATGTTGTTCTCTTTTGCATAAACCATGGCTAAACGCGAGGGGATTTCGGCATTGATCACCTCTGGCGGCAGGTATTTGTAATACTTAGAAGCTTCCAAAAGAGTGGTAATCACCCGCTGATCGTCACCCAAAGCTTCATATGCAAATGAAAGTCGGTAAATGCTCATGGCAGAAATCTCCAGCTGATTTTTTTCTGAAATCGCAGAAATAGACTTATAAGTATCTGCGGCCTCTGTCCAACGACCAAGCTCTTCAAGAGCACCGGCTTTTAAAAATCGCACCCTTTGAAGCTTTAAGGAGTACGGATATGCTCTTTGAAAGCCTTCGGCGGCCGACAAGGCAGAGTTATAGTTTTGGGTTTTCATTTGTAGTTCAAGAAATTTAAAATCCCGTGTCTCGGGAGACTCCAAGGCCAATTCCTGAGTACGATGTCCTGGAAATAAGGAACAGCCAACAAAAACAAAAATTACGAGCATGGCCCATACTAACTTCACCCTTAATCTCCTTTTTCTTTCAAAATTTCAGCCAACTTAATCAGACCTTGGAGGTCTGAAATAGGCTCAGAAACTTCAGGAAGTCTTAGCACATGAACGTCTTTACCGAGCTTCGCTACAAAGTTCTCGTGTTCGCGATCCTGCTGAAGATAAAAAGACTTTTCCTTCTGATATAACGAAAAAATTTTTTCGCATCCCGTCGGCGCTTCCGCTAGCGGCCTTTCCTGAATAGAAAACCACTCTGGGAATGCGCGATTCAGTATCACCGACTGAAGATTATACCCACCCTTTCGAATTTCACGTAAAAAATATTCGGCCTCGAGGAGTTTTGCTTGATCAAAACTTGTAACTAGAAAAAATTGCGTGTCGGAACTGACCATCATTCGATGAACGTTGGCGATACGTTCTTCGAGGTGGCCTTGCCATTGCTCAATACTAAGAAAGAAATCAGAGAGTTCTTTCAGTAACTCACTGCCAGTCACAGATTCCATGATGTTAAGAACTTGTTTCGTTCCTGTATTCAAAAGATTTAAAAAAACACCGGTAACAGAGCTGTTTTTAGACTCGCGGAACCAGCGCGCCACCTTGTCATTAAAAAGAACCGACAACTTTTGAGGCGCATTTAAGAAGTCAATCGCATGTTTTGCTGGCGGTGTATCTAAAATAATCAAATCAAATTCGTTAGACTCAAAACATGAGTAAAGCTTTTCAAGTGCCGTAAAGTCTTGAGAACCACTTAGGCTAGTTGATAACTGTTGGTACAGTTTATTTTGAAAAAGGCTTTTTGCCGATTCTGATTTTTTCGCTGCTCTTAAAACGAAATCATCAAAAGTTTTTTTGTGATCAACGACTGAAGCGAAAAGCTCACCCTTAAAATTTTGATCTGGAACCCGTGTGATATCTTTTTCACCTTCAATTCCGAGAGTCGTCGCCAAGCGCTTTGCGGGGTCAATGGTCAAAACTAAGACCTTTAAACCCTGTTGAGCCGCGCGGACCCCCATGGCCGCTGCCAGTGTGGTTTTTCCGACTCCGCCATTGCCAACGCAGACAAATATTTTCATAATAACCGCGCACTGAGTTGAATCAAAATTTGTTCTGCCTCGTGTTCCCAAATTGATGGCAAGCACTGCAACTGCGGATCGATAAGCTGTAAACGCGCTTTCATCTCACGATGCTGATTGCGATTTTTTTTATCATTTTCTGCGAAGCTGCGGAACTCCTCAGTTGAGGCTTTCTGAGCCGAAACGTATTCGTTCGCCGAGAATTCTTCACCAAGAAATTTATTGAGTATCAATTTGGATTGAATGCCATAATGTTTTTTGAGCTTATCGTAAAGCTCTTCGCTTTCCCGCACTGGCAACTCTTCAGGAAGACAGACTAAGTAGTATTGACAAATTTTTGGGTTGCGAAGCACCTTGTCTATATTGCGGCTCTGATCTCCCATTGGGCCAAATTTCACTGCCATGGCCATGCCTTCTGCTGCGCTAATTAAGGCCATGAAATGCCCAGTAGCATAACAGTCCATTACAATACAATCATAGTTAAGTGGCGGTCCATGATGACGGACACCGCTGGTTGCCTTCCCCATAATGGCGAGCTCTGGCAATGCCGGGGCCACATTGGTAAAGGCCTTCATAACAGCGTTTTCAAAGAACAACTGGTAAAGAGCCTCAACCTTGATCAGATGGATAATATATTCCCGCAAACAATTTTGCCCAGTCCATAGTGCCACTGAAAAATTTTCTCGTAGTCTTACCGGTTCAAAACCAATTTTTGGTAGCTGAAAATAGTCTTTGTAAAAGCTCTGATCCCCTATTTCAACAAGTAGAGTTCGCTGGCCGGCCTGGGCTTTTTTCATAGCCAATGCTGCCGCCACGGTGGACTTTCCCACCCCTCCTTTACCGGTCACAAAGATAATTTCTGAATCCATAGGTTTTTTAAGTGTCGCTGAGCTTAGAATCTAAGGCATTGCGCGTGGCGACAATTGCTTGCTATTCAAAGAGCAATCTTCTAGTATCCCGGTTCATTTTGACGCTGCCGCAAAACTGAGGAGATCTCATGAAAACAAATGTCGAGAAAGTTTCTTCTCTTCACCATAAAGTCCACATTCAAGTTCCTGTGGAGGTTGTGCAAACAGCTTTCAACAGAATCTTTAGCAATATTCAAAAAGAAGTAAGCATAAAAGGTTTCCGTAAAGGCAAAGCTCCTCTTGCAACCATCAAGAGCATGTATACGGACCGAGTAAAACAAGATGTGGCTCAGGAGTTGATCCAGATGCATTACATCAAAGCTCTAACAGAGCACAAACTTGACCCCATTAGCAACCCAGAGTTCGAATTCGATACTCCTGCTGAAGCAAAAGATTTCTCATTCTCCGCTTCTTTTGATGTTCGTCCAGATGTGAATTTGAAAAAATATGAAGGTCTCGAAGTTGAAAAAGAAAAGTTTGCTTTCGACGACAAAAAAATTGATGAAGTTCTTCAGAACATTCGCAGCTCCCGTGCCTCCCTTGAGGAGGTGCTTGAGATTCGTCCCGCTCAAATGGGCGATGTCGCAATTATTGATTTCGAAGGTCTTGTCGACGGCAAGCCACTTGAAAACGGCACAGGCACAAATCACAATCTTGAACTTGGCGCCAAACAATTTATCGAAGGCTTCGAGGACGGTGTTATCGGCATGAAGGTCGGAGATTCAAAAACTTTGAATCTGAAATTCCCGACCCCCTACCACTCTGCTGATTTGTCAGGAAAAGCAGTTGAGTTCAAAGTGAAACTCACTGGTTTAAAAATGAAGGTCTTGCCGGAGCTAACTGATGAGTTTTTATCAACCTTGGGCAGCCCAACAAGTCTTGAAGAATTGAAAAAAACGATCCGCGAGGACCTTGAAAACACCGAGAAAAAACGCATAGAGGACGCCTTCAAAAATCGACTTCTTAAAAAAATGGTGCAAGAAAACCCTGTGGGAGTCCCACCTTCACTTCTGAAGGATCAAAAAAATTCATTGATCGAAGACTTCAAAAAGAAAATGAATGAGCAGGGCATGTCCCCAGCTGATTTTCAAGATTACGTTACAAAGTGGGATAATGATTTTGAGAAAACTGCAGCTGAGATGATCCAATCCAGTTTCTTAGTAGATGCAGTAGCGCGAAAACATGACCTTCACTGCAAAGAGGCCGATCTTGATAAAAAACTTCAGGAATATACTGCCCAAACGGGAATCGAAGAGGCTCGCATACGCGAGTTTTATGGACGACCAGAGCAAACGAGCCGCTTGAGCTATATGATCACTGAGGAAAAAGTCATTAATTTCTTAAGTGAGAAAATAAACATCAAAGAGGTTCCTGCTGATCAACTCAAAGATGAGAAAAACTAACGGCAATAGTCATATTGCTCGAAGTATTTTTGGCAAATAGTGTACTGCGATTGGCAGTCATTGATATCTGTAGAGTTATAATATGTTGTTGGACAAGTCCTTGGCTCACCATGGGTTATGTTTACAGAAAAACTCCCCTGATTTGCGATTTTTCCAGTACTTACTAACTTATAATCAATTTTATTTACACCGAGTGCCAGCAAAGGTCTTTGGAAGGGTGTTGAAATCCATAAATTAAAGGCATCTGCACTGCGTGAAATACTCGAATTGTATACTCCATTTCGGCTGCGTTGACTTCCATCCGCCCTGGTATTCGTCAGAAAAATATTTTCGGCTTTGATGCCTTTTGGACCAATAAAATAGTCATAGCTTGCCGGATCTAAAACTATATCATTGCATGTATAGATTGCCATATTCTCAGCGCCGCAATAGACCTCGACGCGTCCATGAAGATGAATCGAGTAAAACTGATTTCCCAACGTGAAACCTGTTGCTTCAGCCCTTGTCGCAGCAGCAAAACCCAGGATTATAAATATCAAAATCAATTTCTTCATTTAGAGCCTCAATTCCGGCGCTAGACTAAAGTGCTTAACTGGAAATAGCAATCTCAAGTGGCTCAGCGCGCCAGTGACCTCAGAGTTTTCCAAGCCTTCAAGTATGAGAACGATTGGTAAACTTGGTAATCATTCCTAAAAAGTTTCTCACGCGGCGTGAGACTTTCGCCCTTCTTATTACCAACGTCTTTCCACCAGGCCAATGCATTGCTTGGATCTTTAGGTCTTAAATCAAGTTTTTTCTCTGCCCTCTCGGTGTCTTTTTCATGCTCGTTTTGCAAGTGGCCAGCAATATCTTTTTCACGAGTCGGTTTGGATTTCAATATAGACTTCGAAAAAGCTTCTGGATCTACATCTTCGATTTCAATATCCGGTTTGATGCCCTCCGCCTGAATGCTGATACCACTTGGAGTATAATAGCGTGCCACGGTTAATTTTAAACCGCTTCCATCACCGAGCTTCACAACTGACTGAACAGAACCCTTTCCAAAGGTGCGCTGACCAGCAATCAAGGCGCGCTTATTGTCTTGAAGGGCTCCTGAAACGATCTCGCTTGCTGAAGCCGTGTATTCATTCACAAGGATAATTACTGGAAAATCAGTAAAACGACCTTTTTTAGAGGCTGATAAAACTTCTTTATCTTTTTTATTTCGACCAATCGTACTAACTATAATTCCTTCTTTTAAAAACATATCGCTAACTTTTACTGCTTGATCCAACAAACCACCCGGATTCCGGCGCATGTCGATAACCAGGCCCTCCATTTTTTTATTATTCTTAATATGGGCATCAATTGCTTTTTCTAAATCCTTCGCCGTGTTCTCAATAAAACTAGTAATTTTTATGTATGCATAACCATCGTCAAGATTCGTATACTTCACTGATTTAATTTTAACGCTGCCACGAGTGATCGCTATATCTTTAGGTTCATCTTCGCTGTCGCGAACAATACGCAAAACAACTTTTGTACCTCTTTTTCCCTTCATCAATTGTGAAGCCTCAACCAAGCTCAGACCCTTTGTGCTATGACCGTCTACTGCTATGACTTTGTCACCAGGCTTGATCCCGGCCTCCCATGCTGGAGTATCTTCGATCGGCGAAATGATTGTAAGAATTCCATTTGTTACAGAGATTTCAATTCCCAAACCGCCAAACTCGCCAGTGGTTTCGGTTTCGAAGTCCTTAAAAATATCTGGAGGCATAAAGTTTGTATGAGGATCCAGCTCACGAAGCATACCTTTGATAGCGCCATAAAGAAGTTTTTTGGTATCAACCTCTTCGACATAATATTGCTCCACTAAATTCAAAACCTTGGTGAAGTTTTGCAAGTCCGCGTAGCGATCTTGGGCGAAAGCTCTCACTTGAAATCCCGCCTCGGCCATCATGAACAGCGATAAAAGCAGTGCAAATGCGAGTATAAACGTTTTCCACTTTAGTATAAATGTCTTCATTGGCTGAATCCTTTCACCCATTCCATCGGATTGTAGGGCTCTGAAAAATGTCGGACTTCAAAATATAATCCACTTTGCTGGTCAAAACTGCTTCGTCCACTGTTTGCAATGACCTGCGTTTGCGCTACTTCTTGTCCAAGCTGAACACGTAAGTCCGCATTATTTCCATAGACAGTATAGTAATGATCTCCGTGATCGAGTATTAAAACTTGGCCAAGGCCAGGCAAACTTCCTGCAAATGATACCACTCCGCTAAAAACTGCTCGGACGGGGCTGCCGGGGGTCACGGCAATGAAAAGGCCTTTGTTACTAAGAACATAGGGCTGATCTGGCGACTTCAGCAGGCCAAATGTTTTCACCACTAGACCATGTGCTGGTCTAGGTAGATTGCCTTTTTGTCCCTCAAAAGATGGTCTTAGTAAAAGATCCATCAGGCCGGAATCCACAATGTCATAGTTCAATGATTTATCTTTTAAAGACTTAATCTGATCTTGTGTGAACAACTTCGAGCGCCGAATCCCGGCAAGAATGTTATTTTTTTGAAAAATCTCTTTTTGTAACTTCTTTTCGTAAATTTGAAGACTCAATTCCACATCTTTTAAAGACTCCAATTTCTGAGTCAGGCTGTCCTTCCGATAACGAAGATCATTAACCGATTTTCTATAGGATTTTATAAGCGTAAAATCTCTTTTGGCGACAACACTCAAGATCTTAAGATTTCTTTCCAGATCCGAAGAACTCTTGGCCTCAAATAAAAAGCGCGTTAATGTGGGCCCCTTAAGTTTATAAATAGCACGCAAACGATCGGTTAGTTGCAGTTTTTGGAGCATGGCCTGTTTGTCGTTCTCTATAATTTTCTTATTTAGCTGCTGAATCTGAAGGTCCGTGATGTTTCGCTGTTGTTCGAGATTTGATTTTTCACTAACAAGCTTTTTCAGGTTTTTATTAATACTATACAGTGCAGTTAGGACTTTCTTTTGTCTAAACTCCTGAATCTCGAGATTCTCTTTTGCCGCCTGCATGTCCTTTGCGATCTTCTCTAAATTCGCATCATTCACAGGGATTTCTGCCAAAGCAAAAGATGCATAGAAAAATAACATCACAAAGCTTCTAATCATAGGCTTCGCGCCGCCCAACCATTGTTGATCTGGAGAACACAAAGATAAGACCCAAGAGCCCCTAACAGAGTTCCTGCTAGGCAAAAGAAAACAACTAGTTCAATACCTAAGAAATGCAAATGCTGACTCAGCTGCAAAAAATGCAGTTCGCTTTCAAAAATCTTTACTACATTCATATAGGCAAAATAAGCCGCCCCGACCGCCATTACTGATGATGCCAAGCCGATCAGTGCACCTTCAACCATAAAGGGACGACGAATCATTGCAGGCGTCGCGCCAATAAGCTCTAAAACCTCAATTTCTTGGCGACGAGATTGAACCGAAGCACGAATCACATTCGAAAGCACAAAAAGTGCAGCGCAAAAAATAATAATTCCCAATGCTTGACAGATTTTTTCAAAATAATATAAAAACTGACCGTATTTTTGCACCCAATCTTGACCATAGCTAACTTCAGCAACGGCTTTTTCATTTTTAAGAGTTCCCGCTAAGGTGTCGAGAATTTTTAAATGATCCACGGCTTTTAATGACTCGCTCAGTGACACTTGAAAGCTTTCGGGAATCAAGCTCAGAAGATCTTTTTCATTCAGAACATCAGGGGCGTAGCTTGCCATTTGGATACGAAAGTCTTCAAGAGCTTTTTCCTTACTAATAAATTTAATCTTCCCAACATTCGGATTTGCTTCAATTGTTTTTTTTAACGACTCGACATCCGCTACTTCGGTGTTCTCAGAAAGATAAACCGTCATTTGCAGTTCTTCACCCCACACGGTAAGGATCTTACGAAGATTTTGTGACAGCAACATTGATATGCAAACGACAAGGTAACACGCAGTAACTACGACTAGCGTTGAAAATTGCAAAGTCCAATTTCTTTTAAGGCTGCCAACTCGTTGCTGAAATAATGAGCGCACCATTACTGATCACCCACAATAAGACCATCCTTGAGTTGAACCTCTCGTTTGCTTCTTCTTTTCACCATTTCATGATCATGGGTTGCGACAAGCACCGTCGTCCCTTGCGAGCAGACTCGCTCTAATAGATCCATAATTTCCTCACTGAGTTGCAAATCGAGATTTCCGGTGGGCTCATCTGCGATCAAAACTCCGGGCTGATGAACAATGGCTCTGGCAATAGCAGTTCTTTGCTGCTCTCCTCCAGAGATGAATTCAGGAAATTGATCGTATTTTTGAACTAGCCCTACTTGCTCTAGAACCTCTTGAACTCTTCTCTGAATCACAGAGGGGCGGTCCCCACGAATTTGTAAAGGCAATGCCACATTTTCAAAAACTGTGCGATCTTTGAGAAGGCGAAAGTCTTGGAAAACCACACCGATCTTACGGCGATATTCAGCAATTTTATTTTTACTCAAATTATTGATATCAAAGCCAGCCACTTGCACCAGGCCAGAGGTCGACGTGTCAAAGGCTGAAATCATCTTGAACAATGAAGTTTTCCCCGCGCCACTTGGGCCCGTGAGAAATACAAAGTCTCCCTTACCAATTTGCAAATCTATATTTTTGAGTGCGTGGACAGGCCCAGGATATGTTTTGTAAACGTGAGAAAATTCAATCATCTTTTTATTCTAGGGAAGTATAGCTTTGTTTCCTAGAGTACTCAGGTCTAGTCTCGACAAGAGGCTAGTACTTAGGGCATTTTGCCGGCCATTAAGACATCGAGAATATCTGTATGTTGGCGTCGAAGTGCCATTTTGATGGCTTCTTCCTCGCGAATTGTCTCAGCCTTGAGGGCGATTTCATAAGAAGTTTTCACGGTTTTAATGACCGCACCATTACAAAAAATTCTACTGACTAAAAAAGGGTTTCTCATACCCCAATCTTCAGTCTGTACATGGAACTTTTGACCGCGAACGGTTATGTCAGAATTAAAGCCTTTTTGCATATTGCAAACCCTAGCATATTATCGCTACAGAAATCAAAAAGACAAAACATGTCCTAGCATATCAACTTCTCGACTAAGGTCGTATCGAATTGAGACGAGCCTTTTATCTTAGTAAAAATCCCGACATAATAAGGAATCAATTTTGCATCTTGTTAGTTTACCCAGGAGGATCTCTTATGGATTGGAATAGAGTGTTTAGACTCCGTTCATTTGCCCAGAATTCATTCATTTTGAGCCTTTTGCTTTTAAGCGCTGCCTCATACTCTTTTGCCGATTGTAGCCAGGCAGACAAAGCCTTAATTACAAGGTGTAAAGATGAAAAATTTAACACAGATCACTGGGGCGACTGCAATAATGTAAATACCAAATGCCAAGCTTCAAGCAGCACTGATTCGTGCAGCTCAGCAAAAGGAACCGCGCTGTCAAAAAAGGATGACTTTTATAAAGCCTGCACAAGTGCTGGCAAAGGGACCTTGACATGTAAAACTTTAGCAAAAACCTGCGCTGATGTTGGCGGAGATGAAGAATATGCGAATAATAGCGATCTATTGGGAGCCTTCAGTCGAGCCCTTGGCGTTCCCCAAGATAAAGTTGGTAGCAGCTGTCCTAAATACTCAGGCCAAGGTTATTTTGAAAGAAAAGACAAATATGAAGCCGATCTTAAAGATATTAATAGAGACCTTAAAACAAATAAAACTGATATCGCCGATCTCAATAAAAGCTTCACTGAGGATGTGAAAAAAATCCAAGAAGATATTGCTACAGCACAAAAAGACTATCAAGAGTTGCAAACAAAAACAGGTGAAGATCAGCGAAACCGCGCCACTGAAAATGCAAAAACAGCCTCTGATTTGGCAAAAAAAGTCCGCGAATTACAAACAATAATATTGAGCAAACGTCAGGATATAAATACCATTTACATGGATAAGAACAACTCACTTGCGCAAATTACCGAAGCCGCAGCCAATAGAACGTGCATGGCCCAAGTTCGTGATGAACGAAAAAAATACGACGCTATCGTAGCTGGCAATGTTCAATCTCAATTCCAAAGTGCTTCTATCAAAAAGAAACAGCTGAACGATCTTTTTCAAGAATGTATGGTTAAGTTTGATCAGGGGCGCATGAAGATTATTCAGGAGTCCGATAATAAAATTCAAACCACGCAAAACGAAATCGGAAATGCGCAATCAGATCTTGACAACATAACGACTCAGCTCAGCCAAATGAACGCAACTGAAGACCAAGCCAAGCAGGCCGAAGCAACAACTTTAACCAATGCCCAAACCGCACTTCAACAAAAAATCCAACGAGCAACTACGGAGCTGCAAAGCTTGCAGCAAACCACCCAGACAAAGAACAAAGCCTTAACCGATGAACAGGCTTACCTCTCAACGAGATCCAAGAGCGCATCCAACTCTATTTTGGCTTTGGGCGCGGTGCCAACTGACGAAACTAGTCGGGGGACAACAAGTGAAGTCACCAATACCTACGATGCCTTCAAGGCTGCCGACCACGAGGCGACTCAAGCTTGCAAGGGCGAGTATGCGGGTGATGCATTCTTTATAGAGAGTTCACCCAGCAGCAGAGCGGGCTCTGCAAGACCTGGTGGGAAAAAATAAATATTTATTTGTTCCCTAGTAATTTTACCTCGTCATCGGACTAGCTCGACCTCTCGATGGCTTTTTTTTCATTGCTAGACCCTCCCTCATCACGCTGTTAAAATGGTGGCTGAATTTAATATGCTTAAGGAGCCACCTCCGTGCTAAAAAAACTTATTCTTGCAGGCCTTGCCCTGGCTATTGTGGGCGCTACTAGTGCTTATCTTGTTTTTCGCTCCATCAGGGCAGATTTGCCTCAATTAATCACAGTGAAAGATTATCAGCCACTTTTGGTTTCTGAAGTTTTTGATCGTAATAATAAAAAAATTGGCGAGTTCTTTCGTCAACGTCGGACTTTGGTTCCTTACGAGAAAATTCCAAAAAATCTAGTGAACTCGTTCCTGGCAGCCGAGGATGATCAGTTCTTCCAGCACGGTGGGATCAACTATCTTGCCATTTTACGTGCGACCTTTGCTAATCTGCGCGCCGGACGCTCTGTTCAAGGTGGCTCTACTATCACACAACAAGTCGCAAAGACCTTGCTTTTGCGCGATACTGAAAAAACACTTCTCAGAAAAATCCGTGAGGCTATTCTTGCACAGCAAATGGAAGAAAATTTAAAAAAAGAGGATATCCTCTATTTGTACCTGAACCAAATCTACTTCGGCCAAGGCGCTTATGGCGTCGAAGCGGCCGCTCAAACCTACTTTCACAAAACTGTTGAGAAACTTATTCTGCCAGAGATGGCTATTTTGGCGGGACTTCCCCAAGCGCCAACTCGTTACTCCCCACTGACCAACCCTCTGCGTGCGAAAGAAAGACAAACTTATGTTCTACATCGCATGGCTGACGTGGGGTTTATATCAAAAGCAGAAGCGGATGAAGCTGTTAAGCAACCTGTGAAAGTTTACGTTCGTGAAAACTATGAGCAATATGCTCCTTTCTTCCTCGAAACAGTTCGCCAACAGCTAGTGGCTCAGTTAGGAGAAGAACAAGTCCTAGACAAGGGCCTCCGCATTTACACCAGTATTGATCTGGAAAAACAAATCGCAGCTCAAGATTCTGTGGTAAATGGCCTTAAAGAGTTAGATAAAAGGCAGGGTTTTCGCGGAGCCTTAAGACGGCTTTCAACTAAAGAAGAAATTGAAAAGTTTCTGATCGATGGCCATAAGAAACTTATTGCAGAGTCCACTCCTGAGCGCACAATCATGCTTGACGGAAAATTTGCGGACATTAACCCAGCTAGCAGTGAAAACACTAAACAGGTCTCTAAAAATTTACCTTCTTACATGAAGATAGGACAAACTGTAGAGGGGCTTGTAGAAAAAGTTGATGATCAAGATGGCCTTGTCTACATTCGCGTAGCAGATGCCCGTGGTCTGATCGACTTTGCGGACATGACTTGGGCGCGTAAGCCAAATACTGAAAAGCGCTGGGACTTAGATACGCTTAAAAAACCTTCAGAGGCAATCAAAGCCGGCGATATTGTCTATGTCAAAATCACTAGTGAAGCCTTCACCTCTTCACGCTTAACAGCCCCGGTAAAAAATAAAAAAAATATTATAACTAGCAGCCTTCCTGATTTTGGAAAATTCCTTGGCATGGAGCTTGATCAAGAACCAATTGTTGAGGGCTCTTTACTTTCCTTTGATGAGCAAACTGCCGATGTCCTTGCTATGGTCGGCGGCTACAGCTTTGCTCGCACTGAGTTCAATCGTGCGCTGCAGGCTGCCCGACAAACTGGATCTTTATTTAAATCTATTGTTTATGCCTCGGCTTTGGATAAAGGCTTTACTCCAGCAACACCAATTATGGATTCGCCGATCGTGTTTGAAGAATCCGATCCAAACAAAGAAGACAGCGAAGGCCAGGAAGACACAAAGACTTGGAGACCCGCGAATCACTCTAAAAGTTTCGGCGGTGATACGATATTCCGTAATGCTTTGGTGAAATCACTGAATGTCCCCTCCGTCAAAGTTATAGAAGACCTCGGTGTTCCATGGGCCACAGATTATGCAAAACGCCTCGGGATTTTTAGCCCTCTGAATCCAGATTTCACTTTAGTCCTCGGATCTAGCAGTGTCACCTTGTACGAAATGACGAAAGTTTTTGGGCAATTCGGCCGACTAGGAAAAAGGCTGAGACCTATCATTATTCACAAAGTTCTAAATCAAAATGGCCAAAAAATTCTTGATGATGTCAGCCTAGATCTTCGCTTTAACAAAGAAATCCTCGAGCTTGATAAGCAATTTGACGAGCGCCGAGAGGCCCTGGCAGAAAGAGTTAAAAACATGACGCCAGAACAGCTCGTTGAAGATAAAAAGAAAAAAGCGGATTACAATTTTTTCTTTGAAGACAAAGAACAGCTAATCAAACCTCAAACCGCGTACATCATGACCACTTTATTAAAAGGAGTCGTAGAAGATAAATACGGAACAGGGGGACGCGCTCGTGCAATTGGACGCGAAGTTGCCGGAAAAACCGGCACTACAAACGGCTATTTTGATGCTTGGTTTGTCGGCTATACACCTCAAATTGTAACCGGCGTGTGGGTGGGCTTTGATAAGGAACACAGTCTTGGTAAGGGTGAGGTCGGAGGCCACGCAGCCCTTCCAATTTGGGTTGAGTATATGAAGGCCGCTCACGAGGGGCTTCCGCAGATGACCTTCCCAGTACCCGAAGGTATCGTCTTTGCAAATATTGATAGTGATACCGGGAAGCTTGCCACAGCGACCACCAAAAGTGTTCTGAGGCAAGCTTTTGTCGAAGGCACGGAACCAACAAGCGCCTCAAATAAATCAGAAGAAGCCACTGACTTTTTGAAGGACGACTTGTCTAATTAATGTCTTAGTCGATCACAGTCTCCCAGTAAGTAACAAACAGGGATTGGCATTGAACATGATCCTTGCCAATGACTTCATCATCAGCTTTCCCAAAAAGGGTGACATCCGCTTCAAAGCTGCGGTCAGTAATTGAGATCAAATCCTGCTGAGAATAAGGAACGCCATACTCAGTGCTTTTCGAAAGATCCACTGGCAACTCTGAAAGTGTTTTTTCAAAGTCAAATTTGTAATAACCAGAATGAAGTACCGTATTATTGCGGCGCCACTGGCCATATTGACCGAATTCCTGTGTAAGGACAAGATCGCCGGCAGCGCTCAAGCATTGAATCTTGATGTTGGCCGTCTGCTCGCGATGAGGCGATGCATGGGCAGAAACCGTAGCAGTTATTGCAGTAAAAAAAGTCAAACCAAGGACTAAGCGTACGCGTGCAAACTTCATAAAATCTCCTCTAAAAGTTTTAAGCTGAATACTTCTAACTCATGCTTAGAAACAATGTTGTCAAGTTTGTGTTAGTTAGTTAGACAGGCTAATCGCGCTAAAAGCCGTTTATTTCGTTTTTAGCCTGACTCTCTGTCTAAGCAGTCTACAAAGTTCAGTGAAAAATGGAGGATTTACATTTTTCATAATACTTCTCAACGCTTGCTGATATCTCTGATAGAGTCTGTCTCCGATCGCGTTTGTCTTTGGAGGCTTTACCCGTGAAATTCCTATTGGCGTTAATTACAATCGTTCTCACATTAATTGCCATGATCCCCGTTGCCCGTGCAGAAAGCCGCTCCGAGGCTGAGCAAAGACTTATGATTGAGGATTCTTATGAGGCGCCCCCAGGCGTGCTTTTTAATGAAGACGCTTATTTCAAAAATGAAACTGCACAGAGCCAATACGTAAATGTGATTGTTATCAACAAAGCCGCCAAAGCTCAAACGCTTCGCCTTTACACCAATCGCCAGTTCATTTTGGAAACCAAGGTTTCAACGGGCCGTGAAGATCTTGAATATGTAACTCCAATAGCTGGCTTCCTTCGCCGATTTTATCGTGGCGCAATGGAGTCTCATTGGCGTCATACAACTCGCGGCTTCTATGTTATTAAGCGTGTGGAAAATGTGGATTACCGCTCTGGCGAAAACAAATTCCACATGCCCTACGCGATGTTTTTTAATGAAAAACGTGGTTTGGCCGTGCACCAGGTTCCACCAGATCTTAAGGGCGGCGAGGCCGCAGGTGAGAACGCCTTGGGCAACAGAGCCTCCAGCGGATGCGTCCGCGTACACAAAAATGTAATCCAAGAAATCCACGGCGCTGTTGTTGCTGCAGATCGAGGCCTAATCCCTGTTTTGGACACCCGCACCGGGCAGCCAATACTTGATGCTGGCGGTAAAATGATTTATGAAAAGGGCTATAAAACCCTCGTTATCGTGGAAGAGTATTAATTATTTATGAGTATTATTGCGCTCACTAGCGTTTCTGATGAAAACCGTGATTCACAATGGGAAACTGATTTTTTTATGCAGCTTTCCCAAAGCAATCTAAAGCTGCTTTCGCAGGATCCACAAATCGGTCCCGATGGCTGGCCTTATTTGTTAACAGAGGCCACTCCAGAGGCCGATGAGCCTGCTCAAAAGATACTTCAGTGGCTTGCAACTAAAGGCATGGGCCTTGTTATAAACCCTCAAAAAGAATATCCCGATTATGTTTTCTCTTACGGAATGGTTTGGCATTTTAAAGAAACTGGGCTGTTCTTTAGAGCAAAGCCCGAGGTTTCAATTGGTTCCTTTGAGCTCGACGGTGGTGCCAAACTCCACGCCGGTGAACCCACTCTTCAATATTTGCCTCAGTACGTACGTCATATTTTAAAGCAGTTCTTCTTAGATCAAAGCGTTTATTCACCCAAGATTTTGGTAATTAGCAGTGATCGCGTAAATTATGATTTGGCATTTTCATTAGAGTCCCTCGGCAACCCGCCAGTAAAGGAACATCAGGGAATCGCCGAAGCAATCAGCTGGTTCCTGCCCCCGCACTACTCCATTGTATTGGTTAGCGAAAAAGGGCTCCCAGCTTTTATAAGTCTTTAATTGCTATTCAAACTCCCCCGGAGCAGGAAGTAAATCCATCAAACACTCCCGCCAGTATTCAGGGGCATCTTCACTGTAGTCAACGGCCACGTGAAATCCCTTTTTACCTATCAGCTGTGTTCTGGCGATAGAGCCCGATATTTCAAGGTTCATGTCTTCAAGATGCATAAAAATATTTTCACCAAGCAAGAGCTCCAAACTCAGGTTTTTCCTGAGGGATGCTGGTAGAAGATCCTCTCGCCTAATCAGCAACAAAAGTCCTGTGGCGGACGCCTCAATAATTTCACAATTTTTCGCAATTTTTGTGAAATCAGAAAGCGCCGTTATATAGGAAACATTGATTGGACTGACTTCCTTCCGTGGTGCAAGCCGTCTGTTTGGTGTGGTCTTGGTTTTAGAGTCACTCATTGTACGCCTTTCTGAAAATCAGTTCTACTTATACTAGACTCATCGGCCAAACTCGACCAAAGGTTAATAGCGAAGGACAAAAAGACTTATTTTAAATAATAGATGTCCACAAAGTCTTTCAATTTTCTCAATATGAGTCAGTAAGACAGCCTTGGTGGACATTATGTACTCAAATCTCATAGACGGTCTGAATAATCGATGGAGTCACTGGGGAGTTTTTTTTGAAAAATTGTCGAAGAGATGTGACTGCATCAACATCAAGTTTTTGACGGGCACTTCCGAACTTACTCGGCACCCCTTGTGAGGTGACAAAAGCTACTTTGTAAGTGCGCTTCACTACAATGGGCCCGTCTTTCACAAAAAGACGATCAATCCTATGACCGCTGGGGTTTTCTGCCTTAAAATAAAGGACAAGACCTCGCATCCTTTTCACATAGCCGCCCATTTGTTCGTAAGGGTTTGCCGCAAAAGTCCGCTCTAAACTCTCCTCGAGCATCTGATAAATTTCAAATCCAGTTAGTTCTACTGTCTGTATAATAGGATTCATAGGAATAATATTCCACAGATCTTGCGCTGTTACCTGTCCTGCGGGAATCGGAGCCCCATATCGCCAGGCATTGGAGAATGCAATTTCCGTTTTTGCAGTTTCAGCGATAGCCTGCAAAAGCACGTCATCCATGGGAGAGCTCAACATTGAGTATCGGTGCAAGGGAGCAGTGGTTTCTCCAACTATGGCATTCATTTCTTCCTTATGCGGAGCCAAGGCAAGACTTACGAGTTGACGTATTTCCGGATCCTCTTCCAGCGAATCATCTATAGGAATGAGAGTGTGGCGGAAGGTCTCTATCTTTCCGTCGGCGAGATCAATATCAAGTCTTCCCACAAAGGAACCATGGCAACCAGACTGAAAAATCACCGTGCCATTTACAACAATGGCATGGTCCATTCGATTGTGAGTATGCCCACTAACTAAAATATCAATATCAGAAGTCTCTTTGGCCAGCTGTACGTCTTGAGGAAACCCAAGGTGCGAAAGCACCACAATCAGCTGCGCCCCATCTTTTTCTTTAGCTGTTCGGATCCAAAATGGAAGCTCTTCGTTTCCGATTGAAAACCGCAGCCCTACAGAAAATGAAGCTGGCATTGTTTTATCCACGATGGGACAGGCAAGTCCAATGATCGCAATTCTAACTCCAGCGCGTTCAATCATTTCATAGGGCTTTAAAAACAATGAACCATCATCATTGCGATAGCAATTGATAGCGAGCATGGGATAGTTGAGCTTACTTGCTAATTGACGAACGCCCTCAGGACCGTAGGCGAACTCCCAGTGAACAGTCATTGCATCAATTTTGAGCGCATTCAGAAGTGGAACTAAGGCCTGTCCTCGGCTAAAAACGGCCACTTGTGTTCCATGAAATGTGTCGCCGTTATCAAGAGTGAGTACGGAGTCTGGCGCATGCTCTCTCGTTTTGCGGAAAAGAGTTGCGATCCGGGCCAGGCCACCCAATTTTTCGAAGGACCAGCTTCCCGTTTTACGCACCATCTCCCAGTGAGGCTCTATATACCCATGCAAATCATTCAGTTGTAAGAGGGTCAGAGTCGTTTTTTTTGCCACGTACTAAGTTATCATGATCTACAAGTTTGCAATGTAGATTTTTTGTGTAGATTTCGAAATAACTTAATATCAGGCTTTTCGAACTAAGGGCTTTGCCACGCTGTCATGACCAGAAGCAGAGTCCGCACTTAACCATGATTTTTGTAAAGTCGAAATTTCATCAATGGACTTGTTAAATTTCATACCATAACCAAATGGATAACGGGAATTTTGTTTGTTTTCATTTCTCCAAACAATACTGGCGACAGCTTTGTGCAACTTCCCATCCAACCGGAATAAAAGCTCAATTTTTTCTTCGGCACTAATGTCCGCATTAAATTCAAAAAAACAACCTTCGCTTGTTATATCGATAAGTTTGCCAATCATTACATTGCCGTTAACTGACATCGCGGCGGTCAATGATATGGGAAATCGAAACTCGCGATAGCGACATAAATCATCAATTTTAAAAATACGGCTTAAGGCGCTTACATCAAAAATATGTCGATAGATTTGTATAAACGTAATTTTTGATTCGTCATCAAAGTCTTTGTAAACTTGTGTTTTTTCAAATAAAAAATATTCTAATAATTGCGGATTCCATATTGGGTCAACAACTTGTTCTTCGCGACGGGATGGGTATACAAATCGCTTGTCCGTTGCCATCCAAAAAAGCTTAAGACTTCGCTCGGGAAATGGATCCGATGGCTGACTATATTTTGGGTTGTTTCTAAAAAATTCAGCTACCATTTCTTCGTGTAATTTTTTATCTTTGAAGCCAAGACTTAAGTGGATCGCCAATGCTCCCTTGGCAAAATCATACTTAATTACTTTGCCGTTTTTTTCAAAACCGAAAAGCGCCTTATAAAAGTCTTCTGCACGCGGATGAACAGCGCAAATCAGCATACTTGCGTCCATGTAGTAACCCGAATAGTTATATAAGTATTTCATCAACAACAGGCTCGCGGAGTGTCCTTTATTGCGAAACTTTTCCGAAATCGCCAGAGCAGAAACCTCGACGAGTTTAAAGTTTTGACATCGATAGACGTCATTTTCCTTTTTATAATCATGATCCGATGGTAAGCCGATCTGTGAGTCTTTAATCAATGTGACTGTCCCAACTATTTCACGGCCATACTTTGCTATCAAGGTTGTCGTGTACGGTAAAAAGGTATAGATGTTACAGCGCAAGCCATGCGGCTGCTTATCCATTAACTTCATACTCACATAAGAATCATGCAAGAGCCTGTATGCCTCTTCCAATTCCTCTTGAGTGTCAGCGATTTTAATCGTGTACCTCTGATCCCAGGTTGTCTCCGGGATCCAGAATTTATTACGAATCAAACGGACGCGAAAAGATTGCGGCAATAAATTAAAACAATACCTTATAACATAATTTAAATAACGCTTCATTCCCACGGAAACCCCTTAGGTACTATTATACAGTGCTAAATCACATCAGGACTAGACTTAGTTCTTGTCGGAGTGTTTTTATCAGGACTTTAGCTTTTAAATTCGTGCTTCCAAACGACTCATTCTGAAACAGTTACCGCCGGGTGGGTTGTGGGTCCGAATGCTTCAAATTCATTAAAAAAATTAGCGAATTACATTGCCCGTAAGGTTTTATATTATTACCATTGCGTGGTATCCCACTATGTGGTAATATATGTATGGAGTTCAGATGATCCAGTCGTTTGCGGATAAAGAACTAGAAAAATTTTTTCTAAATGAGAAGATTCCGCGAGGCGTTGGATGGGCAAATACTCACAAGGTCGTAAGACGAAAATTAGCAGCGCTTGACGCCGCTCATAGAATTGCGGATTTAAAAGCGCCGCCTGGAAATCAGCTGGAGGCCTTGAAAGATGATCTTTTAGGTTACCATAGCATTCGTGTGAATGATCAATGGCGAGTCCTTTTTAAGTGGCCCTCAAGTGCCCAAGGCCCATCTGCAGTAGCTGTTGTTGATTACCACTAACAAGACGAGGAAAAGTTTATGAATAAGCGTATAATTAAAAACCCAGTGACCCCTGGAGAAATGCTCAGCGAGGAATTTTTGCGACCCTTGAACCTGACGCAAAAAGCCTTCGCTACTCATATCAATGTTGATACTAAAACGATAAATCGTGTTGTTAAGGGGCACACAGCCGTCACACCAGAGCTAGCGGTTAAGTTTGCAGCCGCATTTTCCATGAGTGCTGAATTTTGGCTAAATCTTCAACATTCTGTTGATATTTCAAAAGTACGCCAACGCTCAAAGCAGCTCCCAAAACCACTCATTAAGGCGAGTTAAGAAAGAACCTTTCTCAAATGCTTAGGGACGTCAATTGCATTCCTGTGCAAGACAAAGACGGGAATGTCTCTACCTACAAATGTGATGGTCCTTTGGGCGAGAAAATGAAACAAGGAAAGTTTGAAAACCTGGGAACTCAAAAAGTAAAAAAAATGGAGCTTGAACAGGGTAATGAGCGTAAGACACCGTTGACCTTCACGTCTGATAAGTTACTCAGCTATTTTGCAGCTTAGTATTCGATCTTATCTTGTTTTTCTTGCCACTCTTTAAAAACCGCAATGGCATCATTGTGACAACACTGAACCATGGGTACTTTGCGGTCTTCGATATTTTTAGGAATCTCCTGATAGAGGAAGTCATCATCAAAATCTATATTGGCGGCATCTTGACGAGTATTTGCGTAATAGATCATATCGATGCGGGCCCAATAGATTGCCGACAAGCACATTGGGCAAGGCTCACAACTTGTATAGATTTCACAACCAGAAAGGTCATAATTATTAAGGACGTGACAAGCATCACGAATCGCAATCACTTCAGCATGGGCTGTGGGGTCGTTGGTTGACGTCACCTTATTCCAACCAGAACCGATAATTTTTCCTTCCTTTACAACCACAGCACCAAAGGGCCCCCCGGCACCTTTGCGCATATTTTCTAAAGATAGTTGGATGGCTTTTTTCATGAAATCTTTATTCACAAATCTCCCTTAAAAAAATTCTATGCTTTAAAAATTTCGTTCTCATAGAGATTCAATGTCAGATTTGAGGCGAGATAACTAAGCCTCTAAGCTACGCGGCATAAATCCCACTAGTCATATATACCCCTCGAATAAATATAACATAACAACATAGATAAGACAGTTCTAGGCTCTAGTTTTAAATACATAATGCTAGGGATCACTATTCAATAAATGGAGCGCTCGGAGCATCCTCTATTGTTTCGAGTGCAGGGCCTCTATAAACTCCCTGGCCAAATCAGTATGGTATCCATCCGGGGAATTAAGTTGATCGTCTTTATACCAGTCCTCTTGGGCTTCAAAATG
The DNA here is from genome assembly GCA_031370005.1 of Bdellovibrionales bacterium. GTDB lineage: Bacteria > Bdellovibrionota > Bdellovibrionia > Bdellovibrionales > Bdellovibrionaceae > JACMRP01. Next base: position 114,915 of record JANMPT010000025.1, on the reverse strand, counting down.
TGGTCCGAGTAGCCCCACAAATCCCTTTTTAAATTGAGTAATTAGGCCCGCTGAATGCCCTGTGTTTTTATAGACTGCCCACGACTCAGCCCTTGGAATTTCATTCATTTTAAATTGCGGGCCGCCTTGAAAATAGACCCAATAACTAACGCCTCTCCAAATAATAGGCTCTAGCTTTGCTTTTGAGTCTTTTGATTCTTCCTCAACAATGCTTGGAATTAAGCCAAACGCCGCCCTTTTCTTAGTCGTATCTGTCCAGGCACCAGCTAAATAGCCTCCGGCACAAATCCCCAGGAAGCGCCCGCCATCGCCTACGAAATTTTTAAGGTTTTGAATTTCATTTTTTGAAAGAGCCTCCAGAGTATCTTCAATACGATCTGTCCCGCCAGGTTGAACATAAATCCAAGATTTTTTAAAATTTTCTGGACTTAATTCTCCAGGCTTAATGTAAGCAAAGCTTAAGCCCATTGTTTTAAATATATCCCCGACAGCTTCAGAACATCCTTTACACGTACCAGGCCCTTGATAAATAAGCGCAATAGGTTTGGCTTCACGTCCCCATGAGAATAACGAAAAGATAAAAATAAGGAATGCAGAGGTCACTGAGCGCATATTTAGAAATATAGTCCACAGGAGAAAATAATCAATTGCAACCAGACTGTGCTTTCAAATACAGACCATTGACGGTAAAAGAAAGTCGCGCTAGAATAATCAGATATTTATTTAAGCCAATTTAGTCAGGCCGGAGGAGATCGTAAATAAATGTCTAAGCAACTCATCATACTTTACGTTGTCTGTGTCATTGCTTTGTTTTTAGTAAATGTTGCTGTTAGCTAGTCAGTACTCTCATTTGCGAAAAATGGACTTTTAGTTCTTGAGATGGTAAATGTCCGGATAATTACGCCCTATTTCATCTGTATCCATTCCGTATCCCACGACGTAACGGTCATCAATAGTTTTACCAATATAATCGGCTTTAATAGGTAGCTCACGACGTGCGGGCTTATCTAAAAGAGTGACTATTTTCAAAGAAGCCGGAACCGAGGCGAACAATCGATTTCGCAAAAAACTCAAAGTACGGCCTGTATCAATGATCTCTTCCACGATAATCACATGTTTCCCAGCGATATTCAGAGAAATGTCCTTCACAATCTTGATTGTCCCACCCTTTTCAACAGCTTTTACATAAACGAAATCTACCTGCTGAGGAAGATCGATTTTCCTCATTAAATCAGCGGTCAAATGCAACGAACCGCGAAGCGGACAGATAAAGATAATTTCTTTGCCTTCATAATCGTACTCGATTTGCTTTGCAAGTTGGTCTACAAGCTCGTCAATTTCGGATCGAGTGATGAAGGGAACCATTTCGTTTTTAATTTGTCCCATAATTTGCTGCCTTTATAGTTCGATGGAAGTAATGCCGACTGCCTGTGCCATTTTTAAATAACGTAAAGCCTCGGGGTGTTGTGGGTCTCGCATCAAGATATTCTCCCACTGCTCCGTTGCCTCAGCAATATCGTTTGAGTTGTAGTAGATAACTCCGAGCTTTAGCCGAGCTGGAGTAAAGTGGGGATACTCACGAATCAAGGCCCGAAGGTCTTTAATTGCACGCTCGAATTGGCCGACTTGAACATAGACCTCTGCAATGCGCATGGTGATCTCAGCTTTGCGAGTGGACAGCGCTTGCGCCTTCAAAAGCTGATCAAGGGCTTCGGAATACCTTTTGTATTGAAAATAGAGGTCGGCGAGCTCCTCGTGCTTCGAGGAAAGTTTTTCATCAATGAAAGGATCGTTCTTTCCAGTTTTCTTTTCTAGCTGAGCCTGGGCCTCCACGAAAACTTGCTTGCCCTCGTCATACTTACCAAGGTCGTTTAGTATAATAGAAAGTCCGACACTCGCATCTGTATAGGCAGGATCAATTTCTAGTGCGCGTTTAAAAGTCTTAATCGCTTTACTGAATTGGCCCTTGTCATAATAGATGGTCGCTAACATTTGATAGACTTCAGGATTACGTGTGTTTTGTAAAAGCATTTGCTGTAAAATAGGCTCTGCCATTTTGTAGTTGCCATCGACAAAGGATTCCCGCGCACTTGAAAGCATGTCATCATTCAATGATTTCATAGTTTGACTTCCTTTTTTGCGCGTTCCGCTTCAGCAGATTTCGGATATTTTGCCACAAGCTCAGAGAGATATTTATTCGCCTTGAAGGCGTCACCAATCTTGCTCGCGGAGACAGCCGCGCCATAGTAAGCCGTTTCGTCAAAACCAAGTTTTTGATACTTAGAAATGATCAATTCATAGCGTGACAGTGCGCTGTCAAACATCTCGCGTTTAAAATAAAAGTTAGCAATGTATTCTTCTTTGCCAGCAAGCATCTTTAAAGTTGCAAGTTTTTTTTCAGCGGCCTCATTGATATATTGGGAGTTCGGAAAGCGCTTCATCAAATCATCAAAGCTCGTTACAACATCTTGTGCAACACTGAGATCGCGATCAAGACTTGAAGGCAGTTGGTTGTAGTAACTCATTCCAATACGAAAAAGGACGTAATCAATTTGCGGATGCTTTGGGTGAAGCTCACGGAACGCCTGATAGCTTACCTGCGCCTCAGGATAAGACTCTTGTTTGTAATAGACATCAGCAATAGCGAGCTCTGCTTTTGTTGCAAACTTGCTGTATGGAAATTTATTTTTTACTTCCGTGTAACGGCGAATAGCCTCTTCATAGCGCTCATCCTTATCGAACTCTTCAGCAATTGAAAAGGCTCCATCAGGAGTGTCGCTTTTTTTGTCCATGGTTGAGCAAGCCATTAGGCTTAAAAACACCGCTGGAATAATATATAAAAATGAAAGTGATTTAAGTGTTTGAAACATAGACCTGCAGTTTAACTAGGGGCCTTTGGTCGAGTCAAAAGGCATTTTTGCTAGAAGTGCTCATGAGGCTGTCTTTTTTGACCCAACCAGTAAGGCCGCCTGGGTAGCTGACCTGAATCCAATCATTTGAGGCGTTTCTTACAATGACCTCAAAGCCGGCATAGAGTTCAAAAAGGCCACTTTGACCGTCCCCTGGGGCCGTTTGGGCGCTTACTTTATCAGCAATAATCGTCGCTCGCGGGACTGAAAGGTCATAAATCTTCAAAATGGTGGCAAAAAATGATAAAGCCAGGGCAATTGGCAGCAGCCAACCAATAAGCGGAGCACTTGGTGGAGAGAGCTCAAGCTCAAACGCTTTGCGACGACGCCCCAAATGGCGCAGCCAAATAAAGCCGCTTGTAAAAAGCAAGAGTACAGTTAAAAGCTGGAAGCTATTAACAGAAACTGCATTCAAAACTGAGGAGCGAAGGCGCTCGTAGGTTTCTATTTGGTGGGGAATCTCTTTTATCTCAAGCTGCGATAGAACGAACCGCAATGCGGCTTCCGCCACTGTTTGGGATGGATCCAGGTAAAGTGCTCGACGGAACATGGCAATCGACAAGCCCTTTTTTTGAATCTGAAAATAACTGAGCCCTAAATCCGTAAGGACAGTGACACTTTCAGGGTGAAGTTCTAGAGCCTTTTCAAAATTAAATATCGCGTTTTCGAACTTCTTGTCCTGATAACTCTTTGTGCCACGACCAAAATACTCCTCGAAGCTTAACTTCTCGACAGGAACCAAAGCATTATTCTGGTGAATCTCTGGGCTTTCGGCCGTAGTCGGCATCGTCACCAGCGGTTCTGCGTGAACCAGTGAAGCGAAGCATAGGAATATGGAGAAGACTTTTAATAACCAAGACATGATTAATAAATTGTACTAAACTGCGAAAATCAGTCAATTACCAATGGAAGGTTAGATATGAATTCTCTCGTAGGCCAAAAAATTGATCAATCCTCAAAAATAGAGGACTTAATTACGGAATTAGTTCAAGAGGTTACAGCTATTAACGGCCAAGTTAAATCTGTTCAGGCAGCTCAACCAGAGTTTATGGATATAGGTAAAGGCTGGGTTGACAAAACAGGACAATTCCGAGGTCGACCCTTGCATTATGCTTATGTAGGAACCGGTGCCGGCCGTGGCCCTTTCGTAGAACTTGAAGATGGAAGTATCAAGCTTGATCTAATTAACGGCATTGGCATTCACCTAATGGGACACAGTCATCCTCGTATAATGAAGGCGGCCGTTCGCGGTGCCCTTTCTGATATTGTAACCCAAGGGAACCTGCAGCCGAACAGAGAATACCAACAACTCACTGAAAAACTAGTAAAGCTTGCTGGTAAAAACAGTCGTTTGAAATATGCATGGCTTTCAACCTGCGGAACAATGGCCAATGAAAACGCTTTGAAAATTTCCCGTCAGAAAAATAGCCCGGCTCGCTTTGTGCTAAGTTTTCAAAATGCTTTTGCCGGACGCTCCACGATGATGGCGGAAGTCACGGATAACCCCGCATACAAGGTAGGCTTACCTGAGTATAATGAGGTTTTACGCGTTCCATTTTATGATAAACGCGATCCAAAAAGTGGGGAAAAAGCCTTGAGTGCACTTAAAGAGCACGTCGCGAAGCATACAAAGAACATTTCAGCTTTCGCATTTGAGCCGATGCTTGGCGAAGGGGGCTATCAAGCCGCGCCACGGGAATTCTTTGTTCCACTTCTAGAGTTCTGTAAATCCCAAGGCATTGCTGTTTGGGCGGATGAAGTGCAAACCTTCACTCGCACCGGAGAGCTCTTTGCTTTTGAAACCCTGGCCCTTGGCCAATACATCGACATCTGTACCATTGCAAAAACAGCACAAGTCGGTGCTACTCTCTATACTGAAGAATATAATCCCAAACCAGGTTTGATCGCGGGAACCTTTTCGGGCTCCTCGGTTTCTTTGAGCGTAGGTTCGGAAATTTTGGATATGTTACAAGAAGGTTTTTTGGGCGCTGAGGGGCGCATAATGCAAATTCACCGGTATTTTATATCTAAATTAAATGAACTTGGCGCGACGACTTGCAAAGGGAAAGTTCAAGATGCTGGCGGCATGGGGTTAATGATTGCCTTTACACCATTTGATGGAAAAAAGGAACAAGTGGACTCTTTGACTAAGAAATTATTCAATAACGGCTTGATCTGCTTTACCTGCGGCAAAGATCCCGTGCGTATACGCTTTCTTGTTCCTGCGATCATCAAAGACGAAGAAATTGATCTTGCGATTAAGATTGTCGAAAAAACTATCCTTGAAGGCATTTAAGGGAGCCTGATTGAACTTTATTGAGGCTTGCCGTAAATTTATTTCCATCGACAGCACCCCTGCTCATGGCAACAAAGAAGTTGCCGAGTATGCAGCTGTGCTTTGTCAGGATCACGGCCTGCATGTCGAATTACAGAGCGATTTCGTGCGTGATGTAGAGCACGTGAATGTGGTTGCCCGCCCGCAAACCGAAGCGTCTTCGCTAGAATTCTTATTGCAAACCCATTTAGACACGGTCGACCCCGATCCCTTTCCACTTTGGACGCACACGGAATGCAATCCTTTTGATGCCACTATCATTGATGGAAAAATTTATGGCCTGGGTACGGCCAATGTGAAATTGGATTTTCTCTGCAAACTCGAGGCACTCTCTTCGTTTGGAACAGGCAGAAAGTGGAAGCTTTCGCCAGTATTGGTGGGAACCTATGGTGGGGAGCTGGGAATGCAAGGGGCCCTCCGGCTTATCCGAAAAAATAAAATTTCAGCAAAGATTGCCTTGATCGGGGAGCCCAGCAATTTAAAACTAATCAGTGCAGCAAAGGGCTTCGCCGCCGTAGAGATCCGCATTCCATTTTCCGCTGAAGAAATGGCCTATCGCCAAGAACACAATCTCCTTGAAAGCGCCTCAACTCAAAGTAAGCTCTTTGTTGGAAAAGCTGCGCATTCCTCAGCTCCGCATTTGGGTGACAATGCCGTTATTAAGCTTTTACAGTATTTGCAGCAACTGCCGAATTCAGTAAGCATGATGGAAGTCGATGGTGGCGTAAATTACAACTCCGTGCCAAGTCATGCTTTACTGGAGATTGATATCGTTTCCAATTCTGAAAAGCCTATTGTTACGAAAATCGTGAAAATTTATGAGTCTATTATTTCCCTTGAAAAAGAGCTTGGAAACTATTTGGATAAAGACTTTTATCCACCGGAGCCGACTTTAAATATTGGGCTAATCCGAACCTTTCCAGATCATGTTTTAATGGCCGGCTCATGTCATATTCCGCCGATTATATCGAATGAAGTATATGAGTCTTGGATGGAAAAATTACGACAAATCTGTGAAGCCAATAGCTCGCAGTTTCGAGTGACGGACTATAAAAAACCATATCGAACAAATGAGGCCTCTGATTTTGTCAAAGGCTGCCGCGATGAACTTCGTAGCATGGGGCTTCCAGAAGATTTAACGACTCAGTCGTCAACGAATGAGGCAAGTATTTTCTCTCGCATAGGTATGGACTGTCTGTGTTTCGGCCCAGGAATGCGCGAGGGAAACTCCCATACTCCCACTGAGCATGTTGCAGTTGAAGATCTGCACAAAGCGGTAGATTTCTATAAACGTGTCATTGAAAGGTTTTGTTTATGAGTTTTATTATCAGAGCCGCCCAACACGACGATCTAACCCAGGTAGTCGATCTGGCAAAACAGTTCACCTTATTAAACCTTCCGGGCGATCGTAAAGTTCTCAGCCAAAAGATTGATCGCAGCGAACAATCTTTTGCCGGAAAACTTTCGAAAAATCAGGCCGAGTATTTATTTGTTTTAGAAAACATCGAAGAAAAGCTAATTGTTGGAAGTTCTTTAGTGATTGCAAAGCATGGCTCCGACGAAACTCCCCATTGTTTTTTTAAAATTTTGAAACGGGACATGTTTAGCCAAGATTTAGGCGTGGGATTTATCCATCAGGTTTTGCGCTTTCAATTGGATAACGATGGCCCAACAGAAATCGGTGGCCTGTTAATTGATAAAGCTTATCGTCGTCGTCCGGAAAAGTTAGGAAAGCAAATCAGCCTGGCACGATTTTCCTATATGGGACTCTATCCTGAAAAATTTGAAGACCGTGTGCTTTGTGAGCTGACGCCGCCCTTGACAGAAGAAGGCCGCAGTGAATTCTGGGAGTCCTTAGGGCGCCGCTTTACCGGCCTTCCATATCAGGAAGCCGACATGCTTAGCCAAAGCCATAAAGAGTTTATTGAAAGTCTTTTCCCAAAAGATGATATTTATTTATGCCTTCTCGATGGAAAGGCCCGTTTGGTTTTGGGACGTGTTGGCGAAGCCACCAAGCCCGCTCAACATCTATTAGAAAGCATTGGCTTTGAATACCTTGACGAGGTCGACCCCTTCGATGGCGGCCCTCACTACGGGGCCAATGTGGAAGATATTTTACCAATTAAGTTAGGAATACGTGCTAAATTACAAGATTTTAAAGATCCAACTTTTAAAGAACAAGGTTTGCTCGGGATAGATGGCGATACCTTCCGCGCGGCCCAGGTTTCTTATGATCTTCGAGGTAATGAAGTGGCAATTCCAAGAAAAATACGCGAGGCCCTGGATGCTGAAATCGGAGATCATGTATTTATTTCGCCGCTTAGCTATACAAAAAGAAAGGAGCAGACATAATGGAAATCTATCCGATTAAATATCAAGGGGACTTTATTGCTGGCCATTTTGTATCTGTAGAAAAGGGAGATGGCGAATTTAAAGATGTCAGCCCCGGCGACTTGAATGACCAAATCATGTCAGTGAAATTCAAGTATGATCATGTCGACGAGGCCTGCCTGGCCGCTAAAAAAGCCTTTTCTTCTTGGGCACGCCTTTCATTAGATCAAAGAAAAACTTATCTTCTTCGTATTAAAGAAGTTTTTGATGCGCACACGGACCAAATGGCCCAGATGATTTCTAGAGATACAGGAAAAGCTTTATGGGACTCTCTGACTGAGGCAAAAAACCTTGGCAATAAAATTGATATTACCATCAATCACTCCTTAAGACTTGTTAGTGAAACCCATATTCCAAATGCTCTTCCGGGAGTCGAAGGGGTTGTTCGTCATAAAGCCCGTGGTGTAATGGCTATTCTGGGCCCTTTTAACTTTCCTGCGCACTTGCCGAACGGCCACCTTATTCCCGCATTGATTGCCGGCAACACGGTGGTCTTTAAGCCGTCAGAGCAGACTCCAGCTGTCGGTCAGTTTATGGCGCAATTGATTGAAAAAGCCGAGCTTCCACCAGGCGTTTTCAATTTAGTTCAAGGCGACGGCGAATCCGGTCGTCGTTTAGCGGCTAATGAAAACGTCGATGGTGTTCTTTTCACGGGCTCATATGAGGTCGGTCTAAAAATAAAACAAGAGACCATGAATCACTATTGGAAGATCTTGGCTTTAGAAATGGGCGGTAAAAATGCGACTGTCGTCTGGGATGACGCCGACATGGACAAGGCCGTTTACGAAACTTTAATTGGCGCTTATTTAAGTACGGGTCAACGCTGCTCCGGAACGAGCCGAATTATTGTACATGACAAGATCGCCGACGAGTTCACCGAAAAGTTCTATCAGGCGGCTAAAAAACTAAGTATCGGCCACTGGGGTGAGAATCCATTTATGGGTCCCTTGATCAATGTGGCCGCAGTTGAAAAATACATTCGCTTTCAAGAAATCGCCAATCGCGAGGGCTGCGAGTCTATGATGCGTGGGAAGGCTTTGGATTTAAAACACAAAGGTCATTACGTCACACCAAGTATTCATTTGGTAAATAAATTTGATCTAAACTCCGTTTATCAAAAAAGTGAAATCTTTGGGCCGAATGTAGCAATCTATAAGAGCTCTGACTTTAATCAGGCTTTAAATATTGTGAACTCAACAGGCTATGGCTTAGTAATGGCTCTTTTTACAAAAAACAAAGCTCTTTATGAAGAAGCACTGATTGAAGCCCGCGTGGGGCTTCTCAACTGGAATCGGACAACAAATGGAGCCAGTTCCCGCCTTCCATTTGGCGGCATGGGTAAGTCCGGCAATGATAGACCTTCTGCCGATTATGCAATTCAATACTGCACGGTCCCAGTTGCAAGCCTTGAGGATCCTACACCTTTTGATAAAACAAAAATGCTTCCAGGTATTGGCTTATGAAGCGAGTGACTTTAATTGGTCTGATTGCATTTGGAAGTCTTTTTGTCGCCTTCGCAGCAACTGTCGGCTACTTAGCGCATGAATTTACAAGCACCTCTCCAAGCTCAGAGAACAGAACGATGATCTATGAAGTAAAGCCCGGCCAGAGCTTCAATGCCGTGGCTAAGGATTTAGAAACCAAGGGTCTTGTTAAAAACGCCTTTGCGTTTTCACTATACGCTCGGATCACAAATCAACGCCAACAAATGAAGCGCGGTGAGTACGGTCTTCGGCCAAACATGGTGCCAAGGGAAGTCCTCACAGTTATCACCTCAGGAAAAAGCATTGCAAAGCCCTTCACAATAGCTGAGGGCTTAAATATTTATGAGATCGCGGATCTCTATGAACAACAAGGATTTGGTACGAAAACAGCGTTTTTGGCAGCGGCGAAAGATAAAGCTCTTGCCCAACATCTTTTGGGTGAGCCCGTCGAAAGCCTTGAAGGATATCTTTTTCCTGAAACCTATCAAATCACAAAATTTGATAGCACACGTGATCTAATAAGCTCCATGGTGAGAAGATTCCTCGCAGTTTACAAGACCCTCGATGCAAGTCAGGCCCTTCCAGGCTGGGGTCGAAATCAAGTTGTTACTCTTGCCAGTATTGTTGAAAAAGAAACCGGAGCCAAAGGGGACCGGCCCCTGATCGCCTCTGTTTTTCATAATCGCCTGGGCAAACACATGAAGTTACAAACGGATCCAACAATTCTCTATGGGATTGCGGACACCACCGGAGTCATGCCGAATAATATTCATAAAGAAGATATTCTAAAACCAACGCGCTATAATACCTATGTGATTAGCGCACTTCCGCCAGGGCCCATATCTAATCCTGGAAAAGAGTCTTTATTAGCAGTGCTAAGGCCAGCAACTACGACGTATTTATTTTTCGTAAGTCGCAATGATGGCACCACGGTGTTTTCAGAAGATCTTGGCAGGCATAACAAAGCGGTTCAGAGGTTTCAAATTAGCCCCAAAGAGCGTATTGGAAAGTCTTGGCGAAATTTAAACAACCGCCAGTAGACAAACAAATAAGTATTAGCCTTAATTCGGCCTTAAACTGAGACGTTCGACTGGCTGCTCCTTTTCCGGAGCACACAAAAAGTTAAATTTCAGATAAAAAACCGCCTCAGCCTTTAGAAAAAGTCCATTTTGCACGAAAGGATGTGTAGTCACTTAAAGTGAAGGAGAGACAATAATGAAACAGTGGTTTAAAGGTATTCGCGGACAATTATTAATGACAGCATTTTTGCCGGTTGTAGCTTTGCTAGCTGTCGTGGGAGCTTCTGTCAATACAGCTAACAAGCTCGGCGCGATGTTAGATGGGTCATTCACAATCCTAGTTCCCGGCCTTGAAACCTTTACTCCTATGGCACGATCAAGGGTGGGGCTCGCTTATTATCTTTGGGCAAGCTACAGCACAAAAACCACTGACCCAAAAGCCTCCAAAGAGTATCTTGAAAAAGCAACTGTGACTTTGGGCGAGCTCAAAGAAAGCCTAAAAGCATACGATGCGATCCCCCATTTAGAAGGGACAAGTCAATTGTCCTCTGACCTAAAGGCAGGCATTGATGCTTTCTTTATTTTAAATGAGAAACTTATTGGTCTTATTGAAAAGGGCGATCCTGAGTCTTTAAAAATTGTTCAGGACCAACTTACAACAGGTGAATGGAGGACTGCTCTTGCTAAAATGAGGGTTACTTCTAGCGAATTAACTAAGATTTATTTAGCAAGCGCAAAGACACATGATAAGGACCAGGCAGAGCTCCGCGCCTTTAGTCGGAACATTCTTATTTTTGGGGGTTTGTTTGCTATCTTTGCAACCTTCTCTACTCTTATGTGGATTGCTTACCGAATTTCAAACTCAGTGGGTGATGTTGCTAGCAATCTGTCAGATTCTACGGGTCAAGTGACTCAAGCTATTGAACAACTTTCTGCTGCTGGCCACGCACTTTCAGAGTCTTCAACAGAATCCGCAGCCTCACTAGAGGAAACCGTGGCTTCCCTTGAAGAGATGAGTTCTATGGTGCAAATGAATTCTGACCATGCCCGGGAAGCTGCGGCTTTGGCACAGACTTCACGTGATTCAGCGGAAAAAGGCGAAAAAGAAATCAAAACCCTTGTGGAATCAATGCAAGGAATTTCTCAGGCCTCTAGGAAAATTGAAGAAATCATTCACGTTATTGATGACATTGCCTTTCAAACGAATTTATTGGCACTCAACGCGGCAGTTGAGGCCGCTCGTGCAGGGGAACAAGGTAAGGGCTTTGCAGTTGTAGCAGATGCGGTTCGAACTTTGGCGCAAAAAAGTGCGGACGCAGCAAAAGACATCACAACACTTATCAAGGATTCTGTAGAAAAAATTGAAAAAGGTACGGTTGTCGCTGATAAGTCGGGCGTAGTTATGCAAGACATTGTTTCTTCTGTGAAAAAAGTGGCAGATCTGGCCAATGAAATTGCTTCAGCCTCTTCAGAGCAAACAAGCGGTATTCAGCAAATTAGCAAAGCGATGAATCAATTGGATCAAGGTGCTCAGAGCAATGCTGCCTCTTCCGAAGAGATCGCATCAACTTCTGAAGAAATTGCTTCCCAAGCAATACAAATGCGCCAGTTAACAGAAAAACTAAATGAAGTTGTCCTGGGTACTGAACCCGGCGCCGATGACATCATGGGTGCCCCAAGAGCAGGGGCTTCCATAGCTAAAAAAGCAAATGGCAAACCAAAGCACAGTGTTGTAAAGTTCACGCCCAAAAAAATAGCTTCTAAAAACAAAAGCAGCGGCCAAGATGCAATTCCATTTGATGAAGACGAAGTAAGTTCTAATGGACGAGGCAAGGTCGGCGACGTTTCAGGATTTTAATCAGAATTCGACTCCTGGTGGTGTATTCATCCGGTCAAAACTTCGAGTGGCAAGGTTGAACTTATAAATGTTCAACCTTGCTTGCATTTGATCATCAAAAGCTGGGGCAATGATTTCTAATATCCCGTCGTTGTCCACATCCGCTAGTCCTAAATTCGTCGCATTTCCCTTTAATTGAAAGTACGCGTCTCTTTTTTCAGGCAATACAATTCGAGCCATCAAAGTAACCGCTTCTGGATTCTCGGTGTTGTAAACTTCTAAAACCAGACGGTCCCGTATTTGTATTTTAAAAACAGTAACAAAAAGACCCCGACCAGTGAGATCTCCAGATATTTTTGCCAGAATATTGCGCTGCTCAGGATTAAAAAAATCTCTAAAGCCTTGGCGCCAAGGGGGCGTTATTGCGACAGCCGTGACAAGGAGAGCCAGAACAAGTAGGCCGCCGATGAATAGACCTTCAGCATAGAATGGTTTTTTTTTTACATCCATGGGTGAAGTCTGCCATAACTTTGCTAGAATGAAAACGATGAATAAAGAAGAGTTTTACGATTTATTAAAGTCCCGCAGGTCCGTACGCAAATATAAAAATATTCCCGTTCCCAAGGAGATTTTAGAGCGTATTCTTGCTGCTGCGGTAGAGGCTCCGTCTGGAAAAAACAGACAAAATTGGCGATTTTTTGTTGTTCAAAGAGCAAAGCGTGAAGAGTATCTCAAGTACTCTCAGAAGTCTTGGCTCGGCATCAAAGATCTTCTTCGTCTGCGCCTAAAACCCTCACTTTATGATTTCACAGAAAGATTTTTCTTCACCCTTGGCGATGCCCCAGTTCTTGTTTTTGCCTATTCCCACAACGATGCCGAAGAACGTTATCATACCAGCATCGGCAGTGTGTATATGGCTGTGGAAAACATGAATCTTGCCTGTTTTGTTGAAGGTCTTGGCTGTTGCACCATGGGGGCACCACTAGAAATCAAAGAAGAGGTGGATCGCTTTCTTGGAGTAGATCAGCTTCCTGAGTATCAAAGAGGCGAATTGGAATTGCTCTGCGCCATGGTGATTGGATACCCCGATCACCAGCCACCAAAAGCGCCTCGCCAACTTGAGGGTCGCGTGACTTGGCTGGAGTAGTCTTTCTAAAGGACCTTTACAAACATATCCTTGGGACCACGGATACGCTCGTTGTAAACTCCATGTGCTGCGCGCTTTCCGGCACCAATTACCATGGCGACAGAGGCTCCGCGCGTAAGTCGCAAAAGTTTTTTTACTCGGACTTCATCAAAGCCCTCCATGGGGCAAGAGTCATAGCCAGCGGCTCTAAAGGCCAACATCAGGTTTTCACAAGCCAATGCCGTCGTCTTTGTTGCCCATAAACGATTGCCAGATTTTCCAACAGGCCCACGAGGAATGACTTTGAAGAGCCCAATAACTGCATATAAAAGACTTTTTATAGGTCCAAGCAAATTTAGGGGCCCATTGCCGTAGACAAAGGGGACTAATTTTTCGTAGTAACATATCATGCTTGCGTGTGGTTTTTTTTGTCCAGCGAGATAGTCGAGGTTGATTTTTTGCCCTCGCTTCCAGTTGTCTGGCCTTGCCACTGCCACAATTAAAGTCGGGGCAGTTTTTGCTGCTGGCTGATAGAGGCAATACTCCTTTAGTTTTTGAGTTTTCTCAGTCGACTTTACCCAGTAAAAATCCCAAGGTTGAAGATTTGAAGAGTTCGGCGCAAGTAGGGCCATATCCAGACACTTTTCCACAACAGAATCCGGAATAATATCCTCAGTAAATACCCTGACAGATCGCCGGCTTTGAGCGACTTTGGCAAAAGCTTCAAAGTCGCACTCAATAGCGGGTTCTAAATACTGAGTCTCTACGGGTTTTTCGAAAACACTATCTGACATAAATCCTCCAAATATTGCTAAAAGGCTTATAATGAGTTTGAGGCTAAAGAGTCCAATCAAATAATAACTTAACATGATTCCGCTGGCACCAATGACCGTCTTTTGCTATACCCTGTCACTTCGTATGCATCCATTAAATGCTTTAAAACAAAATCCTTTTGTCTTAGCCCCTATGGCGGGAATCACCGACCATGCTTTTCGTACTTTTATGAAAAAGCGTGGTGCGAGCATTGTTGTCTCTGAACTTGTGAGCGCGGCGGGAATCGAGTACAAAAGCGAGCGCACGCTGAAGTTAATGAGTTTTGATGGGACCCAACGGCCAATTGGCATTCAGCTTTTTGGCGAAGATCCGGGACTTTTGGCCCGGGGTGCTCAGGTGGCTGAAGAAAGCGGTTGCGATTTTGTTGACCTCAACTTCGGTTGTCCTGTTCCAAAGGTTGTTAAAAAGGGCGCTGGCTCTGGGATGCTCCGCGACCTACCCTTGATGGAGAAGGTCCTTGGCGCAGTAGTAAAGGCCGTGAAAATCCCTGTGACCATTAAAATCCGTACGGGCTGGGATTCAAGTTCTCTCAATGCCCATGATGTCTGCAATATTGCGTATAATGAGGGAATCACCTGGGTTGCCATTCACGGCAGAACCCGCGCGCAAGCATATTCGGGTCAGGCAGATTGGGAGCATATTGCAGAGATTAAAGCAAAAGCTCGCTTGCCGATCCTTGGAAATGGCGACATTTTGACTGCCAAACAAGCTGTTATGAGGATGAAGGAGTCTGGTTGTGACGGTGTTCTTATCGGGCGTGGCTGCTTAAAAAATCCACATATTTTTATGGATGCTTTGAGCTTGTGGGGGGGAAAAGAGGCTCCTCAGGAGTTCTCCCGCGACTTTATGAGCTTATTTATGGATCTACGCGAAGCCCTCGTGGCGCATTGTGATGAGCATATCACCGGGATTCAGCTGCGAAAGTTTGCAGCTTGGTTCGCAACAGGATACCCTGGGGCCTCCCAATTCCGTAAAAATCTATTCCAAACGAAAACCAATGATGAACTTATGGGAATAGTTATGGAATTTTTTAAAAGTATTGGAACAATAAAACAAGAAGACACTAGCCATGAAGAGTTCCTCATGGGTGGACACGGCTAAAGAAACACAAGGAAAACAGATGACTCAGGATCCAAAGAAAATTCGAAATATCGCCATTATTGCTCACGTCGATCATGGTAAGACAACTCTCGTTGATCACTTGATCAGGCAGGCGGGCACCTTCCGTGACAATGAGCACGTGGAAGAACGACTAATGGACTCTATGGATCTTGAAAAAGAACGTGGTATTACTATTGCGGCCAAGAACGCTTCGTTCACATACAAAGACATAAAAGTAAATATAGTCGATACGCCGGGACATAGTGATTTTGGTGGAGAAGTTGAGCGTATCCTCAACATGGTTGATGGTTGCATCCTTCTATGCGACGCCTCGGAAGGTCCACTTCCACAAACTCGTTTCGTTTTAAAAAAAGCGCTTGAGCAAAATTTAAAAGTCATTGTTTGTATCAATAAAATTGACCGCTCAGATGCTCGTATTCAAGAGGTTCACAATGAACTTTTCGATTTATTTATTGATCTAGAAGCCAATGAAGAACAGTGCGATTTCCACACCATCTACGCGATTGCCCGCGAGGGTATGGCGACTTTGGATCCAAGCGTGAACACGGGTACTCTTGAGGTTCTATACGATGCAATCGTAAATCTTGTTCCGCCACCAAAAATTGTTGAGAATGCACCACTGCAAGTGATGGTTTCTAACATTTCCTATAATGACTACGTCGGTCGTTTAGCTATCGGTCGAATGAGAGCCGGCACTATTAAAGTCGGTGATGACGTTCTTTGCGTGATGGAGCATTCACAAAGGAAAGTAAAAGTTACTGCCCTATTCCAATATAAAGTAAACTCACTGGTACCGGCTCAAGAAGTTGGCGCAGGGGATATCGTTGTCATTGCCGGCATGGAAGACTTCACCATCGGCGACACCATTACCTCTGCCCTTGAGCCAACTCCACTTCCGCGAATTCGGGTTGATGAGCCCACCGTCGGTATGATCTTTTCAGTGAATAATGGGCCCTTCGCAGGCATGGAGGGGAAAAACGTAACCTCCCGTAAAATTCTTGAACGCCTTGAGAGAGAACTTCTCTACAATGTGGCTATTCGGGTTGAAAAAACCGAACTGACAGATTCGTTCAAGGTTATCGGGCGTGGCGAATTGCAATTGGCGGTTTTGATTGAACAAATGCGCCGTGAAAACTTCGAACTTCTGGTTTCTAAACCAACGGTTATCTTCAAGGAAGAAAATGGTCAGCGAACAGAGCCCATGGAAATAGCGGTTATTGATATCGAAGATGCCTACGTGGGCGCAGTGACAGAAAAACTTGGCAAGCGCAAAGGCATCATGACCAATATGGTACAAAAAGGCACCGGACGAACTCGTCTTGAGTTTCGCATTCCTTCTCGCGGATTGATTGGCTATAGATCCACCTTTTTGACAGACACTCGTGGAACGGGTCTTTTGAACACACAGTTTGATGGCTATGAAGCCTTCAAAGGTGAGATTGAGCATCGTATGAACGGCGCAATGGTATCTGACCGTAAAGGCATGGCTGTTGCTTACGCAATCTGGAACCTACAAGAGCGCGGCGTGATGTACGTTAATCATGGTGATGAAGTCTTCGAAGGCATGATTGTGGGCGAACACGCCAAAGAAAATGATCTTGTTGTAAATATAACTCGCGAGAAAAAACTGACTAACGTTCGTGCTTCAGGGACCGATGAGGCCGTTCGCATTGTACCAGTTCGTCCCATGACCTTAGAAAAAGCCATGGAGTGGATTAAGGATTCAGAATTGATTGAGGTAACTCCGAAGACAATTCGTATTCGTTGTCGCGATCTTGATTCAAGCCGCCGCGGAAAAGCATCGAGAGACTAATGAGTCAAAAAGTTGCCGTTGAGCTCAAAGATCTCAAAAAAAAATATGGCGAGAACTTTGTCGTCAATGGCATCAATTTAGAAATTCCCAAAGGGGAGTGCTTTGGTTTGCTGGGTCCGAACGGCGCTGGCAAATCTACTACGATGAAAATGATGTATTGTAGTGCCCTTGTAACCAGTGGCGAGCTCTATGTTTTGGGCTTAAATGTTAAAAAAAATTATCGCGAAATTAAAGCTCGCATCGGCGTGATTCCACAAGAAGATGGTCTGGACCCCGATCTCAACGTGCTTGAGAATCTGCTAGTTTATGCCAGCTACCACGAAATTCCCGCTCAGACAGCATCGATCAAAGCTCAATCATTATTGCGCGAGATGCGCCTGGAGGAATACGCAGATCGCTCCGTAGACACACTCAGTGGCGGGATGAAGCGCCGTTTAGCGATTGCTCGCGCACTCGTGAATAAACCTGAACTTCTCTTTATGGATGAGCCCACGACTGGGTTAGATCCTCAGGCACGCTTATGGATTTGGGATTTTATCAAACGGTTGAAAACGAAAAGTGCCACGGTGGTTTTAACAACCCATTATATGGAAGAGGCCGAGCGCTTATGTGACCGCGTTGCAATCATGGATCATGGTCGCATTCTAGCAATGGGAAAACCTTCTGATTTGATCCTTGAGCATATCGGAATCGAAGTCGTGGAGTTTGAAACTAACCCCGCAGATTTAAATTACTATGCCGGGCGATTGCGCGAGGGCGCTTATAATTATCAAGTTATTCAAAACACCGTAATGATTCTCATAAGCCCCACACAAGAGGGACGTAAGGCAATTGAGTTAATAGCTAGCGATAAAATTCTTATCCGAAAACCCACATTGAATGATGTCTTTTTGAAGTTAGCAGGACATACCTTGAGGGACGAGTAATGAAATTTACCGAGATACTTCGCACTCCCAAGATGAATAGTGGCTTCCTACGTGTTTGGGCTCGTAACTTTTTATACTTCCGCAAAACATGGACCGTTTCTTTATTCTGGGTTTTTCTTGAGCCATTAATGTATTTAGGAGCCATTGGTTTTGGCCTTGGAGCTTTTGTAAGTAACATCCATGGGCACTCCTATGTCGACTTTTTTTTCCCCGGCCTTTTATGCTCAACAGGGATGATGGTGACTTTTTTCGAAGGCACCTACGGCGGTTTTACAAAGCTTACTCACCAAAGAACCTACTCGACCATTATGCTAACACGAATTGGCCCTGAGGAAATCGCCCTTGGTGAGCTCCTTTGGGCAGGAACAAAAGGTTATATCAGCGTTTGCGGGGTTGCTTTTGTTGCAGCTTTCTTTGGTCTTATCGACACCTGGAGAGTTTTCCCTGCCTTGATAGTTTTAATGATTCTATGTTGGTTATTCGCCTCCCTTGCGATGATTATGACTTCATATGCGCGAAATTATGATTCTTTTATTTATTCGACATCTGGATTTATTGTGCCTATGTCCTTGTTAAGCGGAACTTATTTCCCCATTGACCAGCTACCAGGCGGTCTTAAATATTTTGCATATTTATTCCCACTGACTCATGCGGTTCAGGCGGTTCGCGGGATTCTTCAAGACGGCTTTTCAGCAACCGTGGGTATCCACGTGTTCATTTTATTCATGCTGGCTTACCTAGCTATGAATATTGCAATATACAGAATTCGCAATAAACTGCTGAAATAAAAATCAGAAAAACGAGTCGTCTTCGTTTTTGTTTTGTTCGAGTTCGTCCAAGAAGTCCGGCATTGGGTTTGAAGAAAAAAGCCCGTTTACCTCAGCAATGGCCACAGCATATTCCGCTTCTGTGATACGGCTATATTGATACATATCGTTCACAATCCGTCGCAGCCTTTTTTGCGCAAACGGGGTGAGATCTTTTCGGAAATACGATTGTGAGTACTTAATAGGGCTGGGTAAAATCATCGCCAAAAAAGCGGACTCTACGACATCTAGCTGTGCTGGAGTCTTTTTGAAATAAAAATTTGCGGCCTGCTTCACGCCATAAATGTTTTTACCGAACTCAACCACATTTAAGTACCGCTCTAGTATTTCATTTTTTGTCAGCGTTTTCTCAATTTTTTGTGTAATCAGAGCCTCAAGGCCCTTCCTAAACAGTGTTTTATCCCTATACAAAAACATATTTTTTGCGAGCTGCTGTGAAATTGTAGATCCACCTTTGGCATATTGACCTTTTTCTAAATTCTTTTTCGCATTTTCCTCTATAGATCTCCAATCAAAGCCATCGTGCTGAAAGAATGTCGAGTCTTCCGTTAGCACCACTGTTTTTTGCAAATAAGCTGAAATTGACTTCAGTGGCGCATAATCTTTGGATCCTGGACAAAGGTGTACCTGATACATCGTCGTCACCAAGCAACCTTTAATTTTTTTTTCAGATGGAATTTTGTAAAAAACATAGCCTGCGAAGGATCCCGCACTTATTAAAATAAATAGACTGATGACTCCTGAAATTTTAAACAGTTTTGTCATTATGAACTCAGTAACCCATTTTTTTTCATCCACGATACACTACTTCGAATCGCTTCGCGAGCAGGACGGGGCTTAAATCCTAGCTCTTTTTGTGCCTTACTATTATCAAACCAATGATATAAGGTTGCCGTCCAGGCATTCTCTGTACTGAGCGAGCCCTTCATGCCTAGAGCCTCCATTAAGTCGCCAGTACGTCCCAGCACGAACAGGACCCAGTTTGGAATCTTGTACTGCGGTGGGCGCGCACCTGCCTCTTCAGCGATCAATTTAAAAAGATCTTTGATAGTAAGATTCTCACCGGATAAAATGTAGCGTTCACCGCTGCGTCCGCTCTTCCAGGCAGTGATAATGGCGCTCACAACATCTTCGACAGAAACAACGCTAACTCCACCACAGGTATAAAAATTGAAATGCCCCTGAGCGACTTTGACTTGAGTTTTGCGGCTGCTTTTTTTAGCATCGCCTTCGCCATATATCGTACTTGGATTAATAATGACACAGTCCAGATTTTTGTTCTTATACGCGTCGACAACAAGTCCCTCCGCGGATCTTTTGGTTTCAAAATAGCCTAGATTCAAATGCGCAACATTATAGTGCGAGTCTTCGTTGAGAATCTGCTGAGAATTAAAACCAGCGCCAACCGCCACAACTGAAGAAACATAGACAAGCTTTCTGATTTTTTTTGTTAAACATGCCTCAATTACGTTCTCAGTACCAAAGACATTAATCTTTTCCATTTCAGTACGATCTTTTTTCTTATACGCTATGAGCCCCGCGAGATGAAATACAGTATCGATTTCAGCAAAAGATTTATAAAGACTCTCAAGGTCCGTAATATCACCATAAACATAATTGCAAGGGACACCCTCAAGTTCGGACAAATCGCTTTGTGCACGTACTAAAGCAAAAACCTCATGACCTTCCTTGACCAGGGCCCGAGTGAGCCAGCTCCCTAAAAAACCATTTGCTCCTGTGACCAAAACTTTCATAATGTAACTCTTTTTCTCAATCTGTTGTAGACTTCTTTGCCGAGAATACTATACATCCATCCAACAAGCCAACCAAGCAGTCCTCCGCCAAAAACATCTGAAGGATAATGGACTCCATTATACACTCTGCTATAGGAGACTAAGATAGCGGCAGAATATACTATCAACGTGGCTTGAGGAATGAACTCGCTCATGTATTTTGCTAGGCAAAACATATTTGCTGCATGATTCGAGGTAAAGCTATAGCCCCCATAAGGTGAGCGAATAATCAGTACCGTGCTGAGTGTTGTGTCGCCAGGACGGGCGCGTGCCACTGTTTTTTTAAAAAGTTGATTGCCGATCAAGTCGGAGCTTCCCAGCGCCAGCAGTAACACAACAAAAAGGGCGACTCCTGACTTTTTATATTTCCAGATAAAAAGACCGAGAATCAAAGGAACAAGACACACAAAAAACCACGGGCTCTTGTGAAGATCGGTAATGGCCGGAAAAAATGCATCCGCCCAGGGAGCCGTCCACTCACGGTTAATTTTTAAAAGAAGGCTTTTGTCTAGCTCATATAAAAAATCCATATTTTCTAAAATAAATTCACCTCTTAAGAAAGTCTAGGAACAAAGCGGGGTCCGTGTCATTCCTGGGCCCCTATGGCACCATATTAAGAACTATGGATAAAGCGACTTGGTTCGGATTGCTTATTGGTGTTGGTGGAATTCTTTTGGCGAATACCTTAGATGGTGGACAGTTTGGTTCATTGATTCAGGGGACCGCCGCAATAATTGTTATTACTGGAACACTTGGCGCCGTAATGGTTTCAAACAGCTCTAGAGACATCAAAATTGGCTTTGAATTAGCCAGTCATGCATTCAAAGAAAAAGAAAGCGACATCGACTACAAAATTAATGAGATGGTGGACTATGCCAGGACTGTTCGCAAGGAAAGTCTGATGGCGCTCGAAGCGAAAATCCCTAAGGCATCAGATCCATTTATAAAAGAAATGCTTCGCGCTGTCGTGGACGGTACAGATCCGGCAAGTATCAAAGAAATCTTTGAAAACAAACTAAACGCCGAAGAAGATGAGCTTCTATCCGCCGCGAAAATTTGGAGTGACGCCGGCGGCTTCTCCCCGACAATTGGAATCCTTGGCGCTGTTCTGGGCTTAATTCATGTTATGGGCAATCTTTCTGATACAAGCAAACTCGGCGCAGGGATTGCCGTGGCCTTTGTGGCGACTATATATGGTGTGGGCTTTGCCAATCTGGTATTTATTCCGCTTGCGAATAAAATTAAAAAGAAAATTGCTTTCAGAATGAAAGAAAAAAGAACTTTGCTTGAAGGAGGCTTACTTATCACATCTTCTTTAAGCACAATTCTTATCGATCAAAAGCTCAGAGCTTTATCCCACGAGCTAAAGTTGGCAGAATGAGGAGGTCTCGTGAAGAGCATGAAAATCATGAAAGATGGCTGGTCTCTTATGCTGACTTTATCACTCTGCTTTTTGCTTTTTTTGTGGTTATGTATGCAACTTCGACAAATAATATCGACAAACAAAAAGAGTTTGAGAACTCCGTCAGAGTCAATCTCAAGTTAGGTGCCGCCGAGAAGCCCGTCAGTGCTGCCCCAAATGCAGGTGAAATCATCGCAGAATATATTCAAGGTAAAGACGGTGGACCAGAAAGCTTTCCTCAAAAAGGAAGCAAAGCAGAGGTGGCAGACTATGTCTCGCGTTATTTAAGTAAGCAGATGGATGCTACGACAAAAAACGAGCTCAACTTAGAAGTTCGCCACGATACAGTTGGTGTTCACGTTTCTCTCGCGGCTTCTTCGGTTTTCCCGGAGGGTGAGTATAAAATGAAGCGCGCTTCATTAAAGGTTTTAAATCAAATCGGCGAGTTGCTCAGCCAGACAAATAGAAAAATTATCATCGAGGGCCACACGGATAATCAGCCGATCAAGTCACAAACGGTAGCCAGCAACTGGGAGCTCGCTAGCCTCCGTGCTACAAGCGTTGTACGTTATTTAATCAAATACCAAAACATAGATCCCAAAAGACTAGCGGCAATTTCCTATGCCGACCAAAAGCCCATTGCGCCAAACGACACTCCAGAGAATCGCGCAAAAAATCGCCGCATAGAAATCCTCATCGCTGCTGACAATGCAAAATAAAACTATACACAGTCCTTAAGCTTGCGAACGATTTCCAAGGCTTTTACTTTAGAAACACCTTGAGACTCCATGATTGCTTTTACAAATGCCTCTTCAAAGCTTTCCGCTCCTACGCTTTTCTCATCAGACTTTACGATTGCCTTAGTATAGGAGTCGCGCTCTTTAGCCTCAAAGACGATAAATTTTTCCGGCATCGCTACTAATTTAGTTAGAGCCTCACGAGTGTCTTTCAATTCGGCGACACTCAAAAAAGTTGAAGAATTTCTTTCGCCAATCAACGGAGCATTTGCAATTAATTTCAAAGATGCATCTGCTGCATTATTGATTGAAACAGATTCGGCGTCTGTTTTACCAGCAGCCATATTTTTAGCAGCTAGAATTGTCGCTAAACTGTTCGTCATTGCTTTTTTGTCATGCGCGCTTGCAATAACTGTTTTAATCGATGTTTTTTCACCCGGCGAAAGCTTAAGATTCGCCAGTAAAATATCATCGGCTTTAAGCCTTTGGCCAGATCCATTTTTATCGGCAGCGGATATTCTTTCAGCAGTGTATTTTTGGATGTCTTTTACATAGTCAGTTAAAACTTCTCTAACTGACCGCGCGCCGCCTAAACCACCGGCATGGGCAGAGAAAGAGAACCCGCCAGTAATAAACACCATTCCTATGATAAACTGTTTTTTCATTTGAGAGCTCCTTTGTTTTTGCAATCTTTATACATTAGCGAATTATTCATAACTAATTTCCATCTTGATAGCGGGCTGTCCCCGCCATATTTCCATACATTGCTAGCTCCTGACTTACTGACTGCAGAAGTTCCAAACATGTAACTGCAAGTGCCTTTTGATCTATGCCCAAAGTTACTAACCCTGGCCTTGGGCCGCCCTTACTAACACCTAACAATAAACTAAACTGGCTCAGTTGAGCTTCAATGGCTTTCATTTGATTTTGAAACTCTTCCGCCTTTACGCCACGAGCGCCTGCTTTTTGTATTAAGTTATTCATTTGGACAAAGGAAAGCTCAAGATCATTTTGAACCTTTAAGCTATGCACGTCTGCATTAGGCAAAGACCCCACAAGAGTATTGAAATCATAACGGCTGCCTCGAGCTAGAAGTCCTAGAAGAGGTTTTTTGCTCATCATATAGTCAGCAGCAGATATGGTAATTTTGGGATCTAACTGCGCGCTGTAATACTCCGAAGGAAGGCTTTTCTTGTTTTGTTCTTTATATGAGTCCTTAAGCATCTCTCCCAGAATCAGAGAATAAAGTCTGATTTCTTGAAAAGCTGCCACCAAAGCTCCGTTGGAAATAAATCCGCGATTCCATCTGCTATTGTTCGTTTGATTCAAACCAGCGTAAAGTTTATTAATAATACTCTTGTAAAGAGAGGAAAACCCCTTAAAGGCCTCTCTCATCTGAGACTCTGTGCCTT
Source organism: Bdellovibrionales bacterium (assembly GCA_031370005.1). GTDB lineage: Bacteria > Bdellovibrionota > Bdellovibrionia > Bdellovibrionales > Bdellovibrionaceae > JACMRP01. The sequence continues at coordinate 90,948 of JANMPT010000025.1, read as the reverse complement.
TTTCCCACCATGCTATAAAGTTCTGTGATACCTCTGGATTCATATTAGCTCTGAGAAATTCAGGAACCGTACGATACTTTGAAAATGGCAGATTATAAATACGCTTGTTGCTGAGGGCTTCGCTTGCAGCGCCATAACAAAGACTTTCTTTGGCCTCATCAGGTAAAGTCACTGTCGGAGCGTTGAACTTTGCAGGATATCCTTTTGCAATACTAATGACCTTTTCTCCCTTAGATGTATCGGGCCCGCACATCATTTGAATTACAAAGTAATCAGTTATATTTGGAGTATTAAAGCGGCCGTTGTGTTTTTCAAATGTCAGATCTTTAAATGCAGACATTGTATTTGGAGAAAGTAACATGCTCTCGCCAAAGCCGCGGCCCACTTCATAGATCGGATTCGGTGTGCCAAGCATAGAATAGATCTTACGAAGCTCGCTACTCAGACCCATAGGGCCGACGGACGACATGGAGCTTTTTGTAATGGCGGCATTGAGCTCTAAAATGGCCGAGCCTTTGGTTTGAATATTTTCGCTTGCAAGTCCTGCTTGGATTTTAGCGATGATGTCCATTTGATATTTAATAAAACCTAAATTTTCGTAGTAGCCACTTTGAAGATTTTGTCCAATCCATGCCGCCACATCGTTTGTTGTTTCGACCTGTAAACGTTCAATCCTGTCGGGACGCAAAAAATAAAGATCCTCATGACCGATGGCTAATCCTTTTGGTATGACTCCAAAAAGGGGATACGAACGGTCAATCAGAGAGTTTTTGCTGTTAAGACTATCTAGATACAGGCTATAGAAATTGTATGAAGCGCTGTACATTGAGGTCAAATTGTTCAAAAATTCTGACCAGGCCTGATTAGCTGCATAGGCTTCGGAAAGATTATTCACGCGCCATTCACTCATTTTTTTAGAGAAATTTTGAATATCTTTATTAAAGTCTTTGGTCTCAGACTGCCAGGCGGATTTTTTTTGATTTTCAATGTTGGCAACAAGAGCGTCATTGAATTCTATGAACTTCTTGCCATCAAAGTAGTTCTTCCAAGCATAGGAGACATAGTGTTCTAATTTCATTTGAATAAGAGTGAAGGCCGCAATGTTGGTTGCATTTACGAGAAGGCGACCAAAGCGCATGACCATGCCGCCAGGAACTATCCACATTCCAATTTCAAATCCAACAAGTCTCAAAACTGACCCTACGGCAATGCGTGCGCCTGTCGTGATAAGAAAAGCGCCGAGAAGTGAGGCAACTCCAGGGCCCTCAAGAATTTTTTTATCAAGAACAAAGTATTTGTAAGCTCCCTCACATGGATGATCATTGCCCGCAATTTTTTCTCCTTTAAAAACAGAAGCTGCGCAATTACGGATATGAGGATCTGAAACCACCTGAGAGAAATAAGTTTGAACTGCAAGGCCGACTGTCATACCAAGCATGCCAATAGGCATCTTGAGTTTTGGATTTTTAAGCCACAGGTTTAAAGCATTGGACGTAACACCTTGAGAATACATAAACATAAAGAAACCAAGCTGCCCCACTGGAGAAAGTTGATGTTCAATATGCTGTTTCATTCCAACAGGATTGTTTGCGTAATCAGTGAAGAGCTGAACAGCGACCATCCCTCCTAAAGCAAGAAAGAACAGTGTGCTTTCGGTGGGAAACGATTTTACAGTGTGAGACCATGCGGCCGCGTTTGCCGTTCTTACCTTTATGAACTCTGTTGCTAGTTTTTGGTTCAATGTTTTTGGCGAGTATTCTAAAAGCGACTTTTCATCACGAAGGGGGATTTCAACGCTCACCTTTTTAGTATTGCGATCAATAAGCAGCATTCTCTTGTTGGGAAGATCCAAACGGCTGTCATAGCCAAGGCCATTTGCGTATTTGGCATAGGCTTCGAAGTTTTCCTTACCGGTCTTTGTGAGCTTATTGCCTTCAAGCTCAAGATCTTGGGCATGACTCAAAACCGGCGCCAGCACTAACTGCGCAATCACAAGATATGTGGCAATAATTTTGGACCAACCCATAACTCTCCCAAGCACGCAAAGTGCTTAAATATAGAGAGAGCAATCCATGGGCCTGGGTATATTCGACGTGAGGCGTCTCAAAACGAGACTTCGCCAAAATTTGTCAGAAAACTGTTAGAGACCTGACAGGTGAGTAAAAGATGACATTACTCACCGCATCCGAAAAAGGTACGGCGTACCTTTTATTTTTCGATTTTGAGGTGCTTGATTATTATGTCTTCTGTAGGACGATCCATGGAGCCTGTTTTTGCTTTGGAAATATCGTAAACTACGTCCATTCCCTCAATCACCTCGCCAAAGACGGTGTGCTTGCCATCCAGCCATGGAGTTGCGGCAACAGTCACAAAGAACTGAGACCCGTTTGTGTTCGGGCCTGAGTTTGCCATGGAAAGTATGCCCGGCTTATCGTGCTTCGGAGCACCAGCTGGGAACTCATCTTCAAAACGAAAACCAGGACCGCCAGTTCCAGTTCCAAGCGGGTCTCCGCCTTGGATCATGAAGTTTGGAATAACGCGATGAAATTTCAAACCATCGTAAAAAGGCTTTTTGACTTTGTTGCCAGTTTTAGGATCAGTCCACTCTTTAGTGCCCTCTGCTAAGCCAACAAATGTTTCCACTGTCTTTGGAGCCTTTTCAGTGAAAAGTTTAACTTTAAATGTACCTTTATTAGTTTCGAACACTGCGATCATGTCTTTTCCTTTTCTTACTTTAGTCTTTTTGTCTGCGGCTTTTGAGTGGAAACTAAAGGCCGTTAGAATGAACGCCAAAAGATAAATCCACAAAACCTTCTTCGTATTTACGTCAAAACGGATGCGATTAATCACATAAACTCCTTAAAAATCTTATGAGCTAGACTCAAGTATCTTTGACCGTCGACGGGGGTCAAGTTGATTAAGTATCTGTATATTCTCAGAGATTATGAAACCGAGTTCTTTTTCCAATGCTTCGGAGGGCTGCTGAAGCGCCGTAGCAAGCTGTTGAAATGATTCATGATTTAAAGTCACTTTTGCGCCGCCCTCAGTCGACACAAGCTGTAACATTTGCTCCACCTGACGCAACCGCAAATAATTATGCCGAAGCACCTCGCTGCCACCGATTACAGCGAGAAAGTCAAAAGTACTAGGTCCGTTTACCTGAAGGCCTTTGGCCAATACTTCCGCCTGGGAAAAGAGCTCAATATCAAGCATTCCCCCCTCGGTATATTTCAGGTCTAAAAAACCTTGATCATGGCGGATCAGGTCCCTGCGAATTTTTTCAAGCTCTCCCAACTCAGTGTGGGTAAGTTTTCTGCTCGCAAAAAAGTCCTGAAACCGCATTCGGTTCGAACTCAAACTCCGACTTTTCAAATAGGCCTGTCGCTCCCAGGCCTGGGCTTCGTTGCCAAGATACTCCGCAAGTTGTGTTTCCGAAATAACGTAGGGCCCAGCCCTGCCAGAGGGTTTTAGCCTTGTATCGATGCTATAGATTGCACCGCCTTTACGGGTCTCAGTTAGGCGATTGATAAAACGTCTTGCGAGCTTGCCATCATTTTCCGAAGGAGCCTCGGGCGTGACGAAAATGAAATCTAGATCCGAGCGAAACCCAAGCTCTTTGCCCCCCCACTTTCCAAGGCAGAGTATTTCGAGCTCCGAAGGATATTCCAGTTTAAGTTTTTCCAACAATGTTGAGGCAATCTCATCTGCCGCAGCGCTAAGGTTTGTCTGTAACACCTCAACATTCCGATCTTCTAAATAGTGAGAGCCATTGATGACCTCGCCCAAAAGACGTTTTTCCACCAGCTGTTCTAAAAGGATGGGCAGATCATCCGTTTGTAATTCTTGAGAACGATAAACATAGCTGTCAATCAACTCAGGGCGCGAACATAGTATTTGTGAAAGATAGGGAGAGTGACCAAAAAGCCACGCAAGCTCATCCATCAAATTTTTATTTCTAACCAGCAAGCTAAAAAAACTCGCTTTTGCCCGTGTCGATTTAATGAACTCTTTTAAGTGTTGAAGCGCCTTATCGACGTTTCCCTTTTGTTTTTGTAGCGTTTCAAAAAACTCATTTAGAAACTGTAACCGCGCCTGCTCATCGCGTTCTTTATTTCGGGAAAGGACTTCGATTTGAAGAATTTCCTGCCAAACCTCCTGAGACATTGCACTTTGAAAACTTACAGAAGGAATTTCCCCAGGGGCCTTGCCCAAGAGCGAACTGACAACGTGATCACAATGATTAAGATCCTGATCAAGATGAGTAAGAATCTGACTTGCCCAAGAAGGCATTCCGGCGGTTTTTTCTAAAAGATGGGTTTGTTCGTCGTTTTGTGCTTGAACAAAATTTTCCAGCTGACGAAGTTGCCAATAATGATTTTTAAGAAATAGCGCCTCTTCCGAAGGAAGAACCTTTGCTTCCTCAAGAAGTGACAAGGCCGCTGCTGTGGAGTGAACCTGCAGCTTTGGGCTCTTTCCACCATGAATGACCTGCATGGCGTGAACAAACAGCTCCACATCGCGAATTCCACCAACTCCGAGCTTCAGGTCCCAGACTGAATCTGTGGAATTTGGAGAGTAATGCTGACGAATTTTTGTTCGCATCGATTTTAAATCATCCAAAAGGGTGTAATCAAGATGTCTACGATAAGTGAATTTATTCGCAAAATCTATAACCTGCGTAATGAGGCCGCTGTCGCCAGCAATATGAGATAAGCGAACAAAGGCAAGCCTTTCCCAGGTCTCCCCGTAGGTTCCATAGTAATCCATGAACTGATCCAGGGTGGGAATCATAGGGCCATGTCGTCCACCCGGTCGAAGATCAAAGTCGACTCTGAAAAGAAATCCCCAAGGGGTTTTTTCACTCAATATCTTTTGAAACCGGCGAAGCGCCTTTAAGTGATTGACCTCCGCTTCTTGAGAGACAATGAGCAGGTCCACATCAGAACTTAAATTCAGCTCAGATGCTCCGAGTTTTCCCAACGCAAACAAGGCTACTTTAGAGTCTTTAAAGCATTCATAAAAGACAGACTGAAGAATCCCGCTTGCGACCTGACTCCAAACCTTGCAAACCTGATTCGGCTTTTCTAAATTTAGAATTGTGGCCAACGCTGACTGAATCCAAGCCTTTGACCTGGATTCATGGTGTGTCGTAGATATTGAAGAAAATGAAAACCCGAGATAGTGAGAAAGTGCCGGAGAAAAGCTTGCGGCCTCAGAGATCTCAGAGGCCGCATATGAAGAAAAATCCTTTAAACTATTCAAAATTATTAGACCACTTCGGCTTAAAGTAATTTGCACTATCCAAAGTCACCCGACGCTCTTCCGTGCCGTCAACCGTTGAGATAAAGATTTGGTTTTTCCCCGTGCGATTACTTGTGTATATAACGAAGCGTCCATCCGGAGAAAAGCTTGGGTCTTCATTCGTCGACCATTTGCCGTTCGGTTTTCGCGCAGAGGTCAGACGAATCATGCTTGTGCCATCCACATTCATAATAAATATATCGAAGTGGTCTTCACTTTGCCCGGCAAAGGCAATTTTCTTTCCGTCCGGAGACCACGACGGTGTGGAGTTATAAACTCCTGCGAACGTGATGCGCTTCACATTCGAACCATCCGAATTCATTGTGTAAATCATCGGACGACCGCTGCGATCTGAAGAGAACGCCACCTTGGTGCCATCCGGACTGGCCGCAGGCTCTACGTTCATTGCGTTGTTCGGTCCGTTGGTGATTTTAGCCTGAAGAGTTCCATCAAAACTCATTTTGTAAAGATCCGGAGCTCCTTGTTGAGAAATCGTCAAGTAAATCGTTTTATTATCAGGAGCAAAGCAAGCGCCCGAGTTCAAGCCTTGTCGAAAAGAAATCAAATCGCGCTTTCCCGTAGCTAAATCATAGAGAAACATATCGGCATTGCGCATTTTTGTTTTCGACCGAACGACGTAAGAAGTATAAGCAATTTTCTTTCCGTCAGGAGACCACGCCGGAGACAAAGAAATAGAGCGATGATTTGTGATTTTTTCAGAATTCGCCCCATCCCAATCCATTGTGTAAATCTCTTTGTAGTCTCCCACGCCCTTGTTACTAGAGACGACGACTTTAGAAAGAAACATGCCCCGTTTACCAGTCAAGGCTTCTAAAATATCATTTGAAAATGTGTGAGCAATCTTACGAACGCTAGAAATCGGCCCCTTATACTTTTTCCCCATAACAAGCTGCGATTTGCCGACATGGTAGACGTAGGCCTCCATGTTCACCTCGCCACCGGCCAAAAAATAGCCCGCGCGAATGAGAAACTCAGCACCCACTGGAGTCCAACTTTGAAACTTAAAACCATTCGCCTCTCCTGGAGCAGGGCGCAGACCTGTTTTCGAAGTGTCTTCCAAATAAGCTTTTTGCGGAATAATCTGAAAGTACGACGAGACATTTAAATCATTACTAATCGTGCTATAGAGTTCCGCTCCAACCGTCTGGTAAGAACCACCTGGACTTCCTTGATAGTTGAGCGGAGGAAACGCTAAAAGACTTTTCTTCGTGCGAGCTTCGCCAAGTTTAATATCAGATGTCGACGCAGGTACTCGGGCAGACTCCTCTTGCGCAAAGACACTGCAAAAAGAAAACATCGCGATAAGTACCACAAGAAATTTAAGCATAGAATACTCCTTCCGTTTTACTCAGGAAAGCCGATCAGTAAACCGCTCACGGCCACAAGAGATACAAACTTTTCTGGCGGGGGCGCAAAAGGCGCCGATTTATCAATCGTCTCCAAAGCCAATTCATCATAACTGCTATTGCCACTAGATAAAGTAATTTCGCGCGAAAGAACGCGACCCTTTTCGTCTATTTTCAAGCGAGCCTGCGCGCGCAGAGATTTTTTCGCTAACCACTCGGGCAAAACCCAGTTTTGCTTAATCTGCTGGTCTAGACTCGCCAAATAGCTATCGTGCTGAAGCCTGCTCAGCCCCGTGAGTGCAGTACCCGGGGAAATAACATTTCCTTTGATTTTGCTAAGCGGGGGCTTTGTATCGCCAATACCAGCCATTTTTTTAGATTGCTCTTTTTCAGCCTCTTTTTTTATTTCCTCAATGGCAGCCATGGTTTTGAGTTTTTCAAGCGCCTCTTTTTGCTTAACTTTTTCTTTATTAAGCTTGATCTCCTCAGGGTCTTTCCTCACGACCTTGAGCGGCTTTTCTGCCGGCATCTCTTTTGGAGGGCTTTTAGGTATAGTCTTAGGCTCGGACTTAGATGTTTTTTCTTGTTTTGGAGGAAGTTGTTGTGCAGTTATTTTATCTGGAAGTGCGACGATATCCACACGCACGGCAGCGGCATAATTAATTTGTTGTGGTTCAAAAAAAGTGGCACGAATCGAAAATACTGCAACCAAAGCAATATGAAGACCAATAGAAACCTTCAGGCCGGTCGAGAGATTATCATCTTGAGTAAGTGGGTTTTGTTTAAAACTCACGTTGTTATCACTTGTCCTTCGGAACTGTGATCAAGCCGATATTAAAAACCCCTGCGGCTCGAATTTCGCCCATAGCTTCAGCCACGAAACCATAGTCCACCTTCCGATCTGCTTGTATGTATATTTGTTTATTCTTGCGATGTTGAAAGATGGCTTTCAGTTTTGAACGCAAGTCCGCCATGTTAATATTCTGCTTCCCCGCCGTCATCTTTTGAGTTGCATCAATCACCAAAACGAAAGGTTCGTCGTTAAGTTCTATACCAGATGAAGAGGTCTTCGGCAGATCAACTTCAATTCCCTGTTGCATAAGTGGCGTTGTCACCATGAACATAATAAGAAGCACAAGCACGACGTCAACCAAGGGAGTTACATTGATTTCGCTTAGAGTTGCGCGACTCTTTGAGGAGCCGCCATTACTCATTCCCATAATTAATCACCTTTGAAGAAGTTGCGCTTAACAATATTAAGGAAATCCGCACCGAAATTGTTGAGCTCAATTTCTTCGCGACGAATCCGAGCCACAAAGTTATTATATAAAATCACCGCCGGAATTGCCGCAGCCAAACCAATCGCCGTTGAAATCAATGCCTCAGAAATACCCGGGGCCACTACGGCAAGACTGGCGTTTCCAGTGGCGCCAATTTTATGGAAAGACCCCATAATCCCCCAAACTGTTCCGAAAAGACCGATAAAGGGCCCCGTGCTCCCGGTAGTTGCGAGGACCGTCAGGCGAGTTTCTAGCTTGGCAATTTCATTATCTGTGGACTTGCGAATTGTCCGCTCAAGATTATCAAGACCCAAAAGCTGAGGCTTCTCGTCTTCGCTTTTTGTTACCAATGGAGACTCCGCCAGCTTTTTCATTTCAATATACGCTGACTTAAAGATATGGGCCATATTGCTCATGGGAAACTCATCAATGTCTCCATAAAGAGTATCAAGGGAGTTTACTTTCCAGAATTTGTTAGTGAACTGCTCATTGGCTTCACGGACCTTCTTGAGTTGTCCATACTTAGTGTAGGCAATAGCCCAGCAAAAAATAGACAGACCAACTAAGATCAACAAGGTCAATTGGACAACGGCACTGGCTTGAGTCAGCGCATCCATGCTGTTGGTATTAATTGCAACTTGTGTATTGGCGGCGGCATTGGCAATATTTATGATCGGTATATTCATAGGTAACTAGGCTAAGACCAAAACGTCTTGTCCGCAACCCAGAATACAAGACTATGGTCTAGACCACTTCAAATAATCGCTGAGATTTTCAACAAGAATCCCATCTGCCTTCAGACGTATGGCATCATCAAATTCTTTTTTATCTAGCGCCGGCCCTAATATTATTTTTTTATGGCGGCGACGGACTTCTTCCAAAGTGCTCTCATGAAAGGCCGGTCTTCCAATTAAAATAAATGGCGCTATATAAACGTCGCCTTTAAACGGTGTCGCTGGAAGTACCCACATGGACTCAAAGGTCAAAAATCTCATCAGGTCCGCCTGGCTACAACCATACAGCCAAAAAGGCTCAAGTTCTTTTATGCTGCTTAAGATAACATTGTAATTCGACTGCAGCAAAATCCGTTTCTCCGGCGAGAGCCCCTTAAGTGCTTCAACTAGTCCTATATGAATCCCCGTGACGTTATCCAAAATGTTCAATACAAATTTTCGCGTTGGGAACTCAGCGACGATACCTCTGAGCTCACGAACCTCAGGGTGCATACTTCTCAGCTGTTCAAAAGAATACGCTAAGGATTTTGGTCCGCGGTAGGTTTCGATCGACATTTCTTTAGCCTTGAGATCACGAGTAAAAACGATAATTTTCTGATCACTCGTTGTCGCAACATCTAACCAAACTGCGGCGTCAGGCTTTTGTCGTTGAATTTCTTGTAGGTCTTTTTCAGACTCCCCTTTGACAATGATTAGCGGTGAACTTGAACCCTCAAAAAAAGGATGTTGAAAATCAGGGTATTGTTGCCCCATCCCCCAAAGTCTGGAAATCAAGAGGACAATAAACAAAACCAAAATTGAAATCGCGCTAATAAATAAAACTCTCATAATGTTTATAGCTCTATCACAAAGCTCCAATTGAAGCATCCTCATAATATACGCTAAAAAAAGGCGTATTTACTCTTGAGTTTTAGGACCCTTTCGTTTAGTTTGCAGCAATACTTGGGGAAAAACCTATGAACAAGCTTAATCGCAAACTTGAATATGCTCTGATGGCCTTAAAATACATGAGCCACAAAACTCCAGGGGAGCTAACTTCTGCAAAGGAAGTTTCAGAAAGCTTGCAAGCGCCGTTTGATGCCACTGCCCGGGTGATGCAAGCTATGGCTCAAAATGCTTTATTACGGGCTGAGTATGGTGCCTCCGGCGGTTATCAAATCACCAAGGACCTTGGCAAAGTAACTATGTTGCAACTTCTTGAAATCATTGAGGGGCCTACCACAATGGTGAAATGTATGCATAAGGAAAATCCCTGCGAAATTCATGGAACCTGCAATATTTTGCCTCCCGTACAGCTTCTACAAAGCAAACTAAATGAGTTTTATGGAAATATTACTTTAAAAGAGCTCTTGATTGAAGCTCCACTAAGTACTGCCAAAGCTCCAAGGCGCAAAGCGATCACAGAGGAGGTCTTCAGTGAATAACACCTCTAAAACGGCCCAAACGCTTCCGGACACAGAATACAAGTGGGGCTTTACAACTGACATCGAAACCGACACCGTAGCTAAGGGGCTTAACGAGGATGTGATTCGGCTAATTTCTAGTAAAAAAAATGAGCCCGACTGGATGCTTGAGTATCGTTTGAAAGCCTTCCGTTACTGGCTAACGATGACCGAGCCCACTTGGGCTCATGTAAAATATCCGAAAATTGACTTCCAAGATATTTGCTACTATTCGGCCCCCAAGAAGACTTCGGACGGTCCCAAATCCATGAGCGACTTGGATCCTGAGCTTATTAAGACATTCGAAAAACTCGGCATTCCATTAACCGAACAAAAACGCATTTCAGGCATCGCCATGGACGTCATCTTTGACTCAGTATCTGTAGGTACAACCCATGATCAGGCATTAGAGGATTCCGGGGTTATTTTCTGCTCCATCTCTGAAGCCGTTCACAAACACCCCGATCTTGTAAAAAAATATTTAGGCACCGTCGTCCCCTTCACTGATAATTACTATGCCGCCTTAAATGCCGCCGTCTTTACGGATGGCTCCTTCTGTTACATTCCAAAAAACGTTTGTTGCCCGATTGATTTGTCGACTTACTTTCGCATCAATGCAAAAGATACTGGCCAATTTGAGCGCACCCTCTTGATCTGTGATGATGGCGGGTATGTGAACTATCTTGAGGGCTGTACAGCGCCTCAGCGCGATGCAAACCAGCTACACGCTGCGGTTGTCGAGCTTATCGCACTGGAAAAAGCAGAAATAAAATACTCTACAGTGCAAAACTGGTACTCCGGCGATAAAGATGGCAAAGGCGGTATTTATAACTTCGTCACAAAACGTGGCAAAGCCGCAGGAAAGCATTCTAAAATTTCGTGGACTCAAGTTGAGTCTGGCTCTGCCATTACTTGGAAATATCCTTCTGTAATACTACAGGGCGACTCTTCGGAAGGCGCCTTCTACTCCGTGGCCTTGACTCATGACTATATGCAAGCCGACACGGGCACAAAAATGATACACATTGGTAAAAACACTAAGAGTACGATTATCTCGAAAGGGATTTCAACAGGGCATTCTTCCAACGCATACCGTGGCCAAGTGAAGGTGATGGCCTCTGCCGAAAACGCACGCAACTATTCTCAGTGCGACTCAATGCTTGTCGGTGCAGAGTGCAGCGCGCACACCTATCCGTATATAGAAGTAAAAAATAAAACCGCAACCTTAGAGCATGAGGCCTCCACCTCGCGTATCAGTGAAGATCAAATTTTCTATCTTCAATCCCGGGGTTTAAATAAGGAACAAACAATTTCTATGTTGGTTAATGGATTTTGTAAGGAGGTCTTCAAGGAATTGCCTTTGGAGTTCTCCGTTGAGGCTGTGAAATTAATTGAAATGAAACTAGAAAACTCGGTCGGGTAATAAAATGTTAGAAATTAAGAATTTGCATGCAAACGTAGAGGAAAAAGAAATTCTCAAAGGCTTAAGCCTCACAGTGAACGCCGGGGAAGTCCACGCTATCATGGGGCCTAACGGCTCTGGGAAATCTACGCTTTCTAAAGTCTTAGCAGGTCATCCTGCTTATACAGTGACCCAAGGCGAAGTGAAGTACGAGATCAACTTCAATATGGTTAACCTTTTGAGTTTAGCCCCAGACGAAAGAGCCAAAGAAGGGATCTTTTTAGCTTTTCAGTATCCAGTAGAGGTTCCAGGAATCAGTAATTTCAATTTCTTACATACGGCGTATAACACCGTTTTGACACATCAAGGCTCTGAACCAATGAGCGAAACAGACTTCCGTGTCTACGTTGAAGCAAAAATGAAATTGGTCTCGATGAAAAAAGATTTTCTAGAGCGCCCAGTAAATGTCGGATTTTCTGGAGGCGAAAAAAAACGCAACGAAATTTTACAGATGGCGGTTTTGTCGCCACGTTTATCTTTGCTGGATGAAACTGATTCCGGTCTTGATATCGATGCTCTTCGTGTTGTCGCGGAAGGAGTAAATAAGCTTCGCCGCAAGGACAATACAATTGTTTTAGTAACACATTATCAAAGACTTCTTCATTATATTAAACCTGATTTTGTCCACGTTCTAGCTAATGGCAAAATAATTGAAACCGGCGATTACAAGTTGGCCGAGAAACTTGAGGAGCGCGGTTACGATTGGTTGGTAGGCGTATAAAAATGAATTTACTTACACACTTTAACGAATTCTCGTCACAAATCCCGACAGAAGCGCGAGTCAAAACTCTTCGTGAAAAGGCCTTTGCTTTTTTGAATGCAAAAGGCCTTCCGACTCGCAAAGACGAGGACTGGAAGTATACCAGCGTAAAGATTCTGAACGACAATGCCTTCTTGCCAGCAGAAATCGTTAAACTAAGTCCCTCTCTTAAAACGATAAAAGTGATCCAAGAGAAATTGAACCCGGCATTTATCAATCTTGTTTTCTTCAACGGCCAGCTGAATAAATCACTTTCAGCGATGGACGAGCTGCCTGCTGGTGCAAGATTTACCGAAAACAAAGACTTCCACAATGCTGAGGGCTTCAAAGATTCTTTTGTGGCACTGAATGCAGCGTATTTCACTAAGAACTACAGCCTAGAAATCTTGCCAAATACATCTGTAGATAAAGTTGTTAACTTCCTGTTTTATTGCTCGGCTGAGGACGGACCTGCGGTGATGGTAAATACGCAGATCACTTTAAAAGTAGGCACGCACTCTTCCCTTAAATTTGTAGAATCATATTTTGGTCAAAAAGATGCACGATACTTTGTTAACTCTCAAGTGCGAGTCGAGGTACAGGAATCAGCAAAGCTTGTCGCAATACGCATTCAAGCCGAGGGCTCGCAAGCAGTGAATGTGGGGCGCACCATATTTACGCTTGGTAAAGCCTCGCAATTACACAATTTAGTTTTTTCAAGCGGTTCCCTGTTGTCTAGACATGATCTAGAGTTAGCTTTGAATGCAACAGAGGCCTTTGCAATTGTAGATGGCGTTTATATAGCTAAAGACCATCAACATGTCGACAATACGACAACAATTGATCATCAGGTCGGTGCCTGCAATAGCACTCAGCACTACAAAGGCATTTTGGCGGAGAATTCCCGCGGTGTATTTAATGGCAAAGTTTGCATTCGTCACGGCGCCATGAGGGCCACCTCTGAGCAACTTAATAATAACTTATTGCTCAGTCGAGAGGCAGAGGCAGACAGTAAACCACAGCTAGAAGTTTATGCCGACGACGTAAAGGCCAGCCATGGCTCGACCGTAGGTCAGTTAGATCGCGAAGAGTTATTTTATCTAGAAAGCCGTGCGATTTCGCCTGAGATTGCTATTTCAATGATGAGTCTCGGTTATGCATCTGAGTTGATTTATAAGCTTGAAAATGAAGATCTAAAAAATTATTTAAGCGGCGAGCTCCGTGAGGCCTTTAAAGGGCTTCACGTTGCAATACAATAATATGAACCATGATATGTTTTTTGAAAAAGTAAGATCCCAGTTCCCTGCCCTCACTCAAAAAGTGCATGGTACAAACTTGGTTTACCTAGACAGTGCGGCAACAACCCTGAAGCCTGAACTTGTGGCAAAGCGCATTTACGAGTTTAACCAGTATGAAATTTCCAATGTACATCGAGGGGCACACTTCTTAGCTGATAAGGCGACGGTGAATTTCGAGGATGCGCGAGCAGCGGTAGCAAAGTTTCTCAATGCGAAGTCCGCAGATGAGATTGTTTTTACTCGCGGAACCACGGAGTCTATTAATCTTGCTGCCCAAACATATGCGCGTTCCCTTCTTAAAGAGGGTGACGAGATCCTGCTCACAGAAATGGAACATCACGCAAACATAGTTCCCTGGCAAATGGTTGCTGAAGAAAAGAAAGCTAAAGTTTTAGCTGTCGCCGTGAAAGACAATGGCGAATTGGATCTGGCGGATTTTAAGGAAAAACTTTCGACAAAAACAAAAATATTTGCGTTCACGGCGTGTTCAAACACCTTGGGTACTGTGAACGATATTCGATTTTTGACCGAGGCCGCTCATAAAGTGGGAGCAAAGGTACTGGTTGATGGAGCCCAGTTAGTGTCTCAAGAGCTCATCGACATTCAAGCCTTGGGTTGTGATTTTTTTGTGTTCTCTGGACACAAGCTGTTTGCTCCCTTTGGCATTGGCATTCTTTTTGGCAAAAAAGAACTGCTGGAGCAAATGCCTCCTTACCAAGGCGGTGGCAGCATGATTTCAAATGTTTCATTTGAAAAAACAACCTACAATGAAGTTCCTTACCGCTTTGAAGCCGGTACTCCGAATGTGGAGGGCGCAGTTGCCTTGCACACGGCCATTGATTTTGTAAACAGCATTGGCTTCGATAAAATCAATGCCCACAAAAAAGAGCTACTTGCTGCGGCTACGGAAGGCCTTCTAAAAATCCCACGAGTAAGGCTTGTTGGCGTCGCAGCAAATAAGGGACCCGTGTTAAGCTTCAACCTTGAAGGCGTCCACCACTCGGATGTCGGCCAAATTCTTGACCAGCAAGGAATTGCTGTCCGTGCGGGACACCATTGCTGTCAGCCATTGATGAAACGTTTTGGCATTTCGGGGACCGTACGTGCTTCTTTTTCGGTTTATAACAATTTACAAGATATTGAGAGCTTTTTAAAAGCCGTTAAAAAAGCTCAGGAGTTATTTTAATGAGCACACAAGACGTATTAATTAGAACTCAGGCGACACCCAATCCTGCAGCCTGGAAATTTGTATTAGACCGTGCTGTTTTAACCGAGGGTAAAGCGACTTATTCCAGTATTGAAGAGGCCGCACAGAATCACTTAGCCACAGGTCTTTTTGAAATACCTGGAGTTAAACAGGCCCACTTTTTTCAAAATGTGATCACGATAACCCATAGTTTTGACGCAGACCCTGACGAAATCCAAAAAGCTGCCTGTGCAGTAATTCAAGCGCGCATTGCAGTTCATAACCCAAATCAAACTCCTATCGACGAGAAAAAGCTTCGTCGCCAAAGCCAATCTCCAGAGGTACAGCAGATCGAAGAAATCTTGGATCGTACTGTGCGACCAGGTCTTCAAGGCGACGGCGGAGACTTAGATATCGTGAGCTACGAGGACAATAAGCTCACTGTATTCTATCAAGGAGCTTGCGGAACATGCCCAAGCGCGACGACGGGAACCCTGATGGCAATCGAAGGAATCCTCCGCGACGAATTCAACCCACAAATTGAAGTAATTCCTCTTTAGGTACGGCCTTCTTTTTAGTATTGCATCGCAATACTAAAAAGAAGGCCGTACGTTCATGACTTTGGATTCCATGGTGTCTTCGGGACGGCTGACGACCACTGCAGAAGCCATAAGCGGATTTTGTGTGTTTAGCAAATGTGATTTTAATACGATTAACTTTTGTTTTTCACGTGAAAAGCCTTTAACTAAAATTGACACTTGATAGGGACTCCCCATCTTTAAATTTCCTAAATTATTCGACAGAGGTCCTCGCACTAATTCGACATCTTCTGGTAAAACCCATTCGTACTCAACCCAACTTTCCGCAGAAAGATGTTGAGTGACATAACCCACTAACTCGACAATCTCCGTATTATCATCTGGGTAACTCTCAGGGCCAACAATTTCAACAGTCATAGCTGCGGCCTGCTTTCCTATCATCAAACCGTGGGGTCGATAGAGTTTGATGCTTGCTATCGAACGGTGAACCCCTTGCTGTTTTTGATAGAAGTACATGCCCGCTCCGCCAAGGACGAATCCCATGACTCCTAAGAGAAAGAATCTGATAAGTGTCTCTGACTTTAATTTCGTCTTTAATTTGGTATTAAACATGTTGTCACCGTTGAGCTGTTGCCAAAGTATAAATAATAATTTGCAGTTCCACCTGATAAGTAAGACGAAGATTTATTTAGTGTTGAGGCTTTTACATTCACCATATAGTAACCGGCAGGAAGCCCCGTAAGATCAATGACCTCGGTCTCTGAGCTACTTGCCGTATTCACAGTCTTGCTTTTTCGAAGCATAGTTGAGTTGCTAAAGCCGGCCTGGGCCTCTTGAATTTCTTCCGAATAATAGTAGGCATCTGCATAGAGATAAAGATTCATATCAATAATGTTGCCAGTGGATCTAGATTTTAAACCCATTTGTTTGCTCGTGCCATCGTGATAAAAAGTATAAAAATCATTGGACATTAGTTGATTGGAGCGATCATAGCCGTAAGTAGCATCCATAACTGGTGACATGGTAATTTCAGGGCACGCCGGAGTTCCACCAGAGGGAGCTTGTGTGCCGCCAAGATTCTTACCATAGAGGTCTATGTTCTTCACTTGGTATTCCTCGCCGAGTACGGAGTTCCAAGTTGTTTGGCTTTGGCTTGAATAATTTGCATTTAAAATTGTTTGAAGTATCGAGTTATAGAGACCAAAGTTCACAAATTTATAAGCAGGCGAATGACTATTTCGAAGCTCTTTAAACGCATCCCAAATTGCAGAAAATGGCAATCCTCCAGCAGTTACCGCCGCCATTGATTTAAAAAGAGTGCGAGAAATAGAGAACTCACGGAAAACGCCTTCATTCGTAGCAGACTTATCATAGACAGCTGAAGAGTTTAATTCACTTAGACTGCGAAGTATTTGAATGTTATGCGAAGAGCCTGTACCTTCGACCGAGTCGCCTGCAAAGCCAACGGTATCAACATAAATAGAAAAACCACCTGTGCCTTTGCGTGGGCCCGAGTAAGAACCATTATAGAGAATACCATTTTGTACAGCGCCTTGAAAATAATTGGCCCAACCCTCACTCCAGGCAAGACGTGGATCAATAATAAAGTTTCCATTATGAGAGCCACCCGGAGTATCCGAGTGGCCATAGTGTGCCTCGAGGAAATGACCATACTCATGTAAAACCACGGAGTCATCAAAGTGATCGGTATCAGAATTTTTAACGTCATTATTTGTTCCGCCTAAAATATAGAGTCGATCCTCTGAGCTTACATAAAAAGAGGCAAGGGCATTTGGTGCGTTAAAATAAGAGTATGGATTGAAACCCGCCTTCCAGAAAACCGCCACTTTATCTGCAACGAAGCTGGAGCTAGATGTGTTGGCACGTAAGAACTCATTCGCCCAAAAAATATCCGCTAAAATATTAAAGGCTCCCCCAGGAATTGAGCCATCGCCTTCACTTGCACGAGCTGGCGCAGTGACCAAAATCCCTGGAGCCGTTGTTTGCGAACTACTTATGCTAAATGCGGACTCGACAACATACGGTGCAGATGAATATATATCTTTGAGCACACTTGCTTTAACCTTGTTTGTAAAGGAGCGGGAGAGCACTTGAACTTTGTAAGACCCGGCCACGCGAGGAACAACTAAACTAAAAGCACCGAGCTGATCCGTTTCTCCGCATTGTATGATATTGCCTGAGCCATCAACAACATGGACCTCAGCATAGGTAGTCCCAAGAGCGACAGGATCACCACAAAGCCCACAATTGCTTGCTGTTTGTAGAGGTCTATATTTGAACGTTGCCGTACCAGAAACAACTGTGGTTGCTGTGCTATAAGTTGTTGCCTGTGCCGCCCCACAATATGCACTCTCTGGACTTTGAACAGGAGCACTGCTAGGAGCTTCAAACGAGTTTTGGCAACCCGTTAGGAGGAGAGAAAATATAATAAAGCGCCCGCCGACCTGGGCCGCACCACTTCTTAAGTCCATACTATAATTATCGGACTTAAAACTAGCTAGCTGAATGCCTAGTCTCAAAATAGGTCGAGGTAAAATGAACAAATACCAGATTTTTTCTAGATTTTTCTAAGATAAATTGTCGACTATTTGTACATTAAAATGGCGAGAGCCCCGTGTTGAGCTATCTTGAAACACAATGTTTAGCATGAATCAGAGCTTGGAGTTTCGGCGACTACAATTCTTGGAAACAAAAATATTGACGTGCGATTAATCTGTTCTCATTCAAAATTATTTTTGCAAACTATTTAGAAAAAAGATCCATTATGAGTCATAAAGTGCGTCATCTTGGCTCTCGAAAATATTCAAAAAAATGCCGATACGTTAATCATGACGACATTAAATAAGCGTATCGGAGTTTTCACAATTCTGACAGGATGGGCGGTCCTCATCTTGTTGTTTCAAAATATGACGCTCATCGAGTTTTCAACCCTGAGACTACCCCTGGTTGATGAAGACTCACGCCAGGACCAGGCCCGTGAGCTTCTAGGAAGCTACTATAAAGGTAGTCTTGCTCAAAGGTTCGAAGGGGAACAGTCTTTAAACTATCTGGTCTATAGGAAGATTGAGGCCTCCATGACAGGGCAATGGAAAAGCCGCCTGCCAGAAATTACCAAAGCTTTGATTACAGAAAGCCAGAAGCAGGAGCTCGATCCCATTTTTATTTTGGCGGTAATTCAAACCGAAAGTAACTTTAATGCCGAGGCTCGTGGAAACGCTGGTGAGATCGGTCTGATGCAGATTCTGCCAAAAACTGCCGAATGGATTTCTAAAAAGTACAAAATGCCTTGGAAGGGCTCGAGCTCTCTTTATGATCCTGTTACGAATATTAAAATTGGCATCACTTATTTTGCTCATTTAAGAGCCGAGTTTGAAAGCCGTGCGTACCACTATCTCCCGGCGTATAATATGGGACCAAAAAATATGCGTAAGGTTAGTCGTACCATTGGAAGTATTTCTATAGACGGAAAAATCATAAGACGCGATTATGCGATGCGCGTGATGAAAAACTATACTAGCATCTATGAACAAATGGTCGCTAATCAAAAGGAGCTTCTGAAATTCGCCAGTGATCAAGATAGCTCACAAAGATCAGAGATTATCACTCGATAGGTCACTAAAGATTTACATTTACCCAGTAAGAACTTTATTAGCTCTTTTAAGCCTTTGAGAAAGTGTTTTCACCAAGGCCCTTGCCCAAGACGGCTTTGAGAAAATCACACTATCTAAGGAGCTCATTGGAATTTCCACTAAATCAACCTCTGTCACCGCTTCAATCGTCGCCGATCGGGGCTCATGATTAAAGTGCCCCATCTCTCCGACGAACTCTCCGGCGCCTATTTCACCAAGCGTCACCTGGCCACCTGCCAAGGCGTCAGAATAGGCTTTCAGAGTGCCATTCTTCACAATATAAACAGTTTTTGTTATATCACCCTCTTTAAATAGAAGCTCACCAGGCTCTAAGTGTTTTAATGTGTACTCTGCCGCCTGGGCTTGCACTTTCGGAGCCACAACTTTCGAAACACACTCAATCACAGAAGCTTCTCTTTCAGGTTCGGTCAGATAATGAATTCGACCGTTCGGAGGATAAAGATCAAGGTCCTCAACTAGCGACATAATAACAATATGGACATTATTATTGTTTTTCTCTTTATAGACTTTGGCAACGACGTCTAGGCCTGAGCCTTTTGGCAAGTATTCGTCGACAAAGACAATCTTAGGAAAAACATTATCTATCTTATATTTTGTATCAAACCAATTGGACGCATGAAATATAGAGCAGTTTGAGAAATTCCTATTGAGAATCTCTGACATCGCGGTGATGCGACTGCTATTGCCACTTACAATGAGAAACACACTCTTCTCTTGATTACGTGCCATATGTACCACCTCCTCTTATTATCCCCCTCCTGCTATTCACACTCAAGAGGTAGACAAAAGGGACGCCAGAATGCTTTATGCTGTCTCAATTTGATTCTTATGGGTTGCACCATGGACGTGGTGTAACAACGCGGGTTATCTCATTTGCGCGCATATAAAGAAATTCATTGTCGACCGCGAGTTTGAGACGTTCTGTTTTTTGAGACCGGGCCGAAACAGCCCTAATTTGAGCAAAGCCCTCACTATCAGTTTGGGTGGCGCCTTGGGCGCCCCTTAACTTCCACTTCACAGAACGACTCGCAATAGGGGTCAGATCTGCATTGGTTACACCTTCAGATACCGTTCCCTCTGTGTCGCGGCATTGCAGTCGAATATTGATTACCACCATGAACTCACGATGGCAGTTTTTTGTACCTGAATAGCCGTAGCCCGCTTGGCAGGTATCGAAAGTTTTTTCTCTATAGCCAAGCTTATAAATAGGAATATCCATCCCCAACGCTCTTTGGAGTCCAACATAATCAATGGCGGTCTCATCGTTTTTTACTGGCACTATACCTGTAGGCGCTGTGGTACACGCAACCATGAGTATCCAAAGCAGCCCGAATAGTAAAAAACGCATATAAGCCTCATCAAAAAGCTACTCTTTGGTTTTAAGTCTTCCTTCATTCTCAGCAATGAACGCTTTTATTTCTTCGGCTATACCTAAAAGCTTAAGCCATTGCTCTTTGTAAAGCGTCACAGGAAAACGCCCCATGCCGTAAACAGATAAGGCTCCTTTTTCGCTGACCTTCATTGAAAGAGTCCCTTTGTTATTTTTTGTGCTTTTGAGAGCATCATTTTCCGCCTTAAGGCGCTCAATTTCGGCTTTTAAATCATCGGACATGCAAGTCTCCTTTTTCTATAGACTTTTTTTATGATAGTCGATCCCAGATAGACTTCAATGACTTTACAGAGTATAAAGCAAATTCCCCAAAGGATTTTCACGTGATTAGTACAAGTAATGTTAGTTTACGTTTTGGTAGCAAAAAGCTTTTTGAAGAAGTGAACGTTAAATTCACCCCTGGCAACTGCTATGGGTTGATCGGCGCTAATGGGGCCGGCAAGACCACTTTTCTTAAAGTTCTTTCTAAGGAAATCGAACCCAATACTGGCGAAGTTATTATTTCACCGGATCTGCGGCTTTCAGTTTTAAAGCAAGACCACTATGTCTATGACGAATACCCTGTTTTAAAAACCGTGCTAATGGGAAACGAACGCCTTTTCGCCGTCATGGAGGAAAAAAATCTAATTTATGCAAAGCCTGAATTCTCTGAAGAAGATGGCATTAGGGCCTCTGAACTAGAAACAGAGTTTGCCGAGTTAAATGGCTGGGAGGCCGAATCCGAAGCATCTGTTATGCTGGCAGCTCTCGCTATCCCTGAATCCGTCCATGGTAAACTGATGAAGGAGCTCAATGGCGGGGAAAAGGTCAAGGTCCTTTTAGCACAGGCCCTTTTTGGTCAGCCTGATATTCTTCTTCTAGATGAGCCAACGAATCACTTAGATATTTATGCTATCCAGTGGCTTGAAAACTTTCTTTTGAACTTTCAAAACACAGTTATTGTGATCTCCCATGATCGCCATTTCTTGAATAAAGTCTGTACTCATATAGCAGACATCGATTACGGCAAGGTCACCACTTATACGGGGAACTATGATTTCTGGAGAGAGGCCAGTGAACTCAAACAAAGGCTCCTCTCTGACCAAAACAAAAAAAGTTCTGACAAAGCCGAAGAGCTTAAGGCCTTTATCGCCCGATTCAGCGCCAATGCATCAAAGTCTGCCCAGGCCTCTTCTCGTCAAAAGCAACTCGAAAAACTCGAGTTCAATGAGCTGCCGGCCTCTTCACGTAAGCGGCCCTTCATTGGCTTTGATATCACCCGTGAACTAGGTAGTGACGTTGTCACTGTTGATAAGATCACCAAAAATTGGGAGAGTGAAACTCCACTTAAAAATATAAACTTCACTCTTAAGAAAGGCGACAAGGTTGCCATCCTTGGTCGTAACGACTTAGCAAAAACCTTACTATTAGAAATTCTTGCAGGCGAATTAGCCCCAGACTCTGGGGCTTGTACTTGGGGCATCACGACTTCGATTAACTACTTCCCCACCGACAACTCAAAATACTTCAAAGGCACTGAGGAAACCTTGGTGGACTGGCTTCGCCCTTACTCTAAAGAAAAAGACGAAACTTTCTTACGCGGTTTCCTAGGAAAAATGCTCTTTAGTGGCAGTGACGCAATGAAAAAACCAAGTGTGCTTTCGGGAGGCGAAAAAGTACGCTGCATGTTCTCGCGAATGATGCTCTCTGGAGCAAATATTTTGATCCTCGATGGACCAACGAACCACTTAGACCTTGAAAGCATCACCGCCGTGAACGAAGGCTTAAGTCGATTCAAGGGGGCCGTGATCTTCACATCCCATGACCATGAGCTAATCCAAACTGTTGCCAATCGCATTATCGAAATCGATCAAGGTGTCGTTTACGATAATCATATCTCTTACGAAGAGTATTTAAATTTTAAAAACCGGAGCAAGATTTAGCTTATTCCAGGTCACTGAGATTCAGAATTTGAGATGTCGTCGGAATTATTTGAAGTTGAATTGTTTTTTTACTTTTCATACGACTATTTAAAAACTCACGAACCTGCGAGGAATACTCAGGCTTCTTTGGAAATAGGTAGAACCCAGAATGACGCTGCAAGAGGATCAGAAAATCCTTCGGAGTCTCCTCAAAGCGATCCAATGATTCTTTTAAGGTCATAGTCTCCTCACTCGCGCCTTTTCGGTATCCCTTAAATTTTGCTGCCTGGGCACTCATGCAGCACACCACCGTTGTAAGCATAATAAAAACTATACGTCCAAAGCGCTCCATTATTGCTGTCCCTGCCTTTGCTGTCTTTGCCAGCCTTGATACGACTGCTTTTCTTTGGTTGAGTCTTGCTGGTTAAAATTCTCGTATTGGACGTTGCTATTATCTACGGGAGCTCCCATGTCTTGCAAAGCCCTGTACTTTTCTGAAGTGGTTTTTGCATTGTCCAAATCCTTCTTAGCCCATTTAGTCTTATTTTCCTCATATGAGCTCGGAAAGTATTGGTATCTTGAGCCATAATAAACTTCGTCAATTCGGGGTCTTAGTCCGTCAACTTGGCCCATCATCTTTTTCTTCCACTCTTTTATAGTCACAGGTTTTTTAAAAATTGAGGGATCAAAAACCATTAGATTAATGCTTTCATCCTGCTGTTTTACAAAAACCAAAGGGGCCACGTGCCAACCCCAAATAATAAGTGGGTACTTTGCACTATCAGTTTTTACAATAAGTCTTCCGGAAATATAAATCTTTCCCATAATAACTTTTTCCTTTTCAGCAATCCGTACCATTTCCGTAGCCCGGGCATAACAACCATCTAAAGGAAATCTAAAAGGAATGCTCTTGTCTCCTGAAAATTTGTTAAATAGATGCGCCGATTCTTCGCTGTCGACCACAGATATTTTGAGAATTCTGGGGTCTTTTTTATTAGATGCAAAACCATTTTTTATTTCTCCGAGATCAATCTCCGCAGCAAAAACGATAAAAAATAAAAACAGACTCAAAGCTTTCATTAGTTACTTATCGTTATAAAATAGACTTACATCAACAGACTTTAGTCTGGGATTCTTGCAAGGTCTTAAAGAATATCATTTCAGTGAACAAACCAAGACGCCGCATTTTTTTGAGTGTAGGCTAGCTTTATGGAAGACATTCCCGTTGGGCCTCTTTTATCTTCATTTGACCTTAGTTCTTTGATCGCTGGTTTAGTTTTCGGAACAATTGGCCTTTGGGTTTTTCGCCATGGAAAAAGAAACGCCAATAACCGCAACGTCGTTATCGGCCTTATCCTAATGATATATCCCTATTTTGTAAGTGGTGCATTCCGTACCTGGGGAGCTGGCTTTGTTCTTTGTGGATATGCTTACTACACTTGGAATGAATGACCGCTATGCCCCATAGGGCACAGTCGCAATCTTTACTTATTCAATTTCTTTGGATCGATATGCGCTGGAATTGCGGTACCTCTCCAGCGAAGTGTTTGGTAGGATCCGCTTCTAATTTTTTCAGATTTTACGTCAACATCTACGATCCCGTTGTAATTTCCTTGGGCCGCAAAAAAGGCAAGGCGCAAAACTGTTTCATCGCGGTCAGCGCATTCAAAAACCTGAACGGGATCAGCAAGACGCTTCACCAAGCGTGTTTCCTTCCCCTGGTCATTGAAGAACACGGCAACTTCTTTGGCCGCTTCCATTGTCTGATTGTAAACCTCTGCCTCGGGACTAACTTTGAAATCAAAACATGGGCCGCAAAAAGTTCCGGTTACAAATTCCGCTGGAACTTCAGGCAGGAAAGAAAAGGTATCCCTATCAAGAAATTGCGCACACTTCTTACAGATAGAACTTTTGCAAATTCCACACTCAAGAGTGGCCTTGGGTTTTTGGCAGACACAACAAACTAAAGTTTCCATAAGTTGAAAGCTATCATAAATCTTTAATTATAAGGAGCTTTTTTACATTTAAATCAGAAATTCAGATTTATATTGAAAGTTATGCCAACCACGCCTTTAAATGAGACTGCATTTTGAAAGTCTAAATTGGGAATCACTTGATAGTCGAGAATGCGCTTGTACAATACCTGGCTATAAGCAACTGAAAAGTTGTAACTTTCTAAATGATAACTTGGGTGATTATTGGAACCGAAAAATAAACTGTAAGAAAAAGCCGACTTCGGGGTCAGCGTTTGACCGATGGAAATACCATTGGTTACCAGGTAAAGATGAAGTTTTTCTCCATAGTCCCCTTGATTTACTAGCGTTAGTGAAAAGACTTTAGTCAGCTGAAAGTTAAAGTTCAATGCCTGGAATGCTCCAACTCCTTTATCTGGAGTTGCATAGAACTCTAGCTTTGGATTGATCTCATAATTTTTTAAAGTTGCAACACTCTCAAAGCTCAGCGAGTGAGACACTCGGAGCGGGTCCTGCAATTCGATACGAGGCTGAAACGCAGTGCGGATGTTTCCAAGTTTCTTGAAGACTCCAACAGTGGCTCCATAGTTTTGTTCCCGAGGGCTTTGTTTTAAATAAACATTTTTCGCTTTTCGGCTTTCTTCGCGTTCATCATATGTCGCAAATTTTAAATGCCAATACTCCTCAAGGTTCGGCAGCCTGGGATTCGCACTTATTCCTATAGCATTTGTTACCTGATGTCCTTCGGTAGAAACCGTGCTGTTTTCAATCCTAACATTGCTTTGATTTGGTCGGCTCGTGACTCTTTTGCCAACTAAAAATAAATCAAGTCCTTCAGCAATACCGTCAAACCACCTTGAAATCGCAATATTGCTGTCAATAAAGCGTTGCTCCCAACTTCGCTCCTCCTTCAATCCAGACGGTGGATCCTGCGGATTCTCTTGTTGGGCCAAAACCTGACATGAGACAAAAAATACGACTAAGAAAAGAAGCTTGAACAAAGCTCTCGCTAAAACGATTTTCATTGGATTTTCTGTACTATCAATCTTACTCTTCACTTATGAGAAACATTATATGGGTTTTTTTGGTTATTTTGCTATTCCATACTGAGAAGAGCTTTTCTTATGACCCTGTGGAAGGCCAGGTGACCGCCACTTTAGGCCCTTATTACGCCAAAACCAATTATGCTGGTATCAATTCAGATATTAATTCATCATATTTGGGTGGCATCGGGTTAATAGCTGTTGGCGACATCAACCAAAACGGCAGTCTTGAAATCGGAATGTTTTATGTGCCCCAGATGTTTTTCCGTGAGCAAGGAGCACAACTTCTTGCAGAGAAAACCCAAGTAATGCATATCTCGATGGGCTACCGTCGCTGGATCAACCCTTATTTTTCCACTTCACTTTCCTTTTTTTCTTCCTACTCCATGGGAGTGCCTCAAGTTGTCTATAGCGATCTTCCAGTCGGCTCAGAAATCGACACATCTGCTCGAGATATCACTGAGTATGGACTTGATTGGTCAATCCAAGGGGATCTTTGGAGTTATGATAAAATAGCGATTATTTTCGAAGGTCGATACTCTCTTTCCGCAACGAGTAAACCAAATGAAAAGTCAGATCAGTATGGATTCCTCTTGGGACTCAGATACTTAGTACAGGATGAAAAAAAAATAGAAGCTCGCCCTCCTTAGCACTGCTTTCTTGCCAACACTGGATCCTCGGTGTAAGTGATCCTTATGGAAAAAATCTCTTCACAAGACTGGCTCATGGGGCCGCGTCCTAACATGTGGTGGACTGGCAAAAAACCCTCTCCAGGTTTTTATCACTCCCTGCCTCAGCTCAATTTTAACGATATTACACGTCAAGATTTACTAAACTATTTCGATAATGTTTGGACCATGACCGAGATTTTGTTTTCAGCACTTCAAGGTGAACAGGCTTTTACCAGAGCCCCGATTCATCAACTCCGCCATCCACTGGTTTTCTATTATGGACACCCTGCTGTCCTTTACGTTAATAAACTGCGTGTTGCTGGTTTGCTAAATGAACCGGTCAACCCCCACTTTGAAAGCTTGTTCGAAGTCGGTGTTGATGAGATGTCTTGGGATGATATGTCCAAAAACGAAATGCGTTGGCCCGCGATTCGCGAAATAACTGAATATCGCCGTACAGTTTACAATTTGGTAAAAAATCTAATTATGGAGGATCCACAATTAGATCCTAAGACCCTGCCGATTTCTCAATTAACCAAGTCTTGGGCTTTGGTAATGGCCTTCGAACATGAAAAAGTTCACCTCGAAACCTCTTCTGTTTTAATACGCGAACTTCCGTTGAAGTACTTGTCAAAACCCTCTCAATGGCCGAGCTCGGAAATCTCGAAAGAGATCAAAAATTCATCAGAAATGGGTTTTGTAAGCCTAGAAAAAGGCCTCTGCAAGATTGGAAAACCTAACGATTTTCCAACTTTTGGCTGGGACAATGAATATGGTCATCACGAATTGAACGTGGCCGCTTTTAAAGCCGCGCAAACACTGACGACCAACTTACAATATCTTGAATTCGTAAATGACGGTGGTTACCGAGAATCCAAGTTCTGGTCAAAAGATGGTTGGAATTGGCGCAGTTTCCGCAATACCAAGGCTCCCACCTTTTGGGTTGCAGAAGGTCCTGCGGGACTTCACGAATATAGCATTCGCCGTATTTTCGATATGGTACCATTTCAACCTGATTGGCCAGTCATAGTTAATTTTCATGAGGCCAAAGCCTTTTGTCGCTGGAAAACACTTAAGGAAAATTCTGAAATCCCTTTCAGATTAACCAGCGAAGCCGAGCATCACCGATTGCGTACAAACATAAATCCAAAATCTACTTGGAATACAAACTTAAAGTACGGCTCTGAGGTGTCTGTGAATAAACACACTTCAAACGGGATTGGCGACATCTTTGGCAATGTGTGGCAGTGGTGTGAGGATGAGTTCAATCCACTGCCGGGTTTTGCTGCTCACCCCTACTACGAAGATTTTAGCACTCCGTGTTTTGATGGAAAACATCAAATGATTATGGGTGGCTCTTTTGCTAGTACTGGCGCGGAAGCAGAGCCCTATGCGCGGTTCCACTTCCGTCCACACTTTTTTCAACATGCCGGCTTTAGAGTGATTCAAAGTGCAGCAGGGGCTCACTATACAAGTGCTATGCGGGTAAATAAGGCTGGCCCGCTCGGTGGCTCAGATTATGAAAGTTCCGAATTGTTATCTCAGTACCTGCTACTTCACTTTTCTGATCCGAAGGTTGTATTCCCTTTTGATTTCGGACCAACTGAAGCCCTTTCCTTTCCTCAACGATGTGCAAGTCTTGTTATTGCAGAGGCGAAAAAAGCCAAAGGCCCAATGAAGTCAGTTCTTGATTTAGGCTGCGCGGTGGGTGGCTCCTCCTTTGTCCTTAGCCAGTACTTTGAGTCAGTAACTGGCGTGGATTTAAGCTCTTCATTTATCGCTGCTGCAAATCACTTGAAGGCCGCTGATGAAATTGAGTTTGACCGCAAAGATCAAGGGGAGATCCGAACTCGTCTAACCGCAAAAAAGCCCAAAGACTCTCATCCGGAGCGAATTCAATTTTTAGAAGCCGATGCCTGCAATCTTCCGCCACAGTTAAATAATTTTGATGCCGTTATGATGGCAAATCTCCTCTGTCGCCTGCCAGACCCTAAAGCCTGTTTAGCGGCGATGTCGGGGAAAAACGGAGCGGTTCGTCCTGGTGGTCTTTTAATTTTATTTTCGCCTTACTCTTGGCTTGAGCAACATACGGCTCGCGCGCACTGGCTTGGTGCTCGTCGCGAAAACAATACCGCTATTTCTAGCAGTGATGAAATAAAACAATTTATGGATCCTGACTTTAATTTACTTAAAACCTCTGACGTGCCCCTTTTGATTCGCGAGCATGAAAGAAAATATCAATATATAGTTTCTCATCTAATGGTTTTTCAAAGGAAGGCTGAGCACCTCGGATAACTTGTTTTTTTGCAACTTCGCTGGAATATCATTTCACAACGTCACTTTTAATTTATACTTACTCGTGTTTTCAACTACTAAAAAACGAGGAGTTTCCCAATGAAAACGCCAGCAAAAAAAACAAAGGCTAAACGCAAAACTAAGAAATCCGTAATAAAGCCCGCGTCTACAGAGCCCGCTGCCTCTCGATTTCTAAACCCCGAAGAAAACCCGGGCCACAGTCACGGCCATAGCCACAGAAGAATAAACTTAAAGGAGAATCCGACAAGTAAGCCCGGAAGAACAACGGCGCGATAAGTCGTGGATTCTGTAATTCTCTAGACCACTCTGCGTCCGTCAACGCAGGTGTACGCTAGGTAATGACATAAAATCATAGACCTTGTCTATAAAATGCGCTAGCTTCCTCTTCCGTGAGAAAGCTAATCCAAGGAATCGTAGAGTTTCGACGTAAAGTTCAAGAGGGCTATAGAGAGTCCTTCGGCCGTCTAGCAACTGGACAGTCGCCTGACACACTCTTCATTGCATGTTCTGATAGCCGTGTTGTGCCCAACACCTTTGCGTCGACAAATCCAGGGGACTTATTCGTTTTAAGAAACGTCGGCAATTTGATTCCCCCTTGTGACAAGCATGGTATCTCATCTAGCGATGAGTCCGAAGCTGCTGCAATCGAGTATGCTGTTCTAAGTTTAAACGTTTCAGATATTATCGTTTGTGGTCATTCTGAGTGCGCAGCAATGCGGGCACTTATTAGTAATCGTAACAACATTGCGACGCCAAATTTAAAAAGCTGGCTTCGCCATGGCGACCCAGCCTTTAATCAATTAATGTCTGGTACGACGCTTGACTCAAGTTTAGCGGTTCACAACCAACTATCTCAACTGAATGTCTTGCTTCAAATCGAGCATGTAAAGTCCTATCCACCAGTTCAAAAACGGATTAAGGAGGGCACCTTGGCCGTGCACGGCTGGTGGTTCGACATTGCAAAAGCTGATGTTTATACCTATGAACCAGAATTAAAACGATTTGTTTTAATTGATGAAGAGACCGCCGACCGACTGTTGCTACGCCTTCAGTTTTGAGGCAAGGGCTCTGAAGTTGCCAGATATTCCCGTCAAAATGAAACAGCACTATCACTCTGACCATGAGTACCAGTCATTGCTTGCTTAAGACGAATCAGACAATTTACCGAGAGTGCCGTCCTAAAATATTTTTAATGATTATGAATTTAATTTTTTGAAATACGTTTTTATGTCCCCACCATAAATATGTTTTATTATAACTTTGCAAATATGCATCAAAATGCAAAACCCAAGGAGAGGTTCTAATTTTTTTTCTTTTTAATAAAATTTTGACGGCCTCGCTTCCAGCAACACCGGCGCATAAATAAGGCCCCATCGGTAGCGACGGCGCTTTTTTCTCATTAAAATTTGTCCGCGTTCGATCGACTAGGTATTTTAATTGCTTTAGTGTCGGAGTAAGTCCAATTAAGAATTTAATTGCCAATACTTCCAAAGAATCATTTTTTTTCATACCAAAATGCTCAACAAAGCTCATTGAATTTTGATCAAACACAACAAGGGACGCGCCCATACCAACTGGCGCTATAGTTATCGCCGTAATTTTTTTTTGGTGTGCCACTGCAAACACAAGTTGCCTTATGTCGATAACGAAAAAATCCAAACCATCAAGATAAAGATCGACACTGTCTAAGAAGGATTCGACATTTTCTGCATTCACACCCCTATTAAAGATTGTGACCTCGGCCAAGGGGTTAATATCTAAAATTTTATCTCTTATCACTTCTACTTTTTTTTTGTGTAGAGTGCTAAGCCCACTGCAGTTCTGACGATTAAAATTCTGGACTTCGAATTCATCAAAATCTGAAATATGAAACTTAGCGACCCCAAGCCGCGCAAGGACTTCAGCATAGTGGCCACCAACGCCTCCCATGCCAGCAATCGCTACTTTTTTTTGTGCAATTACGCCTTGCTCATCCTCGGTCAGCCATCCCAAATTTCTTGAAAAGGCGAGGGCATAATTAAATTGATTTTGCGATTGTGCCTTCATGCAAACTCTTCTCGGAGATTGCATGTCTAATCTAGAGTTTCAACCAGTTGCCTGACAAAATAGAACCCAAAGGGTCTATTTTGTCAGGCTAAAATGCTGAAGCAATACTGCCCTCGCCTCTATTTTAGGGTGCGAGTCTTCCTCTAAGATTTTTAGGATATCTACGCTGACTTTGCTCAAAAGCGAATTAATTTTATCCATCGACTCTAAGCTTGCAGGAAAAACTCTATACACAACCGCACCTGGACGTGCGTCCGGTTGATAGTTCGCATCCTTTCTTCTTTCTAAATTCTCCACTAATTTGAGATTCAAAATCTGGATAAAGGGTATAATCTCCTGACTGCTCACGCCGTCTAGATTTGTAGTATAGTTATTTACTAAATAAACATCATCCTTTTCGCAGGTAATAATTTGTGAGTCCACCATGCGCTTTAAAACAGCACGAATGTCCTCTCGTGAAAAGCCCAAGAGTTGGGCCAACCACACATCCGTTGCCTCCGTTTTCTGCTTATAGGCCTCTAAATTTAAGGCCGCCTCTATTATTGAGCTTAACGGAAGCTGAGTCTCGAAACGTGCCTGTTTCGAACCATCTTCGATCCACTTCCTTAATAAGGTGTTGTTAATTTTTTGAGAAAACAAGCGATTCAAAAATAAAGATAATATATTAGTTTTGAAATCAATCATTTTAAAAACGGTCTCGACATCGGGAAAGGTATTCCCGTTGTTGTATCGCTTTACCACAGAGACATGGCATTTTAAATAATCAGAAGCTTCCTGATTTGTCTTAAATGCATTAAATTCTTTTAGGTACGCAAAAAAACTATTCACCGACAAATACTGACTGTATGGAAATCTAATAACTTCTAGCGCATTGGTTAAGTTAAGCCCGGCCCTGTCACATAAAATATTAAACTCGTCCCATTTTAATATTTTTTCATTCTTCATCCAGCGCTTGTATTTATCAAATTTAAATCCCAGACTGCGACTCATCTCAACAGTTGAATGCTTGCCGAGGGCCTCTTCTAAGACTAACATTTTTAAAACGGAGTAATTTTCTAATTTCGTATTTATCATAATCATTTCCAAGCATTGCTAATATGATTCCAACCCAATTTTAACATAATCCTCACAAAACTACCTGTTTATTCATCTTGCAACGTGATAGAACCTCCAAAAAAAAGAATTACATTCTTATGGAGGTTTCTATGAAGTTTATGATGATGCTACTTTTCATATCACTAGGATTTGCTGGCTTTGCGTCTGCTGAGGGCTGGCCTCAAAGAATGACCGACCTGCCGAAGACAGAGATCATCAAAATCAATCAGCAGTTCAAGTCAGCCCCTCCTTATGTCCAAGCGCAGTTTCCAAGCATGGGTTCGTTCCAGCTAAAATTCTCCTATGATGAGTATGCCGAATACTCCTCACTGGGCGGCGCCTATGTTTGTGACCAAGGAGCAAATATAGGAATGAGTGTTCAAGATGAGTTTGTAATTATGGTGCCGATGTCCAACACCTTTTTCAACTACTTCCAGCACTCCGCCTGCACACCAAAAACTCAAGACTAACTAGGCTATATGTCTATATTTTTATAAGTGAACTTGAGTTATTACTCAAAATTAGCTAGCTTCTAATCACATGCGATTGCCTCTTGATGTTTTTCTATTATTCTTATTTGTTATTTCTGTTCTCGCAGCGTGCTCCCCCACTGGGAGCTCCGGGGATTCGGCGAGTTCCCCCACATCTGATCAGCGCAAGGCGGGGGCTGGGGAGCCGGCCCAAGGCCGAATCAATGGGCAAGGCTGGGTTTTTCGGAGTGGCCGAGCCTACTTCAAAAAATATCAAACAAACTATCTCATAGTTCAGCTCTGGAACGAGGACAATGTGGCACCTTGTAAAGAAAAAAAAGGTTCAACTTTGCAAGTTCGCCTAACAGCTCCGAAAGGGCTGGCAACTTGGAATATTTCGCCGGACGATCCTTTTAACTCCCTTCTTTCAATCTTCTTCTCTGACCTCAACTTGAGGCCTCAGCCCCGGGACAATATGAAGGCCGACCAGGGTGAGATCACTTTTACTAGCATCGATAAGCACTTTGTTGGCGGATACATTGCTGGTTACTTTCAAAACCCTAAAGTCGGAAGCACTCGCGTAGTCGGCGACTTTCTTGTTCCTTTATGTCAGTAGCGCACTCATAAAGAACCCAAGCCAGAACCATTTTTAGTCTCTCAGCGACCATAATTGCTCGATAGCTTAGCTCAAGTCATCTATAGCTGATCTAAGGCGATTCAACGAGGGCATAAACATTGAAGGTGTTCTGACGACTACTTGTACGTATTTTGCGGAGGCCGTTCATGCACCTAAAAAATCAACTGCCCTTACTGGCTTTTATACTATTTACCATAGCCTTCTCTGGCGCCAGATCCAGGGCCGCAGCCCTCACCCATGAGTCCTTAAGAACTACAGCTCCGTTGGGGGCCCCCTCCACTGTTCTTGAGTCTCTCAAGGCAAAAAGCTATCGCGAATGGAAAAGCGAGAAAGTTCAAGACGCCTTGATTAAGGTGATTGAAACCAAAACAAAAATTCAAATCGTCCGCTCGAAAGATCCAAATCTACATCATCGTAAAGCTAAAGATGCCCTTGAGGCCGGCTCAGGAGCAAATACAGAGGCGCTTGAGAGCCAACTACAACAGGATCAGTCCACACTTGAAATGGCCAAAGATCTGTCTGTTACGGATTATTTCGTGGGTTATTTGACAAAGTTACAAGACAAAAAATCCGCCTTCAATGAGATCGCAGGTAAGTTAACTGCAGAGGAAATTGCAGAACTTATGGCTGCCTACGCGAATAGCGTTTTTGGAGCACACTCTCCAGAGTTAGCCCCCAGCGCCAATGCTTTAAGCTCTGACAGGTTTAAATAAGTCCTTGAAACCCCTCAATTTCCGCATTGTGCCATGACATTTATTAGCCTATGGACCTTGACTTATTCTCTGAGCGATCCATATTAGTCCCGATCTAATCAACTAATTATTTCGGAGGTAATTTACATGGCTAAAGAAATTGGCGTTCGCCCACTTCATGATCGTATTTTAGTTCGTCGCATGGCTGAGGAGGAAAAAACCGCAGGTGGTCTTTTCATTCCTGACACTGCAAAAGAAAAACCTCAAAAAGGTGAAATCGTTGCTACTGGCAAAGGTCGCGTCACTGAAGATGGAAAAGTTCTTCCGCTAGAAGTGAAGTCCGGCGATAAAGTTTTGTTCAGCAAATATGCAGGCACTGAGTTAAAACTCGACGGGCAGGAATATTTGATGATGAAAGAGGAAGATGTCCTTGGTGTCTTTCACTAGTTTTTATTTTTTTATTTCTAAAGAAATCTATTTTAAGGAGAATCTAAAATGAGTAAAGAATTACGTTTTTCTGAAGACGCTCGCGCACACATCCTAAAGGGTGTTAACACTCTTGCAAATGCAGTAAGAGTTACTCTCGGACCAAAAGGTCGCAATGTGGTTATCGAAAAATCCTTCGGTTCCCCGCTTATCACAAAAGACGGCGTCACCGTTGCTAAAGAAATCGAATTGGAAAACAAATTCGAAAATATGGGCGCTCAGATGGTTAAAGAAGTTGCCTCCAAAACCAACGAAGAAGCTGGTGACGGAACGACAACTGCTACAGTTTTGGCCCAAGCAATCTATCGCGAAGGTGCTAAAATTGTTTCCGCAGGTCACAACCCGATGTCTATTAAGCGCGGTATCGATAAGGCCGTAGACCTTATCATTGAAGACTTGAAAGCAATGTCTAAGCCGGTAAAAGGCTCCAACGAAGTTGCACAAGTAGGCGCGATCTCTGCAAATAACGATAATGAAATCGGCACAATGTTAGCAGACGCTATGGATAAAGTCGGCCGTGAAGGCGTTATCACTATTGAAGAATCAAAAACTGCTAAAACTGAAGTGACTGTTGTTGAAGGTATGCAATTTGACCGTGGCTATCTTTCTCCTTACTTCGTTACAAATGCAGAAAGAATGGAAACTGTTCTTGAAAATGCACTTGTCCTTGTTTATGACAAAAAAATCTCTTCAATGAAAGACATGATCGGGATTCTTGAGGGCGTTGCAAAACAAGGCCGTCAACTATTAATCATTGCAGAAGACGTGGATGGTGAGGCTTTAGCAACTTTGGTTGTTAATAAATTGCGTGGCACTCTTCAAGTTTGCGCAGTTAAAGCTCCGGGCTTCGGCGATCGCCGTAAAGCTATGCTTGAGGATATTGCGATCTTAACTGGTGCAAAAATGGTTTCTGAAGATATGGGTGCGAAGTTGGAGCAAACAACTGCAGCTGACCTCGGTAGTGCAAAACGTATCGTTGTGGACAAAGACAACACAACCATCATTGATGGCGCTGGTAAAAAAGTGGAAATCACTTCACGTGTTGCTCAGGTTAAAGCTCAAATCGAAGA
Source organism: Bdellovibrionales bacterium (assembly GCA_031370005.1). Taxonomy (GTDB): domain Bacteria; phylum Bdellovibrionota; class Bdellovibrionia; order Bdellovibrionales; family Bdellovibrionaceae; genus JACMRP01. Next base: position 56,139 of record JANMPT010000025.1, on the reverse strand, counting down.
AACAACTTCTGACTACGATAAAGAAAAACTAAAAGAGCGTTTGGCTAAATTGGCTGGCGGCGTTGCTGTTATCCACGTTGGCGCTCCTTCTGAGTTTGAAATGAAAGAGAAGAAACACCGTGTAGAGGATGCTTTGAATGCAACTCGCGCAGCTGTTGAAGAAGGTATCGTTGCCGGCGGCGGAACAGCTCTATTAAGAGCTGCTAACAAAATCGACAAAACTAAATTCTCTGAAGAGGAACACTTTGGCGCAATGATTATCAAACGCGCTTGTGAAGAGCCCGTTCGTCAAATCGCTGCAAATGCAGGTCTTGATGGTGCAATTGTTTTGGATCGTATTCTTCAAAACAAATCGAACTCTTGGGGCTTCAATGCCTTCACTGATCAATACACAGACTTGATTAAAGACGGTGTTATTGACCCAGTAAAAGTTGTTCGTTGCGCACTTGTAAACGCAGCTTCAGTTGCTTCTTTGATGCTGACTACGGAGACTATGATTGCAGAAGCCCCTAAGAAGGACTCTTCAATGCCTTCCGGCGGCGGATCAGGCATGGGCGGTATGGGTGGCATGGGCGATATGATGTAATATCCCTCCCTGCTTATAGCTGGAGTAACTTTCAAAAACCCGGGACCTTAAAGTCTCGGGTTTTTTTATGCTTTTGGACCTTTGTTGGGGCTGGGTATTTCTTCTATTGTTGTGATCTAAACTAAAATGAACAAAGATATCCTATGCAAGCAAACTGACGCTCCTCGCAGTAGGGCGGAGTAGATAAAAATGATTTCACCGGCTCAGCTTGAAATTTATCTCCGACGCTTTGAAGTTCGACTATCTGAATATTGTGGCGCCCGTCTAAAGTGGGCAACTCCCTTCGCCGCAATCATATTAGTTCTCATGGCTCTTTGGATTAAATCGATTTTGGAAATGAACACCCATTTACAGCCGTTTGGAATGTTTCCCTTTGTGAGACAAAGCCGGTTTGTGATGCCCTTATTATTTGCTTGCGCCGGAATCTCGATTTTTTTCAAGGGCACGGCTAGAGGCTGGTATAGTGCTCTCGTAACTATGCTTTCCTGGGGCTTAAACTGTTATATATTTTTCTTAGGCAAAGTCCCCATTGATGTTTTTGTTCTGATTACCCTCCTCCTGCCTTTGAACAGCATTTTCACCTATTATATTGGGACCGCCCGTCGGAAACAACAAACGAGAGCAACGTGGGTCCTTGTTTTGCTCGGTTATTTCACGTTTTCGTGGCTCTATATCAGCGGCAGGCTCTATGCTTTAGAAGAGTTTTCTATGTTACTGCTTTTCTGGAAATTTAAACTCCAGTATATGGTGCTCGTCGCAATTCAGCTGGCCTATGCTTACTCACCGCGCCCTGTGGATCCTTTTTTAGCTTATAACCCAGCAACGGCGACCCATGGCGTGCTCTGGCCCGTGGTCACGGTACTTGCGCGCAAAAACCGCCCAGCGATAGCGCAGTTTTGGTGGAAAGGCTTTTGGGGCGTTGTCCTTGGCTATCTGATCATATATCTAAAAGTGCAATTGGATAAGGCGGGCCTGGATCGTTCAGGAAATATTTTGGTAAAGTCCACGGTTAAGTATGTACTGCTCATCTTATCTGATGTCGGCGCTTTCAATGTCATTACCGGTGTTGCCAGGCTGTTTGGGTATCGCGTACGGGATGCAACTAGTTTTTCATGGCTAGCGAGAACTCCTGCTGAATACTGGCGGCGTGGCAGCGTTTATCATTATGAGTTTATCAATAGATATCTGTTTCTAAGACTTTGGCGATTAATCCGAAGTCGATTCATTGTAACTTTCGTCTGCTTTTTCTTTTTTTATATCATGAAAAATGGCGTCTTCGACGTCGGCATTATGATTTTAAATTGGGCCGGGTCTGACATTCATGGTGGAATTTATAGAAATCCAGACTTGCGCTATTCTGTCATTTTATTTTTTCTTCATTTTCTATTGTTGTATATAACTCAAAGGTATTGGTTTTTCCAATGGTCAAATAACCGTTCGATTTGGACGCCATGGGCCTCTGTTATTACTACCTACGTATTACAAATATCGACTATTATCCTTGCGATTATTTTAAGTACCAACTGGCATAGCTGGCTCATGCAACTCCAGCACCTGTTTGGATAGTCTAGGTCCCAACTGAATTTGGCTTGGTGTTTTGCTGTAAAACTTGTAATATTTAAGCCTAACCTTAGGAAGAGAATGGGAAACTGGAATACAGCGCTAGATTTAAAAAAACTTCGAAATGAAATTGACCAGCTCGATGCGCAAATTGCTATTGCGCTGAATAAACGCGCGGCACTTGTAGAAGAAGTCTGGCTCTTAAAGCAACACAATCAACTCCCTTTGATTGATCCTACTAGAGAAAACGCTATTTTTTCAAAAGTTCGGTCAATATGTCAGGGCCCTCTTTCCGAGGACTCTATGCAGAAAATTTTTCGGTGCATTTTGAGTGAGGCTAGGCCAAAAATCAAAAACATTACGTCGAATCAGGGGTAGAACTCGTGGCTGCAAAAAAAAAGTCTCCATTTGAAATTGAGCCCGGTTTTTTTTTAAATGATAATAGAAATCACAGGCCTGTGGTGCCTGTTACAAAAGAAACCCTCGAGGCAAAACATGGGGCTTTGTTGCCCGAGTGGATCATTAAGGGTAAAAAAGTTTTAGATTTAGGCTCTTGTCTTGGGGCGACAGGGCACTGGTGTCTGTCCTATGGCGCTAAAAAATATACCGGAGTTGAAATCCAATCCGAATATCTTAAACAATCTAAAGCTCTTCTTAGCAAACACTGGTCAAAAGACCAGTTTCGTTTAGTAAAATCCGAGATCTCCGACTTTCTTGAGAAAGTTAAAGAGGACGAGTATGACATCGTTCTCATGGCCGGAGTTTTGTTTGTATTTTTGGATTACTTTTCCATTCTTGAAAAGATGAGTTATGCGGCGAAAGAATGGGTTCTTATAGAGTCAATTCTGCCGCAGAAGCCTATTAATGTCGAGGTCCCTTACGTTGAGTTCTCACCCAAACAAAGCATCACCTTGCCGAACGGACAAGAGAGGGCTCGAGGCATCGGCAGCCGCATCAGCCCTGGCGGTCTAAAAATGGTGATGGCGCACTTCGGCTTCACCTGCCCTGAAGGCATTATAAGTCCGGCGCGTATCAAGGGACGCCATGATGCCTTTAATGAAATCATGCCAGGATGGCAGATGCCCGTTCGATTTATGATGCGATTTAAAAAAAGTGGGGCGAAGGTTGAAGACTTGGCCGCTGAACTAAAAAGTGGAAAATTCACGCTTCCAAGAGAAGATTTTGTTCAATACACGCCCGGAAAAAAAATGCGGACCGGCTCATGGACGTTCGACGAAAAGGTCTCAAAAGATTTCGAAAAAATCGCGCTAACGTCAATTCCTCGATACAAAGAGGTTATTGGTATGTGCGTTGAAATTGCAAGTAAGGCTTATCCTAAAAAGAATTGTCGAGTTCTAGACATTGGCTCAGCAATTGGTCGAACCATGGATGAGTTTATCAAGGCCGGTTTTCTAGACACCTGGGGCGTTGAAAAATCTGAGTCGATGGTTAAGAACTCCATGCACCAAGATCATGTTATTTTGTCGGACACATTTCCCCAGGGCCAGCCGCCCTTTCACCTGGTCTGCGCAAATTGGACCCTGCACTTCGTGAAGGCGCGCAAAGAATACCTTCAAGATATCTATGACGGATTAGCGCCTGGTGGCTTTCTGATTATATCGGATAAGATGCAGGGGAATCCATTTATCCTAGATCTGTATCATGATTTTAAACGAAAAAATGGCATCAGTGAGCAACAAATAAAAGATAAAGCTGAGGCCATAAGGGGAGTTCTCGACCCCTATCCGCTAAGCTGGTACATGAGTGAACTCGAAAACATCGGATTTTGTGATGTGAACATTATCAATGCCTATTATCACTTCACGACCATTTTAGCTCGGAAGTAGTTTTTCAATTGCTCATCAAAATTAATCTTGAGACACTGACTGTCATATGATTGAAATTGATGAGCCCTTACCAAGAAGAAACGTTTGTATTTTGTGGCATCTCAAGTCAAAACGCATACTCTGCGTCACTCCATTTACTAGCGCTGCATTGGCCTTAATGTCTTCGCAAATGGAGATGGGGTTTAACCTCATCCCTGGCGGCAAGCCCATACTTCACTCCAAGGTTCGCACCGCAGACTTGCTGACGTTACCGCCTGAGGAGCTGTTGAGCTTCCTTTATCATCGACAATCTGGAGCCGTAGTAAAAATAACGAAGAGCCGGCCCCCAACTGAGCAGCAACTAAAAAACAGTTTGCTTTTGACGGCTCGGGTAAAGAACCTCCAGCGAGTTTCCCGCGTGATAACACAATCAAGAATGCGGGTCGCACATTCAGAAAAATACGGCGAGCTCGTAGATTACATGCGCAGGGAGCAGGCTCTGGCGTTTCGAAAGTCGGGCTATAACGAAGAGCAGGTTAAAGACTACTTGTTCGTGTTTCAATACGCCCAAGTTAAAAAAATAAGTTCAAGAGAGGCCGCTGATGAGATTATTTTTCACTTTGGACTATTTGAGGCGGCGCTATGGCAAACAGAGGAAATTAAATTGAAGTACTTCGACTTGATTTCAAATGCAGCGACTATTGAGGAAAATAATAAAATTTTTCAGGACTTTATCCGGGAGTATTACTTAAATTCGCATGTCTAAAAATATTTACATGTACAACCCCATGGTCATCACCGCAAAAAGGCTGCAAGAGCTGCCCGGAATTCGTGCTTTTCATCAGACCTTTCTGCTTTTCAATGACAATGTTGTACTGATTGACAGGACAAACACAATCCAAGTCCCTGTGAACGTTAAAATTCACTCGCCCCTACCTGAATTCAGAAAACTGGATAAGACTTATGAGCAAATTTGTGATGAGCGGGCGGTTGAATTGCTAAAGCGCTCTGATAAGCAGGGTCTGCCCATTTATACATTTTACTCTGGGGGCATTGATTCAACCCTGGTATTGGTTTCCTTGCTTAAAAACGCCAGTGCTGCACAGAAAGAGCGCATCTGCGTTTTGTTGTCACAAGAGTCGATTGCAGAAAATCCTAATTTTTATAGGGATCATCTTCGCGGTAAAGTAAAGCTGGAGGCCGCCGCGATCTATCCATATATTCTATCAAAAAAAGCCCTCTTTGTCGGAGGGGAATATAACGATCAAATTTTTGGTTCGGCGCTTTTCAAGGATTTTATGGATCTATTCGGAGAAAACGCCGCTAAGACAAAATACAATCGCCAGAAGATGAGTAAAATGTTCGGAAGAAAATTACATGATCCGACCGCTGTCTCCTGGTATATGGATTTGTTTGAACGCCTTTACTCAGCGGCACCATGCCCAGTTTCTTCCAATGCGGATTTCTTGTGGTGGATTAACTTTTCGCTTAAGTGGCAATCCGTTTACTTCAGAATGCTGACATACACATCAGATTTTGCCGCTCATAATATTGATACCGATTTTATCGAAAATTATTTTTTCCATTTTTTTGGTACTGAAGATTTTCAGCTTTGGTCCATGAACAACCCAGACAAGAGAGTCATAACCACTTGGGAATCTTACAAGTGGGAGGCAAAAGAAGTCATCTATAGGTTTAACAAAGATAGTCACTATAGAGACTATAAGACAAAAAATGGGTCTCTGACCTGGGTCATAATGCATCAAATTCAGAAGAACTTTATTGATGACGAAATGAAAATGTATGCAAGTCTGCCCAGAAAAGACTGGTACAATCCAAAGAACAGCTTTAAGGATGCGCCCTTTTAACTATATGAAACAACTTTTAAGTCTCAGCATCAAAACTAGCCAAAGCCTTAAAAGCATTATTTCAGAATCCGCTGTGCTATTTGATCCCTTTGATAAGACAGTGAGCCGGCTGACCTATAAACCGGATCTTTTTAACTTTTCCCTTCAAGCCGAACCGATCTCTGAATTGACCAAACAGACCTCTTCCAAAACATGGGAGGACTGCTGCGCGGATCGCGCGCTTAATCTTTTAAAATATAATTTTGACAACTATTGGTTTGCTTATAGTGGTGGCATCGACAGCACCAACATGATGTCTTCTGTTCTGAAATTCTGGCCTGCAAATGAACTTAAAAAAATTTCGGTCGTGCTGTCGCATCACTCTGTAGAGGAGAATCCTTCTTTTTTTGATAAGTATATTTCTCGGTTTAATTTAATAAACTCACTTCTGCCTATCTCAAAAATGTTGATGACGAACAAAGCTCTTTTGGTTACAGGCGAACTTGGCGATCAGTTATTTGGATCTGACATTTTAGCTTCCGGATGTAAAGTGCTCGGCGACGAGATTTTAAGCAAAAACTACTTAGATTATTGCCCACAAGTTATTGATGCCTACACCGGGGTTAAAACATCTGGGAGAAAAATTTTCGAGCATTTTTTACCCATTGTCAGCGAGGCCCCATTTCCAATCAAAACTACTCATGATTTTTTTTGGTGGCTGAATTTTTCTCAAAAATGGCAGCATGTAAAGTATCGATTCTATGAAAATAAAGATTGGTGCCTTGAAGCGAAATATGGAAGTCACATCCTTCACTTTTACGATAGTGTAGACTTTCAGCGGTGGAGTCTGAACAATCATGACCTAAAAATTAAAAATACCTGGAAATCTTATAAACATGTCGCAAAAAAATTTATCGCGGATTTTACATTGGACCAAAGGCAGCATGACTTGCTCAAAATTCAAAGCTTGGAAAAAACTTATGTCTTAAGTGAAAAACGAATCGCTGTTGATTCTCACTTTCGCCAAGTAAATTCAATTGAAGAGTTGGAGGCTTATGTCAGAAAGACTTAAGCTTTTCATTTATACTGATATAAAAACTGACCGAGTCCTTTTTGTGAAAAAAAGCATTAAATTTAATTTTTTCACCCCGCTTAAGGGAGTTCATGTTCAGGCTTTAAGCACCGAACTTGACGTCTCCGGAATAAAACCCCTCTATCATACCTATGATCCGCTAAAGGGTTTTCAAACGGCCTCCCCAACCTTAACAAAAAAAGACCAGGAAAGGCTTGCTCTTTTAAAGAGAAAACTAGAGGTCTCCGTCTTGCTTCTCACGAGCATTCAAATCATGAAAGAGGAGATCAAATCAAGCTTTTCCAATGAAGCACTTCAAAAGACGCCAATAAGTGATACTAACTTTAAAAAATACTGGCTCTTTGTGGCCGAAGAAAAAATAATTTTGTTAAAAAGAATAAAAGTATTTTTAAAAAAATTTTATGACAAATTGGATTCAATCCACTCTATATCGCAGGTCGATGACTTCTATAATTACCTGCAGTTAAACGTCAATCTCGGCGTCTACTCGGTAATGAACAGAGAAAGGAAGGCTGTCGGTGGCAAAAAAAGTTAATTTAAATATCCTGAAAAAAATAATTCGCGAGGTAAACCCGCGCATTAGGGATCGCGAATTTCACTCCAAGATGGACCTTTTTGAAGAAGGTATTTTAGACTCTTTTTCCGTCATTCAGATGGTGAATGTCTTCGAAGAGCGCTTTGGAATTGTCTTTGATTATGGCGATCTAAAGGCTAACTATTTTCGAAATCTCGATAGCCTGCAGTCCATACTTGTTAAAAAGTATGGACTCGTGGTGGGCTCGAATGCAAAGGCTCGCGGTCAAGAAAATATAAAACGAGCCGGTGCTAAAAAAAATAAAGCCTAAATTTTCGTATAAGTCCGATTCAACATCGGATGCGAGGCATCCGTTGGGCCCGTATCTGAATCCGGATGAAATGCAATAATCTTAAGTTTTTTATCAAAAGAATTAAATGAGTGAACTGCTCCTTCTGCTAACAAAAATGCAATTCCTGGCTTCAAAGCTAATGGCTTTTGATTTGGCAGGATACACTCTCCCTCGCCCTCATAAACAACGCCCAAACGAACCGTGGGATGAATGTGTGGTGTTTGTATCACCTTAGGGGGAAATACGAGCAGATTAAAAACAGGGTCGCCCATCCTTGGCGGCGGCAAAATCATCGTGGTATTGGAGTTATCGATGTAACACAGACGTCCGACTTCCTCGACGGGGCCACCGAATTGCATAAGTCCACGATAGCCCAACCTTTCGATGACTATCATTTCGCCTTTGCCTTTTAATGTAAAAGGTCCCGTAGCGGAAAAATACATTCCTGTTTGAAGTGTCGCAAAGTGCTGATTTTGACGATGAAGCTCATAATTCCCATTTACCACGAAGCCAAAATATGTACTTGTTGGCAGTGAAAAGCTTTCTTCTCCGTGGTCGAATCCCCTTAAAACACTCGGGTACATGCTGTTAGATGCATCAAGCAAACAACCATCTTTAACAGACTTAAAAATCATAGGACCTCCAAAAAAATATTCTATACAAAAATGATATCGCCAAAACTCCTCTTAGTCACCAACCGTCACCAGACACATTTGCCAGCTAGATCTAAGCCTTAGCGTTTAGTTTTTGCGGGCGATTTTGTTTTCTCCTCAGCTTTCATATGGCTGGAAATTATCGGTTTTAAAATCTGAAAGCTGCGCTGGACTCCTACGGAATTCAAAACTTGCCTTGAGCCCGCCATAAGGAATTCAGTCCGGGAGAGTTTTTTAAACCCAGGCGGAAGAAAGGTCGTATTGAAGTTAATCACGCTATAGTTAATAAACTCTTTTAAAAAATCCGATTCAAGGTTAACACCTTTAAAAAAGATCTGTGCTAAGGAACTCTTCAACTCAGTCCCAGAAAAAATTTCTTGAGAATAATGAAGATTCTCCGCAGAAAAAAGAAAAACCAGGCGCTTTTTGTCTTTTAAAAGATGTTGAAGCTGCTCGTAAGCGAACACGCTTGTGTTAAGGAAAAGTTCGGCCTCATTGTTCGGTACATTCGCGGGGGCCCAGTCCTCTCTGAGACGCTTGTCCATGAAGAGCGCCTTTTTAATTGGCATAAAAAAACTTGTGTCTGGAAAAAGTGTTTTCGCCCAATTTGGCTGTGCCTTAGAAATTTCTAAATCAGAAAACTTGTCTGCCACAAGTGCTTGCTCAGGTAGGTTCTTCGACAACAGAATCTCTTCGAGATCATTTGCAAAAAACCGCGTGGACTCAATATAAAAAATATAATCTGGCTGCTTGGTTATAAGCTCTTTTTTCAAATTAAGATACTGACTTAAGACAAAGCCAGGGGTGGTTTTCAATTCAACTTTAACCGGCTTATCCAATGATTTTTCAAGATATCTTTCGAGATTCTTCAAGCCCTTGTCGAGCTCTGGAGTTGTCCCATTCCAAATCGCCGGAGCCACAATCCAAACTAGCTCTTGACCTTTTGCTTGAGCCCGAACGCCTATTAATAAAATGACGATTACAAAGAGTTTCAATAGAGTTCTCCATTTTTGGTCTTTCTGTTTAAAGTATACTCCGCTGGATAAAATAAGACTTTTTGCGCCCAGTCCTCCATGCCATCCCGATACCAATAAATATTTTTAACCCCTTTTGCTTTTAAAAAGATGGCGGCCTTATAGGCTCTCCAATCATACTCATTGTCACCAACGATTAGAATCGTGCTTTCCTTTGGAATAGACAACATGAACTCATTCGAATAAATCTCTTTATTCGAGACAAGCCCTGCCGCAGTCACTTTGTCACGGTAGGTCGGAATTGAAAGTGCATTTCTTTTTTCCAGAAACGGGAACGAGGTCGCGCCAACTAAAGTAAACCTTGCCTGTTCTCGGACGTCTGCAATGAAAATATTTTTTTCTTTGATAAGCTCCCGCACCTTTGCAGCCTGTACAATCGTAGCCTCTGATAATTTATCCGGAGTTATGCAGGGATGAGGCTTCTTCCCAAACTCTGCCATGCCACCCGGAAACCATCCAAGGTTTTTATAGCCCTTTGAGGCTAAAAGCGTGAGCGCATTGTATGCTGAAAACTCACCCGTGCATCCGGAAATTATATATACAGGATCTTCTTTTTTCTGTGGCAGCACGAGGCCCGTGAAGTTCGCTTTTGTTTTTTTTATCTGCAATGGTGAAAGAATTTTTTGGGTGACCCAAGCGTAATTTGTGAAAACCAAGTTTTTTGCCTTATTTAAAGGAAACTCTTTCTTTAATGACAAGGGGCGAACATCATAAACATGGCCTTGATTCAGTTCCTCTACAAACTCTCTTTTATTGAAAGATTTCGCGGCCGGGTGGCGCCGCGGACTTCCATAGGCCGTCAGCCGATCCTCAAACTTGTCACGTACGATAGTCAATGCAAGAAGAGGTGCCGCCTCAAGCTCCGCGCCATTTTTTCCAGTATATTTGATAAGTTTTTTTTTGAAGATTTCGAGCTCCTGGCCAACAGCCTTTCCTAATTCTCTTTTGTTATATGTCGCAAAGTTAATTTTCTCTATGCTCTGAACTTTGGCCGTTCCCCGGGAAAACTTCCAATAAACTTGGCCATTTTCCACCTTCGTTTCAAATATTTCTATTTTTTGCCCGACCACAAAACACTTATCAAGATCCATCATGTAAAGCGTTACCGGTTCATTTTTAATCATTCTCCAAAATTTTATACTAATCATCTGGACGAATTTTTCAGCATTTTGAGACGAGCAGGTCGCCGTCTTTGCCTCACCCGCAACTGCTCCCAGGGACGTTAGTAGCACGAAAACCAAAGCTGGCACTGTAATTTTTTGGATTATTTCCACTGAACAAGCCCCCCCGCCGAATCTAACGTATAAATCAGCTCCCCATTATTTATCCAAGGAACAGAACTTAAGCGATCACCAAGATTTATTTTCCTTTTAATACTACCATTTTTTGAATTGAAAATACAAAGCTCCTGCTCAAAACAACTCGCCAAAAGTTGTTCTGTGGATTCTAAACTATTTTTTATCAATAAAACTGGACTAGATAAAAAACTGCCACTGCCCTGGTGCTGCCAAAGCTCTTTTCCAGTACTAAAATCAAATGCGGATGTGGCACCATCCAAGGTACTTATATAGATTGCGTTTTCTTTTTTTGACCAGGTCGCTGAACTTTGGCAGTCGCTTTCCAGAGGCGCATTCCAAATAAGTTCACCAGTAGTAGAATTTAAACGATACAGGTTCTGGTCCCAGGAGCAAAAAATAACGGAGCCTGCTGCCACCAGGGGCGTTCCCTTAATTGCTAGACCTGCCCCATAACGCCAAACAAAGTTTCCTGTTTGCTTATCTATTGCCGTCAGATACCCATTATTTGAGCCGACAAAAACAAGCTTGCCGTCTTCAGAAAGCGCTGGTGAAGACTGCACTTGATCGCCAAGGGAAGGGCTTTTCCATAAAAGCTTTCCTGTACGCGCATCGACCTTGGCGACAAATCCATCCTCTGGGAAGACGCCGGTAACTGACACATAAATAAAGCCATCATCATAAAGCGGCGAGGAATCTATGGCTCGCCCTATAGGTAAAAGCCAATTTAATGCACCAGTTTTTTTTTGTGCTGAATAAAGTATCCCCGCAGCGTCCCCCCAGAAAACGGAATCCCCAGCAATAAGCGCACTGCCAAGAACGCCGTTTTTAGCTGTCATAATCCAACGCCAAAACTCTTTCCCGGTGCTATCGACCGCAGCAAAATATCCTTGATCCGAGCCGACATAAACCGCCTTGCCATCGGAAACTGCTGAACTTTTACTTACAGAGAGAGCGGAGGCATTCCAGTTCGGCTTACGCCAAAAAGGCCGGCTCAGGGGATGAATGAGTTCCTTTGTTAAAACCGTTCCGCTGCGTTGGGCATCCCCACGATACATAAAGATATCATCTGAGGCTTCTATTTTTGCATTTTGATAAAACCACGGAGTGACTTCTTCCGTGGCGGGTTCACCTTTTTCAATCCAAGAATTGCTAAAGAGCGGGTTAAAGCGAATCTTACTTTGACAGATATTTTTTTGATCCACAATCGGACTAAAGTTATTTTCGCTGCTCAACCGACTCTGCAAATGAATATCCACTATGGCTGGATTGCCCTCGTGGGCAAAGTCTTCGCAAAGCCGACGCGCGAACTCTAGATAAAGATAGGGCTCGCAACGAATTCCGGCACCAATTGATTCTGTGCGGATCTGAAGTTGCTGGTATCGGCCTGCTCCCATCTCAACCACAAAACTATGGCGACAGGTGGCTCGCGAAGCAAATATATTTAATGCGAGCAAACGACCTTCCCCGGTTAAGGCCGCCTTTCCGGGAAGGACTACGGGATAGAGCTGTGCCAAAATAAAAAGAAAGACCAAATTGCGATGCGGCTTATAGTGCCAAATTTCTGATAACCCAGGGGCTGCGTTCTTGGCTTTAAACATAGGAATGAAAATACTCAGTACACAAAGCATGACGGCAGGATAAAACAGCCCAACGAATTGGATTGAATAAATATGAAAAATAAAAAACTGAATGAGTGCGAACTTTTGCCAGAAGGGCTTTGAGCTTAACAGCAAAGTAGAGAAAAATAATTCCAAAACAAGAACATAAGCCGTCGTCCATCTTATGCCACTCAATCCCATATTGAGTTGCTGAATTCCCGCCACCCAATATATTAAAACAATGGCAAAGGGAATAATTTTGAGCTTTCGGGGAACGAACAAAAAAAGAAAAAGAAAAAGAAAATGAATATAATGATAGCTGTCCGTTAAACGATAATCCTGAATATAAATAAAAAACTTAAAAAGAAACAGTACCAGCGCGGCTATATAGGCCCAGCGAATGAAGCCCATTAACCACAGTGCAGAGCTCAGCAGTCCAGCCAAAAAATAGGCCACAAGAATCCAGCGCCAAAGTTCAGGAGTGCCAAAGCGAAAAACTTCACAGGACTGAAAGAAGGGCTGGCAAAAAGCTGGCGTCGCCCGGCTGATTAGATTATAGATATCTGCATAAGAAAACCAATATGCAAATGTGAAAAAGTGAATGAATGATAGAAAAAAACCATATTTTCGCAGTGCCGGTGAAGCGCGAATTTCCTCTATATTGCCTTTTATAAAGCTCTTACCTTTTGTTAGCAAACCAAACGTCAATGACTTCACCTTGTGTTCTCTTGCCATCTTTTACCATGGTAAAAGATGAACGCTCCCTGAGTTCGGCCCGATTGTCGATTGGCAGCACCGCCGACTTATTGTAATTCAAAGAAATGGACTCGACCCCGGCCTCTTTCAAAGTTTTCAAGTCCTTCTTAAGAGTGATTGCTTTTCCTGTTGAGTCTGTCCAAAGGCGCAATTGAGAATAAACCGGATCCTTTGCATCAATGACGCCATCACCGTTTTCGTCAAAAGCGGCAAGCAGCTCAAATCCGTTTAAAGAGCTGTCCTCACTGCCAAACATCTCTGTCACATCGTTGATAATCCCATCACCATTTCTATCTAGCACCAAAAAGGCGGCTTTAGTTTCAGGTTCTGGCCAATAGGTTTGGTCCGAATAACTGCTCATTTTGAAATCAACAAAGCGGTTAAACTGAGGCTCTTTAGAATCAAAAAACAGCATCAGTGGCGAAAAAAATCCGCCGCAGTAATTAACTTGCCCAGGAAATGATGCGTTCACATTTAAAACCTTAAAATCGTTGGACCAAGTCGCCTGCCAACTTCCCGTAAGTGGCCCCGTCGTCCCCATATATTGCTGCACAACACTGGGGGTTTGGACGTAATTCGAAGGATTTGCTGGGGTTGCCGCCAGCACCGAGCTTATTTGAGCATACCAGGCAAAGCGCGGTTGATACCATCCGACGTCTTCATAGAGGGTTAAACTAACTGGTGGCTCAATAAGCGGAAGCCCACCCCCGGCATGAGTCTCTTCAACTGATCCCCATGAAATCCAGTTAAGTGGGCTCATTAACGCCGTAAAAATTTTCTGGAATTTCCATGGCGCTAAGCTCGGCGGCTGATCCAGCTTAACGATAGTTGCCTGCTGGCCAACAACACTCGAAACCTGTTGAACAAAAGTGACACTTTGAATCAAAGTGGCATAGTTTGCGTAGGTATAGTCACCAGCAGCAGATAAGGGTACCCCAGAAACGAAACCAACCGGCGTGTTAAAAATAAGCGTGTTTCCAAAAGAGCGGGTTCGCACAGGCTGAGCCGGGCCGGGGTACGCATAGGGCACATCCTGGGGATCAACAGAGGCGGTGAGATAATATGTGCCGTTAGCAACGGCGACAGGAGGCGGGGTCACAACTTGTGCATTTGCGCCGGTATTCATAACCAACCAACCCGGAAATACCAGCGAAAAAGTATTGCCAGAACTTAAACTCAAGGCAAATCTTACGGCCCCTGTTGGCGAAATTGGATTTGTCACACTTCGAAGATTTGTTCGAAAACAAGAGACATTCAGGCGCACCTGAAATCCCATATTAGGATCCGAAAAGGAGGTCGCCTGATCTGAAAAAATCATCGTATCTGTGGCTCTTCCGGCCTGACTCGGACGAACCAATACCTGGGCCGCAAAAACTTGCGCTGAGCTAAGAATTAAAATTGCTAAAACACTTCGTTTTTTCATTCTTTTCCCCTAGCCAAGGCCTCAGCGTTTTTCCAAAGTTAAATCAATAGTGATCGTTGGATCTGTGATATTAGGCCTTTGAAGAACGACCTGTTTAACTCGGTCGGCAATTAAAACCGGCGCAGTAAAGCCAGCGCCATCCCAAGTTGAATAAGATAAATCCCCAATACCCGTAGCGTAAGACGGCTTTGGTTGCAACTGATAGCGAACCATGCGCACCACTCTAGCTAATATAGGCGGAATTCCTCCGCTGGCTGGCGGTATTGTTTTTACGAAGTCGTCAAAATTGGCAATGGAAACCGTGTTGTCCGCAGCATTTTTGAAACTCACCATGCCGCCAAAATTTTCAGTGTTGCAAGGGGTTGGAGAAGACGTACAGCGCAAAAAATAGCTCGTGCTGTTTGGCATTGTACTTACTGGGGCCCCGATATTTCTAAATGTGGAAGGAACATAAATCTCTAATACCTGTGTTGCTTTTGCCAAAAAATTCGGATTTTGTGCAAGGATATAGTTTCTAAAAAAAGTCCAATTAAAAGGCGTTGCCGCTGGGGCGGCCAAATCATTAATTTGATAAAACTTAGCAGGATCTAGAAACATAACCTCCGGAGCCCCACTGCTCACGTTTGCCGTAGTGGATTCACTCAAAAGAGCAAAAAAGGTGGTTTGCCCGCCGATTAAGTTTAAAGTCAGTATTCGAGTGGCGTTAGGTATTGAATTCGAAGGGACATCGCGGTTGAGATCATAGAAGTTAAAGCCATTGTCATCAAGCATTGGAATATTATTAAAAGATGGTGCTGCATTTTTAAGCCCCATCCATAAAAAGCGCTCTCCCAGGGTCTGAGAGGTGTGTGAATCCGCTCGGATTTTAACCCTGTTTTCCATAATGCGCATGTATTGCATTACGTCCATAAACGCGAGCAGAACAATACCCAAAAGAGCTATGGCAATACTAAGTTCTATAATGGAGAAACCTTTATTGTCTTTCATATGCCCCTAGTTTGTATTAATTAAAAAATAGTAATTGCTATCCGGTGTTGGTGTCGCGAGTGGATCCTTATTTATATGCTTAACTCTAATTGAGCCCTTAAAAAGCCCGCTATAATTTAGACTGGGTTGAATTGTGTAGGTCATAAGGGCATCACAAAAAGTATTGATTACGCCGCCACCGCCAATACTTCCATTTGCCAAAGGAGCGCTCGAATCGCAGTTAGGTGGGTTGCCCGTATAAAGAACATTGCCGGCATATCCATAGGGAAAAGTCGCCAAGTAAGAGTTTATACCGCCAGCGTTTGGCACAAAGTTTTTTTGATAGACTGCGGGCTCGCCCTTAATAGTCTCAATCAATTGAGAGACCATTTGATACTCTGCGGAGACCTGACCTGTTTTAGACTCGGTCTTAAACAGCTGAAGACTGCCGTCAACAATCATATAAAAAACCACAACCAGCAAACCCATTGCTAAGACGTTTTCAATTATTGTCTGTCCGTGGTTGTTAGCTATGAGTTTTTTCATTGCAACTCACTTGTCCTACTGACTTCGCTCAGTATGTAGTTAAGAGTGTGCTTCTGACATTTAACAAAACTACCGCCCGACGGCAAGCCGCAATCAGGATTTACCGCACTCCAGGTGAAGGGATCTGCCTTGTCACGAAGAGAAATCACATTGCATTTCCTGATAGAATCATATTGGTTTGCAGTCAGAGTCGGCCACCACACTGGAACAGGAAGCGGTCCGTTTGCGCAAACTGTCCCATTCGCATTCGTTAGAATACCTTGAGCAATTAGGTCACTTCTCGATTGAGGATGATAGATATTTCTAAAGGTAATTCCCGCTGCCACAGCTGATGGTGCAATATTTGCGCTTCCGGCAATAAAAGTTCCAATCATCAATAAAGGATTACTTCTCGGCAGAATTACCAGACTGTCGCAAGTTATGAAACCTGATGCCACCGTAGTCGTTGCAGGAACTATGCATGTTCCAACAATGGAGTTTATGTAAAACTGGCCATTATTTATTGTTAGCGAAGGACCCGAAGCCGGAATTGTCGTATATTCGCCGGCCGGGGCAACCCCGCCCACAACCGGGGCAAAATGCCAAGAGTAACGGGTTGAGTTTACAAATGGGCTATTCCAATTTACAGATTGAAATGCCGCACTATTTGCCCCGCCGGAATTTCCTAAGCATCCATTCACAATGGCCTGGTAGTCAAAAGTCTCATCAGGCAATGGTGTCGATACGCCGGCAATTGGAGTCATTATCGGAGGCAGTGGCGCTGGCCAAGAAGACTCTGGCGGCGTAAAGCCATTTGGCGGAATAGGATTTGCCGGATCTAATTTTACATAGCTAGTATAATTCGGAACCTTTGGTGTCCCAGATTGATCTCGCCACTGTAGGGCACCTCCCACAATTTTGAAATGCAACCAGCCATCCATAGTATGTCCTGCCATTAGGGTATCATCAGAGCCTGAATCAAGATACCTGCGGTCCCGACCACCATAGGTGCCGAGGTCATAGGCTTTCATATAAATTGAAAATCTATCTATCGTTGCAGATGGATTTAAATATCCCGTTGTGCTGACTCTCAAATGGAAAACATCCCTTTGAACATTGCCGCCCACAACAACAGGTATCATTTCAATATGAACGAAGGCCCACTGCGGCGGCCCAGGAAGGGTTGATCTGAATTTAATTGTCACCTCTGCATTATCTCTCAGAGCAAACTGCGATGTCATAATATTCCAATTAGGTGAGCTTGAGTCGTAGGCTCCCGCAGGGCCCAATGGCGGCAAATTGCCTGAGTCAAATCGAAAATACATAGTGGCTTGTCCGTTTAACGCATTACTGCTGGTGGTGCCGGAAGGGATGTCCGTAATAGTTCTTCTGGACCACGGCCCGCTAATAAAATATGGGCGAGTCCCCTGGGGAAGAAACATATTCCCTTGGGTTAATCCAATGTAATAATCAAACTGATTTGGTGCCGCACTGTTAATGGACTTTATCACCAGATCGGATTGGTTGGTGTCTTGTAGCCTATAATAAACAGAGTTGATACCGGAGCAAAGATTCGCCTGGGTAGCCACAGGAAGTGCTGAAACTGCATTACCCGAAAGCACGTCAAGGCCACTGTCCCGCACGCCGTCGACATCAACCCCTTTTTTGAATCCGCCAAGCTTTGGGATTACCGAGTAGAGGTAGCTGGAAAGATCACCGGAATTAGGCGCGGTAAAGGGCGTGGCCCCAAGCATAAGGCGTCCACCGTTTCCTCCGCCATTTGGTCCACCGAGAATTACTTTATTAGAAAAGGTCGTGGCGTTGGGGGCTCCGCTTATGGGATCAGGAATAAAAATGTCACCGTTTACAAAAACGGGACTCTCGAAAGAGACTCCTGTCCCGCCAGTCCCAGATGGAATTGAAAAATCTCCATTTGCAGAACTGATTGTTCCGTCTAAATGCATATTTTCAGGGACCACTAAAGAGAAGTAATTAAGCTCCCTTGGTGCAATCATTAAACGACTCGTGGCAGAAATCGCTGAAAGATTTCTAAAGATTATACCGCCAGATAGCAGGGTCGCTCTGATATCTAGGTATGATTCTCTTCCCCTTCTCGGCACGTTAATATTATCTACGCGAGTAACGGTGATTTGGATATTAGAAACCGCATTTCCAGATTTTTCTAAATTTGTAATGATGTCAGCAAGTGGGTGAGCCCCCGTGATGGAGCTAATGGGCACTGTCGTTGTTATGGTACCAAGCACCACCCCGGCATTTGTATACCCAGCAACCCCGGAATTTATATCAGTCAAAGCCGCCAGCGAGTTCATGTCCAAAACCATACGCTCAAAACTTCTTGCATGAGTTAAGTTGCAACCTATGGTATCTCGGGTCCAAGTGCTAGTCATACACCAGCGATTTTTAATTGCATAGTTTGTATAATCAAGAACGGCGTCTAAAGCCGTAGAATAGCCAACTATATTTCGATTAATAACAACTTGCCGTTTTGAAATAAGGACCATTTCAATTAACGAAAAGAAAAGGATCGCAGCCACCGGTGCGGCGATCATGACCAGCAAAAGGACGGAGCCCTTTGTATTGCCTCTTAGTCGCAAGCCTTGTCGTTTGCCTTCACGAGTTTTCATTTTTTTCTGAAGCGAAGTCCTTAACAATTGAACCTTCCCAGTGGCCCCCCAAAACTACCAAGAATATTTCCATATATGATAATTATAATCTCAACTGCTTACGGGCCGACTTATTTAATTCTTAACATCTATAAGTATGTCAGCGAGCTCACAAAACTGTCAAATTACTTTTTAAACCATCCCCAATTGAGACTGTTCGATAGTGACTAGGCTTTGACTAGGCTTTGGTCAGAAAAGATACTCAATGCCACCCATGAGGCTTGTTAATTTTTGTGTCGTGTTCGATGAGCTATGTGTTCCCGCTCCTGGGCCAGAAAAATCACTGGCATAGTATTCAAAGTTTATTTCCCCGCGAATTTTAAAGCGACTTCGGAGATGGTAAACACCAAAGAAACCAAACTGATTGATAGTGTTTCTTGAGGAGTCCCCCGATGAGACAGACTCACTCATCCCAGGACTTATAAATAAATTAAATTGCGCGCCCAAATCCATCGGGATCTCTTTTGTTAAGGGAAACTGGCCGAGAAACCCGACCACGAACCCGCCATAGTTCATATTGGTGAAAGCAAGAGGGGTGCTTTGATCTGCATTTGACATATAAGTCGAATAGCCCGCGCTGAGCTGAATCTTTGGACCGAAAAAGTCTTCACTCATTAAAAAATTATACGCGCCTAGTACGCCGTAAGAAGACAGAGACATATTGAGATTTGAGGCTGTAAAAACCGCTTGGCGAATATTAAAAAGAATATTCCACTCGCTGCTCAGCCAGAGTTCGCCTTTAACGGCGATCTCTGGAGCAAGGCTGGTTGATGCTTCTATGGTGCCGGAGGCGAGGCTTGTGGAAATGCCGTAGCTACCAAGGCCACCTAAAATCGCGATACGGCCATATTGAGGCGCCTGTGTCGGCAACCATTCTCTAGGGTTATCGCCATAACTCAATTCGCTGTCTTTGCGATTTTCAAGACCTGGGATTACTTGACCGTTTTGGGTAACAGGTTCTTTGTATTGAATGAACTCCTGCGGAAGTAGTTTTGCGTTAACTTGAACCACTCCAGGCTCGCGCTCATAAGTGATATAGGCAAAACTCAGAAACTCGTCAGTTTTATAGACTTTAATTTTGCCAAGGATTTCCTTTTCGGTACTTACCATAAATTTTAGTTTTGGATGGCGATTTACTTTCAGAATTTGAATCACCGAAATCTCATCATTATTTTTTACGCCCGTTTTGTAACCAATATTGATGGTTACCTCTTGTCCTCGACGACTTAAAATCATCCCTCGATATGGAAGTCGAGCTTTGATTTTCTCGTACATGACCTGAAGTTGTTTTTCGAGATCAGCGATTTCAAATCCCGGATAGTTCACTAGATCTTCTTGAATTAGCGGGGCTCCCGTTTGCCCTACGAAAAAAACAAGGTGCGCGTTTAGGCCCAGCGGGCCTTTTGTAATATGGAAAGTGAAAAGCCCCTGGGATTTCGTAGCATCAAAAATACTTTTTACTGCAGCAGGATTTTCATCCAAATCTAAAGCAACACTGGTGCCATCAGGCAATGCCTCATAAGTCCAGAGCCTGTCGTTACTAAGAAGCTCTTGAAATTTTTTAAAAAGTGGCTTGGAATAAATTCCCTTGATGTTGTCAGAAAACGGAGCCGCCGTGACGACCTTGATCGTAAGATCTTGATCAACGGCGCTGACGAAAGAAGAGTTTAGCTGGGCTCTGGTCTGTAAGGAAAAAAACAAGGCCAACAAAAACTGACAAAGAAGCAGGACCTTAAAATTATTTCTCATACTTTAATTCTGCCTGTCACAGAAAAACTCGTCAATTTCGCATCAAGTAAATCCTTCGAGAATCCGAAAAATCTGGTATGAAGTTCGTATGTCCGGCACTCATTTTTAGTTTTGCGCTCCTTAGTCCAGTGGCTTTACTCGCACAGCTGGACTCTTCCTATGAGCTTCTGCTGGGAACTCGGACTCCGAGCTTGGCCCCTGCTCCCGCTCCGGCACTCAAAAAAATTGCAAAGAAGTCTCAACAAAAAACACGGCAGCCCGCAAGCGAAGAGACCACAGTTGCATCACCGGTTTTGCCACCTTTGACTTTGCCCCCGCTGGCACCCAAAGAGCCCACTATTTCACAGCAGGTAAAAAGTCTTTTTACTGCTAGCCCTGAGCGAGAGCTTGGATTTTACCAAGGACAGTTTGAGGAATCCGACGCTCGACAAAATAAAATTGAAATTAGCTTCGCACCAAGTTATGTAACCAATGAGTCTTCCTCGAACTATTCATATAGAGATTATCGTAGTGTCTATGCTGGAGTCGATCTTGGAGCAAACGTGTGGCTAACTCCAGCTATAGGCGTAGGTGGAAACTTCATGTTCTCATTAGCTGCGGACACAAGCGGCGATGCGGTAAGCAACACGCGTTCTCCGGCGCGATATGAGTTCTTAGACGTCGCCCTGAAGTTTAGACAATTCTTTGGCTTTACTCAGTCTTCAAAATCCCTTCAGTTCGATGTCCTTTATAGTGACTATAAATTCAATGTAAATGCTGATGATATTTATCGGGCAAAACTAAAAACCTCGGGTCTGGGTCTTAAAATGACTCTCAGGCTTCCCTCAAGCCCAGATGTTGCATGGCTTCTTGGTGGAAGTTTCTATCCGCGGCTTCAGCATTCTGAGTCTAAAGCCGGCATAGATATTAGTTCAGGAAGTAGCACAGAAAATATCCGCCTGGGAATCCAGCTTGGCTCAGAAATAAAATTGTCTAAAGAGTCTCAAATCTTTTACGAGGCCTCGTTAATGTCTGAAAAGAATCTTTTTGATGGCAGCGCAAGACTTGCGGACCCAGCAACAGGTTCTATTCCAAAAAACGTTAGCGTTACAGACACCTTCTATATTTTCTCTCTCGGTTACCGCTGGGGAGGCTAAAAGCCCTCACTTAGTCTAGTCTTGCACAAAAGCGCTTAGACAATCCCCCAGGAACTTTCGATAATCAAAGAATGAGTTTTCGCTATATTATTATTGATGATGCCACTTTCGTTGGTGAACTGATTAAGAATATTCTTAAAAGTTCAGGCGCCGTTTGCGTCGGCCAAGCCTTAAATGGCGAAGAGGGCTTTCGTCTTTTTAAAAAAACTCTTCCGGATCTCATCGTCCTTGATATGGTAATGCCAAAAGAAAATGGCATAGAGTTAGCGCGAAAAATCCGCGAGCTCTCTTATGAGGTGGTAATCATTGCCTGCTCTACTCTTGATGACAAAACTATTATCGAGAATGCGATGGATGTGGGTTGCAATGATTATATAGTAAAGCCCTTTACGAAAGAGGGCTTTTTAGCTGTTATAAAAAAACACTATAAAAGCAAACCGGAGAAAATAAAATGAGCGAGTTGATGTTTGTCTTAAAAAGCTTTCTATTAACGGTGATTTTTGTGATAGCTCTGCAAGTCAAAGTGGGAAACTCTTCTTTAGAGCAACACTCCCAACGTTGGTTGCAAAAATCTTCTGTTTCACTCTACGTTCAAAGCGTCGCTTCTGGCGGTGCCTTAGCGCTTAGAAATTTGTTTTTTAGCGCAAAAAGCAGTCTAACTACAAGGGCCGGAAAATAAATTTTTCAACGACCCCTGCCATTTGCTATTTCTTACCGCGATGACTTTTTAGTGAGCTCGACGTTGAGGCCTTTAAAACCCTTGCAGCCACTTGTTTTTTCTCTGGATTGCTCGCTGCGGTTCTTGGAATTCCAGATCGCATATTACAACTGCTGCTTGCCGCTGCGACGGCTGTCGCCGACACCACTGACATCATCAGCGCCAGATTCAAGATTGTTTTAGAGATACGCATTGTCTCCTCCTCAGTAAGAGATTTCATTGACATCTATTGCTATCTATAGCGAAGGACGTGCCAAGATGATGAGCGTGTAGAGGTGAAAAAATGCCTGGGGTTTTAACATCTTAGGGCAGATCGCCCAGCTCACGGTGTTCGCATATTAGTCATGCGCGAAGCAAAAAAAAGCCCTGCGCGTGTCTCATTACGGGATTTCACGCCAAGCCCTCAGGAATAATCCTGAACCCGCAGTCGATATACCCAGCGGTTGAATCTATCTAAGTATTCTTGCCGAGCAGAATAGCCCTTCTCAGCTTGCTCGCGATTGGCCTGAAAATATCCTTTGAGCTGCATCTCTTCAAAAGAACTTTTTAATACCCTTGTAAAGGCTAAGCCCTGCCAAAAGGGAGTGGAGAGCTTGCTCCCGCGATAGGCTTTAGTGATTTTACGAGCAATGAGGCAAGTCACGGCTCGCAAGAAATTCTGAAAGCCTTTGCGGTACTTAAACCTGCACTTGATATGAAGATGGTTTCCAACATTGACTATCTCAGCAATGAAGACCCCAAACTTCGCGGCTTTTTCTCTAAGGATTTTATCTAGGTAAATTGAATTTGTAGGAGTCAAAAAGCTCCAAGCACCTTTTGCGAGCTCTGATTTGAGTACTAGGTGGATCCACTTTCCTGCGGAGAGGGGGCGTTGCTCTTTACGATGTCCACGGGATGTGGGGCCGCCATGACAGGTTCTGCCGTATTTGGCTTTGGTTTCTTTCATTTTGTGGTAGTCAAAAAAGCTGGCTTGTTTGGTCATAAATTTGGGGCAGTATAGTTTAGAAGCTAAAACATGGCAACTAGTTTCTGTTGTAAATAGTGAGCTTTGTTGGGTATTAACACGGACCTCGGAGTTGTTTGGGCCCGCAGGCCGAGCCTCCTCGGATAGAATGCCTTCTGCTTTACGTAGACTCGCTACTGAGAGCCCTTTTGATCTCGTCCGCCATCTTCGGAGGCAGAGTTTCTTGGCCTTGCCCTTGTGTTGTCACCAAGACGACCCCCAATAGATCTTTGATAACAGGTGCCATCTTTACATTTGTTTCCGGCGTTCGGGACGCCACCTTCAGTCGTCATTCTATCAGAGGTCTCTGCTAAGTTAGGATCCTCTCCTTGCGCAGAAACGCTATGTTGAGTCCCGCCATCCGCCTGAGACTGAGCCAAAGCAATCTGTGAAAGGATTAAAACTGTCGCGAAAAAACTTGTAATCGCTAAAAGTATATTTCTCATATTACCATCCCTTCCTAGAACACTTCTGAAGTTGCTGGAGCAACAACGTCTAAGAGATTGTTAAAGGTACTTGCCACCTGCATGGCAACACTGGGTCCTTCTTTGCTTTCGACCTTGTTGATCTCACCGCTTGGTTTGTAAGTCACTTTGATAGTACCTAGGCCGGGACGAGTCACAATTGCTGGTTTTCCAAAGCGGTCCTCATATTCAATTCTAACAACTTTTTTAGCCTGATCTGTAATGCTAGCAATACGACCTTTATTGTCATAGGTCATCGTGATTTTTTGGCCATCACTATTTTGTGCAAAGACTAAGTTGCCTTTTTTGTCGTATTTAAATTGCGAACTCTTTGAAGTCGTTTTTTGTCCCTTCTCATTATAAAAGGTACTAATAACTTGGCTGACTTTTTTAATCTGATTGTCGTATTCAAAGGCCATTCTGATGTTCGGAGTCGCTTTCACTTTCACTTGCCCATCGCTATAGTACTCGTAGGAGATCTTTTCGCTATTGCGGCGTATCGAAAGCGGTTTCCCAAAGACTTCATGATAGCTGATGTCGGTGGTATTGCCATTTGAACTAGAAAGTACGCGCTGAAGATAGTACTGACCATCTGCACGCTGCTTGTGCCAGAATTCGTATTTGTTATCTGCGACAGTTTCCTTACCGCAAACTTTCTTCACGACAGACCAATAATGATTTTTTGGATCTTTTTGATCGACATCATAACTATACGACTCTACGCACTTCTCGCGATCAGTGAAGCCTGTAACCCAGTCATTTTTCTTGTCATACTTTAGGGCCACGAAGGTTTTGTCAGGCCATCCGGCTTTCACAAGATTGTGAAGATCGTCATACTCATAAGTATAGGTCTTTAGCCACGCATTCTTAACCCAAGCTAAGTCATCAAGATTTGCAAATTTATATTCGACCATCAGACCATTCGGGCCCGAGATCGATTTTACTTTTTTGTTTGAAAAATACTTGAAACTTAAGCGACGGCTGTTGTTGTCCGTGATATCCCGAATCAAGTCTTTCTCGTACTCGAACTTAAGAAAGTTTCCATTCTTATCATAGATATGCGTGAGCTTTCCTTGGGGAGTAAATCTTTGGGCACTGCCATCAACAAGATTTCGAGTGTAATAAGTCTTATTATAAACAATGTGCTCAACCTCTCGTCCGTTAGCATAAAATTTTGTTCCCTCTTTGATCGCGACCGCGACACCGTATTTGTGTGCATATTCGGATCTCATACTATCGTCTTCATAAAGTTGTGTTTGAAGACTTCTATAGTAGGCCTCCGTTTGGCCAACTTTCTTATCTGCCTTCATTCTAGAAATGATCATATTGATTGTGTTATCAACATCTTTCTTGGTCACTTCGCGGGGAGAAAAAATCACTTCTAGACCGCCGCCGCACTCTTTGACCTTAATGTTTCCTTCGGCGGTAACTTCCATTGAGGTCTCAAAATCAGAACACCAACCGAAACCAAATATACCATTAAATAGCGAGCGACTATTATAAGTGCGCACGACTTTTAAATCATACCCGCTTCCTGGAACGTCCATATCTATCCAGGTATTTGAGTAGTTGGCGTTTTTCATGTCCACGAGAGCATGCACTTGAACCGCTGCTAATAACAGCAACACAGAAATTGCTCGTTTTATCATTTGAACCTCATCCTTGAAGAACAATAGAAATTATACTTTTATTGTAACAATCTTTTTGATTAGGATGCCACCGATAATTTGCAGGCCTAGCATCGCAAAGATAAGGACTAGACCTAGGGTTGTGCTAAACATTGGCTTTATGTAATTCGGATCAATGATTAAAAATACCACCGCTAAGATGAAAGGAATCATCGTTACAATTAATCCCTGCATTAGACCTTGGGCCGTGAGGGCTTGAATTTTTTTCTCTACCTTCTGGCGCTCGCGAATTGTTGTTACAATAGTTTCAAATGTTTCCGCTAAGTTGCCGCCTGTTTCTTTTAGTATATTGATAGCTGTTACAAACATCTGAACATCCGGCCGAGGAATGCGCTCACCTAAATCTAGAAGTGCCTCTTCAAAACTTTGACCAAATTGATGTTGGGTAACAACTTGCCTGAACTCTTGGCTGATGGGGCTTCCCATAATCTCGATCACCCGTTCCATAGCTTGCATGGAGTTAGATCCACTCTTAATACCATTGGCCATGATCGTAAGTCCATCCACCATCTGATCAACAAAGTGTGTACAGCGGCGCTCATAGAGAAACTTGACAACAAGAAGTGGTAAAGACCAACCCGCAATTGTCACGACAGCACCAAATAAAAGGCCAAGAAGTATGCTTGGCCAAAACAGAACAAAGAATAAGGCCCCCATCCCAAAACTTAATAAAAGAATTGCCCAGGTGACTTGACGTTGGTCGACCTCAACAGACATCAGCTTCAGCAGTTTCATCACTTCTTCGCGCTGACCAAGACTTCGCTTATATAGAAAATTCAGGGCCCTGTCAGCAAATGCAAAAACAATCAGGAACACACAGATTGAGATTGCCGGTATTAAAAACCACTCATTCATTAAAAACGATGGCATTGTGTGACTCCTTCCTAGCTGATTTTTTTAATGGGATTCAAGGGTCCCATTGGTTTAGGGCCTTGAATGGTTTTTTGTTCCGCTTTGTTTGCAGGTTTCTGATCATTTGAGAACATCTCGCGGGGAATACCCACACCTTTATCACTAAGCTTTTGGATAAAGCTGGGAACAACGCCTGTAGATTGGAAAGCACCTTGGATACGACGATTTTTATCGTAACCAGTTTCTTTAAAACGGAAAATCTCTGCTAAGGTTACAACCTCGCCTTGCATTCCCGCAACTTCAGTGATGCTAAGAACTTTACGGCTGCCGTCAGACAAACGAGAAATTTGCACAATCAAATTCACAGCACCTGCAATTTGCTCGCGAATGGCACGAACGGGAAGATCCATTCCCGACATTAGGCAAAGGGTCTCAAGACGGGCAAGGCACTCACGGGGACTGTTTGCATGGGTTGTCGTCATCGAGCCATCATGACCTGTATTCATCGCTTGAAGCATATCAAGAGCTGCGCCATCTCGACACTCGCCAACAATAATACGATCTGGCCGCATGCGCAGAGCATTTTTTATAAGATCACGAATTGTAACCGCATTGGAGCCCTCCATTGAAGGAGGACGGGTCTCCAGGCGAACAACGTGTTCCTGTTGCAATTGCAACTCGGCCGCATCCTCAACAGTGATAACGCGTTCGTTGGAGGGAATAAAAGATGAGAGCATATTCAACAAAGACGTTTTACCTGAGCCAGTACCGCCACTGATTACTACATTGAGTCCGTTTTCAACACAGATTCGCAAGAAATCAATCATTGGCTTGGTAAGACTTCCGTATTCAGTGTATTTCTCCGGAGAAATACCGCCCTTTTTAAACTTGCGAATTGTCAACGCCGGTCCATCAATCGCAAGAGGCTCAATCACCGCATTCACGCGACTGCCATCTTTTAAACGAGCATCAACATATGGCGAGGACTCATTGATTTGACGACCTAAGGGGGTCACGATTCTTTCAATAATACGACGAAGATGATCATTTGAAGTGAAGGTCACCGGACTTATCGAGACTTTTCCTAATTTTTCTAGAAAGATCTTTTTATGCCCATTCACCATAATCTCTGTAACATTCGGATCGGCAAGAAGATCCTCTAAAGGGCCAAGTCCCAAAGCTTCTTCCAAAACCTCTTTAATGATACGCGCGCGCTCATCACGAGCCAATTCTGGGGCCTCGCGATCGGCAATCAAAGTAATTTCGCGTCGTGTTTTCTCGCGAACTTCTCTTTCCTTATTCTCATCACCCTTTGTATCTAAGAGGAGTTTTTTAAGATCCACCGTGCGAATCAGCTCTGAGTGTACACGCAGTTTTAATTGTGTTCGTGTGTCATAGCCACCGCTAACCTCAGCCGAGGAAGTCGTCACCGGCTTAGGGCGTGAAAGCGATTTAAGTTTTTGCAGCACTCCACCGCTAATTCTGCGAACGACCTCATAGTATGCTGAGGTGATTGGTGCTTTGGGTTGTCCAAGTACAAAGGGCTGGAACTTCTGAATAGACGCCATGGCTGTGACTTCATCTTGAGGAATAATCGCCAGCGGGGCTAATTGCAATTGCGTCGCTATTGCCTGTGGAGACAAACCATTTGGCGAGGCCTTATTAATAATAAGTTGAAACATATCCTTCGGAAAGGTGTTAGAAAGCAGTTCGTTAATCAAACGCAAGGTCTGAGTTACAACAAGAATTTCCGGAGTTGTCACTATCATTATGGCCGTGGACTCTTGAAGCACCGCCATTTGCAAAGGACCAAGATCGGTTCCGATGTCGACAACGATAAACTTAAACTGACGACTAAAAAATTCCAATTGTTTCATGGCCAAGTCAGGGCCAATATTCAGAGTCTCTTCCGGTCCGCGAACGGCTCCCAAGTAAGCAAGCCCACTTGAATGCATGGCCAACAGTGAATTCATATTTTGTGTATTTAAAGAACTTGTCATCGTTGCAAGCTCTTTAAGAGTTTTATTCGGCTTTAGCCCTAGGATCACATTCTGATCCCCAACGCTCTTGCTATCGCCATCAATCAAAAGAACCTGAGTCCGAAGCTCAGTGAGAAGGGCACAGGCGAAGTTAGCGGCGAAAACACTTTTCCCCACTCCGCCTTTACCACCAACTACTGCAATAAGATTACAATTCGGATTTAACGCCAACAGAGTCCTCCGTAACACTTATCGGAGAATACACGCATTAAAATAAGGCCAGTCTAGTCACGTAGACGAAATTTCTTCTTAATCTGCTCTGCCCCCGCACTTGCCGAGGTCTTGATAATCGGAGTCACGAAAACCACAAACTGGCTTTGATTTCTCTGAAAGTTCTTAGAGGCATAGAGACTGATAATCGGATTCTTCACATCACTCGGCATACGATTATACCCAGTCGAAGATGCGTTGCGAATCAGGCCCCCGATGGCAGCACTTTGGCGGTCACGAATAACCACGGTTGACTGAATCGAGTTTGAGCTTGTAATCGGGGCCCCATTTTGTCCCGAGCCTAAAAGATTGCTCAGAGCAAAATCCATATCCATATGAACACTACCAGATTTTTCACCCAAGATTACCGGTGTGACTGCGGATTTAATACCAACTTCAGCAAAGGCAGTTCCTGGTTGGCCATCCTTACCGATCACAGAGTAAGGCATATTGGTCAGCTGTTTAATCTCACCTTTTTTACCGTCCTGGATAATCAAACTTGTGCTTTCTAAAATACGCGCATGGCCGTGCTCTTTCGCCCAAGTAAGTTTTGGCAAAAGATTTGAAATCACGCCAGTTAGTGTGCTCACCACGCCACCAGCGCCACCAGACCCCGTTTGAAACTGCAGTTGAGTTTTGTCATCTAATTGCGGAGTAAATTGGAATTTAAACGCCTTGGAGTAGTCTTTATTGAGCTCCACATAGTGGACCACAAGCTGAATCATTTTTGATGGTGGTGCTGGAGCTTGTTCTTTTATCGTGATCAGATTGATCACTCCATCATTTGCTGGTCGGCGTTTTTTAATCACGCCTTTTTCTTCTGCTGCTTCTACAATAATATCTGGGACATACGTCTTCGCAATAATTTCTGCGCGCTTATATTCCTCTTCGTTATTTGCATAACCTTGCAGGATAAATTTATCATTCACTGCACGCACTTCGATTTCTGGATTATTGATGTCACGAGAAATAAACTCGGCAATTTTCTTTTGAGCCAGTGGACTCAAGGTCACCAAAGACGAAGCTTGGTCGCCAAACTGCTGGATAACGTTGTAAATACGGCTAAGATCCCGTGGCAAAAGAATTTGGCCGTCAACGACAACTTTGTTGTTCACAACTTTAATTGTAATGCCCTCAATATCACCAAGAAGAGCACGAATCTCTTTTACCACTTTGTCGAGTTTACTTTTCTTAACGTCGATTTGAAACTCGGCAACCACTTTGCCGGTTTTCTTGTCATGAATGGTCATTGTCGCAAAGCCCTCGGCTTTAGGGGTCAGACGCAGAACATTCAGTTCTTTAGAGTGTGCCGCCGTTACAATACGACGGAAGTCCCCTTTGAACTCAATATTTTCTGGCAAAGGTGGAAGCTTCTGATCTTGCTCGATACCTAAAGTGAGATTTACAAATGTTCTTGCGCGGAACTTAGTATCATCCCCTTGGCCCTCATCTTCGGCAAAGGCAAAGTGACCTGAAATTGTGAGGAATAAACCTAACAAGTATTTGAGCTTCATACATCCCCCTCTACTTACAGCGTCCTAAATCCATGTCTCTTCGGAGCAACAGGTGCAGTTCTTGGCGCAGATCTTGGCGGCAACATCACCGGCGGCGCGATGGGCGCCCTGGGCATTGAATCCATTGAAATCATCGGTTTCCCTAAAACACTGTCCGCGCTTGAAGTCGGAAGTCGCGGTGGAATCGTACGATCATTTGGATTTCTCAACGTTAAATAAATATTGCCCGGTGCCGTTGAAAGTATATAAACCAAATCTTGAGCCTCTTTCTGAGTCGCCTCTATTGTTATTGTACTATATTTTGTGTCACCTGTAAGTGCAATTTGACTCAAAGATTTACCACCCGAATCCAACTCGAATACACGAGGGATATTGTTCATAATATTAACACCAGCGGCTAAAACTACGACATCTTGTAAAAGCGTCTGAACTTCTCTCTTTTGATTCATGCCTTTCCCGGTGTCCACAGCGGCTAAAATATCGACACGGTCTCCAGGCCGTATCAATTTGGCTACACCACGAACCTCGTCAACTGGAATGGTAATGGCACGTTTACTTGGGGCGATTTGCAGTGAAATACCTGTATCAGGTCCTGGAGTTAGTAGACTGTTTTTAACAATAACCTGACCCTTTTTGATTGGTATTGCCGCTACATTACCAACCACTTCGTCTGGATTTGAGACAGCATCCGGATCAACAAACTCGCTTGGGCGCTCAATGGTTGTCAGCATCGTATCATAGACCGTGCGCATTTCTGCGATGTCTTCTTTGGCGACCACCACGGTTTTTAATGAGCCATATTTTTTATTGTACTCAGTACGCTTTTCTTGAGACCAACTATAAAGCAAGAAGGCCGCAAAGACTCCGGCGGCAATTGATAGCCATAGATTTCTTGTTTCATTTGATCCCATACGTTCATCCCCTTACTTCGGCCCGCACTTTGAATTCAAGCATATTCCATATTGTGGGCGCACCCATATTGGAGTGACGCCGCCACTGTTGTCTGTAAATCGTTTGCCATCTACTATTGAATAAATTTGTTTGTTATGAAGATCCTTTGATCCCGTAATTTCCAGCTTGGCCAAGAAATCAATTGGACGGCCCGTGGCGATAAAGTGTGTTTTATCGTTTTTGTTATTATCACTCACCGTTGCGTGTATGCGCATATTCTGTTTCGAAAAATCAACAATATCCTCCGAAACGCCATCACGAAGATAGACAAGGTTGGCGCGATGTCTGAAGGTTTCAAAAGCATAATTTCTTGCTGCCATTGAATTCAAGATACCGGTATGAATTGCACCAAAGAATCCCAAAGAATAATTAAAAAGAATCACAATAATAATCATGATTGGAATTAGCTCCATCACGGCCATTCCTTTTTCATTTTGCACGGAATACTGCACGACTAACATCCGTTGTCCTCCATAGGAACATAGTTTTGTTCCGAGGCGGCGCCAGCAATTTTTTCAAATCGCTTGTCAAGGTTCAGAATAGCTTTATAGCGCTCATTTTTAATTTGATCGCGGCACTCTTTGGCCGTGGGCTCTCGAATCATCAATCCTGTTAAAAAAGCTTTGAAACCTTTGCCCTCAGGATCGGTGGGCCCAAGCATGGGAATTTTTATATTTAAAATTTTTGCTTCAAAGCTGAGGCGAATCCCCACTTGTGGAACGCCTATTGTGTTACTGGCTTGCCTTGGATAGCGATCTGAAAAGTCTTTGCCTTTAACTCCGGCACCGCGAATTTCGAGATTACCAATTTCAAACCAGCCATTACTAAACAGCGGTCTTAGGACTTTATTTTTCTGTAAGGAGGCAAACTTGGCCTTTGCAGCACTCTCTTGATCGTCCTGAGTCTTATCCGCAGCTGCATGAGCTCGACTTACAGAGTAAGCGATATACTGTCCGACTTCGACCATTGAGAGCGTAAAGGTCAAAGAGAAAAAAACAACACAAAGGCCTGCAGCAATGATTATAGAAAAAAGGAAATCCGCCGAAAGAAAGCCTTTCGAGCTATCAAGGATAACTAATGGATTTCTTTTTAGAACATTCATATCACCCCTGCCCTGACTTATCTTGGATCCACACTCAAGCTGCGATCTATTTGATTGGGATGTTTCTTCGCGGCTTCATCCGCAACATTCCAATTACCACTTTCTATCATTCCCGCAACTTTCTTCCATGGGCTTGCTACCAAGTTTCCCATAACATTGCCGCTCTTCAATAAACGAAGTCCGGCATACAAAAAACCAATGGAGACAACCATTAACAAGACTGCTTCGATGACAAATTGACCGCGCTGATTTTTAAGGAGGCTTTTTTGAGATTTGTTTTTCATACTCAGACCTCCATGTACTTATTAGGCTTGGGTTTTGCTTAGGGCTTTTCTGCATCCCAGACATTTCTTTCGCCATTGGGTTCAAACCCGTCACCGGTAATCAGCTGCTTTTCAACACGCATCGCAAGCACTGGACCTGATTTTTTGAAAGCATCCATAGGAGCCTTCGTAAAAAACTTCAGTCCAATAAAAAACACCGCAAAAAGCAGAAGAATATATTCAACAGTCATAGGAAACCTCTTTAAAGTTTATTCACCCTTAAAGCCAGAAATACTGCTATTAAGCTCGCCAAGCTTGCCATCAAGAGCGCTCTTAATTTGAGTTTTGAACATCATAACTAAGGCAACGACCACCACCAAGAGCAAAATATACTCGGTTGCGCCCTGGCCAGATTGGTCCTTCAATAGTTTTTTAGAGAATGATTTGAACAACTTCATAGTGTCCCCCTTAGTACGAGTATCGGCTAATTTTGGGACTTTCTAAAGAGGGTCTTGATTTTTTTGAGGAAGCACCCGCTGCTCAGAGATGGGTCTGCTGAGAGCGTCTCAAAATGAGATCCAGGCGTCCTCAGCTTTTAAAGCGTATCGAGGATTTCGTTCACAATCTTTTCATTTAAAGAACGATAACCGTTCGAGGCCTCGTCGATGATTTCGTCAATCCAGCGAATCCCCTCAATACTGATCGACTTTTGTTTTACATAGGCATCACGCGAGCCTAGTTTCCTGCTCCTGTAGGCGATATACACTGTCTGCTTATCCTGATCATAAAGTACCCCATCAATTTTCGCATCCGTATCGCCCTCTTCCCAACTGTCTGGGCCCATGTCTTCGATCAAGGAAATCACTTCTTTTTCTAATATTTTCGGCAAGGGTAAGGGCTTTGCAGAAGCCTGTAGCGTTAGTAATAAAATAAAACTCGTAAAAATAATTGAAATTTTGATCATAGGAAAAGCAGTCTACAGCGCGGCGCGCATTTTTGCAAGGCAAAAGTCTTAGAAGTCTGTTGGGGGAGGATTAAGCAGGGGGCCCTGGCCTGCGCTTTCGCCGCCTACCTCTAAATCGTTTGCATTTAGGTAATCCAATGAAACCATTTTTACTGAATAACCCGTGCGACCACCGTTATTGCAGTCTCCGCTGGTTGGCACATTCCTAGATTTATCTAGAATCGTTTTGCATTTTCCAAACTTATCAGCATCAAGAGAATAGTCTGTTAGATCTTTTCCAATCCAAGAAGTCAGCACTTGAAAAACATCTTTGGCTGTATAAAGAATTTTGGTTTCAAAATCCACCTTGGGTTCATTAATTTGTGGATTGTCGGTTTTAACCCAATTGTATGCATTGTATTGCTCACGCACACTGAACTCTTCAAGATCTTTATTGCCAAGACGGGCACCGAGATCCGGGCGCACCACATAGTCAAAGCCGGGAACAGCTTTAACATACTCATTAGCAATTTTCTGATAATAGTTATGATAGTAGTCCGGTTCGATAGAGTAATATGTCAGATCAAATTGATCTGGCAAAATCGCTGCAAGCTCAAGGCTTCGCATGCGTGGAGGACTATTCTGATTGTTATCCCAGGCAAGAATATCACCACTTTTCTCTACCTTGAAACTCTGCCCTAAGTGGCTCCAATGGTAAAAATTGGGCTCCGCTGACGGTTTCCAATTTGGTGGAGTACTTGGATCCAGATCACTGGGGCTCGGGGATTTCCCGCTCCAGTCAGTACTTAAGTTAAAAATCGCTCGGCCAAACTGACCTTGAACTGCCCGAGACTTCATTCCTGCTGTATCACCGACAAAACGACTGTAATTTGCAGCCCTAGTGGGATCCCTGGGGTCTGCGATTTGGGACTTATCGCCCTCACGCCAAGGCAAGAGCTTATCTGTTCGTTGACCACCGGAAGACTGCTTAGAGCCTCTCGACCACTGAGAATAATACCATGGGCCGATTTTTCCGCCGAATGGTTTTGCAAATGACCGCGCCTTTAAAGTCACCCCACCCAAAGGTGCAAAAGGAATATTTGGCGTAGACTCTGCGCTGACCCCCACATAGGCCATGCACCAAGGGTTTTTTTCAAAGCCCACAGAGCTATTATAGGGTGGCTCCAATGGATTCGCAAATTGCTTAAGATAGTTTACGTCTTTTGTTAGTTCATCCGTGTATCTAGGAAGATTTTGCGATGTAAGCTCTTTGGGATGAGGCGAAACCTTTGGGGATGCGGGATTGCTGTCGCAATCAAAATCCATATAAATAAAAGCCGGCTTGATTTTAACTTCTGAAAGCCACTTGGCTGGATCTGTTTTTACTTGCCCAACAGCATTGCAGTCAGAGGTTCCGAGGCTATTAAAAACTTTATACGTCACAGAATCCCGGTTAGCCTTAGTCAGATTATTTTTGAGAGTTGCAACAATCCCCTTGCTAGCAAACTCTCCATTGATTTCACGAAAATCAGTTTCTTTTTCGCTAAGACCGCGGGAAAGAAAATTAATTAGCTGCTTCCGCTCGCCCTGGTCAATATTGTAGGCCGCCATGAACTCCGCCAAAATAACATAATTAAACTGACCAACGTAACGGCAGCGACCAATGGCCTCGTTCAAGGCCCTCTGAGCGGCATTACGAATTGCAGTATTGATATTAAAGAAGGTGGCAATTGCCGGTGGAGGGCTAAAAAGATTAATGGTTCTTTGCTTGCTTTGTAGCTTACAGGTGCTCTCACGCCCTGAGGGCATCGGTGAAAAGGGAGCATAGGTGATACAAAAAGCCGGGGCATCATAGTACTCTTGCTCGGTACTGCCGGCGGAATATTTCGGCAGCCCTTCTATGTCATCCGACCTAATCTCGCGCTGAATTTTATTATATGGATGCGTATCATAGTCCCCAGCGGTTCCAATTTGACGATAACGCCAAGACAACAACTTCCAGCTTTGGCGAATTTGATAGTTCACATGGCCAACAGCGTTCATCATTTCTGCCTGTTTCATGGCGCCATAGTATGCAGCGAGATCCACAGAGTTTTGCAGATTGATTTTATGGTGAACTAAAAGTCCGACATTAATGATCATGGCAAAGAATAAAAACAACACCTGAAATATCAGGGCGATAAAAATGGCCACTTGGCCCTTGCGATTAAAAATGCGGTTCGTAATAGCTCTATTCATCGTGCGCTTTTATTGTCACTGATTCTTTGTTCTCGGGCAACTTCCGTTGAGAACTCGACCTTGAACTCTTTGACAACATAGAACAGCCAAGTAAGACTTTTATCCGTGATATCAAGGAGGCTCTAGACTATGGTCCACAGCGGTTTGTTAAAACTAATCTCTACAGTTTGCGTCTTTTCATTTTCCGTTGCTCAAGCGGAAGTCCTCTTTGAGGGTTATGCAAAAATTCTTTCAAATGGCTCCCCTATTGGTTATACGATTTCAAAATATGAATTCGATGCAAAAAGTAAAAAATTTATTTCTACTTATTTCTTAAAAACCTCAGGTCAAGGGGCTGAAATTACCGAAAGCCTCAAAGCCTTTTCCACTGCCGACCTTGCGCCTATTTCCTATGCCTATACAAGTATCGTCGGCAAAGAAACGAAAACCATTGATGCTAAATTCTTGGGATTAAAAATGAATGCCCAAGTAAAGTCTGGAGGTAAAACCCAAACCATTCGCAAAGACTTTCCAAAAGGAACTTTTCTTAGCACCTTTCTAGTTTATTTAATGTTGAAAAGTAAAGATGGCCTAAAAACGGATTCTAACTATGACTATCAAGCCATCGCAGAGGAGGACGCTGCGGTTTACAAAGGTCAGGCTTCCGTCGGCAAGGAAGAGGCCTATCTAGGACTTAAGGCCTTTAAAGTGCAAAACAAATTCAAAGATGTCCGCTTTGTGAGTTTTGTTAACGAGCGCGGCGAAGTCCTGGGCACAAGCTCAGTGGCCCAAGGTGTTTCTACAGAGCTTGTAGCTGACCCAGCTCAAGCAACAGCAGGCTTTCCAGTAAGTGCTGGAATTCTGAAAAGCTTGTTTGGTGAGGTCCCACTTGGAAAAACCAATATGATTTCAAAAAGCGTAAACATTCGACCTACCAACCCCGGAAAGCAACAGGGAATTCCCCAAGGTCAGGGAATTCAGCTTAAGTCAGAATCAACACCACATTCAGATGGAAAATAAGAAGAGAGGGCTCATTAAATGAATAAACTCATCGGCCAACACATGATCATTGGAGTCTCGGGCCACGCACTCACTGCTGATGAGAAAAAATTTATTGTAAATAACAACATCGGTGGAGTTGTTCTTTTTGGCAGAAATGTTTCCGAACCAAGGCAAATTCATGCCCTTTGTTCCGAGATACAATCGCTTCACCACCAGCTGCCCGATAAAACCCCACTCTTTATTGGAATTGATATGGAGGGCGGCCGTGTCGCAAGGCTTAAGGCGCCCTTCACGCTTTGGCCGCCGCTTAAAACTTTGGGCGATCTCGATAATGCGACGGCGACCTTTCATTTTTCAAATAAAATGGGTCTTGAACTCAACGCTGTCGGTATCAACTTAGATTTTGCTCCCTGCGTGGATGTCTTTACAAACCCAAAAAACACCGTGATAGGTGACCGCTCTATCGGTAGTGACCCAGAGATGGTGGCTAAACATGCCTCGGCTCTGGTTCGTGGCTATATTAAATCTAACATCATCTCTTGTGCTAAGCACTTCCCCGGCCACGGCAATACTATCATCGATAGTCATGAAGATCTTCCCACTGAAGATCTTGATATGCAAAGGCTCGACGGACTTGAGCTTATCCCATTTAAACGCACTTTCAAATCCCGCGTGGATATGGTTATGACGGCCCACATTCTATTTAAAAATATTGATCCGGAGTGGCCGGTGACTCTATCAGAGACTTTCCTAAAGAAAATTCTGCGAGAACAATGTCGCTATCGTGGCTTGATCATTACTGATGACCTCGACATGAATGCCATGGCAAAGCATTATGATCGAAAACTAATCCCGGTCAGAGCATTACAGGCGGGCGCAGATCTTCTTCTCTATTGCAATGAACCACTTTCTCCGCCTAGAGCCCTTGAAGCTTTGGCCGAAGCCCACGCTCACGGCCAATTGAAGACAGAATATTTAGAAGCAAGCTATAAACATATCTTGGAACTAAAGAAAAATAAAATTCCAAATCCGAAGCCAATGCCACTTGAAGATGCATTAAAAATTATTGGTTGTGTGGAACATCAAACAATCGCACAGGCACTTGCAAAAGGCGATGTGCCTCCTGGACTTATTGAGGCTTAGCTTAAAAGGCCGCCCTTTGTAAATCCTTCATAAACATTCCAAGACTGACAAAAAATGAAACAGCCCACCGGTCTCAAGTATAAGCAATGGGCAAAGGCCAGCAAAAAACTCTGGCAGGCTCTTTGCTCTTCATCTCCTCACAGGGAAAAAGCTTCTCACGCCAACTAAATTTATGGAGTCCATATGGAGTTCAAAGGCATAAAAAATTATGAGTTTGAGGATATCGCGCCATTGAATATGACGGAAGTCAAAGCGGGCAGATTCATGTCGTTGTCTGTGCTTTTGCATGGAGCAATGCTTGCTAGTCTTATTTTAATGAGCACTCCACCTATTGAGTTTCCAAAAAAGGAACTTGTTGAATTTGAGGTCGAAAGCAGCTCGACGCCTACTCAAGCCCAAGCAATTCCGCAGGGAGCACCGCTACCCCAAACCAAGGGCGCCGCTCCGGCAAAAGTCATCGCAGCTAAAAAACCTTCCCTTGCGAAGGCTGCTGTGGTTTCAAAAGTTTCGCCAGCGGCATTGCCGGAAGCATTGCCTGAGACGGAAGCCTTGCCTGAGACCTTGGATGATATTCAAACTCCAGCTTTAGAAACATCAGACTCTGGTGAAGTCGCCATCACCCAACTGGATGAAAAGGATTTGCAAGAAGACTTCGAAAAGGTAGATCAAGATCAGCATAAGGCTCTCGCCGTTGCTAAAAAATCTATTGACGAGGATGCGGACAAAGCACTTACCGAAAGCGACGAGGTCCTTAGTGAGGTCGAAAAGGAAACTCAAGATGAATCCAAAGTTTTAGCTGAGGCAACAGCAAAACGTCGTGCTCAAGATGCCGCTGCTATTTCTGCGGCACTTGCTTCGGAAAAAGCGGCCGC
Organism: Bdellovibrionales bacterium; assembly: GCA_031370005.1. Lineage (GTDB taxonomy): Bacteria > Bdellovibrionota > Bdellovibrionia > Bdellovibrionales > Bdellovibrionaceae > JACMRP01. The sequence goes on along the minus strand of JANMPT010000025.1, from coordinate 17,558 downwards.
TGATAAGGATAAAGCTGGTGCCGCCCAAGCCGGCGAAGGCACAGGTAACAGCGGCTCGCCAAAGGCGACAAAGGCGGTCGCTGGCATCCCCGGCGGAGTCCGCTCATTAGAGCAACTTCGCCAAAGACCTGGGAATAAGTTTCCGCAATATGGCAAAGAAGAGCGCTTGGCTCGCCAAGAGGGCAAAGCCATGTTTTATGCTTATGTAAATAAGGACGGTGCACTCTCTAACTTTAAGTTGGGCAAGTCCTCTGGCTATCGCAATTTAGATGCAAAAACACTCGGGGCCCTTAAAAAATGGAAATTCTATCCAGGACAAGAAGGATGGGTGGAAATGCCCTTTAAATGGGCATTAACTGGTGAGGCCATGGAAGCCGGCGGCCAACTCCGCAGCGTTCATAAATAATTTAATAAAATCAGCATCTTAGTCTTTAAAAAGTACTTTTGCAGATTTGGTGGTGCCTTTGTTTCGAAGAGCTGCTTTGCGCTTTGTCCCGCTAGTTGCTTTTTTTCTCTTACGAATGTGTTCAGTCTTTTTTGTTTTAGAAGCCATATTCTCTCCCAATTTTAACGAGTGGTGTTAGATATCAAAAGGAAAACAACAAGTCAACGGAATGGCGGTCGAAATTAACGCCCTTTATTGACCCTTGGTGGGAGTAATTCAAAGAAAAAACCGGCCCATTGAAGCCAAACCCTTCCGTAATAAGCTCTCGTTCTGCTAAAATATCATTTTGATAACCCAAACGAAAAATCATCCACTCATTTAACAAGGTCTCAATCCCGGTCATATACGCAGACTTTCCAAAGTTATTGTTGTTCGCCGTGAGGACGTCCAAACGATACCGCAAAAAACCCTTATAAATATAATTTAATCCTGCCCCCATTTTCTGCTGAAGGCGAGACTCCTCCGGAACGTTTTCATTCGTTCCGAAAATATTATAAAATACATATCCCAATCCAAACTTATCCGTCGGAGTAAAAAAGAATCCTAAATTACCATTGGTCTGATTGTAATTCAGATCATTAATTTTCACGGAACTTAGAATTCCCGTAAGCCCCATAGACAATTTGTCGGTAATGAAATCCGCTAGCGATAATCTCGTATCTTGCCAGCGGATTTCGCGCTGAAGCTTATCCGTAGTTTTTCGCTGAAAGTACGATAGGCTTGCCGGAACCACGACCTCTCGAGAGGCCTCGCTCAGACTTAAGGATAGATCTTCTTTACTAAATGTGGAGTATATATAGCGATTCTTCAGGTGCACTAATCCCGCTGGATTCAAGTAGTTGACGTCCCCGGCCTCGACTGCCGCCCGGCCCGCGCCGGCAACTCCATCGGTAGCGGCACTAGAAAAAATTTGGGCATGAGCCAAACTCGATATAAAATAAAAACTTATTAAAACAGGATGTTTTAACACCTTTAAAGGATTGAGCATTGAAGTACCTCTATCGTTTCATATACACGAGTTGGATTGTTTTTTCGTTGTTATCCTACCAAAGAGCTTTTGCCGGAGCCAATGGCTTTATCGCAAAAAAGGTACAAATCGGTGACAATGTTCTCTCGTTACTTAGATCACATCAGTTTAGCGATGCCGAACGTGGCCGGGTTCTTTCCCTGCTCCCAGGGCTTCAGCATCTTTATCTACAATTGGATGTGGGTTATCTTATAAAACAACAGGCCGGGCATACCGAAATACGCTTCTATGATCCAAACAAAGGCCTGGTGTTTGTGATTACAAAGAATGGAAAAGCAATCCAGGCAAAAACTGCCCGCGCCGTCTTTAGAACCACTATTGCTAGAGTGGAGGGCCGCGTGCGCGGCTCGCTGATGTCTAGCATTTTAGAAAAAATAAATAGCAACTGGGTGGCGTCGCGCTTTATGGACGCCTATATTATGGACTATAATTTGAACCGCAGTCTTGATCGAGGGGCTAAGTTCTGGCTTACCGTAGAAAAAAAATATGACGGTCCTTACTTCATTCGTTACGGGGAGGTCTTGCAAACCTCATTAGTAATTCACGGACGCAACATACAAAAAAGTTTTGTGAAACTAAGTGGTGATGGCGGGGTTTTCATTGCTGAAAGTGATCTAATTAAAAATCGTCCATTTTACTCTCCAGTTTCTTACATACGTGTCGCAAGCCTTTTTCAACCCAATCGCCGTCATCCAATTACTAAAAGAATCCAGCCTCATCTAGGTATTGATTTTGAAATGCCCGAGGGGTCGCCAATCTATGCAGCCCGCACAGGTATTGTGATCCGCTATGGTAAGAACCGCGCAGCAGGAAACTATGTGGTGCTTTTACACTCCAAAGGCGTTGAAACCTCTTACAATCACATGAAGCGCGTGGATTCCAAAATTCGTCGTGGAGTAAAACTTCTTGCTGGAGAACAGCTTGGCGAGGTCGGCTGCACTGGCTATTGCACAAAGGCTCATTTGCATTTTGCCATAAGGCAAAAAGGACGCATGGTGGATCCACTCAAGTTTCTGCGGCCATATCCCATTTTTGCAGAAAACTTATTGCACAGGAAAGTTGCTCAGTTCTAAATGACTTGATTGTATTTAATTACGTAGACAAACCGTGATGTATTGGGCGCAACGTTTTGTAACTGTTGCGTCCGACAAGCCTTGAATGCCCTGATAGCACACAAGTGTCTGATCGTACTCCACGGGCTCTTCGGCCGTACCACCTACATTTTTGTAACAAGATCCTGATTTCGGAACCACGCAATGACGATCAACACTCACGTTCCATTGCTCCGCTGGCAAATGACGACGAATAATTTCAAGCTCGCGGCGATACGTCGCATCGGCCATGCGATCCACTGGGTCTGCCGGGCAGTAGCTTGCAGAGTCTTCCGCTTTTACAATAACATAGCGTCGAGACTGATTGCAGCTCCACACAGCACCAGTGGCCGCTGATGGGTTTTCCAAATCAGTCTCTTGAATGCCGACGAGAATATTATTCGGATTGCGTGAGTTCGGTGCCACCGTTGAGCCCTGATGAAGACTTTGCGTCATTGGGGCGATGTCTGCCGCGAAAGTTAAATTGTAACCACGACCATAGGCTACAGTTGTGTCTGTCACTGTGGCGCCGGCACTATTTTTTGTTGATGCACTTGCTGGAACTCTCGCAGAGAAGGCGGAGCTTCCGGAAGGCCCTGTATAGGTCAGAGCCAACATACCATTGTTTGAAAGGTCATTACGCAAACTGTACGCAACACCCTCATCATTATTGTAAGTAAGTTTTGCTTCCATCACTCGTTGCGTTTGGTTTATTGCAAGCGGAAAGTACCTCACGACGCCGCCCAGGGCCCTAAAGATAGGCTCCATGATGCGATCATCCGTAAGATCTGACATTAAATTCACAAAGTCTGTATTAAGGCTCGGATTGGAGCCACTAGGATTACGAACTTGTTGCGGAGCGCCGCGAGTGCGCAGAGCCATCTGTAAAGTTGGAGAGGCATTCTCTACTGTTTCTCCAACAAAGGATTTCATCTGCTCCACTGTCACTTCTGTGGAAGGATACGCGGGCTTTAAGTTGGCTCTTACATAATTTAAAAAATTAGCAGTCAGGTTGACACCACCACTATCGTAGGAACCCGCCTTCAGAGTGAAATAAGCAGGGTTTGTGCTCAGACCCAGCCCAAAACAAGAATTATATGTGATTTGATCGAAGCTTGCACTGTAGGCAAAAGGCGCTGCGCTGTCTTTGCTTGATGTGGTGATTGAGGCATCACTCAACGCATTATCGAATCCCGCTTTTCCGCAGTTTTGGAAGGCAAAAACAAGTGCTCCCACTGCAAGCACAGCGGAAATGGACTTTAACAGATGACTACGAACATCGGCCTTCATAGTTCCCCCAAAAACAGACTAACACATTCCGTCTTAAATCTTGTCTAAATGCAAAGAATTATTTCATTTTAAGTCAAAGTTACCTATGGAAGTTTAGGGCTTGTCTTAGAATGAAACGTTTGAGATTTATTTAACATGGCTAAAATTAAAAAAGCAATTATCCCCGCCGCAGGCTTAGGAACTCGTTTCCTTCCCGCCACTAAATCTGTCCCTAAAGAAATGCTCACGATAGTTGATGCTCCGATCATCCTGTATGTTGTAGAAGAGGCCGTAAAGGCTGGCATCGAGGATATTATTCTTATCGCAGGTCGTGGCAAACACGCCATTGAGGACTTTTTCGACACCTCTTACGAGCTTGAGGATCGTCTGGAGAAAGATGGCAAAAGCCATTTGCTTGAGCGTCTGACAAAGATTCGCAATATGGCCAATATTATCAGTATTCGGCAAAAACAAGCCTTGGGCCTTGGCCATGCCGTTCTTTGCGGTCTTCCAATTGTCGGCAAAGAGCCTTTTGCCGTTCTTTTGGGAGATGAAATAACAATGGGCTTCCATGGTGAGCCAAACGTCACAGCTCAATTAGTAGAATCTTTTAATGATACTAATACTTCTACTATAGCAATCATGGAGGTTGCTGAAAAAGATGTCTCAAAATACGGAATTGCTGAGACCATTGAGCAAAAGCCAGGTTTTTTCAAAGTCAGTTCTTTAGTGGAAAAACCAAAACCTTTTGAAACCAAAAGCCGTTGGGCGCTGTCTGGCCGCTATGTTTTCGATGGTGCGATCATGGAGATTCTTCAACATGCTAAGCCCTCCTTGGGCGGAGAAATTCAACTCACCGACAGCATGAAGATCCTTTGCGACAAAATGGGCCTCAACGCCATGACGTTTAAGGCTGACCGTTTTGATGCCGGCGATAAGTTGGGCTATCTTCAAGCAAATATTGAGCTCGGCCTACGCAATCCTGAATTGCAAGCAGAACTTCAAGAATATATCCTACAAATGTCTGAAAAAATTAAGAATGGATTTCTTCTATGATTATAAATGTTTTATTGCTGTTACTCACTCCTGTGTTTGCCTATATTCCGCCGACCTCTATGATTTTACAAAGAACAGCTGAGAACAGCGGCTCTGGTGTTTATACAATTGAACAAGAGGTTCAATTCAATAACATTCAAGACTCTTTGTTTTTAAAAGAAACTTGGGTAATTGAAAATGATCACACTATGCGCGTGACTGTTACTGGCACAAAGGACCTGAAGGATCAAATCAAAATGCAGTTTGTTTACTCTGGAGGACAACGTTGGAGTCTAAATGGCGCGCGCGAGAGCCGTCGCATCTCTGATGATTTTTTGGAAAAATATTTTAATTTTCGCACTATCGATCAATTAGCAGGCGCTTTGATGAACTTAAAAGTTATACCAACAAATGCCTTGGCTAAAAAACCTCTGCCAAAAAATCTTGAAAACCTCAAGTATGAACCAGAAGATTTCGTCCGCCTTTCCCGCGCGGGTGGCGTGCCAAATTATGCCTTTGGCACAGCCTCTGCCTTAGACGGCGCTGGAAATCCAGGGTTTTGGATTGAACAAGATCAGTTTTTAATACGCAAGTTTCGCTTGCCAAGCCAAGTGGAGGTCACCGCAGACAATTACAACCAGTATGCCCGCGGCTTAAACTATCCAAAAGTTCGTACTATTCGTTGGGGTCAAAATACTGTAAGCATTCGTTTGATTGGCGTAACCGCTCATCGTGGCAAAACTCCAGCAAGTACGTTTCAACCGAGCTCATTAGATACAATGACAAAGCTTGATGGTCTTAACAATCAGCCCGCAAAAGAGGCTGTCATTGACTTCTATTCGAGGTTTCGATGACCGATCAGCCTCTCTGGAAGATCGCTGTTGATGCCCCACTTCCAGAGGCCCTGACCTACCTGCAAGCCCCAGAGATGTCGGCTCTACAAAGAGGTCAGTTGGTGAATGTTCCTCTCGGTAAACGTTCCGCCAAGGGACTTGTTCTTGGCCCCTCAACAGATACACTCAGTCCGGAAATTAAAATAAAACCAGTAAAAAGTTTGGATGCAGAATATCCAATTCTGCCAGAGCACTTTATCAAATGGCTTGAGTGGCTCGCAAACTACTATATTCACCCCATTGGTCAAGTCATCCAGCTTGCTTATCCACCACTGAGTAAAGTTCAAAAAGTACGCAAATCTTCACGTCCTCCGGTGATCCCAAATATTGATGCCGACATCCCGCCTGAGATGACTCCAGAGCAAAAGTCCACTTTTGAAAACATTGCGAATTTTAAAAAATTCTCGACCCATTTGGTTTTTGGGGTTACTGGCTCTGGTAAAACCGAAATCTATTTGCGCTTACTTGAGAAAACTCTCGAGCAAGGGAAATCTGGGCTGGTTCTAGTTCCGGAGATTTCCCTAACTCCACAGCTTATCCACCGTTTTGTCCGGCGCTTTGGCGACAAGATCGCCGCTCTTCACTCTCAGCTTACGGATCGTGAACGCACCAGCCAGTGGTGGGATATTATTGAGGGACGAAAATCAATCCTGATTGGGGCACGCTCAGCACTGTTTTGTCCCATTCAAAACTTAGGCCTGATTATTGTCGACGAAGAACACGAGCCTAGCTACAAACAAGATGAAAAACTCAAATACCACGGGCGTGACGCGGCCGTGATGTTGGCAAAACAAGCTGATTGCCCAATCGTACTTGGTTCTGCAACGCCAAGTCTTGAGACCTGGAAAAATGCAACGGAATCAAAATATCATCTTCACACTCTAAAAAATCGCGTGGCCAATCGCTCATTGCCAGACATGATTGTGGTTGATCTCCGTAATGAGAAAGCCTCCGAAGAGGCTCAGAAATTAAAACAAGAAAAGTATCCAAGCCTTCCCTTTTGGATGAGTCCTCTGCTGTTTGATAAAATGACGGCGACTCTTGCGAACGGTGATCAAAGCGCACTGTTTTTGAATCGTCGTGGTGTTGCACAAATGGTGATATGTCCTGCCTGCGGGCATACGCGAGAGTGCCCCAACTGCGATATCAACTTAACCTTGCATCATCATTCTCATTTGGTGTGTCACTATTGTGACTACCATGAAAGTCTCAAAGACAAGTGCCCTGACTGCGCCGAGGGACACCTTGAGGCCATGGGGCTTGGAACCGAACTTTTAGAAAAAGATCTTACAAATCTTTTTCCGGGAAAAAACATTGCCCGCGCTGATCGTGATGAAATTCAAAACCGTGCTGATCTAGAAAATCTGATTTCAGAAATGGAAAACGGATCCATTGATATTCTCGTCGGCACTCAAATGATTGCCAAGGGTCTCGATTTCCAAAAATTAAAACTCGTGGGTCTTGTTCTTGCGGATGTAGGCTTTAACTTACCTGACTTCAGAGCAACAGAAAGAAGCTTTCAGCTAATCACCCAAATGAGCGGTCGTTCGGGCCGCCACATTAAAGATGGCGAAAGCCCCGGCACCGTGATCATTCAAACTTTTAATCCAGAACATGAAAGCCTCGTGTTTGCCCAAAAACATGACTTCGAAGGCTTTGCTCAATATGAGCTCAACAATCGCGCACAGCTAAACTATCCCCCAAGTGGAAAGCTCATCGGTTTTCGGATTCAAGGAAATCATCTTCGTGCCGTCCAAGATGCCGCCCGACTTTTGGCTAAAAGAGCCCTGACTTTGAAAGCACAGTTTACTCAATACGAACTCGTTGAAATCTTAGGCCCCGCAGAAGCTCCTCTTGCAAAGCTCCGCGGACAATTTCGTTTTCACCTACTTCTCAAAGGGCCCCTGGCGGGAGTCATCAACACCTTTGCCCGACAAACGATGGGCAAGGAAGACTGGCTACCGACAGGAGTAAAAATCCTACTCGATGTAGACCCCATGAACCTACTCTAATCTTGGACAAATGCGAATTAGACTGTAACATAGTCAAATGATTCAATGCCCACGTTGTGGAATTCAAGTAACCGAACTGCACCCTGTCCCTAGCGATATTGTAATGAAGCTACAGGCTGCAGGCGAAAGCGTACCTGGTCAGGTTTGCGTGGGCTGCATCAATGAGCTTCAGCGTAACGCCGCCAACAGCAGCGGCGGCGTATTGATGGCGCAAGAGAGAGCCAAAGAGCAGCACCGGCTGTCACTTTGGAAAAACCGCGTGCAGTTAATTAAACAGGCTCGCATTTTTATGAGTCAAAAAATGTATTCCCAGGCCGCTGCGTCCTACGAAAAGTATCTCAAAATTATGGAAATCGTTTTTGAGTGTAAAAAAGGCGAACTCAAACCTGAGCTTTTCAAAGAAAGTGCCCGCCATACTGAACTGACTGTCGTCGCTTCGGTTTACTGGGATCTCTTACGTATCTATGACATGAGCGACAAGCATGCTGAACGCCAAAGTTATTGCGCAAAACAGTTGGCGAGCTTTATTCGTTTCACTCCTATTTATCCTGATATCATTCGCAAGGCAGAAATTTTCCAGAGATCTGCTAAAAATCCTGCGGTCATTAAGCAGTTCCTTAAAATGTCATCCGAAAGTCGTCCCCGTTGCTTTATTGCAAGCTCCGCCTTTGACAGCGTTTACGCAGCGGAGGTCCAACAGTTGCGTTTTTTTCGTGATTATACTTTGAAAAAATACTCTTGGGGACGTGGCTTTACTATGTACTACTATCGAGTCTCTCCGAAAATTGCTTGCCTACTCAACAGGCACTCCTGGGCTAAACCTCCGATCCGTGCCATTCTACGCCTCTTGATTAAATGCGTTAGGTAACTTCTCTTGTTTTTGCGCTTGCAAAGGTCTCGCGGCTTGGTGATGGTAGAAATATGGCTCAGAAAAAATCACAAGATCACATCTATGACTATGCAATTATCGGTAGCGGGCTCAGCGGGTTGAGTATTGCAACAGCCTTGAGCTGTTACACTGACAACGTCGCCTTGCTTGAAAGCAGCGATGTCCCTGGCGGCATGAATCGCGCGATTAAGTTCCCTTCTGGAATCATAAATAATGGTCTTCGCTACATTCCAGATAGCGAAAGCGCTCGCAATGCCATTCATTTTTTGGAAAATATTTTGGCGCTTAAAGTCGCCGATGGAAGCTCCGAGGTCTCTCCTGTGACCTATCTCTCTGGATCGCTTAAACCATTCATTGGTTTCGGCGACAGTCCTCCTGCTTTCTATGAAGAATTGAATTATTTTACAGCTAATCGAACCTTAAATTTAAAACTTGAACCCTATGCCTGGACCCAACAGCTTTTTGAAAAATTCAAAGGCGAGTTCATGCCAAGGTCTTATGTTACCAAATTTCACTCATTAAATGACCAAGTCACACAAGTGCTCATCAATGGCGCAAAGACTTTAAACGCTCACAATTTTATCTTTTGTGGTTCTGTGAAAGAACTAGCCCTACTTTTGCCAGAGCAAGCCTTAACTCCTCGAACTCTGCAAAGGCTTAATAAAAACCTTTACTGGACATCTTTGTGTCTGGATATTTGCCATTCTCATGAAGTCACCGAAACCACAGCAATGCATATTCTTAATGGTACTACCGAAGACGAAATCGGTCCTTGTGTTGGTAAGTTCTTACCGGCAACTCAAGAAAATGACCAAGTTCTGCAAGCATCTCAGTGGATGACTTTCATTGAGGATGAAGTTGCTGAAAATAGCGAGGTTGTTGGGGCTACTTTGAAAAAAGTAAAGCGCCAAATAAAGCGCGCCTACCCAGAGGCCCTTGAATCCATCCGCCTTGAGCGCATCGTCGTTGCTCAACAGGTTGCGGGCAGTGGCGAGTTAAAGCTAAATGCAAACCAGTCTTTTCCGGGCCTTGAAAATCTATGGATTGGCTCAGCGGCTGTTAATTCACAAAAAAATCTTATTGGCGCCCTTTCCCAAGCACAAATGGTGGTCGCGGCTCTAGGCTTTGATGTGACCGCACCAATGCCATCACAAAAGCCCGACGTTCTCTTATGAAAATTTTTATTTTCGCTTTCTTTTTTATCCTTCTGGCCTGCAGCCAAGCCCCTACAAAGTTAAACAATAAGGAGACCTACTCTGGTCTCGGCAAGGACTCTGTTTCGGAAAGCGACCTGCAAAAATATGCGCCCCAGTCTTTGGATCCCAACTTAGAGCGGACTATTCTGAAGATGTTAGACATCACCTTTCCTGGCGCCGGCCTTCTGGCTCCAAATAAAAAACAATTTTTCTTCACTTGGAAAATAACCGGGGTCTATCAGATTTGGTCTTTGGATGCCAACCGTAACTTTCCAGTTCAACTTACCGGCGGAAAAGACTCTACTCGTCTTGAGGAGGTCACTCCCGACGGCAAATGGCTTGTCACGAGCCTTGACAAAGACGGCGCAGAAAATCCAGGTATATATCTGCTCAGTCTTGATGGCTTGCAAAAAAAGACTGTCTTTGAATTCCCAAAAGTTCGCGCTTCTTTATCCTATATTTCCGAAGATTCAAAATTCTTAGTCTATTCGGCAAACGACGAAAAGCCGGATAGTTATACTTATTATAAGTACGACCTCGCTTCTGGTCATCGTGAAAAAGTTTTCCGCGAAGATGGCCAGTGGTACATCGCTGATTACTCCAAAGACGGTCGCTGGTTGATGGTCAAAGCCACCACGAATACAGCTCGTGAGATTTATGAATACACTCTTAAAACCAAAGAATTAAAACCACTTCTTGGTAAAGGCGAAAACGAGTCCTTTGATGTCCGCTATGCTAGCAATGAAAAAAGCTTGCTCGTTGTTACTCCAAAGTTCGGCGACTTTAAAAAACTCTACCTCTTCAAAAACAATCAATGGAAAGAGCTCTTTGCGCCTAAGTCCGGAGACGTTGTAGATCTTCGTCTTGATCAGAAAAGAAAGCGCATTCTGATCGGCACCAATGAAAATGGTTATGCCAAAGTTTATGCTTTTGATGCTAAAACCTATAATGCAATTCCTTTGCCGAAACTCCCGAACAGTGAAAATACCTACGCCGGAACCACTACCTGGGATGGAGACATCACAATGCTCTCGGTCTCTTCCTACAACACTCCCCGTGAAAGCTTTGCATATAATTGGAAGACGAAGACCCTTAAGCAATGGGTTTATCCAAGCAGCCCTGGAATCGATTTTAATAAATTTGTTTCCGCAAAATTAGAATACTACACAACTCAAGATGGAACTAAGATTCCGATGTTCGTGCGCAGGCCAGTGAAATGCAAAATACAAGCTTGCCCAGTGATCGTTCATTTTCACGGGGGACCTGAGGGCCAAAGCGTTCCTGGCTTTAACTCCATTGCCCAACTTTACGTCGATGCCGGTTTCATTTTTGTAGAACCCAATGTGCGCGGAAGCGAGGGCTACGGAAAGGCATGGCTGCATTCTGACGACCAGGCAAAAAGACTTGCTGTCATTAGTGACATCGAAGATGCGGCCAGATACATCCGCAGCAACTGGAAAATCACAAAAATTGGCGTCATGGGCGGAAGCTACGGGGGTTATTCAACCCTGATGGCGATGACGAAATTTGCTGGCACATATGATGCCGGCGTCGCAATTGTCGGGATGAGTAATCTCGTCACTTTTTTGCACAACACTGCTCCCTATCGCCGCGCTTTGCGCGTCCCAGAGTACGGTGATCTTGAGAAGGACCACCAAGCCCTGGTAGATCTTTCGCCAGTCACCTATATTGATCGCCTCAAGTCACCACTTATGATCATACAGGGAGTCAACGATCCCCGCGTCCCCGTGGGTGAAGCCTTGCAAATCCAGAAATTGTTGGAAAAGAAAAGCATTCCCTCATCATTGATTTTGTTCCCGGACGAGGGACATGGTGCCGAGAAGAAGAGTAACCAAGTCTTACAAACCGGACACGCATTGGAGTTCTTTAAGAAGCACTTGCTGAATTAAATAAGACTGTTGATACAAGAGAACTCAGAGTGGCGATCTCCTTGGATTAACTGTCGGGTTTATTAATTATTACTGTTGTTGATTTGGCTAAATAGCTAGGAAGATGCGGATGAAAATTAAAAGATACATTTTTGGCGGCTTTGGCTTCCCTGTTGAACTGCATAATGTTCCTGCCAGAGAGATTCGTGGGAGTATTGAGCCAATCATCAATTACAAGAGTTTGGCAGCAAAAGTCATTTCCGAGATTTGCTCAGATGAGAACACAAATCCGCTGACAGGCAGACAAGTTTTTTTCTTAAGAAATCACCATGGAATGACCTTGCCTTCAATAGCTATCATCAAAAATACTTATTTAAAAAGCCGCCAAATTTCGGCCAAAAGAGAAATATCTAGACCATCGTATTTTGAAAGAAACTTAATTCAACGATTGAGATCTACGTTCGAAAACCATTTTCACCACATCTAATCTAATGGGCAAACGGGATCCATCAGCAAAGAAGGTGTTTTTGCCAAAAATAGAATTTCTTGCAGTGCTTTCATTAGAAGAGTTCTCGATCTAATTTCTCATGGAGCAAGTTTTACCTTCATTCAATTGGCAAGCTTGACTGTGAGTCTTAAAATAACCCTTCTTATTCCATCCTTTTTCGCTATTTAGTTCTTCTAATGGGCGGCATTGAAATGGCTCCACTGGGACTAATCTCAACTGGGTATTTTTCTGTATACGGAATGTTTGTAACTGCAGCTCCTTGAATTTTATCTAGAGCAAAGGCCTTGACCTGAGATGATTCTCGCTCAAATGCATAAAATAATCGACTTCCGTTCTGGGCTCTTCGAAATGAAAGTGGCTCAGTCATTCTTGATTTTTCATGGTATTTCAGTTCGATACAAACACGATTGGCTGCTGCAAATTGAATTCTTTGGAGAACAGCATCAAGAGAGTATGCATTTGCAACTCTGCCCGGTTGAAAAATAACTTCGTCAACCCTACCCACAGCAACCGTTTTTTCTTCTGCTAATGTGCCATTCAGCCATTCGAAAAATGGTCGAATATCTTTCCAAAATGATTCTAAGGGCGGCAAATTTGGCAATTGATGCGCAAGCATATTGCTCCACTGTCCCTCAAGCTCATCAATTTTTTCATGCCGTTCAATACTCTCAAAACCAGGGACGGCAATCTTTTTGTAGCCACATTTTTTGACCAAAACATTATGAACGAGCTGAGGATTTTGAATCATATTTCGATTCCGAAAAAAATGAATTACATCGTACACATCTCGAGGTCTTGCCCGCTGGGCTAGCGCTCGAATTTTTTCAGCAATCACTTCCTCGAATGCATAGCAATCTGTCCAAATTCCATTGCCAGGCTCATCGGTATACGGGTGATGCACTCGTTTTCTTTGCGATTTCAGTACGACAATTTCATCACTCGTTAAATCGAGCTTGATCGTGGCCACGCCTTGCTTTCTACGAAGCGGGCCATTGTAGTGGACAACTCCCTGTGCCGATAATTTTCCATTCTCTTTTGAAAGAACTTTGAATTTAAACATGTCCTTTGAAAACTCAATCCCTGTTTCTTCAGCTAATGAATCGACAGCCTCTTGAATTGACTTTATCAGAAAATCAACAGTGAGAGGATTACTATTGGTAACGGTAAAATCAAGATCCTCAGAAAAACGAAATGTTTCAAAAAAGCACTTCTTTAAGCTCGTTCCCCCTTTGAAAAGCCAATTTTTTCCAAGCGTCGGATGTTTGTGAATGCCATGTAAGATCCAGCCTAGAACGTAGTCTTTTTCTACTGTATCAGCTGAGAGACTTAAACTCTGCGCAAGCTGTAAAATTTCATTTTTTTCGATCATATTCTTCCATCCAAGAATCTGGGACGATCAAGTTCCATCGACGAATAATTCTTTTACCTGTTACAGAGGGATCAAACTTTGAATACCCTTTAGAAATTTTTTTTCTAATTCTCTCCAGTACTTTAGAATTATCAACACCAATAGTTTCCATTAGAAAACCGAGTCTCTTAAATACGGTATTGTTCCCAAATTTTTCTGAATAATCCATCAGAAGCTTAATGTTGGCATGCTCAGATTCAAGATAATTTTGAAAGAAATCTCGCACTATACTCATTCCCCCAACCATTGCCGGGTCATCGAATAAATCAACCATTGTACGGGTTGGATCAGATACTTGAACCTTGATTGAATCAATCCATATAGTTTTTGTTCCAAACAATTTACTGCTTTTTATAGTTTTGAGGTGAAGTTTCAATCCCGAATAATCTGGATGCCGAACTGTTACTTTTTTTGTCGTATAGAAAACAATTGATTCAAATATTTGTTCGGACAAATCCCAATGCTTGATAGCAGAAAACCCACCGATATACCCAGGTGAAAAAATTTTTGAAACGATTGCCCACGGATTTTCTATTGCAAGTCGATCTGGTGCAGATTCTACTGGGATTGAAATATAGAATCCTCTTTTTATTCGCTGCAACCACCCAGACTTGTGCCACCTCGACAGAAGACGACCTGCCTCCTGTCGACTTACATTAAGAATTTTGCATACTGCCTCTGGCGTGATTCCTCCTTTAGAGGAGTTGATAACCTTTGACAGCTTCTGACGTGAAACAGACCCTATTCCTTCGACATTCATGGTATATATTATGTTCTATATTTACCTGTTTTAGGCAATAAAATAGATTGAAATATACCAATTTTATCAAAAAGAGACGGTTTTGAGAGATCTCTTGGGTGTTTACAGCAAGGGTGAATTCAAGGCCTTCCCTACGCATTTGTCCATACATCCCTTACCTTTGTCTGGTGCCCAGGGTTTATATCACTTATAACTTTACCCCACTCGTTGTAGTCCATCTTTGGACTGGCACTACTCGGAACTGGGTTCGCGTTTTATATCGATAAAATAAAAAATAAAAAGTCCCAAAAAAAGGCCAAAAATGCCTTCCGGGCGTGGCGTGAAATAATGACTGATGGTTGAGAGTAGTTCAGCATTCTCTTCTATGAACTTAATAGCTGGAACTGCAATGCTCCCACCTTTTAAGAATCCTTCAGTTAGTTTGGCATACTCAAACATGAAAGCTAATCCATAGATAATCCTCAGTGCATCAAGAGCGCTTACAAAACATAAGGCTACCGCGACCTTCGCAAGGGCTTTTGATCCCTTATCTCCCTGAGACCAGAAATCAAAAGCCTTAATTGAATATCCAAACAGGAAAAACAGCACGCAACTTTGCAATAAAACCAAAGCAGTATCAAAGGCATATAGCAAATACTTAGATGCGAAGTCTGAATCCAAGAATTGCAACACATATGTAAATATGAATAATATATTCACGAATACTGTTAGAGCGTATAGCACTTTGCAAAAAACTAGAATTCTTCTTAAGAGTCTTCCTAACATTTTTCTCCTTTACACTGCCCAGGTGGTATCAGCGGCACAGGAGTAAATGGCTGAGGAAGAATGCGCTTAAGAGGCGTCTTGTTAACTGGATTATTCGCATTCCGCACCTCCTTATTTCGCATTTCTTCCTGTTTATTATTACATGGTCGCTCGTGTACCCAGTAATCTACAACACCTGGAAGGCGATCCCAAAGTTCCTTTTCTCCTGGAGCCAGCTGAAGCCCGCTAGGGTCCACCCAATTGATGGGATCCCCGCCAACATAAGACATCAGATTCGTATCCCCACCCCCAAACCCAATCGGATCCTTCGCCGTCCACCGCCCAACCTCAGGATCATAATCCCGAGCTCCAAATCGAACCAGCTTTGAGGTTAAATCATATATTCTGGCCTAGTGAATTCCGTACGAAGTCATAAGCGTCCAGCTTAAATTCAATGAAATAAATATCGTGAGAATAGATCGAGTGTAATTAAAGTCCACGGACCTTTTTAGCTTCACGCCCCAAAGCCAGCAGAACCCCTGTACAACAGAAAACAAGGCTATGCTTGTGATATAAAATGTAATCGACGTGTAAGTCAGAGCAATTTCTCTCGAGCTAAATAGCCACCATATGCCGACTGAGGTTGTTATAAGGTTTAAAATGTTCGCCAGATTTGCTGAAGTATTTGGTGAAAAGATCCCAATGGAAAACCAGACCACAATCGCCATGACGACAGCAAAGGCCAATGACGGCACTCCCAAACCTTCTAAAAGCATAACGTAGATGGGCATAATACATTGCCCACCTTTCCCAACGCAAATTGACGAAAATGCCACGATAACCAACGAGATTATCGACAATAGAACGATCTTTGTACGAGCCTCTTTAAAAACATTCACTATAACCCACTTCCGTTCAGAATCACGTCACCTACAAACTGTTGACAGTTATTATTCAACAGATGATATGGCTGTGAGTATCTCTTTTTTGCATATTCCTTCATTCTATTTTCGGCGGTATCGCCAACTTTTATATTCTTACTACATGTGGCTCCGGCACCTGATTCATTTAACTGTGTTCCAGGGCCTGAAATTGGGTTTATGCTGGAATTTCCATAAGACGCCGTTAAGCCGTCCTCAAATTTAATATACTGATGAGAAAGCGTGGGATCTTGGCTTTGAAGTGCTGAACCCCCTGCCACATTTAACGGGCGAGAACAAACTTGATATAAACCTGTGGGGTCAATCCAATTCACAGGATCCCCGCCAACATAAGACATCAAATTCGTATCCCCACCCTTAAATAGAATCGGATCCTTCGCCGTCCACCGCCCAACCTCAGGATCATAATCCCGAGCTCCAAATCGAACCAGCTTTGAGGTTAAATCATATATCCCGCCCGCAAATCCGAAGGGCTGGTACCCAGGGTTCGTGTCACTCATAACTTTACCCCACTCGTTGTAATCCATTTGTTGCTGTACCACTCCATCGCTGGATCTCACCACTAGCCGTGGAGATCCTAAATTGTCTTTTATAATTCTGTAGCGCACTCCACTTGCTATGAAGTAGTCTGCCGCGTTTCCTGGAGTCGCGTATGCAAATACCTTCTGCACTACGCCAGGACCAGTGAGCTGAGCTGCTATTCGATATTGGTTCTCGTAAATATATCTAAAATTGACATTTGTTGCACCGATTTTTTTGCCCACTCGACGGTGGAATGGATCAACAATATAGCTGTGAATAACTCCATCTGTGCCGGTAAAGCGATTCAAGTTCCCGTACATATCGTAGACATATGAAGTCGTGCTCGTTGTATTCCACTGGATCTGTGATAGATCGCCATTCTTATTGTAAGCATAGCTTCTTAAGTTATAGGTGAGTAGACGGTCCTGGTCATCAAAGGTCGAGGTGAAGGCCACTCCCCCCGTCTGTCCGCTTATGCGGTTCCCGTTGTCATCATAGACGTAGCTTGAATAAACCACTGAATCTTTTTTGACCTCTGTGAGTCGGCCTTGAGTGTCGTATTGGTAATTCCAAACTGTCGTAACGCCGCCAATGGTCTCTTGCTTTTGGCTAATACGTCCTGCTAAATCACGAGTCAAAGCATACGTATATAAAATAGTTTCTATAGCGGTGGACGGATCAACGTATTTTGCAGTGTAGGTTTCTAACTCCCCATAGACATCATAAGTTCTTGCATCGAAAATATTATCAAGCGTTGTCGTCGACAATCTTCCGCTTGGATAAGTATAGTACAAGTAAAGATCGCTTAGCCTATTAACGACTAAGTCGAAATTGTAGTAATAATCAAGAATTGTCGTCGTGAGCCCATGACCCTTCACCGCACGCCTTGAAGGCAAATCCACAAAATCCGAAGAAAAAATCCAATCCAC
>JANMPT010000113.1:0-3719 GCA_031370005.1 Bdellovibrionales bacterium | reverse complement strand
CGCATTACGAGACAAGCCAGACTTAAAGTATCTACGGAAGCTATCGGGCAATTCGCCGTGGACGCATACTGAGAAGATGATGATGGACAACGCTACGCTGAACCCCAAAGAATTCGCCAAGCTCCAGCCCTGTGGTTCGGTGCGTCATTACCACAAGGACGATCTGATATTCTCCGAAGGCGAGCCTGCCGATAACGTTTATTTTATAGAGTCCGGCGAGTGCTCGGTGTTTCTCTACGAGTTCACCAACCGGGTGGAAATCAGCCAGCTCGGCGGTGGTGAATTCTTCGGTGAAATGGCGGTGATCAACCGGGGTAAACGCACAGCTTCAGTCGTTGCCGTTACTGATGCCACAATCATCGTGATGGGCAGGGAACCCTTCCTCAAGTTTCTGGACTCGGGTAGCGAGCTCAGCGAAACCATTAAGAGCATTGTCGAGCGCCGCACTGCAGAGCTCACCCTCAAGGAAAATCTGCTCACCACCACCGGCATCAAGGGTAATAATCTGCAAATCAGCATTAAGGGCGACCCGTCACTGCGCGAAACGGCTTTTCTCCGCGAACGCTATGAAAGTCAGGTTGACAAGGTGCTGCCAGAATTGATTGTGAAATTGAAAATCCTGCTTCTGGAGCGCAGTGTGTGTGAAATTTTCCTACACTTCAACAGTGGAGAAATCCGCCTGACCTCGATTTTCGACCCGTTCAACTATGAAATTCACCCTGCCAACAAACTGATCGACGACGCCTATCTGGACCGCCATTTCCCTGTTCTCGCCTATACGGAAAAGGCGCGCCTGATCCACCGCCTGCATGAATCCATTGCCGCAGAATTCAGCGGCCTGTCGCTACCACAGCATTACAAGGACGCCTACCTGCATCACTACCAATCCTGGCAGCCGCTGGCACCTGAAGAAATTGTCAAGGTCGTCGATAGACTTGCGACTCTGCGCAATATTCCGGATTTTTATCTGCGCAATATAGAGATCAGCGTCACCCGCGATGCCATTCGGATGCAGTTCAATTGTGACGGCACCCATATTATTGGCACCCAGGACTACGACCGCTTTCTGGCCGACAACGTCGAACTATAGGAACCCCATAGCAGGTATTTTTAGCAACTCTTCTTAGGTGGCAAATGGCCACAGTGCTGTGCGGCAGGCACAGTTTTATAACGAGAACAGCATGGCCCTCAGGGATAAGAAAAAAATAGGTAGAAACCTACTGGTGCTGTCGCTGATGTTTGCTGGCGCATCTCAAACGATCCCGTCCGTACACGCTGCTACGGCTGGTGATACGGACGAATTGCGCTTCCCGATAAAAACATATCGGGTAAGCGGCAACAGCCTGCTCAAAGCCGATGTGATCGACCGTTTACTGCAGCCCTATACCGGGAACGCGCGCAGCTTCTCCGATATTGAAGCTGCACGCGAAGCTCTCCAGCATGCTTATCAGGTAGCGGGCTACAGTGCCGTCGCAGTCACGCTGCCAGAGCAGACAATGCAGGGCGGCATAGTGAACTTCACTGTGGTGGAAGCACATCTGGCCGCTATCTCTATCGCCAACAACCACCATTACGATCGTGCCAATGTGCTCAACAGCCTGCCTGCACTTGCCATGGGACAAGTCCCCAACATGCACCGGGTCGATGAGGAACTGGCGCTTGCCAACGACAATCCGGGCAAAGCCACCGCCGTGGTCCTGCGCAAAGGAGTTGAACCCAACACCATCAATGCCAGCGTCCAGGTTCAGGATAGCAAACCCTGGCGTACCTTCCTCACCCTGGACAACAGCGGCAATGCGCAAACCGGCAATTTTCGCCTGGGGATCGGCTACCAGTATGCTAACGTTGCTAACCGCGATCAGGTACTCACCCTGCAGTACCTGACTTCACCGGGTCATATCAGTAGCGTCAGCGCCTATGGCGCGGGTTATCACATCCCGCTCTACACCTTGGGCGACTCGCTGGACCTGTTTGCCGGCTACGCCAGCATCAACGCCGGCACGGTGGCGCAACTGTTCAGTGTCAGTGGCAAAGGCAGTATTTTCGGCCTGCGCTACAACCAGCATCTCAGCGATAGCGCGGGCTACAAGCAACAACTGATTTACGGCATCGACTATCGCGCTTATCGCAACGATATCCGTTTTTCCGGCACGCCCATCGGCGCGAATGTGACCGTCCATCCACTGAGTCTCACCTACAGTGGACGCTACCGTGCCACGCAAAGCGAGTGTAGTTTTGCATTCACGGCATTGCAAAATATAGCGGGTGGTGCGCACGGCAACAGCGCCGACTTTGCCCTGGCCAGAACCGATGCCAGTGCCGGCTACCGCTTGTCGCGGCTCACTGCCGATTGCCGCCATGCCTTCGCTGCGGCATGGCAGATCCGCTTCAAAAGCAGTGGCCAGTACACGTCCCAACCGCTGGTGCCGGGTGAACAATTCGGCCTGGGTGGCTTGCACTCAGTGCGCGGTTTCGATGAGCGGCAGTTCGCTGGCGATAAGGGTATGCAGGGTAGCCTCGAACTCTACAGCCCCGATTTCAGCCGTGCCGTATCACTAAACAATGCCAGCCTGCGCGGGCTGATTTTTTACGATGCGGGGGTTGTCAGCCTGGTCGATGCACAGGTCGGCGACATCGCCCATACGAACATTTCCAGCGCAGGCTTCGGTCTGCGCGTCGGTGTCGCCAAACGTCTCAGCCTGGAACTCGATTACGCACACATTCTGCGTGCCGGGAATTCCAGTCTGTCCGACCACAACCGCGTTCAGGGCAGCCTGACGCTGGTTTTTTGAGCAAGGGAGCTCCATCGTGCAAATACACAAGCAGGCTATCAAAACCGGTTCGCGCCACAAATTAAAAGCTTCGTGGGCACTTTGCGCCCTCGCGCTGCAGTGGTCCCTCGCCGCGTCGGCTAACCCCACCGGAGCGCAGGTGCTGAGTGGCCAGGTCAATTTCAAAACCGTCGGCAGCCAACTCGACATCAGCAATACACCAGGCGCGATCATCAACTGGAATGGTTTTTCCATTAACGCCAACGAGGTCACCCGTTTCATTCAGCATAGCGCTTCCAGTGCGGTGCTCAACCGTGTTATTGGTCAGGATCCCTCGCGTATTCTCGGTGCGCTGCTTTCCAACGGACGCGTTTTTTTGATCAATCCCAACGGCATTGTGTTCGCTGCTGGCGCTAGAATCGATACTGCAGGACTGGTCGCCAGCACGCTGAACTTATCCAACCAGGACTTCGCCGCCGGACGCCTGCGCTTTAGCGCTAATCAGAACGCGGCCGCCATCGACAACGCGGCTGTCATCAATACCTCGCACGGTGGCCAGGTGTACCTGATCGCGCCGGATATTAACAACTCTGGTGTCATCAATACCCCGCAGGGACAGATCGTGCTCGCCGCGGGCCGCAGCGTCGAATTGCTCGATCCGGCATCCCCCAATGTTCGAGTCGCAATTAGCGCACCGGGTGGGCAAGCGCTCAACCTCGGCCAGCTGGTTGCCACCAGCGGATATATCGGTATCTATGCCACCCTGATCGACCAGCGCGGTATCGTCAATGCCGACAGCGCGACGCAGGCGGCGAGTGGTCAGATCGTACTGCGCGCCAGCGGCGACATTATCGCCGATTTTCGTCAGGCATGAAAAAGGCCGCCAAAGTGGCGGCCTCTTTCGTCACATTAACCGGCTTTAGACCTTGTCGCCAAGCGCGCCTTTGA
>JANMPT010000046.1:0-13927 GCA_031370005.1 Bdellovibrionales bacterium | reverse complement strand
GAGCTGAGGGACTGGCCTATGTTTTAAATAAATTTATGAACGACCCAAAGTTCCGTCGAGAGCAGGGTTGGTCGCAGCGGGCGAACAGGTAAGATTTTTATAATGTGCTGAATTCACTGAAAAATAAGCCGGTCAGGCCTGATAAATAATGAAATAAATTAATAAATTCAATTATTTAACGTGTTTAATTTATTATTAACATTTTTATGTTAATAACCGATAAGTATTGTTATAATGAAGAACATGGAACAAGTAGAGCTTAAAACCTTCTTTAGTGATTTAACAGGTCTTCCAAATGGGATTAGGCGCGTCCGTGAGATGGCCGCACCACAAGGGCTCCCGAGGCTGATCGCAAACAGCTACGATTTTAAGACGGCCGAAGTTCTTGGTGTCCCTTTTGTATTCGCGACACTTCACAGTGAGGAAATCGAAATCAGGAAGGTTTTGACCCACCTCGAAAATCTTAAGAAAACAATAAAGAGCCCGATTGCTTTCCTGTTTCAGAAACTGAAGACGCACCAGCAAAAGACTCTTGTTGCCAATAAGGTCAATTTTATCGATATGGCAGGCAATATATATTTTCCTGATGTTTTGCTTGTTCTTCAAAGCTCTAAGGATGGGCAGATCGAAGTCCCCGCGCAACTTAGCCAGTGGGCTAAAGTTGCGCTTATTAAGCAACTTGTTAGTCGTAAATTACAGGGAAAAACCATCAGTGAATTGGCTGAGGTTTTCAATATTTCTAAAATGCATTCCAGTCGCTTTGTTGATGAATTAAAAACGCTGGGGTTCATTAAGATTGACCAACACGGGGTCAGCAAAAGAGTTCAGTTCCTTCCAGCCCAGGAACTATGGAAAAAAGCGCAATTGTATCTTGGCAGCCCTGTCATAAAACGTATTTATACAGAAACGAAAGTTCCAAAGGGAAAGCTCGCAGGCTTTACTGCGCTTGGCGTGATGACGATGCTCGATGGCGGCACCTTGGTTACAAAAGCCATTGGAAAAAAGATGTTTACAGATCTTGAAAATGAACTAAAAACAACTCCGAAAGAAGTTGCAAAATTTTGTCTGGAGGTTTGGGATTGGGATCCTGAAGTCCTTACTACTGGTAGCACGGTTGACGCCGTTTCACTTTATTTAAGTCTTAAAGATAACGATGATGATCGAACTCAGATTGCTCTTAAAGAGCTGCTTCAAGACATCCTAGGAGATAAATAATGGTACACGGCTTAGAACATTTTTCCAAACGATTGGCCGCCTATCGAAACCATTATATTCTTGTCGGCGGCGTTGCCGGGGATCTTTTGATGTCCGAAATTGGTGGCGAATTTAGAGCCACAAAGGACCTGGATATTGTTATTTTTTTTGCGACCTAACCTAGGCTTTTTGAGAGCCTTAGCTGACTATATAAAAGACGGCGACTATGAAAACCGAGAAAAGGTAGAGGGCGCTTCTCAATACTATAGATTTAATAAACCAAAAAAGTCTGACTTTCCAAAGCAGATTGAGCTGTTTTCAAAAAAGCCCGAGGGCCTTGTTTTATTTGATGAGCAGCACATTATCCCACTTCAAAAAATTGATGTCGGAGATCGGTTTTCAGGAATATTGCTTGAGGATGAGTATTATGACCTCATTCAAAGCAATGCCCTTGATGGTGAACATTGTAAGTACATCAGCGCGGTGGCGCAAATCCCATTAAAAGCCCGCGCTTTTAATGAGTTGCGTGAGCGGAAAGCTCATGGGTTTTCTGTCGACGACAGTGATATCAGAAAGCATCGAAATGATATTTTATTATTATCCCAGGCGCTTCCTGTCGGTGGCAGCTTGAAAATATCCGGTCTTCCCTTGCTGCACTTGAAATCGTACCTCAATGAGATCTCAAGTACATTAACGGACGTTGGCCTTGTTGATTACTGCAAAAATAAAAAACTAGGAAGTGCGAGCGAAATCATTACGGCGTTGACTGATTTTTATTTGTAAAGATTTGACATTATCTGGAGCTTGTTGGTTTCGCCATAACTCTCATTAAACCATTTTTCAAATGCCCTCCACTAAAAGCGAGTAATGTATTGGCAGCGTTGGCAGAGGGCTTCCGTCAACTTATTGTCCTTGAAGCCCTTCAAAATTTTTTGAGCTCTTTCGCTGTCGAGAATAGATTCAATGCTTTGTTCTTTTACATTGCCCAAGGGGATTTTCCCCTCTTTATCCAAGCAGCAGGGGACCAGGGTTCCGTCTGCAAGTATGCCAAAGTGACTTGAAAGTCCGTAACAAGTTCCTCGTTCCCCAAGTACCGGCAAATTTAAGTCTGGCCATGTGAATTCAGTGTCAAAGTGAAGGTATAGGCGGTTTTTAATCCGCACGCTTTTATTTTTGCGGACATCAATATTTTGATTAAATTTGAAGCTGAAGCGCTCGCAGACTTGATTGAGGATAGAGTGATTTTGCAAGCCGATGCCAAGGGGTTCATCCAAATTCCATAGGCGGTAGTTAATGTAAAGCTCTGGGCGCTCAGTGAATGCGCGTTCCGTGTATTTAAATATTTTTTCCAAATAAACACTTGGATCCTTGTTTCCATAGTTATCATGAAAGCTATGCAGAGAGAAGTTTACCTGGCGAAAAATAGGGAGCAACAGCAGCTCTTCTTTAACTGCATTCATAAGGACTCCGTTTGTTACCAAAAATATCGGCATTTTATGGCGGTCGCAGATGGCAATGAATTTATTTAATTGGGGATGAACTAAAGGGTCCCCCATCAAATGCAGAGTGACCTGTTCGGCGAGAGGGCCTGCTTGCTCAATGATTGAGCTAAAAACTTCAAGGCTCATCATGCCTTTTTCCCGCTCCACGGGTGGGCAAAAGCTGCACTGCAAGTTGCAAATGTTGCTGATTTCAATATTTATTTTATTGTATTTTTTTTTGTTCACGCCCTGGGTTTCATAAGCTTAGGCATTGCATTTAGCAAGACTCTTTTTTCTTCAGTGGCTAGGGGCTTAAGAAACTCAGTTTCCAGGTGCTTAATCCGCGGTGTGATTTTATTCAGAAATTTGCGGCCATGAGGTGTGATCTGTAAGTATTTCTCACGACGGTCAGCTTCGGAGCTCACGCGGGTGACGTAGTTCAGGCGTTCTAAACCATCAATAAGCTTTACAATGGTGGCCTTATCAATACCGGTCTGCAGGCCAAGGCTGACCTGGTTCAAGCCACCCTTGCTTCCTAGAATAGTGAGGATGCCGAATTGAGGGGCAATAAGTCCATCTTCGTCCATCAGGTTATCTATCATGGCCCTGAGTTTAAGAGCAGCTTTATAAAGGCAATAGCCTAAATGTTTTTCAAGCGCGGGATGAAGTTTAATATCCCCAGGGACCAAATGACATGTTTTTTTAGTTCTCATTAAAAAGATCTATATCACAAATGGTTTGCAATGCAAACCATTTGGACGTAGAACTGTCCAGAACATACTTTTGAGGTTCTAATGCGTGTTCTTATTTTGATAATCATTGGTTTTTTAAGCCTTCAGACTTTTGCGCAAGATCTCACAGTCCAGCAAGCCATTCATGAGTCTGAGGATCACTCGCCACGTTTGCAAAAAGCAAAAGCGCTTCAGCAGGAAAACTCTTGGCGTAAAACTGAGGCTCTCAGTGCATATCTGCCAAACCTGACGGCCCAGGTGAACTATCTTTTTGATAAGAAATACATGTTGATGGATGTGCAGCTAAATCCCTCTCAGCCAGCAGCTTCTATTGAGCAAGTTGTTCCGACTTCGAATTTGATTTTAACAGCAACTATGCCGCTTTTCGATGGCGGGGCAGGGGTGAATAGATACTCCTCAGCAGGTTCGTTTTCATCAGCTTCACAAAAAGAATATACTTGGACAGAGTTTCAAATTAGTCGCGAGGTGATTGTGCAGTTCTATAGGGCCCTGACAGCCAAGGAATTGCTTCAGGTGGCGGAACAAAATCTAAAAACCCTTAAAGATCATCTTAAAGATGTGTACTTATTTAAAAAAGCCGGAATTTCCACTAACTACGATATTTTGCGCGTAGAGGTTCAGGTCAGTGAGGCCGAGTCTGAAGTTCTTAATTCTGCTGACAATTTGTCAGCAGCTCGTAACAAGCTTACAGAGATTATGGGCCTCGAGTCTGATCAAAGAACCCTGGTAGGGGTATGGCCCGCCTTTAACGGTAAAATTACTGAGGCCTTGCGAAGAGATAAATTAACAGCGCGCCCTGACCTGCAAGCCCTTGAGCTGCGGAGTGAGGGGGCCAAAAGCCTTTCCAAGGCGGCGAGCAGTTATTGGGTGCCACACCTGTCTTTGTATGGGCAGTACCAACACTATAATAACCGGGATAATCAGTTTGACAGTTGGGATCAGTACCGCGATTCCTATCAAGTAGGTCTTAGCATGATCTGGAATCTTTTTGATGGGATGACTTCAATTGCTCGCGATCATCAAAGTTTCCAACAATCAATTCAGTCTGACAAGAGCTTGATTCAGGCGCGTTTGAAAGCCCAGCAAGATCTTGAGTTTTGGAAAAGAAAGTATCTTTATTTTGGCACGGTATTCAAAGCCCGCCAAAATGATGTGGTCAAGGCGGAGGAGTCCGTGCGACTCGCGCGGCAGGGTAAAAAAGTTGGAACCAGAACAGACACAGATATCCTGGATGCTGAAGGCGAGCTCTTCAGGGCGCGTGCTGGCTTAGTTAATGCGCAAATGGGGTCTCTAGAGTCTTTAGTAAATCTAGAACTCACCACGGGCGAGAAGCTTTTGAGTTTAAATTAAAAAATTGAAGTTGAGGATTGCATGGACAATAGAAAAAAGATTTTGATTGGCGCAGGCTCCGTCGGGTTAATCCTTGGGCTGTATTTTACAGTTGAACACATAATGTATGTAACAACAGACAATGCTCAAGTGGAAGCCCCCGTGGTGATGCTTGCGGCAAAGGTTCCTGGCTATATTATCGATGTTAAAGTTGTAGAGGGTCAAAGGGTCAAAGAAGGCGATATCTTGGCAGAAGTTGACAGCCGCGACTATGAAAACACCTTAAAACAGGTTCAGAGTGAGCTTTTAGGTTTGGAGTCCCGGATGAAGGACTCTGAGAAAAACTATCAAAGAATCTTGCAACTTTATAGGCAAAATGCAGTTAGTTCACAACAGTATGATACAGCGACTGCTTCTTACTCTGAATTAAAATCGAAATATGAGGCTATTTCCGCGCAAGTGGATCAGGCAAAACTCAATATTGAAAATACTAAAATTAAGGCACCTGTGGATGGTTCTATTGCTAAAAAATCCGTAGAAAAGGGACAGTTCGCTTCAGCAGGAGTTCCCTTGATTGGCTTTGTTGGTGATCAGGGGCGTTGGGTGACGGCGAACTTTAAAGAGACTGAAATCTCAGGTATTAAAATCGGCAGCCCTGTGGATATCGAAATTGATGCCATTCGGGGTAAGGACTACAAAGGGAGTGTGGTGGCATTGAGTGCTGCTACGGGGTCGACATTTTCTCTTTTGCCTCCCGACAATGCCAGCGGGAATTTCACGAAAGTGGTTCAACGTATCCCTGTTAAAATTAAATTTGAAAATTTGATTGGAACTGATTTGGAACTCTTGCGTGCTGGCTTGTCTGCGTTCGTGAAGGTACGGAAAAACTAAGAGTAAAATCAAGCTTTGAGGTTTTTATGAAAAGTCCAAATCCGCTGATTATATTTGTCGCGGTCCTGGCCTCACTTTTGGAAATTATAGATACGTCTATCGTCAATGTGGCTTTGTCCTCGATGATGGGAAATCTTGGTGCCACACTTGAAGACATCAGTATGGTCATTACGGGCTATGCAATTGCCAATGCCATCGTACTGCCAATCTCCGCATGGTTTAGTGAACGCATTGGCCGCCGAAAGTATTTTTTAGGTTGTATTTCAGCCTTTACTATAACCTCTGTGGCCTGTGGTCTTGCTCCGAATCTTGAGGTCTTGATTATTTTTAGAATTATGCAGGGACTTTTTGGGGGGGCACTCTTGCCTACGTCACAGACATTGATTTATGAGCAGTTTCCAAAAGAAAAGGCCGGTATTGCCGGGGCAATCTTTGGCATGAGCGTGATGGTGGGGCCGACTCTAGGACCGGTGATGGGGGGCTATCTCACAGATAACTTCGGCTGGAGATCAATATTTAATATTAACTTACCTCTGGGAATTATTGCTTTGCTTGTTGGTATGGGGGTAATTTTTGATCGCACCCTTCAAGAGGGTGAGGCAAAAAGAGAAAAACAATCACTGGACTGGGTGGGGTTTGCGCTTTTAGCCCTTGGGATTGGGTGTTTGCAGTTTATCCTTGAGCGTGGTGAGGCAGATGATTGGTTTGCTTCCAATGCTATTATTATCAATAGTTTTATTTCAGCAATTTGCATCCCGGGATTTATCTGGTGGGAGTTAAAGGTTTCAAATCCAATCATTAATATCCGCCTATTCGTGAATCCCTTGGTTCAAAACGGCGTGATGCTGATGGGGTGTTTGGGTTTTTTTCTTTATTCCGTTGTCTTTATCCTACCAATATTTATGAGTCGCGTTTTTCATTACGACGCCACTCAGATTGGCTCCTTATTTATTCCGGGTTCAATTTTGACGGCAATGATGATGCCTTTTATTGGAAAACAGATGGTCAGTGGTACCAGTCCAAAAATTTTAATTGCCATTGGATTTATTTCTTTGGAAGCCTGTTTGTGGATGATGTCTGGTCTATCGCCCCTGTCTTCCCGCGGGGATATTATTAATGTCCTCTATATGCGTGGTTTTGGTATGGCATTTCTTTTTGTACCAATCAATTCTGCGATTTTAGGTCAATTTAAAGGTACGGATTTAGGTCAAGTGTCTGGCTTGTTAAATCTTTTCAGACA
Organism: Bdellovibrionales bacterium; assembly: GCA_031370005.1. Classification (GTDB taxonomy): domain Bacteria; phylum Bdellovibrionota; class Bdellovibrionia; order Bdellovibrionales; family Bdellovibrionaceae; genus JACMRP01. Next base: position 7,040 of record JANMPT010000046.1, on the reverse strand, counting down.
ATTGGGTGGCAGTATTGGTGTTGCCATGGTTGGAACAATTCTTGCGAAAAATAGTTATCAAAACTATGCGAATCTCTCAAGTAAGGTGTCACTTTTAAATCCAGCGACTCAATCCGCTTATTATCAAACTCTGAATGGCATGGCGACGAAGATGTCCGATGTTGTGGGCTTTAATCAAGGGGCCGGTGCTGCTGTTAAGAGCCTCTGGATACGAGTGCAGAATCAAGTCTTTATGATAAGCTTCTTGCAGCTTGCAATCACATTGATGTTTATTGTGGCCATTGGATTTATTCCACTTTATAGAATTAAACTAAAATCAGGCCCATCAAAAGTCATTGATGCTCATTAAATCTGAAAAGCGAAAGTATTTTTTAAATAACTGAAAAATTATTTATCGAGTTTTTCAGAAGTGCGATTGCCGCTTTCAGCGCCTTTTTGGTGGCTTTCTTCTGCGCCCCGAGCAACTTTTCCGGTGATCCCTACCCATTCAGGAAAAAAAATTGCTAAAATTGCGTAAACCAAGACACTCACAAAGGAAATAGCAATGGCTCCGATAATTATCAACGTCTGAGGTTCCATGGAAATCTCCTCTCCTCAGCATAGAGCAGTAGACTGCTAAAAGCAAGCTTGCGGATGGACCTGATTTTTTACTTCATAAATTTTATTTGAAATTTTTTGCCTTTGATACGGCCTTGGCGCAGGCGCTCAAAGGCGGCATCAGCAAGGGAAGCAGAGATGGCTACGTAGGAAAATCGGTCTTGAATTTCAATTTTACCCACATCAGAGGCGCTGAGGCCTCCAGCCTCGCCGGTGAGGGCTCCCAGTATGTCCCCCGGTCTTAATTTATCTTTTCGTCCCCCGGAGATTGAAATTGTTTTCATGGTGGATTCGCGCAAATCCTTGCTAAGACCATGTTGGTTTTTAAAGCCCAAAATACGTCTTTCAAGTTTAACTCCAGTGAATTTCTCAATCTCCACAACTCGCATAGTCTCCTGGGCAGTGGCGAGAGAAACTGCTACACCAGTGCGACCAGCGCGCCCTGTGCGTCCAATGCGGTGAACATAAATGTCTGGATGTTGAGGAAGATCAAAGTTGATGACGAGTTCCAGGTTTTCGATATCAAGCCCACGGGCCGCGACATCAGTTGCAATCAGAATGCGATGACTGCCATTACGGAACATGGCCATGACGCGGTCTCGTTCTCGTTGATCAAGATCACCATGGATACAGGCTGAGCTGATATTTTCCTCCGCTAAGATTTTTGCAAGCTCATTTACATCAAGCTTCATATTGCAAAAAACAATGGTGGAGTTCGAAGGGTGTTGTTGTAAAACACGTAGCAAAGTTGAAATCTTATCTGCAGGCTCTGCGGAGTAAACAAACTGTTCTATCTGTGGGGCGGTTTCTTTAGTGTCTTCGATGCTAATCATGATCGGATTTTTTTGATGTTTATTGCTTAGCATTTGAATGGATTCAGGAAATGTGGCCGAAAAAAAAGCAGTTTGGCGTGTTCTAGGAATTTCTTTTAAGATGGCCTTGATTTCATCTTCAAAGCCCATTTCAAACATTTTATCAGCTTCATCAAGGACAAGGGTTTTGATTTGGCTTAAGTCCATGCGATTGCGCTGGATCAAATCCAATACGCGTCCCGGAGTTCCCACGACAATATGGACACCACTTTCGAGGGCTATAGTTTGTGGACGGCTCGGAACTCCGCCTGTGATGGTGAGAACTTGCAAACCATCATGACGACGTCCTAGCTTGCGAATCTCTGTTACTACCTGGGCGGCGAGCTCACGGGCAGGGCAAAGGATCATCGCTTGAAGCCTTTGGTTTTTCATGTTGATTTTATGAAGAATCGGCAGAGCAAAGGCCGCCGTTTTCCCGCTGCCAGTTTTAGCTTGGCCGACGAGATCTTTACCAGCCAGTAAATGAGGAATGCTTTCAGCCTGAATCGGAGTGAGCTTTTCGTAGCCCAATTCTTGGACCACAGCAAGGAGGTCTGCAGACAGAGGTAATGATGCAAAATCAGTCGAGCTCAGAAGGCACCCCGATTATAAAGCTTACTCTTTTTAGACATCTCTGGAATCCTCTTAAGCTTCAGTCTCAACAATCCAAGTATCATTATCAGTGAAGAGCTGTTCAAGCAGTCCGTCCTTGATAAGATGGTCATTTTTGAAAAGCTCATGCAAAGTTAAAGCCTTGCCCGTGAGAAACTGGTATGATTCCACCTTGCCTAGGTATTCCTCTTTTGTCATCTCAGGTTGTGCCAACTGCCTCGTCACTAATTTCTGACCAAATAATAAAGAGTCATAGCTGTAGCTATTGAATACCAAAGCCTCCAGAGCCGTGTAGGGGGAGCCTGTTCCAAAGTTTCCTGCACTTAAAGGCGGGCGTTGGTTGAACATATCAATGATCATCTGAGCATTGCCGATATTGGTGTGCTCATTGCAATACTTCCAAAAAGCAGTGTCCAATTGTTTATTAAACTTGTAGTGCATCCCTAGGAACCAACGGAATGTATCCCAGTTCGCCGCAATTTCTTTGTTGATGCCAGCAATAGAACCATAATCGCTGTGGGAGTTTGGCATGAGTCGACACAAAGTCATAATACTATGAACTGCAGTTTGAATCGAGGTTGACTCCAAGGGTTCAATGAAGCCGTAAGCATTGCCGATTGAGAAAACGTTTTTATTCCAAGCCAGCGTGTGACGGCCTGTTCTAAAATTTACAACTTTGTATTTTTCAAAGTTACCGAATTTAGCTCTAGCTTCAGCGACTGCGTCGGCCTCGTTGCAGTATTTGGAAGCATGCACATAACCATAATGGTTTTCTTCTCTCATGGGAATATTCCAACACCAGCCACTGTTCATGGTGATTACAGAGGTATAACAATTGATGTTGTTATTATGGGGCAGTTCAAAGGTGATGGCTTTGTCTGTGATCAGAGTGTCGGTGAAAGGAAGGAACTCAGTCCCCAGGGCTTGCCCGAGGATTCTAGAGCGAAAACCAGAGCAATCTATATACAAATCATAAGAAAGAGTATGGCCTTCGAGGGTTTGCAAGGAGGAAACAAACTGATTTTCATCAAGATTTACTTTGTTGACCTCGCCATCGACAATTTCAATGTCTCTTTCGAGAAGCTGCTGATGTAAAAACTTAATTAGTTTTTTATTGTCGAGGTGATAAGAGAAGGGAATGCTTCCTAGGAACGAAGTGAGGCTGCCGTTCTCGTTGCGAATGATGGGGATTTTATTTTCATTCATCAAAACCGAGGGCCAGCTCGAGTTTGCCGTGGAGTTTTCATAGAAGTAAGACTCATATTGATGGCTAGCGAAAAAATTAAAATTAAATTTGTAGTTTCCAGGGCGTCCCCAATCAAAGCGGATTCCAAACTTCAGTGTGGGTTCGACATTCTGAAAGAATTTAATGGGGTCGATGTCGAGTGTTCTATGCAAGAAGGCCACAATTTCAGAAGTGGTGGACTCACCCACGCCGATGACCGGGATTTTACTGGACTCAATAACCGTGGTTTTAGTATCCGGATGGAGTTTTTGCAGAGCCAAAGCCGTCAAATAACCGGCAGTTCCGCCTCCCAAGATGCCAATGCTTTTAATTTGAGTTTTTGGACACTTTGGGAAATTGGTATAACTAAGGTCGAAGGCATTTTCGATATGATCAATAACTGTTCTCATAGTCTAACCGTCGCAGGTTTGTTGATTATTGCCAATGTGCTATTGAAGGCTCAATAATGCACAGCGTCGCTAGAGGGATTTTAAGTGAAAAATCTTCGTTCAAGCGAAAGCCGCTTCCCTAGTTAAGAAAATGTGTTAATACTGATATCAGAAATTTTTTTATAAAGAGGTTATTTTCATGAGTACAGGTACGGTTAAGTTTTTCAATGCGAGCAAAGGTTTCGGTTTCATTACTCCAGATAATGGAGCTGATTTGTTCTTCCATATTTCTGAAGTTCAAGGTCAAGAGCCACGCGATGGCGACAAAGTTGAATTTGAGGTCGGCCAGGGTAAAAAAGGCCCTTGTGCAGTTAACGTAAAAGTTAAAGGCAATTAAATCATAAGATTTACCTGAAGACGGCGATCAGCCGTCTTCAGAGTTTTTAGTCTTTTTTCCAATTTCTTCTATGATGAAATTACTGACAGTTCAGTCTTCTCTTTCAAGAAAAAGAAAAACAAAAGATCCTTGCCAAGTTTGTTATTTAAATCACGGACTTTGTATTTGTGAGTCTATTCCTAGTCTTGATCTCATGACCAGGCTCTGTGTCGTGGTTCATCACCGTGAGTTAAAACGCACGACCAATACCGGACGTTTGGCCTTAAAGGCGCTGGTTAATAGTGAAATGCGGGTACGGGGAGTCACCAGAGAAATTTTGGATCTAAGCGATCTGCTTACTCCTGAATATCGCAGTCTTTTACTTTATCCCTCCGAAGATGCTGAGGATTTAACTCCTGAGTTTATTTTAAAAGATCCAAGACCTATTCAACTGATTGTTCCTGACGGGAACTGGCGGCAGGCCAGTAAGGTACACTATCGTCATCACGAGTTCAAAGATGTCCCTAGAGTTATGATTCGAGCGCCAAATCAAGCAAAGTTTCATATGCGAGAAGAGCATAGGACCGAGGGGATGGCGACTTTAGAGGCCATTGCCTGTGCCATGGGCGTGATTGAGGGCGAAGGGGTGAAAGTCGCCTTAATGAAACTCTACAATAAAAAATTAGTGGCAACCCTTATGGGGCGCGGTGTGCTTACAGGCCAAAGCGACTTTTGATTCTTGCAATATTGTCGGGGTGAGCTCGTATTTTTAAAGTCACTCCAGTGCCATCATAGGACTCAGAAAGAACGCGCATTTTAGCGCGGATATCACCGACCGCACCTTGAACATCGTAGGGGATCAGAATATCTTCGTCGACCATATCGGCTTCAAAATAGCCGATTAGTTGAAGTCGCAAGGCGCTCACATCCTCAGGATTTCTTGCCGATAAGAACACGGCCTCCGGGAATTCTAGTTTAAGTTTCAATAGATCGTCAGCGGACAGACGATCTTTTTTATTTAAAATCAAAAGACTTTTAATATCTCCGGCACCCACTTCATTAAGAACGGTGCGAGTCACTTCAAGTTGTGAGCGAAAAGTTGGATCTGAAGAGTCCACCACATAAAGCAACAATGAGGCATTGAGGGCCTCATCAAGGGTGGATTTGAAGGAAGCAACGAGATCATGGGGAAGCTTTTTGATAAAGCCCACTGTGTCCGAGATCAAAATTTTAGGGACGGACTCCGGGTAAAGTAAACGTACTGTCGTATCAAGAGTCGCAAAGAGCTTGTCAGCCACTAAGACGTCGCTGCCGGTCAGTGCGCGCATCAAGGAGGATTTCCCTGCATTGGTGTAACCAACAAGGGCTACTGAGATTTCTTGGCCGCGTCGTGCCCGGCGAGTGTCATGTTCTTGCGCAATGGAATCAAGTTCATCTTTGAGTTCTTTAATTCGATCGCGGATTTTTCGGCGATCCAACTCAATGCTGGATTCCCCGGCGCCTTTTCCACCAACGCCACCGCCGCCGCGATCCTCGCCGCCGCCGGTTTCACGCAATCGCGGGGCTACGTAAGTCAACCTTGCAATTTCAACTTGAAGGCGAGCTGACCGAGTTTTTGCGTGTCGACTAAAGATTTCGATAATCACACCGGTACGATCCAGAACCTGAACACCAGTTGCGCTCTCAAGATTTCTTAATTGGGAAGGCGAGAGGTCGCAGTCAAAGACAAGGATTTGAGCTCGCTCTTTGGGGGTCTCGCTTTTAGTGAAGTCTTCTTCGTCGGTCTCTTCGGTCTCTGGGGCTTGATTTTTTTCAAACTTCAAAGCGGCCTTATGTTTTTTTTTCACAACCATGGGGCCGATCACACCAGTGCCGCCGGTCCACTCCGCTAGTTCTTTCAATTTTCCGTCGCCAAGGACAGTGGCTCCACGTTCTGAGGTTCTGCGTTGAGAAGTTTGACCGATGACATCATAACCAAGAGTGGTCACAAGACGCCCCAGTTCTTCGAGAGAACTTTGGGTGTCTTGATCTGAAACCTTGGGGAGTTGAATCGCTACAAGGAGAGCTTTGAGAGGCTTGGTATTGGTGAATGAATCCATGGGCTTGGGTATAGACCCCTAGGAAAAAAACGTCAACTCGAAAGCCTCACATAGACACGGGGTTAGTTTTTTACGTTCTTTTTGACCTTATCAATGGTTTCGTCTTTCTTTGTTTCAAAACGTTTGAAAATATCTGAAAGTTTTTTGCTATAGGAATTCTGAGTCTCGCCATAGCGCTGCTGAATTAGGCCCCCAATGGCTTTCATGTCACCTTTGGTTTTTTCGAGTTCATCATCTGTCAGCTTGCCCCAGGCCTTTTGAATATCGCCCTTCATCTCAAGCCATTTTCCTTTGATTGTGTTTTCGTTGACTGTCATTTTTTTCTCCTTGATTTGGTGTTGATGACAAATATATCGAAGATACATTCGCTCCATGTGATGAAGGCGTGACGAAAGCGAAATATTGTGACGTTTGCGGCCATAGCGGCACCGCAAACTCAACTCAGTCGCGTCCTAGCCGTCCTCATCTCAAGCGTGCTTTGGATAATGGATTTGTTTTTTATTTTTCAGGATCGACACACTGAAAACTCGCAACAAATTTTTTAAACACCTCAGGAACAACATGATTCTTGGCGGCTTTTTCCAGCTCGGGCTTATCCAGGTGGTCTCGATATGCGGCACTGAGAAGATGTCCGTCGCACCTAAACTTTACCGTCCAAAATATATTTTCTGCCGATGACTCAAGGGATATGCGATCATAAAATTTTGCTGAAATTCCATTTATATTGATCTCCTGCTCACGTTCTTTAGGTCCTGCGGGAAGCGGCCGCCAGTCAGGTGGGGCCGTAAAGCTAATTTGCCAACTTCCTTGATCAGATTTAGGACAATCTGGTGAGGAAGAAAGGTCAAGCCGGTCCGGTAAACCGATTAATTCATATTTTTTCCCCTCGCG
>JANMPT010000035.1:0-1662 GCA_031370005.1 Bdellovibrionales bacterium | reverse complement strand
CCGATGCGCCGTTCTGTCGCGATCGTCGCCGGTGGCCGCGGCGTCGTTCTGCACCGCGCGTTATGCGCTGTCTCCACCGATGTCGGGCGTATCACTAACGCTGACCAAGCGTGAGCGGTCGAGACCTGCTTCGAACGCCTCGGCGTTCGCCAGTTGATCAAGCCGCTTGGCAACAGCGGACGGAACCATCTCTGAGCAAAGTGCGTTGTGCTCCCGAATCTCCTTGTTGATCGCATCGGCCCAAGCGGTCAGGCGTTCGTATTGTTGCGCTCTCCAGGCCTTGAATGCTTCCGGATCGGGGTCCTCGGTGCTGGTGTAGGTGAGGATGACGGACGGCTTCTCCTTCGCATCATTCCAACCGCGCCCTCGATTGAACTGCCCTTTGGGTCCTTCGCATGGAAGTCGGCTCGCAAGATCCGCCTGAGGCTGACTGAGAGTCTTGACGTGGCCTCGGTGGCGGGGAATCTCCGACCGGCGTGGTAGACCCGGTGGATGGAATCTCGCACGCTGTTCCAGGTCGCGTATTTCGTCAACGACCTCTCGGCATCGATGCAGCGGTGGAGCGAGGTCCATGGCGCAGGACCGTTCTCAGTCTCGCCCCACCATCGCACCGAGCGATTCACCTACCGCGGCACGGATCACGAGGCCGATGTCTCGTATGCGTTCGGATACCTCGGTGACCTGATGATCCAGTTCATCGCCCAGCATGACGAGACACCGTCGATCTACCGCGACATGTACGCCGCCGGCGAGGAGGGTTTCCATCATCAGGCCTACCTGGTGCACGACTTCGAGGCGGAGCACCAACGGCTGGACGACCTGGGCTACTCGCCGGCGTGCCGCCTGTACGCCGATGGAGTCGACGCCGCGTACTTCGACACGCGCGAGCTGAACGGGGGCTTCACCGAGCTGCACGGGGACCCGCCCCACATCCTCGCCACGTTCGCCCGGTGGCGGCGCGCCCACGAGCTCTATACGCCGGGCGTGGACCCGCTCACCATCACGCGGATCGCTCCTGTCGTGCCGTGAGCGGGACGAACCTCGTCAGCTCCGCACCCAATTGCCCTGCTCGTCGAAGACGAGGTCGCTGAGCTCGCCCGGTCGCAGCCACACGTCGGTCCCGAGGGCGACGGCCACCTTCTGTGCGTTCCACTTCATGACGTCGAGGGTGAGTTCGACGAGTTGCTGGTCGGAGAAGGACGCCCGCAGGAGCGCGACGTCGATGGCACTCAGTGACGTGGGCTGCGTCATCATCGCATCGGCGAGTGCCAGGGCGGCCCGCTGGTGCTCCGGCAGAGCTTCGGTCCGCGACGCGAGCACGTCGCTGATGGTGTCCTCGTCAAAACCGGCATCCCTGGCAACTGCCAGGCGCACGGACAGTCAAGTGCCGCAGTCGTGATGCTGTGCGCAGCGGATGCGCACCACTTCGGTCGTGACCGGGTCGACCTGTGCGAGGCGGACCGTCGCAGCGGCGATCGCGTTGAGCGCCATTCCCAACCGGGGGTCGATGGCGGTGCCGGCGGCGACTCGGCGCGCTCGTTCCACGCTCAACGCTCGTCCATCAGCACGTCCCAGGCCAGACGCAAGCGAATCCGCTGCTCGACGACCAGCAACGCGGAGACGAACGTCTGCGTGCCGTCGTCGCCGAGGTGCGCACGGACG